>NZ_JPLA01000013.1 GCF_001010355.1 Dyella japonica DSM 16301 | reverse complement strand
TCAGTCTGCGCCTGCGCATTCGCGCCGAAGGCGGCGGAGTTCGCACCTGCAGCCACGCTGTTGTAGCCATTGGCTGTGCTCAAATCGCCCGTCGCCGTCGCGCCACTGCCGATCGCCGACGACCCGTCGCCCAGCGCCAGGCTTGCCGAGCCCATTGCCGTCGCGTTGTTGCCCACGGCCAGCGCATCGTCGCTGCCGTCATTGGCACCGTTCGCCTTGAAGTAGCGGGTCGCATTGCTCAAGTTCGTGTCGGCCTGCGCAGAAGCCACATCAAGCTGCTCTTTGTTCACCGCGTCGTGCGCATTCGTGCCATCGGCGACATTGGTGATGCGGCGCTCTGTGCCGGCACTGCCGACGGACACCGTATTGGCTTCGTTGGCGATCGAACCCTGCCCCAGCGCCACGCTGTTGGCAGCCTTCGCCACACTGCCGTCTCCCACGGCGGTCGCGTTCTTTGCCGAGGCCTTGGCGCCATTGCCGACTGCCGTGCTGTGCGCACCGCTGGCCGAGGTGTTGTTGCCCACGGCCGTGGCGGACGCGGCCGTGGCAGCCGCCACGCTGCCGCACGCGAACGCGCCGGTCACCGCTGTGGGTTCCTGGCCTGCGGCAAACGTGCCGCTGCAAACCTCTGCATGCGATGCGAGTGGCGCGAGCGCCATCGCCAGTGCGAGTGCCGCGCCCTTGCGGGTGGTCACGCCGCGGCGGCCCTTGCCGTTGGCGCGCGCCAGCTCGGAGGCCACCACTACGGCGCCGAGCGTGGGATTCCATATCTTGCTGTAGATCGTGTTCATCGTTTCTCCCCGTGAACGTCGTCGAGTTCGGATTGGCTTGACGCAAGTCGTCGAACTCGCCCCCACCAGCCATGGGTTCGGCTGGAGCGATCGACGGGTCAACCGGGTGTCGATGCGCTGCAAGTTCGTCCGTTCAAGGGTGGACCCTGCAAAACCTGCGAGTCACGCACAGGTTTTTTCATTGCAATCACGAGGGTCACGAAGCGCACGAAGATTGCAAAGACCACGCAACATCACGAAGCCAACGCGCCATGCGTCGGACTCGGCAAGGTGATTGAAGTGGCCCATCGAAGCAGCGGGTAACTCACGCTGTGGCGGGCATCGTGCTCAAGCAAGTCTCCCGCGCCTTGGTTGCGTTGATGTGACGCGGGCGCAGGAAGGACTGTGTAGTTCCGGCAAAAATTCCAGCATCCATCGCGGCGAAACTACCGCCGGCGCCATGGAAAACTAATGACTCGTTGCGCGAAACGCTTTGCTCTTGCCGAGAACAGAGGCAGGCAACGTCCCGTAGATGCGGCGATGCAGGCCGGAGAACCGTCCAAAATCCCAGACGCCGAAACGGCTGCAGATGCCGGCGACGGTTTCGCCGGGAGCGGCTGCCTTCAGTGCATCGTGGATTTTCCGCAGCCTTCGCAGGACCAGATAGCGATAAGGACTGAGTCCGAAATGATCCATGAAGATCGCATGCAGTGTGCGCGCAGAAACGCGGGTGGCGCGGGCAAGGTCGGACAGTTGCACGGGGCCGTTGCCCGCCGCGTCGATCACCTGCAGGGCGCGGCCGAGGATCTCGCGCCTGGGCAAGCGAGGACGACCTTGTGCTGGCGGCGGCGCCGCATCCAGGGATTGAACGGCTTCATAGATCGCCCAGGACAGCTGTGCATGGAGCATGTCGATCGCAGCCTCGTCGAACCCGGCATCGCGGGTCTGCATGCCCGGCATGCGATCGACGAGGTCCCTGATGCGTGCGATGGACGCGGCATCGACCTGCCCGACCAGATGGTCGCTCATGTCGCGACGAAAATCCTCGTGCGTGAGGTCCAGCCAGTGAGCCACGGCCGTCCGTCCGATGGCCACGCCAATCCAGTCGATCGCGTCGCTGTTGTAGACGTGGAAATCGCGATCCGGCGCCAACCAGGCCAGCATGGCGCCGTGCATCCGCGTGCCGTTCACGGCCACCGCAGGCGTTTCGACCATGGGCAGGAACAGCCCGAAGTTCTCCGACCGGCATGCGCCGCCGTAAATGGCACCACCGCCATTGCGTCCCCGCATGATCTCCAGGTCCGCCAGCGCGATATCCCTGAGCTGCCAGCTGAGCGTATTTCTGCCGACGGGAATGTATTGCCCGTCGACGCCACGCAAGGCGTCCTCGAACTCATCGAAATCCAAACCGGTGAGCGAATTCACCTATTACTCCTCTCAGCAAGACATGGGGGCGCTGCGACTCCTTGCAGATTATTTCCAGAACAGCACAGCCGGCGACCGCAAAGCGCGCGATCCGGGGCCAAATCAGGGGGATGGTAACAACGTGGCGTCGATCCGCGAAATTAAAAGGCGGCGCAATGCCGCATGCGGGCCGATACGTGGATCTCGCAAAAACCCGCGCGCGGCCCCGGAGGCGGCCGTGACCGCTTTTACGTAGTTTTACGAAGTGAAGACGCCGTAGTTTTCCAGTTGCCAATTGGGGACCGTGCATCGATTCTCGACGCCAGTGGGGCGCTTAAGGAAACGTGACATGAAAGTGTCGACGCGCTTTTGGCTGGCGGCTGCACGCATGGCGGCTGTGGCGATGCTCACGGCAACGGCCGCGTGGGCTCCAGCCGGCTACGCATCGCCCGCACCCCAGGAGGCCGCCGCATCGTCGGCGTCGGTATCGGCGCCGGAGCAGCCGCAGGCCCAGGCGCAGGCGCAGCTGCGCTATTTCAATCGCGAGATCACCACGTTCCGCTCATACTTCATGGGCCGGTCGCCCGCGCTGAGGGCTGCCACGGGGGCGGAGAATATCGCGCACATCGCGGCAAAGAGCCCGGCGGTCGACCTGACGTTCAAGGACCTGCCGCAGGGTGCGCTCATCCTTTTGAACGGCGAAGTGGTGGCGATCTTCACGCCAGACGATCTGGACAAACTCAACAACGAAACGATGGCCGAGGCGAAGGCCCATATCACGCAGCAGCTGACGGCGGCTGTCGAAGCCGCCAACAGCGCCAACTCGCCCCGACGACTGACCCAGGCCATCGTCTGGTCCGCCCTGGCTACGGCGCTGACGCTGGCGATACTGGTGACGCTGCGATGGCTGGGGCGACGGATCGATAGCGCGCTGCAGCGCTGGCTGGAGCGGCGCCTGCTGGCCATCCGCCATGAATCGGCGCGCCAGTTCGCGCTCAATGCACGCACCATCGCCTCATGGTTTGTGCGTGTGATCTTCTGGCTGGTGGCTTTGGCCATCATCGAGGAATGGCTGCGCTTTGTGCTGGCGCAGTTTCCGTACACCCAGCCATGGTCGGAGGCCATGCGCGGATGGGTCGTGGAAAAGTTGAAGCAATGGGGCGTGACGATCGCGGGCGCCCTGCCCGGCCTGCTCACCGCCGCGGTGATCCTCTTTGCGGCGCGAGTGATCACGCAGGCCATCAGCGTGACGTTTCGCGGTGTGCAGAGCGGGCGCTTCAAACTGCTTGAGATCGACTCGGAGCTCGCCGAGCCCACGCGCAAGCTGGTGGTAGCCGCGATCTGGCTGTTTGCCGTGGCGATGGCCTATCCGTATCTGCCCGGCGCCCAGACCGAGGCCTTCAAGGGCCTGAGCGTGCTGGTCGGCCTGATGGTCTCGCTCGGCGCCTCGGGCATCATCGGCCAGGCCGCCGCGAGTTTCACCATCATCTATTCACGCACCATGCGCGTGGGCGACCTGATCAAGAGCGGCAACACCGAGGGCGTGGTGCTGCAGATCGGCCTGTTCACCACGCGATTGCGCACCATCACGGGCGTGGAAGTGAGCATTCCCAACAATGTGGTGCTCGGCAGCCAGCTGCAGAACTATTCGCGCAACCCGGAAGGTCCCGGCATGTGGCTCACCACCACCGTCACTATCGGTTATGACGCGCCGTGGCGGCAGGTGCAGCACATGCTCGTGGACGCCGCCAAGGCGACCGCGCAGGTGCTGCCGGAACCCGCGCCCTTCGTATTGCAGACCGCGCTGTCCGACTTTTACGTGGAATACCTGCTGCACGTGCGCATCGTGGATACCAGCCTGCGGCTGGACATCCTGCACGACCTGCATTCACGCATCCAGGACAACTTCAACGCGGCCGGCGTGCAGATCATGTCGCCTCACTACGTGGGTGATCCGGCGGAGCCGAAGGTCGTGCCGCAGGCGCACTGGAATGGTTGAGCGCGGCGCGCACGTCGCGCGACTTCATGGAGTACGGCCTTCGGGCCAGGGTGGCTTGGAAATCACATCTTCCATGCTTTTGTGCACCGCAATTCTTGACGCTGCTTATACGCGGCAAATGCGCATCCTTAGCCTTGCATAGAACTGTCCTTGACTAGCGACGGGGCAGCCGATTTCCGCGGGGAGTGGATGAAAAGAAGATCGTCGTGACTGGGTTAAACCGACGACGTTCGATAAACGCGGCCGCTATTCGGGGTACCGCATATGGCTCTTGTGTCCAGTCATGGATGGGGCAATCCCTTAAGACCCCACGGCCAGGCGATCGCCCTGGAGCCCCGCATCATGTTCGACGGCGCGGCCGCCGCTGCCACTGAGCAGCATCACGTCGCCGAGCGCTTTGCAGACACGGAGCCGGCAGCGTTTCAGACGCACGGCCTGACGCTGACGCCGCGCGCCGCCGCCACCGCACCGGCGCCTTCGGCAGCGCGCGAGCTGCTGGTCATCGACAGCCGCATCCAGAACGGTACGGAACTCGCCAAGGACTTGCCATCCAACGTTTCGGTGCTGGTGGTACAGCCGGGCCAGGATGGCTTGGCTGCCATCTCGGCGGCGCTCGATCGCCTGGGCAAGGTGGATTCGATCCAGATCGTGTCGCACGGCGCGCCGGGACAATTCACCCTGGGCGACCGCACGATCACCAGCAGCACCATCGATCAGCTTGGCAACGAACTCGCATCGTGGCGCTCATCGCTCACCGCCGATGCGGACATCCTGCTGCTGGGCTGCAATGTAGGTGCGGATGCTTCGGGACAAGCCCTGGTACACGAGCTTGCCCACTGGACCGGCGCCGGCGTGGCAGCGTCCAGCGACAACACGGGAAGCGTCGCTGCGGGCGGCAACTGGACGCTGGAGGTGCACGACGGCGCCATCGATCATCCGCTCGCGATCAGCGCCGAAGCCCGCGCCGGCTTTCAAGGCCTGCTGGTCGATGCCAGCCCCACCGTGACGTTGTCGTCGGCCGGTGGCGACGTCCTGTTGGGCGACCAAGTCACCTTCACGGCATCGTTCACCAACACTTCCACCCAGGACGGCTACGCGCCCTTCATCGATCTGTTCTTTCCTGCCACCGGCAAGGACGGCGACGATGGCGTGAGCTTTGTTTCCGCCACCTATCTTGGGCGTCCGGTCACGGCTTATGTGATCACCTTCGATGCCAGCGGCAATGCCGTGCATCCACTGGCCAAGGACGCCACCGGCCAGGCCGTCGTGCTCCACGCCGCCAACTATGGGCTGCGACCGGGCGACGAGCTGGTGGTGCTGCAATTGCCCTATGCCAGCGTGGGCAGTGCACAGCCATCCGTCGACGTGCAGGTCACCGCGCATCTGAGCAACCTCGCCGACACGGCGTTTTCCAACGGATCTCCCAATCTTTCCATCCTTGCGCAAGGCGGCTTCCAGTTCGGCAACGATTCGCTGGACAACCCCACGCAGGATCCGTCGCTGATCGAAGCGGCCACGCACAGCTACGCCGTGCATCCGACCGTGATCACGCTGACCCAGACGGTGAACACGCCGGAAGGGAAAACCTCGTCGGGCCCGAATTACGCTCGAAGCATCACCGTCACTGCCTCGCCTGCGCCCGGGCAATCGCTCACCGACGTCGTGGTTACGCAGAACCTGCCGTCGGACATCATGGTCACCGCGATCACACCCAGCGCCGGCGGCGTGGTGACGGAAGTGATGCTGGCCAACGGCACTGTGCTGAGCAATCCCACCTTGATCCAGGCGGCACTCGCCGGTGGCGCCTACGTGGCGAACTACTCGGTCACGTATGCCGCGCTCACCGGCCCCTCCGACATCAACATTGCGTTCTTCGTGCCACAGGCCGATGCCAATGGCGACCCGATACTCAATCCAGCCACCGGCGCTGCCGTCACCATCACGGTCGACGGCGCATCCGCGACCGGCGAATGGACACCACTGGACCCGCGCGACCTGACGCCGCCGGCAACCGAAGTGGCGCTCTCGGGTACCGGGCCCGCCACGTCATTCGTGGTGCAATCGCTCAGCCTGTACAAGACGGCCGCCATCACCGGCGATATCGGCACTCCCGGCCTCACGCCCGGCGACCGGCTCACCTATTCCGTCGAGCTGGATCTGTCGGACTACTTCGCCTTCGGCATGAACATATTCAACCAGGGTCACTTCCTGGTGAAGGACACGCTCGGCGACGGTCAGACGCTCAGCGGCACCCCCACCATGAGCATCTCGCTCAACGGCGTCACGCAGACCGTGGCGCTGGTGGTCACCACCATCGTGAACGCCGACGGCACGACCTCGCTGGCCTTCGATATCGGCCAGTCGATACTCAATGCGCGAGGCCAGCTTGGTGGCTTGCAGGGCGACCTCGCCTTCGATGCGATACAGCAAGGCGCCACCAAGGTGGTGATCAGCTACCAGGCCGTGGTGAGCCAGGCCTATACCACGGTGTATCCGCAAAGCGAAATCAACGAAGGCGATTCGATCAGCAACAACGCCAGCGTCGACGCCACCGTGCTGGAAGATCCCGTCAACCTGGGCACGGGCGTGGTCGGCGATACCGACGCACGCACCGAGACGGTGCCGGTCAGCGACGTGGACATCGCCATCTCCTCGGTCAATGGCGGTGCGGTACCGGCCAATGGCGAGCTGCGTCCCGGCGATGTCGTCACCTTCACCATGAGCTACGACCTGGTCACCGGCGACTACGAAAACATGTCGCTCTCGGCCTATATGCCGCTGCCCTTGTTCGACATCACCGGCATTAGCTGGACGCAGGGCAATGGCGTTGATCAGTGGCATCTGGGCGCGGGCAATACCAACGCCGGCGGACTGCTGTCGGTGACCACCGGTGCCGGCAACGCCATCGTGTTCAACTTCGGCAGCTTTGCGACCGCAGCCACGGTGGGTTCGCGCATCGAGGTGCAATTCACGGTGGTGGTGGGCAATCAGCCGTTCGCGGACCAGCGCGCGCTCAGCGTGCTGGCCAAGTCCGACCAGACCACCACCATCGATCACACGCACCTGCTTTCATCCGAAGAGATCGCGGTGATCAGCTCGATTGCCGAGCCTGAGGTATCGATCGTCCACGGTGTCGTATCAAGCACCAATGGCACGATCACGGGCACCACCGGCACCTGGTCCGCGCCCGGCACCGGCGGTGCGCCGTTCACTGGCAGCATCACCGATCCCAAGGCCGTCAACGGCGACATTACCGGCATCGATGCCGGCGATACTTTGCGCATGGCCACGGAGCTGAAGAACACCGGCGGCGGCGCGGCCTTCGATTTGAGCACCGATATCTTGTTGCCCACCGGCTTCTCGTTCGTCGGCGGATCGCTGGCCAGCGCCAATCTGCACCTTTATCGTGGCGATGGCACGGCCCTGGTGCTGGGCGTGGATTACTCCGTCAGCGGCAATACCATCACCTTGCTGGACGCGAACGGCACCGGCACGCTGACCGCCGGACGCGCCGGCTCGGCAGCCGATGCCACCGGCGCCAACGTCATCATCATCACCTACGACGTCACGGTAAACGCCAGCATCGCGGCAAGCAGCACGCTGCAAAGCACCGCCGATCTGCTGCACTACGCCAGCACCGAGGGCGGCGCCAACTTCGTCGGCAGCATCAGCGAAACGGCGGCCGAGCAAGTCGCCGCGCCAACGGTACGCGTGGTGTATGCCGGCGGCAGCCTGGACAACAGCGACTCCAGCGCCCCGCAGACCAATGGCAGCGACCTGGTGATCGGCGAGAGCATGCTCTACGACATCGTGGTCACCCTGCCGGAAGGCTCGACCCAGTCCTTGCGGCTGCAGGACCTGATCCCCGCCGGCATGCGGCTGGACACCAGCTTCAACGGCACCGGCTACCAGATCATCACCACCAGCGGCGGATCGGCCGCGTTGCTGGCGAACTTCAATGGCAACGTGGTGATCAGCGGCCTCAGCGGCAGCGGCGGCACACTGGGCGCGGATGGCGTCGATGCCTTGTTCACCTTCAGCGCAAGTACGGCCAACGGCGACAACAACACCGGCAACAATGCGTTCGTGATACGCGTGCGCCTGGTGGCCAGCAATGTGATCTCCAACCAGGCCGGCACCACGCTTTCCAACCCGGCGCAGATCGTCTACAGCGATCCGGATGGCGATACGCCCAACGGCGCCACCGCCATCGACCGCACGGTGGCTTCGGCGGGCGCGGCGCCGACCATCGTGATCCGCGAGCCTACGCTCACCATCCAGCAGACCACCGATCCCCTGCCCCCGTTCGGCGTGGAAGAAACCATTCCCGTCACCTACCAGATCATCATCACCAACGGCTCCAGCAGCGCGGACTTCAACGCCTACGACATCAGCCTCAACGATGTGCTGCCGACCCAGATGAGCGGCTACACCATCCTGGGCGTGACCTACAGCGGCGGCGCGAGCAACAACGGCGGCCAGGACTTCGTGATCGTCAACGGGGTGCTGCAGACCGCCTCGGGCGCCCGGGTCGACATCCCCACCGGCGGCAGCATCGTCATCCGCGTCAACGGCACGGTCAACGCGAGTGCGGCGAGCGTCGCCAGTTTCGACAACACGGCCACCGTGGCGTGGACCAGCCTCGACGGTCCCAACAGCGGCGAGCGCACCGGCGCGGACGGCCTGCTCAACAGCGGCGTGCTGAACGATTACAGCGCAGCGTCCACGCTCACGGTTCCCGTGCTTCGAGGCGTCTACCTCTCCCGCGTCGGCGGCTTGCCGCAGACTTCTCCGGCCAGCCCGACCGATGGCGACAACGAAAACGTGACGGTTGGCGAAGTGATCCACTACCGAGCCGTTGGCGCGTTCGCGCAAGGCATCACCAACGACTTCGTGTTGCAGATCACCCTGCCCAATGGCATCGGCTTCATCAACGACGGCACGGTGCGCCTGGTGTTCATTTCCAACAACGGCATCGTCAGCAGCATCGGCAACCTGGTCACCGGCGGCACGCTCAACATCGTGGGCAATGCCGAAAGTCCGCAGGCGCAACCTTTGCTGCCCGATCTGTCCGGGCCTGGCGCCACGGGCGTATTCAATCCCTCGCAGATCACCATCAGCACCGATGCCAACGGCAATACGGTGATCAGCTTCCACTTCGGCAACATCACCAACACGGATATCGACCCGGATGTGGAGGGCTTCGCGCTGGAGTTCAACGCGCGGGTGCTCAACCAGGCGTCCAATACCGCCGGCGATGCGCTGCCCGTGGTGGCCGCCGAGTTCGCCGGCACCACGGCCTTGTCCACCAGCCAGCCCGTGTACGAGGACATCGTCGAGCCGTCGTTCAATGGCCTCAACAAGCAGATCATCGATTTCACGCCGAACGTCACCGCCACCACCGGCATGGCCACGGTGTCCGTGAGCTTCACCCAGAACGGTGGCTCGCCCGCGTTCGATGTGGTGCTCAGCGACAATTTCGCCGGCGGCAGCGCTTACACCTTCAACGGCCTGATCATCAACGGCACGGCCTACACGCTGGGCAATCTGCCTCCTGGCGTGACCGTCGACACCAGCAACGGCGTCACCGTGCACTTCGGCCAACTCAATCCGGGCGACAGCGTGCGGTTCACCTATAACGTCACCGTACCGGACCTGGCACCGGAGCCCGGCAACAACGCCACGCTGACCTGGACGAGCCTGTCCGACAGCTTTACCCAATGGGGCGGCTCACTGGTTGGGCCAGCAGGAAGCTCGACGGGCGAACGCACCGGTCAGGGCGGCGTGAATACCTATGTGCTCAGCGAGGGCGCGGGACTGGGCGTCATCAGCGGCACGCTATGGAACGACACAGCCAGCGCCACCACCAGCACCACGCCGGATGGTCCAGGTCTGGCCGGCCAGACGGTCACGCTGACCTGGGGCGGACTCGACGGCAATCTCGCCACCACCGCCGACAATCGCAGCTTCACCACCGTCACCGACGCGAACGGCAACTTCAGCTTTGGCGCGCTGCCCAGTGGTGCATTCCGTATCGATGCGCCCGCCAGTGCCACCTATGCGCTGCCAACCGGCACGTTGCGCGTGCGCATCGACACGGATACGTCCTCGCCGCTGGGTCAGGTCGTGGTGAATCTTGGCGAAGGCGTGCAGGTCGCCGCCAACGCGGGTTACGTCCACCAGAACGTGGCGCCACAGAATCAGCTGCCCGGCACGCAGAACGGGCTGGAAGACGTCGTACTCGCCATCAGCGGCATCAGCATCAGCGATGTGGATGCGGGCGCAGGCACGGTGGGCGTCACGCTTACCGTGCTGCATGGCACGCTTGCGCTGGGCAGCGCAGCCGGCGTCACGGTGAGCGGCAGCAACACGTCGCAGCTGGTGATCACCGGCACCATCGCCAACATCAACGCGGCGTTGGCCACGCTCACGTACATCGGCCTGCCCAATTACAACGGTGACGACACGCTCAGCATCGTCACCAACGATCAGGGCAATTTTGGTGACGCCAATGGCGATGGCATCCCGGGCCAGAATCCCGGCGATGCGCTCACCGCCACCGGTGCCGTCGCCATCGTGCTGCAACCCGTGAACGACCCGCCCAGCGCCGTGCCCGACACGGACGACGCGGTCGAAGCCGGCGGCACCAACAATCAGACCGAAGGCGTCGATCCCAAAGGCAACATGCTCGACAACGATACCGATGTCGACATTGCCACCAACGGCGACTTCCTCACCCTGACGGGGGTGCAGTTGCTGCCGGGCGGACCGGTGGTGGCGCCGCTGGCCAATGGCGGCACGGCATCTGTCACCGGCTTGTACGGCACGCTGTATTTTCTGGCGAACGGCTCCTATCAATACGTCGTCGACAACGGCAATCCCACCGTGCAGGCACTGCGCACGTGCGGCCAGACGCTCACCGAAACCTTTTCCTATACGGCGGTGGATACCGGCGCCCTCGGTACCGGCTCCACCCTCACCATCACCATCCATGGCGCCAACGACACGCCCGTGGGCGTGCCCGACGTGGGCAATGCGGTCGAAAAAGGCGGCGTGAACAACGGCACGGCTGGCAGCGACGCCACTGGCAATGTGTTGGCAAACGACACCGACGTCGACAGCGCGGCGAACGGCGAAGTGCTCTCCGTCTACGGCGTGCGTACGCATTCGGCGTCGGGCGTGGGCCCGGTGGTGCTGGTCACGGCTGGAACCACCTCCGCCAGCGGCGGCGCCGTGCTCAATGGCTTGTATGGCACGCTGACCATCGGCGCGGACGGCAGCTACGTTTACACGGTGTTCGACAACAACGCCACCGTGCAGGCCTTGATGGCGGGTGAAACGCTCAACGACACGTTCGATTACGCGGTCGAAGACGCCGGCGGCCTGCTCTCGATCACCCAGCTCAACATCGTGATCCACGGCAGCAACGACAACCCCGTGGCCACCGACGACGTGGCGCAGGCACAGGCCGCATCGACCAACGACGACACGCATGAGAGTAATCCCTCGGGCAATGTGATTCTGTTTGCGAGCCGGCCCGGCAATCCCACCGATCCAGGTGGCAATGGCATTGACTACGACGTGGATCATGCCGATCAGCCCAATACCAACCTCACGGTCACCGGCGCAGCCTCTGGTGGCAGCCTCACTGGAGCGCTCGATCCCGTAGGCGTGATCACCGGCTTGTACGGCACGCTCACCATTCACGCCGACGGCAGCTACACGTACAACGTGGATAGCGCCAATGCGACGGTGCTGGCTCTGTCCGCGGGACAGACGGTACTGGACGTCTTCACCTACCAGATCGTGGATACCGAAGGACTCACCGCACGCGCCAACCTCACCATCACCGTGCACGGCGCGGAAGATCCGCCGGTCGCGCAGAACGTCACCTCGTTTGCACGCGAAGCCGGTGGCGTGAACAACGCCACGCCAGGCCTGGACCCCACCGGCGACGCCACCGTCAACAGCCTCGACCCGGATGGCGACCCCATCACCGTGATTGGCATCCGCACGGGCGACGTCGCCGGCACCGGTACAGCCGGCACGGTGGGTACCGCACTGGCAGGCCTCTACGGCACGCTCACCATCGATGCCGACGGCACCTATCGCTACGTGGTGGACAACAGCAACGCCACCGTGCAGGCGCTTCGCACCGCCTCGGATGTGTTGCGCGAGGACTTCACTTTCACCATCACCGATGGCGTGTTCCAGAGCAGCGCGGAGATCCATATCTTCATCAGCGGCCAGAACGACAATCCGGTGGCCAGCGACGATGCCGCCAATGCCACCGAGGCCGGCGGACTCAACAACAACCGGCCCGGCGTGGATCCCGCGGGCAACGTGCTCGGCAATGACACCGACGTGGATGCGGGCGATGCGCTCGCGGTGACGGCCATACGCACGGGCGCCGAAGCCGGCACCGGCACAGCGGGCACCGTGGGTGCCGAGCTCGCGGGACAGTTCGGCTGGCTTACCGTCAATGCCGACGGCAGCTACGCCTACCGCGTGAACAACACGCTGGCCGCAGTGCAGGCCCTGCGCAGCTCCACCGACACACTGACCGAGAGCTTCAGTTACACGGTGACCGATCTGGCCGGCGCCACCGATGTGGCCACGCTGACCATCGTCATTCATGGCAGCAACGACACGCCGGTGGCCGTGGACGATGCTGCCACTGCCGTGGAAGCGGGAGGCATCAACAACGGCACGCCGGGCGTCAACCCGACCGGCAACGTGCTGAGCAACGATTCGGATGTCGACGCCTTTGGCGAAGCACTGCGCGTCACCGGCTTTGACAGCGCGACCACGCACGGCAATGCCGGCGAGAGTCTGGCGGGTACCTATGGCACGTTGACGCTCAACGCCGACGGCACCTATTCGTACGTGCTCGACAACAATAACGCCGCCGTGCAGGCGCTGCGCACCAGTGGCGACACACTTAGCGAAACCTTCAATTACAGCATCGCCGATGTGGATGGGGCGGTCAGCTCGGCGCAGCTGGTCATCGTGATCCATGGCGCCAACGACGCGCCCCACGCCAACGACGACACGGCCGATGCCATCGAAGCGGGCGGCATCAACAACGGCACTCCCGGCACCTCGCCCTCGGGCAACCTGTTGAGCAACGACACGGACGTGGACGCCAACGACACCATGGTGGTGTCCGGCGTGCGCGTGGGGCCGCTCTCCGCGGGCGGCACGGTTACCGGCATACCCAGCCATAGCCAGGTCAGCATCGCCGGCACCTACGGCACCCTGCTGGTCAGCGACAACGGTGACTATACCTATCAGCTCGATGACAGCTCGCCCGTGGTGCAGGCGCTGCAGCCCGGGCAGACGCTGACCGAAATCTTCTCCTACATGTCGCTCGATGCGGCCGGCGCTCCGGGTGCCGCGCAGCTCACCATCACTATCCACGGCAGCAACGACACGCCCACGGCCACCGTGATGACGGTGTCGGCAACCGAAGCCGGCGGCGTCAGCAACGCTACGTCGGGCGTGGATCCCACCGGCAATGTGCTGAGTGTGGTGACGGATGTGGATGCGGGGCCTGGCGATCTGTCCGTAGTCGCGTTCGACAATGGACAGAACAGCGGCACCGTGGGCGACGCCCTCGCCGGCAAGTACGGCTCGATCACGCTCAATGCCGACGGCAGCTTCCAGTACCTGGTGGACAACAACAATGCCGCCGTGCAAGGGCTGCGCACCAGCACCGATCGCCTGATCGAAACCTTCAACGTCACGGTTTCCGATCAGTTTGGCGCCACCACGACCACCCAGATCGTGGTAGTGATCCACGGTGCCAACGACGCGCCGGTCGCGCATGACGATATCGCTGACGCCTTCGAGGCCGGCGGCGCCGACAACAATTCGCCGGGCGTCAATCCCAGCGGCGATGTGCTGCTCAACGACACCGACGTCGACAGCGTCGCCAACGGCGAAACCAAGACCGTCATCGCCATCCGCACCGGCGCCGAGAGCGGCACGGGCACCGCCGGCACGCTCGGCACGGAACTGCGCGGCCTGTATGGCTGGCTCACCATCCTGCCTGACGGCACGGCGAGCTACCGCCTGGACAACGACGATCCGACCGTGCAGGCCTTGCGTGGCAGCAACGACACGCTGAGCGAATCCTTTACTTACACCATGTCCGATACAGACGGACTCACCGACGCCGCCACCATCACCATCGTCATCCATGGTGCGAACGATGCGCCGGTGGCCGTCAACGACACCGCCACGGCGATCGAGGCGGGCGGCGTGAACAACGGTACGCCTGGTTTCAATCCCAGCGGCAATGTCTTGACCAACGACAGTGACGTGGACGCCGGCGACCAGCTCAGCGTGGCCGGTGTACTTGGCGCGGGAGGTTTTGGCGGCGCCGGCGCAGTGGTGGCCGGGCGCTATGGCACAGTGGTCGTCAATGCCGACGGCAGCTACAGCTATCAGTTGGATAACGACAATGCCGACGTGCAGGCGCTGCGCCTGCCGACGGATACGCTCACCGAGGTCTTCGTCTATACCGTGCACGATCTGGCTGGCGCCACCGCCACGGCCACGCTGACCATCACCATCCATGGCGCCAACGACAATCCGCACGCCGTGAGTGACCTCGGCGTCGCGGTCGAGACGGGTGGATTGAACAACGCCACTGCCGGGACCGATCCCAGCGGCAATGTGCTGGCCAACGACACCGACGTGGACGCCAATGACAGCAAGACCGTCGACGGCATCCGCGCAGGCGGCTTGCTCAGTCCGGGGCCGCTGCAATCCATCAGCGCCGCGACAACGGTGGCCGGCCAGTACGGCACGCTGGTCATCGCACCTGATGGCTCCTACCACTATGCGCTCGACAACGACCTGGCCGCGGTGCAGGCGCTGTTGCCGGGGCAGTCGCTGATCGAGGTGTTCACTTATCGCGTGGTCGATCGCCTGGGCGCCTCGGATACGACGGAGCTGCGCATCGTCATCCAGGGCAGCAATGACACACCCATCGCGATCGACGACAGCGCAACCGCCGTGGAAGCCGGCGGCATCCACAACGGCACGCCCGGCGTGGATCCTGTCGGCAACGTGCTGGACAACGACACCGACGTCGATGGCGTCGCCAATGGCGAAACCAAGCAAGTGGTGGACTACCGCACGGCCAGCGGCAGCAGCAGCGTCGCTGGACAAGCGCTGGCCGGTGCGTACGGCACGCTGACCATCGGCGCCGACGGCAGCTACCAATACGTCGTGGACAACAACAATCCGCTGGTGCAGGCGTTGCGCACGCGCGATCAAACGCTCACCGAAGTATTCAGCTACACCATGCGCGATGCGAATGGCGCGACCTCGGTGGCGCACCTCACCATCACCATCCAGGGCAGCAACGACAACCCGGTGGCCGTGGACGATAGCGGACAAGTGAGCGATCAAACGCCCGGGCAGCAGGTGGGCGGCCAGGTCCTGCCCAACGACAGCGACGTCGATGCGGGCGATGCATTGGTCGTGAAGAGCGTGCGTGCCGGCGCGGAAAACGAAGCCGGCGCCGAGCTTCCCGTCGGACAGAAGATCGCCGGACGCTACGGCAGCCTCGTGCTCAATGCCGATGGCAGCTACGTCTACACCATCGACATGAGCAATCCCGCGGTATTGGCCGCGGCTGGCCTTGGCCAGGTGCTGGATGATGTGTTCACCTACACCATCGCCGATCTCGCGGGTGCCACCGACAGCGCGCAGCTGGTGATCCATCTGAACATCTCCGCGCCGCGCCCGCCGCTGAGCACGATCGGCCCGCAATTCCCCGATCGACCCGGCGTGTATGTCAGCGGCCTGTCGCTGCCCGAGGTCGACCCGAAGGTCTATGTCCTGCCTGCGGTCAACGATGTGGCACAAGACCAGGCCGAGACCGCCATTGCCACGGGCGGCAACGATCCGCAGTACATCTCGTTCGATCTGATCAACGCACAGTCCATTGGCGAGGGACTCGGGCTGGTGCCCGGACAGGTGGTGCATCACGCGGTGCAACGGAGCCAGCAACTGGCCGCCTTCGATCTGGCGAAACTTTTTGCACGGCACGGTCGCGTGAGCCTGAGCGCGGATGGCCTGCTGCCCGATCCGTCGATCTTCGCGAGCACACCGGGCGGCCTGGCGAGCGGCGAGTTCCTGCGGGATGCCAGCGGACATCTCACGGCACGCGGCTTCCGCGACCAGCTGCGCGATGCCGCCAACCGCCGGCCGTTGCACGGACGCTGACCAGGACGGAGTGAGGACATGCTTATACCAACAAACAAGCTGACGATCGCCTCCTTCTCCTGTGCACTCACCCTGGCGCTGTCGGCCTGCATCTCGCAGCAACCCAAGCCTTACAGCCAGGACGAGATCGACAAGCGCGTCGCCGCCGACCAGGTGACGATGTACGCCAATCAGGAGCCGGTCACGCACCCGATCACCTTCTATGAGGCGGCGGCGCGGGCGCTCAAATACAACCTGGACTATCGCCTCAAGTTGATGGAGACCGCGCTCGCGTCCAACTTGCGTGACGTCTCCGCCTACGAAATGTTGCCGAGACTGGTGGCGTCGGCCGGTTACGCCGGCCGCAACAACGATTCCGGCGGCACCTCGATCGGCATCGTGGATCGCCAGGTGAGCTTGCGCCCATCGACGTCCGAAGAGCGCTACCACGACGTCTACAACCTCGGCCTGAGCTGGAGCCTGCTCGACTTCGGCGTCGCCTACTACCGCAATCAGCAGAAGATCGACCAGATCCAGATGGCGGAGGAGCGCCGCCGCAAAGTGGAACAGAACGTGCTGCAGGACGTGCGCAATGCCTATTGGCGCGCCCTGGCCGCACAACGCCTGATGCCCGAAGTGACCCGCCTGCTCGAACGCAGCAACCAGGCGCTGGCCTCGGCGCGCGAAGCGGAGGCACGGGGCATTGCGCCCAAGCAGGAATTGCTCGCCTATCAGCGCGCCCTGCTCGATGCCATCTATCTGCTGACCGTACGCCGCCAGGATCTGGAGTTCGCCCAAGCGGAGCTTTCGGCGCTGATGTCGCTGCCGCCCGGCTCGCGCATGGTGCTGGCGGAAGATGCCGAGCCGCCGTTGCCGACGATCACCTCGGACATCAACGGCCTCGAACAGCTGGCCCTGCATCAGCGTCCGGAAATCATGGAGGAGTGGTACCGCAAGCGCGTGGACGACAACGACATCAAGGTCGCCAAGGCCAACCTGTGGCCCAACGTGCAGATCAGTGCCGGCTATTCGTACGACACCAACAAATACCTCTACAACAACGGCTGGGCCGAAACCGGCCTGCAGGTGTCGATCAACCTGCTCAAGCTGTTGCAATACCCCTCGCTCAACCGCGCCCAGGATGCCCAGCGCAACACCGACGACATGCGCCGCATCGCGCTGTCCATGGCGGTGCTGACGCAGGTGCGCGTCGGCGCCTTGCGCTATTCGCTGGCCACCGAAGAACTGGGCTTTGCCGACCAGAGCCTGGCGGTGGACAAGCAGCTGTTCGATTACGCCAAGGCCGCCAATCTCACCACCATCGGCTCGCAGCTGGAAGTGATCCGCGCCGAAGGTCGTTACCTGCTCTCGCGCTATCAGCGTGAAGCGGCGTATTCCGATGCGCAGGCCTCCTGGGGGCGCCTGTACAACTCGGTCGGCCTGGACGTGTTCCCCGACGCCGTGGAGAACTACGACGTGGCCACGCTGGCCAAGGCGATCGAGCAGACCATGAACAAGCTGGAGCCGTTGCGGCCGCCGCCGGCCCCGGCACCTGCGCCGGCGCCGAATCCCGCGCCGGCGCCTGTCGGCGATGCGGCGCCGGCCCCCTCTTCCACCCCGACGACGGGAGCAGCGCGTGGCCCCCATTGACGAGACGACGATGCGTTTGACTCTCTGCTCGATCCTCCTCGCAACATGCGCCACCCTGGCACAGGCCGCCGAACCCAACGTCGACTCACCCTCGGTCCACGTGCTGCTCAGCGCCGACACGGAAACCACCTTGTCCAGCCAGATGAATGGCACGCTCGGTGACATGAAGGTCACCCTGGGTCAGCGCGTGGCCAAGAACGCGCTGCTGGTGGAGCTCAATTGTGGCGAGGCGCAGGCCCGCGCCCAGGCCGCCGATGCGGAACTGGCCATGGCGCAGCAGAATCTGGTCGCCAAGCAAGGCATGCAGAAACTCAATGCCGCCGGCGAAATCGAAGTGGCCAACGCCAAGACCGATGTGGCCAAGGCCCAGGGGGCACGCGCGTTGGCCGCGGCGCAGCGCAACTATTGCTATGTGCGCGCGCCATTCGGTGCACGCATTGCCAAGGTCTATGCGCGGCCATACCAGACGGTCGCCGCCGGCGCGCCCTTGTTCGACCTGGTCAGCGATGGGCCGCTCAAGGTCCGCCTCAACGTGCCTTCGAGCCTGGTGGCGCAGTTGAAGCTCGGCATGCCCTTCCAGATACGCGTGTCGGAAACGGGCAAAACCTATCCGGCGCATGTGAGCGCGATGAGCGCGCGCGTGGACGCCGTGGCACAGACCGTGGAGCTCGAGGCCCGGCTCGATGGCGAGCACCCCGAACTCATCGCCGGCATGAGTGGCGTGGCGCTGTTGCCGGGGGCGCGATGACTGAAGCCTTGCCGCCCTCTGCGCTGCTGATGTTGCTGGCGTCGCTGCGCGACCGCGCGCTGGCCGCCGACACCTTGAATGCCTTGGCGTTCTCCATCGCCAACGATCCTTTTCCCTTGCTCGCCTATCGGCAGGCGCTGGTGTTCGCGCAGCGTGGCGAGAGCTTCGAATTGCTCTGCGTATCGGGCCTGGCCAAACCCACCGAGGACTCGCCCTATCTGATCTGGCTGCGCCGGGCCAGCCGATGGCTGGGCACGCAAGTGACCGATGACCATCCGCTGTGGCTATCCCGCGAGGGCCGCACGCTGCCCGACGACGTCGCCGATGGTTGGTCCGAATGGTGGCCCGCCGGCGCCTGGTGCCTGCCTGTGCACAGCAAGCACGGCGAGCGCGTGGGCATGGTCGTATATCTGCTCGATGCCGCCCCCGATGAGCGCCTCGCCTCACTGCTGCAAGGCTTGCGCAGCACCTGGGCGTATTGCTGGTCGGCACTTACCGGCCGGCAGCATCGTCAGCGCTGGCGGCCGACACGCAAACAGCTGCTCACCTTGACGGCCATCGCCGCACTGCTGTTGCTGTTGCCTGTGCGGCAGACCGCACTGGCTCCTGCCGAAGTGGTGTCGCGACACGCGGAGATCATCAGCTCACCGATCGACGGCGTCATCGCCAGAATGGACGTGCGGCCGAACCAGGCGGTCGAGACCGGCAGCTTGCTGTTCGAGCTGGACGAAACCACCTTGCGCAGCCGCGCCGATGTCCTGAAGAAGGAGGCTGCGGTCGCCGATGCCGAACTGGTGGCCGCCACGCAGCGCGCCTTCGACAATCCGCAGAGCAAGAACGAACTGACCCTGTTGGGCGCGCGATTGCAGGAGCGGCGTGCCGAGCTCGATGGCGTCCGTGCCCAGCTGGAGCGCACGCGCGTCACCTCGCCGCGTGCCGGCGTGGCCGTCTACAGCGATCCGAACGACTGGATCGGCAAACCCGTCGTCACCGGCGAACGGATACTGCGCGTGGCAGACCCGGCCCTGCCTGCCATGCGCATCGAGCTACCCGTGGCCGACGCGATTGCACTCGAGCCCGGCAACAGCGTCACGCTCTATCTTTCCGCATATCCGCTGCAGCCCTTGCACGGCACCATCATCGAAACGAGCTATGAGGCGCGCCCCAACGACGACGGCATCGTGGCGTATCGCCTATTGGCCAGTGTCGACGGCACACCGGAGCACGCGCGACTGGGCTTGCATGGCACGGCCAAGCTCTATGGCAGTCGCGTGTTGCTCGGCTACTACCTGTTTCGCCGGCCGCTCGCGGCCTTCCGCGCGTGGACGGGCCTGTGATGGAATCCGTACTCGACATGCCGCTGCCGCCGCTGCGCGACGACCTGCAGCTGTCCGAAGCGTCGGCCGGCCGCGAAGGCGAGCCGGCATGGGTCATCCAGGACAGCGTGGTCAATCGCTTCTATCGCATCGGCTGGCTGGAGTTCGAATGCCTGCTGCGCTGGGGCAGCTCCCCGCGAGAGATCGCCGACGACATCCAGGCCAAGACCACGCTGCAACCCGACGCGGAACAAGTGTGGACGTTCGGGCTGTTTCTCCAGCACAACCACCTGCTTCGCCCCGGCCCGGCTGCCGTCGAACAGCTGCGCAAAGCCAGCGAAGGCACGCAGTGGCTGACCTGGCGCTGGTGGCTGCATCACTATTTGTTCTTCCGCATTCCGCTGCTGCGCCCCGAGCGGCTGCTGCGCTTCCTGGCCGCCCATACCGACTGGCTGTTCAACCGCATCACGGCGGCCATCATTATCGTGCTGAGCCTGCTCGGCATCCTCATGGTGGCGCACCAGTGGGACGAGTTCACCCATGCGGTGGTGGATGCCTTCTCGTTCGAGGGCGTGCTCGGCTTCGCGCTGGCGATCATCATCGGCAAGACGCTGCACGAACTGGGGCACGCGGTGGTGGCGACGCGACTGGGCGTGCGCGTGGCACATATGGGCATCGCCTTCGTGGTGATGTGGCCGATGCTTTATACCGATACGGGCGAAGCCTGGAAGTTGCGCAGTTCGCGGCAACGCCTGGCGATCGCATCAGCGGGCGTATTGACGGAGCTCACGCTTGCCGGGCTCTCCACCTTTCTCTGGGCGCTGAGCGAACCGGGCACGCTGCGCAACGCCCTGCTCTATCTGGCCACCACCAACTGGGCGCTGACGCTGGCGCTCAACGCCAGTCCGTTCACACGCTTCGACGGCTATTTCATTTTGTCGGATCTGCTGGACGTGCCCAACCTGCACGAGCGTGCCTCGGCGCTTGCACGCGTGGCGGTGCGTCGGCATGTGCTCGGCCTGGACGAGCCATGGCCGGAGGTGATGGATGCCCGCCGGCGCCACATGCTGATCGGCTTCGCCTTCGTGACCTGGGTGTATCGCTTCGCGCTGTTCCTGGGCATCGCCGTGGCCGTGTACTACTTCTTCTTCAAGGCGCTGGGCATCGTGCTGTTCGCGGTGGAAGTGACCTGGTTTATCGGCCTGCCGATTGCGCGCGAACTGCGTCACTGGTGGTCGCGCCGCAGCGAGGTGCCGGTGCGTCGACGCATGATCGTGTTCGCGATCATCGCCATCATACTGGTGCTGATTGCCCTGCCCTGGCGCACCCAGGTACATGCCTACGCCGTGGCCCGCTCTGCGCAGCAGCAGCGGATCTTCGCGCCGTTTGCAGCGCGCATCCGCGATATCCATGCCTCCGGCGAAGTCGCCGCGGGCACGCCGCTGGTGGTGCTGGAGCAACCCGATATCGCCATACGGATGCGCGGCAGCCAATCCAGTCTGCAAGGCTATCAGGCTCAGCTGTCCAGTCTGCTGGCCCAGCCGGGCGGCATCGATCAGCAATCGGCCACCACCGAGCGCGTCAACGTGCAGCTCGAGGAAGTGGCGTCCGCACGCGATGAAATAGCGCGCCTCACCTTGCGCGCCCCGTTTGCCGGGCGCTGGATGGACGTCAACCCCGACTGGAAACCCGGCCAATGGATCAAGGCCACCGAGCCGCTGGGCGTGATCGCCGATCCGCAGCGCTGGCAAGTGGATGCCTATGTGCCGCAGGAAGACATCTACCGGATTCAGCCCGGTGCCGAGGCCACCTTTTTTGCGGACGGCCACGTCGGCGCCATCCACGGCCGCGTGATTTCCATTGCCAGCTCGCGCTCCAGCCAGCTCGATCACGCCATGCTCTCCTCGCGCTATGGCGGCCCCATTGCCGTGGCCAAGAAGGCCGACAGCGATGCGCCGTCGTCGGCGTTCTTCCTGGTGGTCATCCAGTTGGATGGCGCTCCCTACACCGTGCGTGAGTTGCGTGGGCACGCGCAGATCGAGGGTGAGCGGCGCAGTTACCTGATGTCTGGCCTGACGCGCCTGTTGTCGGCCGTGATCAAGCAAAGCGGCTTTTGACGAGCACCTCTGGTAGGTAAATCTACGCAGCGACCTCTAGGTACTTCTGCGCTGGCAGTAACGCCATCGACTGCACACTATCACCAGAAATCTTGATGCTTGAGGGCCAGCTAGCCGTCACACATCAAGCCTGCGCGTGCGGCATCGAAACCTCTGGCGACGCCTCCATCCTGGCCTGCCAGACCCATCACCAGCCGGTAGACAGCCTGAGTAGCGTATGCGCGTGACGACGCGAGCGTTCGCGGTATTGGCCATCGCGATAGGGGGTGTCACCGGTGCCTCGGTGCACGCCACGGAAGGTGCCGGCGGCCTCTATCTGCTTGGCAGCCAGGCGCTGGGTGCCGGCCTGGCGCCCGCTCCCGGCTGGTATGTATCAACCGCTGTTGCGCAGTACAACGGCGCGGTCGGCAGTACCACGGTGGGCGGCGTCACCCTGGTGACCTTGAAAAAGCGTGTCGACAGCATGGCGGTCAACCTGCTCTACGCTCCCGCCACGCCGATCTTCGGTGGTCAAGCCGCCATCTCCGTGACCGCGCCTTATGCGTATCTGCGCCTCAGCGGCGAAATCACCGGGACGCGTCAGACCTCAGGCTCGGTCAGCAATACCGACCTGGCCGACATGGCGATCAACGGGCGTCTGGGCTGGAAGATCAACAACGGGTTCTCTCACGCCATATCGCTGACCGTGTGGGCACCCACGGGCGACTACAACAAAGGCTTCAACGCGTCCCTGGGCCACAATCGCTGGGCCGGCGACGTGCTGTGGGCGATGACCTATGTGTCGCCCCATTCCCACCTCGAGCTGTCTGCAGCCGTGGGCTACGGGATCAACGGTCCCAACGACATCACCCATTACCGCAGCGGCAACGAAGCCCACGTCGAACTTGCCGTGGGCAAGCGGCTGTCGCCCCACTGGGTGGTTGGCCTGGCCGGCTACGCGTACCGCCAGGTCACCGCCGATACGGGGCGCGGAGCAAATCTTGGTGGACTGGAAGGCCGCGTGCTGGGTGCGGGACCCGCCGTCAACTACGGCACCAGGTTTGGCAGCCATGCCCTGGCCGTCGGTGTCCGCTACTACCGCGAATTCGACGCCAATGATCATTTCCACGGCGACGTGGTGATCGCCTCGGCCACCTTCCGCCTTTGATGCGGCGCTACATCTGATACGTCTTGAGCTTGTACCAGAGCGTGCGTTCGCTGACGCCCAGCAGGCGCGCAGCGGCAGCCTTGTTGTTGTCGCTGCGCGCCAGCGCGGCCTCGATCAGTTGGCGCTCCAGCGATTCGACGCGATCCTTCAAGGCCAGCGAGCCCTCGGGCACCGGCGCGGCATGCGGCGGCGAGGCCGTGGCTTCACGCGACAGCTCGGCGGGCAGCAGTGTCGCGCCGACCTCGCCGTCGCGACACAACACCGCGGCGCGCTCCATCAGGTTCTCCAGCTCGCGCACATTGCCCGGCCAGTCGTAGGCTTCCAGTCGTTCCAGTGCACGCGCCGACAGCCGCGGCGTGGCGCGGCCCAGTTCCAGCGAGTATTTGTTGAGAAAGTGATTGGCCAGAATGGTCATGTCGCCCTGACGATCGCGCAGCCTGGGCACGTCGATGCGCACCACGTTGAGCCGGAAGTAAAGATCCCGCCGCAGCAAGCCCGCCTCAACGGCCTCCAGCGGCTCGCGATTGGTCGCCGCCACCACGCGCAAGTCCACCGGTATCGCCGCATTGGCGCCCAGCCTCTCGATGCGTCCTTCCTGCAGCACGCGCAGCAGTTTGGCCTGCAGGCTGCTGGGCATTTCGGTGATCTCGTCGAGAAAGATGGTGCCGCCACTGGCCAGCTCGCACTTGCCCACGCGATCGCGCAAGGCGCCGGTGAAGGCGCCTTTGACATGGCCGAAGAGTTCGGTCTCCAGCAGCTCGGTGGGAATGGCCGCGCAATTGATCGGCACGAACAGGCCTTGTCGCCCGGATGCCTGGTGGATGGCGCGCGCCACCAATTCCTTGCCCGTCCCGGTTTCGCCGACGATGAAGGCGTTGCTGCGCGTGGGTGCCACCTGGCGGATCAGCTCGTAAAGCGCCTGCATGGCTGGACTGACGCCGATGAACTCGCCCCAGCCTCGCGAGATCTCTTCGCGCAGATAGTAGTTCTCGCGCTGCACCGCCTGCATGGCCAACGCCCGCGTCACCGCCATCTCGACGGTCTCCATTTCGAACGGGCGGATGATGTAATCGATGGCGCCCAGCTTCATCGCGGCCACGGCGGTCTCGATGGTGGCGTAGGCCGTCATGACGATGACCGGCACATCCTGGCTGCGTTCGCGCAAGGCCTCGAGCAAGGCGATGCCGTCCATCCGGGGCATGCGCAGGTCCGTGAGCACCAGGTCGATCGACTGCTGCTCGATGATGGCCAGCGCCTCCATGCCGTCGCCGGCTTCGAGCACGTCATGGCCCAGCGACTTCAGGGACAGTTCGAGGATGCGGCGCATCTTCGCCTCGTTGTCCACCACGAGTATCCGCCTGGCGTTCATCGGTTTTGACCATCCACTGCAAATCGAAGATTGAAGGATGCGCCACCCCAGGCACTCTCGCCCACGGTGATCTCGCCCCCATGCACATGCACGACCTGCTGCACGATCGTCAGGCCCAGGCCGATGCCGCCATCGCGACGGCTGAAGAAGGGATCGAAAATCGTCTGCCGCAACGATTCGGGTACGCCGGGACCGTCGTCCATCACGCTGATCCACACCGCGCCCGCATCGGAACGTGTAGCCACCTGCACGCGCCCTTGCTCGCCCACGAAGGCCAGCGCATTCAACACCAGGTTGAGCAGCACCTGCATGATCTGCTCGCGATCGCAGGGAAAGATCAGCACCGGCTCGGCAAACTTGCTGGACAGCGACACGCCGGCCTTGTCGGCCCGCGAAGCCAGCAGCCCAAGCACGCTGTCGATGATGGCGTGCAGATCGTGCGGACGGAAATCGGGCGGCGCCGGGCGCGCGCATTCCAGCAGCAGGGTGACCAGCCGGTTGAGCCGTTCGGTCTCGCTGAAGATAAAACCGATCAGCTCATGCTCGCGCTCGCCCAGGTGCGGCTGGCGCTGCAGCATTTGCGCGGAACTGCGCAGTATGCCCATGGGAGTGCGCACCTCGTGCGCCATGATGGCGGCCATCTCACCGACCACGGCCAGCTTGCCCGCACGCACGACCTGCTCGCGCGAGCGCGCCAAGGCATCGATCATCTCCGCGTACGCGCGATGCAGCTCGTGGATCTCGGAGATATTGGTGGCAGGCAGCTGCGGCAAGGCCGCGTCGCGCTGGCGGAAGCTGCGGGTAAAGTCGGTGAGCGCCACGATGGGCAGCGCAATACGGTTGGCCAGGCGCGAGGAAATCCACAGTCCCGCGAGCAAGGTCAGCACCAGCACCGCCAGCATCGCCCACAACAGGCGCCAGATCGGCCCGAAGGACACCGAGGTCGGCTCCATCATCACGATATGCCAGCCCAGACCCTGGAATTGCTGATAGCCGGTGGAGGTGGCGATGCCGACCAACAAGGTGCCGTAACCGAGCGCGCTGCCATCGCGCACATAGGACAGCGCGCCGCGGGCTGGCAGGCGCCAATCCAGTTGCAGGCGTGACAGGTCGGCGCGTGCACGCAAGGCAGCGGAGGCAGCGATGACGCGGCCGCGATCGTCCACCAGCAGCAGGCCGCGCGAGCCATGATCAACCGCCTCGTCCAGCAGCGCCTGCACGGCCTGCCAGTTCAACACGACGTAGAGGTAGCCGATGCTGCCCTGGCCAAAGGTGTTCGGCACCGGCGTGCGCAGGATGGCGCCATGGCCATCGGCACCCCACGTCTGCGCAATGGACGCGCCGCCCAGACGGGCACCGGAAATCGGACGCCACTCACTGCTCGCGGGCGCCGCCGTGCCAATCAGCGAAGGCTGGCTGGCAGCGACCACACGCCCGTGTTCGTCGGTGCACAGCAGTGCGGCATACGCATTGCCCTGACCGGCGTGCAGGTCCGAGAGAAAGTGCGAGAGGCGCTTGTCGACATCGTTGACGCGGACGTCCTGCATCACCTCCAGCCCGCTCCACACGCGCATGTTTTCGATATGCGAGAACAGCAGCGTGTCGATGCGCTGCATCACCGTGCTGGCGCCAAAACGCAGGTTGCCGGCAATCTCCGAACGCAGCGCACTGCGAAACTGATAGAACGAGAGCGCGCCCACCACCAGCACGGTGCCCAGCAGGGTCAGGAACAGCAGGCGAAACAGGGCTGATCGTGTCGTCAAGGTGCTGCCGTCGCGCTGATGATGGGAGGGCGTCGCCGCCCGGGTGGGATGGCACGCCTTTGCGGTAGCCCCTGCACTGTCGCAGAATCCGCCGCAGTGCCGAGCCCTGCCGGTGGAATCGTCGCTCGCGAGCCTTTCGTTTCGCTGTGCCGGCCGCCGGAACCAGGTGTGCCGGCTTGGTTCCATTCCATGTTGGTGGGCATGACCGATGAACAGGCACCCTCGCCGCTTTTCGCTCCCAGGCGCAGCCGCACTGCTGCTTGGGCTGGCCTGCGCCTCGGGCGCCATGGCGGCGGACGATGGCGACGGCAGCTGGCAACCGGCGCCGTATACGCTGGGCCAGGGCCTGTACTTTCCTGGCGTGGGCCTGCGGGTGGGCGGCTATGCCGACCTCAATTTCTTTAGCGTCCAGGGCACCAAGACCAGCTACAACGTGCGCGACCTGAGCCTGTTCATCACCCAGGACATCGGCACCCGCTGGCAGCTTTTCAGCGAAATCGAGGCCACCAATCCGGTGAACAGCACCGGGCGTACCGACGATGACGACGCCGAGCTAGACATCGAGCGGCTGTACGCGGACTACCACGCCAACCAGGCCATCACCTTCCGCTTTGGCAAGTTCCTCACCCCGGTGGGCGAATGGAATCTGGTGCATGCCGACCCGCTGACCTGGACCGTGTCGCGCCCTTTGTCCACCTCGGCCGCCTTCTCGCGTCACGCCAACGGCGCCATGATGTTCGGCACGGTACCGGTGCACGGAAACGACCTCGATTACTGGGTTTTTGCCGACGACAGCAAGAACCTCAATATCGGCCGCGACCAGGACAATGCGTATACCAACTTCGGCACCACCGAGACGCTGCAGAACAATTTTCGCCAGGCCATCGGCGGCCGGGTGCTCTACCACCTGCTGGGCGACTCGCTGAGCATCGGCGCCTCCACGCTGAACTACGAGCTGCAGCAGCCGCGCGAAAAATACTGGCTCAACGGCATCGATTTCAGCTGGACCAGCCGCTACGTGAGCCTCACCGGCGAGGGCATCTATCGCAGCAGCACGAGCAGCACCCCCGATGAGCGCGGCGGCTTCGTGCAGGCCGAAGTGCCGGTGTGGCGGCGGCTGTACCTGATCGGCCGTTATGAGCGCTATCGCTCATCGACGCCGGCGCAGACCAGCACCATCCGCACCACGGCCATCAATTTCAAGCCGATCGAAGGGGTGGTGCTCAAACTGGAATATCGCGACGGCTCGCACAACGAGCTGCTCGCGCCCACCGGCTGGCTGGCGTCTGTCGCGGTGCTGTTCTGAGCGTCGCACCCATGCGCGGATACCCTCGGCAATGGTCGACCTGGCTGGTCATCAGCGTACTGCTGATGCGCCCGGGCATGGCCTGGGCGGCGCAGCCGCAGATCGCCATCATCACCGCGCTCGATGGGCCGCAGCTGACGCTGGATCAGAACACGGTACGCAACGTGTATCTGAAGAAGATCTTCGTGGATGGCAAGGGACAACGCCTGACGCCGGTCAACCTGCCCAGCCGCTCGCCCATGCGTGTGGCGTTCTCGCACACACTGCTGCATATGGACGACACCCAGCTGCAGGATTACTGGGACCAGCAGTACTTCCAGGGCGTCAGTCCGCCATACGTGCTCGCTTCGACCGATGCCGTGGTGCGCTTTGTGGCGACCACGCCGGGCGCGATCGGTTACGTGGAGCCGTGCCAGGCGGACGCCAGCGTGCGCGTCGTACTCACCATCACCCTGCCAGCGCACCAGGGCGAGGATCTCCCGGCCTGTCCGGAACATCCTGCGCCCTGAGTCCTTGGCCGGTCTGCCAATAGTTGCAGACAAAGTTTGCACCCTGCAGAAAGCGTCGCGCGCCCGGGCCGCTGCCCACGGCCCTCTTTCATCGCACCATCAGCCACTTGGGGTCGTGGCACGAAATTCGCACCGCAGGCATTGCCCTGCTGCGAGCCGCCTGATGCCCTGACTTCTATGTGTCAACTTTTTGCGCCCTTCATAGGGCATGATGGGTTGGCGGTAGTTGCGCGGATCTCGGCATGAGCCCGGAGCGGAATTCACCTCATGCCTCCTCCATGCCGACCGGTGCCGCTTGAACCAAACCAAGACCCTCCACTGCAACGAGCCGCTGCCTCGCAAAGGCATTTTTCGCATCCTGGTCTGCCGCCCCAACCATCGGCTTGGCAACACCATCCTGCTCACGCCGTTGATCGCGGAGCTTGAGCGGCACTTCAAGGGCGCGGAGATCGACGTGATCTCCGAGGGTGATATCGCCGCGGAGATCTTTGCGACGTTCTTCAGCGTCCGCAACGTCTATTGCCTGCCCAAGCGCGGATTCAAGCACCCGCTGCCTTTCCTGCACCTGCTGCACCGCGTGCGCCGCACCCGCTACGACCTGATCATCGATCCATGCCTGGGCTCGGGCTTCAGCCGTGCCATCACGCGCCTGCTGCACGGCAGCTACAAGCTGGGCTTCAGCGACACGCCGCTGCGCTCGGGCCTCACTCACGCGGCGCCGACCAGCATCGCCATGCAACATATGGCCAAGCGCCCGGTCAATCTGCTGCGCTGGGCGTTGGGCCGCAGCCATGGCGAGGAGCCTGGCTATCCTCCCTTGGATATCCGACTGACCGAAGTCGAGCTGGCCCACGGCCGCCGCGTCATCGGTGAGCTGCTGGCCGTGTCGCGACAGACCAGCTCGCCGCCGGTGGTGGGTGTGTTCGCCAATGCGACGGGCGCCAAGCGCTACCCGATGGACTGGTGGCGCGAGTTCATCGACACCTTCAAGACGCTGTGCCCGGCGGCCAGCATGCTCGAGCTGATCCCCATGCACGGTCATTCCATGCTGGGCGCCGAATGGCCGGGTTATTACTCCTCCGACATCCGCCGCATGGGCGCCGTCATGGCCGGCATGGACTTGATGATCACCGCCGATTGCGGCGTGATGCATCTGGCCGTGGCGTCCCGCGTGCCTACGGTCGGCATGTTCTGCGTCACCGATGCTTCGGTCTATGCCCCCTACGGGAACGGCAACTGCTCGCTGCCCACGCAAGGGCTGTCGGCGCGTGAGGTCGCGTGCCGCGTGGTGGCGGCGCATCCGGATCTGCTCGGGCGCCCGGTGTTCGGCTCGTCGCTCGGAGACGTGGCGGCCACCGCGGGCGAAGACCTGTTTCTCGCCCGGGCATGGGCACCATGACGCAAGTGCTGGGCACGCCTGTCGAGTCTCCCGCAGAGCGTGCCGAGGACGTGTCCTTGCATCGCCAGCACTCCGGAAGCGAGCCGGGTGATGCCGCTGCGCAAACACAGTCACGCGAGCGACTGCAACGTTGGCTGTTGATGCTGGGCGCCTTGCTGCTGCTCGCGGCAGGCATCGGCCTGCGCGGTCCCACGCCTTCGGATGAGCCGCGATTCGCGCTGGTGGCGCATCAGATGGCGGCTTCCGGGAACTGGCTGATTCCGCATCGCGGCAGCGACTGGTATTCGGACAAGCCGCCGCTGTTCATGGCGATGCAGGCGCTGTCGTATACGCTCACCGGCAACTGGCGCGTGGCGTTCTTGCTGCCCTCGTTGCTGAGCGCGCTGGGTACGCTGTGGCTGGTGTATGACCTGGCGCGCCGGCTGTGGGGACACCGCGCCGGTATGGTCGCCAGCCTGGCTTTGCTGTGTACGGTGCAATTCGTCTTCCAGGCCAAGCGCGGGCAGATCGATCCGACCGTCACGTTCTTCATCACGCTTGCCAACGTCGGCCTGCTGCGGCATCTGCTGCTGGGCCCGGACTGGCGTGCATTCTGGCTGGGCTGCTTTGCCGCGGGACTGGGCGTCATCACCAAGGGCGTGGGCTTTCTTGCCTTGATGATGTTCCTGCCATGGGCCTTTGCCGTGCGGCGTCGCTGGCCGGATATGCCTGACCTGCGTGGTCATGCCGGGCACTGGCTGGGCGGCCTGCTGGCGTTCGCCCTGGCCATCGCGCTGTGGATGGCGCCCTTGCTTTTCTACGTGCACGCCTACGACAGCGACGTGGCACGCAGCTATCTGCACGACATCTTCTTCAACCAGACCGTCAACCGCTACGTGCATCCATGGAACAGCTTCCAGCCGCCATGGTTCTATCTCACGGTGATCATCACCTCGTGGCTGCCGCTCAGTCTTGCCTTGCCCGCCTTGGCGCCGGCGTGGATGGAGCGGCTGCGGGCGCGCGATGCACGCATCCTGCTGCCGCTGGCGTGGATCGTCTTGGTCATCGTGTTCTTCAGCCTGACCCGGGCCAAGCGCGATGTCTACATCATGCCGGCGCTGCCGATGCTGGCGCTGTGCGCAGGGCCGTATCTGGAAGATGCGTTGCGCAAGCGCTGGTTGTCGTTCGTCGCGATCGGGTTCCTGCTATTGCTCGGCGGCGCGGCGCTCGGCATCGGCGTGGCTGCGCTTGGCTTTCATCCCGCGGCGACCGTGCGCTTCATGGCTGCGCGTCAGCTGGGTGAGCAGGCGCCGCTGTGGTGGGGCATGTGCATCGCCCTGGGCGCCTGGTTGCTGCTGCAGCCGCTGATCTTTCGCCGCCAGCGCGCGGGTATGGCCGTGCTGGCCGGCATGGCCGGTGTGTGGCTGATCTGGGGACTGGGCATGGCGCCCTTGCTGGCGCGCGCAAGCTCGCCTGCCACGCTGGCGGCTCGCGTCGAACAGACGATAGGCCCGCACGCCGAACTCGCGCTGGTCGCCTGGAAAGAAGAACTGCCGCTGGCCTTTACGCGACCGCTCACCGATTTCGGCTTCGTGGTGCCGTGGCATCAGCAGCTGGCCTCGGCCATCCGCTGGCAGGCCCAGGCGCCGTCGCAGCGATGGGTGCTTGTTCTGGCCGATGTGATGGAGCCCTGCATCATCCGCTCGGCCAGTGTGGACATGGGCGTCACCAGTGGACGTGACTGGCGGCTGTTCCGCAGCGATGCGGTAGCTCCGGCCTGCCGGCAGGGCCAGGTGCCCACGGGCGCCGTCGAGGACTGGGGCGGCATCGACAGCCATCGCTGATGCAGCTAGACCTCGCATTTGTGCCACCACGTTCTCGAGTCGCCCGTGAATTTTCCTGATAGCCAAGCGCTGCGCACCACACCGTACGAACGGCTCGCTCCCTACCTGCCATGGGCATGGTTGCCGCTGTGGATCGCAGCCGCGCTGGTTGCCATTTTTCAGCACGGCCCGATGCCCATGTATTCCACGCGCACGCTGTCGGTGGCATGGGAGATGTGGACGCACCACAGCGTGCTGGTCCCCTACCTCAACGGCCTGCCCTATAGTGATAAACCACCGTTGCTGCTGTGGCTGATCCAGCTGGGCTGGGCCATCGGCGGTGTCGGCGATGTGTGGCCGCGCCTGCTCGAGGTGGCGCTCGGTGCCTTGCAGCTGGTGTTGGCGTGGCGGCTGGCGCGCCGGCTCTTCCCACAAAATCCACTGATCGCGCACGGCACGGCATGGATCCTGCTCGCGCTTACGTATGGTTTCCTGTTTGGCCTGCAGGTCATGTATGAGGTGCTGCTGGCCGACTGCGTGCTGGCCGCCCTGCTCTGCCTCGCACCATCGGCAAACGGACAACCTCCGCAGCTGGGCAGGTTTGCGCTGGCGCTCAGTCTCGGCTTGCTGACCAAGGGACCGGTGATGTTGCTGCACGTCGGCCTGCCCTGGCTGCTCGGTCCTTTATGGAGCGAGTGCGCGCACAACCATGCGCGACGGTGGTATGTGCGCGGAGGCGCCGCGTGCGCCGTGGCCTGCGCTGTCCTGCTGACCTGGGCTTTGTTGGCCGCATGGAGCGGTGGCGTAGCCTATCGACACACTCTGCTGGTGCATCAGACCGCCGGTCGTGTCGTTGACGCTTTCGCCCATGCCCAACCGTTCTGGTGGTACCTGCCCTTGCTGCCGGTGCTGGTGTTTCCGTTCGCGCTGTGGCCACGCATCTGGCTGGCCTTGGCATCGTGGCGCCATCCGCTGGAGCCTGGTGTGCGGTTTCTGCTCGCCTGGCTGGTCCCTGTGTTTCTGGCGTTCTCGATGATCAGCGGCAAGCAGGCGTATTACCTGCTGCCGGAGTTCGCCGGATTTGCCATGCTGATCGCGGCGTCGCTGGCGCGCCTGTCCTTGCAGGAAACGCGGAACAGCCGCTGGTGGTCACCATGGCCCTTGGCGCTGCTGCTGGCGCTTGCCGGCGTGGCCTTGATGGCCATGGATGGACTGGTGGCCCATGGGCACCTCGCCGATCCCATGTATGCAACGCTGGCCACGCACAGTCGCCCCTTCGGTGCGTTGTATCTGCTGCTGGCATTGGCGCTTGCGCTGCCGCGACGAGGAGAACTGTACCGCGTGGCGGGCGTGGGCCTGCTCGCCGTGGTGGCGGCCAACGGGCTCTTCAGCATGACCTTATGGCCAGCCTACGACTTCACACCCGTCGCCAGGCTGCTGGCCACAGCGCAGCAGCAGGGACGCGCCGTCGCCAACTTCGAATCGAATGACGGGCAGTACACCTTCCTCGGACGTCTCACCGAGCCGGTCGCATCCGTGCACAGTCTGCACGCACTAAGCGAGTGGGCGCGCCAACACCCCGAAGGCCTGGTGATCATCTATCCCAGACGCCTGAGCGACGCCGATCGCGCGCAAGCCATCTATACCCAACCATTCCGCGGCATATCGCTGGCCGTGTGGCCGGCGCAGGCCCTCGTGCAGGCGCTTCCTCAGGAAATCCTGTGACGTGATGCGTGCGCCGCAGCGCGCACTCCTACCTTTTTTGCAAACAAAAATTGCGGGGTGCAGGTTTTGCATGGCGCTCCCGGCGCATGTCCATCGCGCAAACATGCGCGCGCTCAGCCACTTAGTGGCATGGCATGAAATTGGCAAAAGGCTAGACAGACCTTAGCCAACGCAGAGCCTCATCCATGCCCGCAACAGCCGGTACGTTTGATCGGTTGTCCACCACCTCATGCCATAGCCGATCGACCCCCGCTGCGGGCGAGCGAATAAGCGAACCAGGCAGCAGCGTAGCGAACGCTGTCTGCCGTTGCTCTCATCAAGAGGAGGCGACCAGTGCATCGCTGACCGGTTGTCACGCATGAACAGCAGCCTGAGCGTGTCGGTTGAATCGTCGCGAGCGGTCGCGCGCATACGCACCAGTCCACTCCTGTGGGTGTTGCTGCTGGGTCTGTTGCTTGGTTTTGCCTTCCAGGGCTCTCGTGGCCTGTGGAGTCCCGACGAAGGGCGCTACGTCGGCGTCGCACTGCAGATGATGGACTCGGGCAATTATCTTGCGCCCGCCTACAGCCCCGCTTCGCTCAACTTCTCCAAGCCGCCGCTGACGTATTGGGTGATCGCCGCGTCGTTGCATCTGTTTGGTCGCAATACCTGGGCTGCACGCATGCCTTACGCACTCGCCTATCTGGCGACGCTGGCCTTGCTGTTCGCCATGGGCAAGCGCACCAGCCCGAGCAAACCCTGGCTTCCATCGCTGGTCTACGCGACCAGCCTGTTCACCTTTTTCAGCGCCAACATCATCAGTACCGATGTGCTGTTGACTCTGACTGAGGGCTTGGCTGTCTTCGGCTTCATCCTGCACACATGGCCTCAAGGCGACGGCGAACGGCGTCGTGGCCTGATCGTGATGTGGCTCGGCTTTGGCCTGGCCTTCTTGACCAAAGGTCCGCCGGGCCTGCTCCCGCTGTTGTCGGTTATTGCGTTCGCAGCCACGTGCGGCGGCGCACGTGCGGTGGTGCGACTGCTGCACCCGGCCGGCCTGGTGATCTTCCTGCTGGTGGGATTCACCTGGTACGCGGTTGTCATCCTGCGCTATCCCGGCCTGCTCCACTACTTTCTCCATCAGGAAGTGTATGGCCGCATTTTCACCGCCATGCATAAACGTCACGCCGGAGCCTTTGGATGGGCGGTGGCGTTTCTGCCTGTGCTGGTGCTCGGCACCATCCCGTGGTGGCGCGGCCTTGCGCGATCGGTCCGCGACATGCTCAAGCCCGCCACGTGGACTCAGTGGCGCAATGAGCGATCGATCCAGCTGTTTCTCGTCCTCTGGTTTGCCCTGCCCTTCGTGATCTTCTGCCTGGCGCAGTCACGGCTGCCGCTCTATCTGCTGCCGCTGTTTCTTCCCCTCGCGCTGTTCACGGCATCGCGCATGGAGCGCACTTTCGATGTGGGCAGCCCGCGGACCATTGGCCTGTTGGCCACATGGCTCGTGCTGCTGCTCGCGACCAAGGCCGTTGCGGCTTACGGCTTCAAGACCGGCGTCGACAACCGCCATGCCGCAAAACAGATCGCGGCAACGATGGGCGCCGCCGACTACCGCGCGCTGGTTTTTCTGGAAGAGGCCACCGACACCTATGCCGTGGAAGAACAAACCCTCTGGGGCCTGCGCTTCTATCTCAACCGGCCGGTGTACGGCATCTGGTGGCATAGCCCCGACGCGAGCACGCAGCTCTGCTCAGCGATCAAGGCACAGGAAACGTCCCTGCTGCTGGTCGATCACGACATTCCCGCCGCCAACGCGCAGGCGCTGTTGAACAGCTGCGGCGCGTCGGTCGCCTCCGCCGGCAACTGGCGAAACAACATGTTGTTCCTCGTACACGGCGTTCCGAAGTGACCGGAGGGCGTATGTCCATACGACGACTCGCAGCCTTGGTCCTGGTGCTGGCCTGCAGCAGCCCCAGCTGGGCGGGCAGCGGCATCCTGGGCCTTGATCACCCGGTGACCTATGACAACAGCGGCATCTGGAAACGCAGCAATCAGGAAATCCTGATCTATGGAACCATCGCCACCATCGGCGCCGGCGCGCTCTGGTTTGGCGACGACAACAAACTGGGCGACACCTTCTGGCGATCCGTCGATTCGATGGCAGTCACCGCCATCAGCACGCAGGCGCTGAAGTGGACGTTCCAGCGCGAACGCCCGTCGGAAACCGACAACCCGAACAAGTGGTTCCAGGGCTTGCACGCGCAAAGCTTCCCGAGCGGCGAAGTGGCCGCCGTCACTGCCGCCGTGACACCGTTCATCATCAACTACGGCAACGATCATCCGGCCGTCTATCTGCTGGCCCTGCTGCCCGCCTATGACGCCGTCGCCCGTGTAAAAACCCATGGCCACTGGCAGAGCGACGTGCTGATCGGCGCGGCGATTGGCGCAGGTATAGGCGTGTGGGCCACCCATCGCGACTCACCCTGGATCCTCTCGCTGCTACCAGGCGGATTTCAGGTCGGCTATGTCCACCACTTCGATTGACAGGGAGACCGCGCTATTCCGCGGATAGGCGGAAAATTTACGCCGCCACCGTATTTCGATGTAGCGCCTTTACGCCCGCAGGACACAGCATGGCTCATCCGCTCCCGGGAGCGCCGAATAGCACCATGCTGTGAGCATTGTGATCGTCCATGGGCCGCACACGTCCGGCCACCCTCTTCCCCAGGAACTGCAACAACAACTTCAGCAACAAGCCGGCGCGGCGGGATGCACGCTGGAGCTGCGCGGATGCAGCGACCTGCGCCACTTTGTCGGCCAGGTGTGCGCGGCCGGTTCCGACAGCACGGAGTTCGTACTGCTCGATCCGGGCGACCTCGCATCCCAAGTACGCGAGCACCCGGAAGCCGGCCTGGTCGATGCGCTGGACCAATTGGGTGCGCCATACATCGAAGTACATGAGGAATGTGGCGCCGAACTGGACCATGAAGCCGGCTTCCACAAAGCCCCGCTCGCCACCGTCATCATCAACGGCAATATCGGCAGCGGCTACCGCATCGGCCTCAGCATCGCGTTGCGGCAGCTGCAGGAGGGGCGTCGTGGCGACCAGGGAACGGAACCCGGCAGCCACGGTCGACGCCAAGTTTTCGCTCAGCGGGTGGCGGGGCTATAGCCGGGCCGCGCGGGCAGGAACCGACTGTTGCGCAGCAGGGCCGCCGAGATCAGCGACACCAGCACGCCGACCGGGAAGATCTCCACGAAGGTCATCGGCAGGCGGTACATCGGGTTGGCGTATTGGACCTTGAAGGCCTCCATGTCGGCGGTCAGCTTGGCCAGTGCCTCGGCGCTGGCGCCCTTGGCCTTCTCGCTGGCGATGATCGCCTGAGCATACGAGGTGGCGAAATCCATATGGGTCATCGCCTGCACGGCTTCCCATGCCGCCACATAGAAGATGCCGGCAATGAAGCTGATCCCTAAGCCGACCCCGAGTGCCGGCCAGAAGCCGATCACGCCGCCCCGGTCCACGTCCCGATGCCGCTTGATCCCGACGAACACCGCGCTCAGGGCGATCAGCATCGTCGTGTAGCCGATCAGCATGCCGTACTTCATGGGCGGCATGCCGGAGAAGGCGATGAAGGTGACGAACTCGAACCCGCCAACGATGACGCCGGCGATCACGCCGTATTTAAGGATGGTCCGCAGCACGGTGTACTCCTGGGTGATGGAAGATGTCGCCATTGGGGGCAAGCGGGAGCCGCCCGGCAATCGCCCGAATGGGTGATTTGAGCGATTTCATCCGAAATGACACCGCATCAGGGCACGATCCCCAGTTCGCGGGCCCGACGGATCGCTTCGGTACGGCGCTTCGCACCCAGTTTCTCAAACAGTCGCGCGACGTGCGTCTTGACCGTGTTGGGCGACACATGCAGGCGTGCGGCGATCTCCTTGTTGGAGTGGCCGGCGGCCAGCTCATGCAACACCTCCAGCTCGCGCCCACTCAGACCCAGCGCCGCCTGCGCCTTCGGGTTGCCGTCGAAATCAGGGGCCGGTGGCCTGGCGAATACCCGCATGCCGAGCACGATGCCAAGCACCAGGAAGGCGGCCGCCACCAGGAACATATAGATGTCGCCCGAATGCATCCGCGCTAGGCGCTGGTAGTCGAGCCACTGCAAGGCCACGGTGCCCGCCGCCAGCAGCGCCCCATAGCCGACCACCCGCTTCCACATCGCCGCCTCCGCTTTCCCCGTGGAGTCAGATCTTAGCGCCGGCCGGTGGGTGCCGTGCCCTCGAAAGCCCTGCCGCTCCGGCACAAAAAAAGCCGGGCCCGAGGGCCCGGCTAGGGGAAGGCAACATCGGATGACAGAACGTGAACTCGTGCCGTGGCCAGCGGGCCGCGGCACGCCTGGGTCGAACTAGAACTCCTGGCTCAAACGGATGCCGATGGTCCGCGGCGGCGTCATGACGGTATAGACCTGGCCGTTGGGATAGGCCGGCACCACGTCGTGGGCGGCGCACACGGCCTCCGCGCACTCGGTGTAGCGGTACAGCTGGCCACGTTTGTCGAACATGTTGTTGATATAGATATCCAGCGACAATCCGTGCTTCTTGATGCCGGCGGTAAAGTCCACCGTCGTGTACGCAGGCAGATTGCCCACCAGGCCTCGTTCCAGGATGCGCAGGTCCGAGGTGCGCTCACCCACATGCACCACGGCGCCCTGCACGAAGGCCTCCATGCCGGCCACGTCGAAGGCATAGCGCGCAATCAGGTTGCCCTTGAACTTCGGTGTCACCGGCAACTGCGTGCCCTTGGGCGCCTGCGGACCGGTCACCACATCGCCGGTGAGCGGATTGACCGTGCCCGCCGGACAGTACGTGATCGGCGTGCCGCTGGTGTCGGTGAACCCGCAGTAGTTCTCCGTCAACTTGGCGTTGTACAGGGCGATGCCCATGCCGATGGTGAGGTTGTACGTGGCCGCCCAGTTCAGGTCCGACTCCAGGCCGTCGATCTGCGCCTGGCCCGCGTTCTTGATTTCGGTCAGGCCGTTGGCGCCCAGGATGCTGAACTGGAAGTCCTTCCACTTTTCGCGGAACACCGCACCATTGAACGACAGCCGGTTGTCGAACCAGGTCGTCTTCCAGCCCAGTTCGTAGTTCGTCAGATAGTCCGACTTGTACGGCGGCAGGCTGCCTCGGCGATTGATGCCGCCGGGACGGAAGCCTTCGGACCAGGTGCCGTAGATCATCTGCTCGGGCGTGATCTGCCAGGTCAGGTTCGCCTTGCCGAGCGAGCCCGATTCGTTGGTGGACTTGAAGAAGTCCGAACAGGGTGCGCCGTGGTAAGGCTCCTGCGTCACGCAGCCGGCTTCACCATAGCTCGACGAGGGCGAATAGCCGGAACTGAAGCCGTAGAAGCCCTGCAGGCTGTTGTCCGTCTTGAAGTAGCGCCCGCCGATGGTGCCGGTCAATGTCTCCGGGATGAAGTCATAGGACAGCTCGCCGAACACCGCCTTGTCGCGGTCATTGCGTTGCTGCTCGGTCAGCCACAGCGTATTGGGCCAGCCCGGTACCGCGAGCGAATCGGCCAGGCCGTTGATCATGTAGGCCTGTTCGATGTCGTGCACCTGCTTTTCCCAGAACAGGCCGCCAACCACGCGCAGGCGATCTTCCTTGGGCGAGGCGATGCGCAGCTCGTGGCTGTTCATCGTGTAGTGGTCCTTGCCCTGGATGAACTGCGACGGATTGATCAGCTTGCCGCTGTTGTCGTAGATGTACGCGCCATAGCCGGCCAGCGTGTCGTACCAGAACGAGTAGTCGCTGTAGTCGCTGTACTCTTCCTGGTTGCGCTTGAGGCGGCCGTAGGCATAGGTCAGGTCGAAGTTGCCGATCTTGCCTTCCACCGTCAACGCCGCCTGGATCCAGCGGTCATTGGTCTTTTCCGGATAGAAGTGCGTGAGCGCCAGGCTGCCGACCTGCGGATCGGAGGCCACGTTGCCGTTGGCGATCGTCTGCTGGCCCATCAGCGTCGGGCTGATCGACCACTCGTCGTTGAGGTTGATCTTCAACGCCGCACGCGCACCGCTGGTGTCGACATCGTTGTAGTTCTTCTTGGCCGCGCCGGTACAGACCAGATCCGGCGCCGAGCAGCCCTTGGCATTGCTGACGGTGATGCCCGAGGTCGGGAACGTGCGCTCGCCGACCACGTTGTCGATGTAACCGGCATCGTGCTCATGCCAACCCACCAGGCGGATCGCCGTGCTCGGCGACAGCGGGATATTGACCATGCCGTCGGCCTCGTAGCCGATGCCGCCATGATCGACCGAGTCCATGCCGACGCTGTAGCTGGCAGCAAAGGCGCTCGGGTCGGGCTTGTTGGTGATGATGCGCAACGCGCCCGCTTCGGCGCTGGCACCGTAAAGCGTGCCCTGCGGACCGGACAGCGATTCGACGCGGGCGATATCGTACATATGGATATCGAGCGGTCCCTGGATCGTGGTGACCGGTTGTTCATCGAGATAGACGCCCACGCTCGGCAAGGAGCCGGAGTGGTTGCCATCGCCGCCGCTGGCCACGCCGCGCATGTAGATCAGCGCAAAGCCCGGCCCGAAGGTCTGATACGACACGCTGGGCAGATACTTCACGTAGTCGTCAAAACTCTTCACGTGCAGCTCCTGCAGCTGCTCGCCACCCAGCACGTCGATGCTGATCGGCACCTTCTGCAGGTTTTCCTCGCGCTTCTGTGCGGTCACCGTCACCGTGCCCAGCGTCTTGGGCTTGGACGCCGCAGCGGGTTCTGCGGCCGGCGTTTGGTTCTGGTTTTGATTCTGCTGGCTGTTGTCTTGCGCGAAAGCGCTGGGCGCTACGGCAAGGCAGATCGCCGCGGCTAGCGGCAACCGGGCTAGTCGCACCCTTTGTGTTCGTATTGGCTGTCTTGGCCTGACCCTGTGCATCGACTTCCCCTCCCCGGTAGTGACGACGATCTATCTATAGGACTCCCCATGCCGGCGGCTCGGGATAACAACCGAGTACCGGACCCAACCCCTGCTCCAACGGCTCCAGCCATCCGGCGTAGTGGCGCCAGTGATCCACGCCTTCGCGGTAGATCGGCCGACGCACCTGTTCCGAACTGGCCGTACGCACCGGCCGCTCGTTCTGGAAGAAGCGCAGACACGATTCCTCGAACGGCAGGCCACAATGGTCGAGCAGACGCCGAACCTCCCCTTCGGTGTCGTCGACCATGTGTTCATAGATCACGCGATGAATGCGACCGGGCAGCACCCGGTCGAAATGCGCCATCAGCGCCACGTAGTCGCGGTAGTAGCGGCCCAGATCCAGCAGGCTGTAGCTGAAGCTCTGCCCGCGTGCGAAATGCTGTTTGAAGCCGGAGAAACAGCAGGCCAGGGGATGCCGGCGCGCGTCGATGATCTTCGCGTTCGGCAGCATCAGGTGGATCAGGCCGATATGCATGAAATTGTTCGGCATCTTGTCGATGAACAACGGTGCCGAGGTCTTGCGCTGGATGCGTGTGTGTTCGAGATAGCGCTCGCCCAGTTCGTGCAGCGCATTCGCGTCGAGCGTCGCCAGCGCCTCGTGGTACGGCATCTCACTGCTTGCATGAGCCTGTTCGCGCAGACTGCGGGTGATCGAGGTGACCTCCGGCAGCTCCATGGTGCCTTCGACCATGCTGTGGCTGGACAGGATCTGCTCGATCAGGGTGGAACCGGCGCGCGGAAGGCCCACGATGAAGATCGGATCGCCGGACGCATGGCCACAACCGGCACGCGCGGCGAAGAACTCGCTGGTGTAGCGCTCGCGGATGTGTTGAACGCGTGCGGTGGTTTCATCGGCGCTGTAGTTGAGCTGCGCGTGGCGTATCGCGTTGCCTTGGGCGTAATGGCTGAACGACGCCTCGTACTCGCCGTCATCCTCCATCGCCTTGCCGATGGCGAATTCCAGGTGCAGCCGATCATCCTCACCCAGGTCGGCGCGGGCCAATTGCCGGCGCATCACGGCCAGGTCGTCGGCGCTGAAGCGGAAGGTCTTGAGGTTGGCCAGGCTCCACCAGATTTCGCCGAACGAAGGTTGCAGCGCCACGCCGCGACGATAGGCGTCGATGGCGCGCGCGGTATGGCCAGCCGTCTTCAGTGCATGGCCGTAGCTCATCCACACGCTGGGATGGCGCGGATCGCGCGTCACCAGCTCGTCATAGATGCCGATGGCCGGCTCGTAGTCGCCGATGCGGCAGAGCACGGCAGCCTTGAGGTTGAGATGGCCAAGGTTGTTGGGTTCCACCGCGAGCAGCTGCTCGACTTCCGCCAGCGCGCGCTCCGGCTGATTGCCCCGGTGCAACACCAGCGCATAGTTCTGGCGTGCCGCATGAAAACTGGGCGCCAGTTCGAGGCAACGCGAAAGCAAATGCTGGGCGTCTTCGAGACGCCCCAGGCGCGCGGCCACTTCCGCGAGCATACGGATCGCCGCCACATCGGTGGGTGCCTGCTTCAGATGTTCGCGCAGCAGTGACTCGGCATCCGGCACGCGGTTTTCGACCAGTGCATTGGCAGCCGCCAGCAGGCGCGGATCGCGCGTGGAGCAGCGCACGTGCTGGGCGTAGGCGGCATCGGCTTGTGCGTGTTCGCCGGCGGCCATCAAGACATCGCCCAGCGCACGCCATGCTTGCGGCAGATCGGGCTTCAGTACTGTCGCCAAGCGCAGCGCAGTCATGGCTTCCTGTCCCTGCCCGCTACGGCCCAGGGCAATGCCCAGGTCGAGCTGGGCATAGGCCCAGCTGGGCTGCGTGAGCACCAGCTTCTGAAGGATGTCGATGGCGCCCTGCATGTCGCCCTGCGCCGCGTGCGCCGCTGCCAGCAGACGCATCGCCACTGGCTGGTTCTCGACCACTTTCAGGATTTCGGTCGCCTGCTCGGCGGCCATGGCCGGGTTGCTCTCCAGCAGGCGCGCGGCGTGCGCCAGCGCCTGCTCCAGGGTGCCGCTGGCGTCGCGCGCCGTCATCGCGAGCGCACTCGCCTGGGCGTGCGGCATGTACGGCGCAGCGATGGGGTGACGGCGATCGGCATAAGGCGGCAGACGCTCCTCAAAGGTCTTTCAGCAACCGATAGTTGAACTCTAACGACTGCGTGTAGGAATTCACCAGAATGCGTTCGTCCTGTCCGTGCGAGCGGTCATCGTCCACATCGTAGGGCAAGCCGTTGAACACGTACGACGGCATGCCAGCCGCACGCAGAAACACGCTATCGGAAGCGCCGGCCGACATCATCGGCGACACCGGCACCGTACCCCACACCGATTTCGCCACGCTTGCGATCTGCGCAAACAACGCTGCATCGACCGGACTGGGTGGACTGGGCTGAGGTGCGGCGACGCGGCTGATGTCGACGCCAGTATCTGCCACGGCACTCTTAAGCATGACGTCGACCTGATCCGGATCCTCGTCCGGCAGCAGACGGCAGTTGAGGGTGGCGCGCGCCATCTGCGGCAGCGCGTTCTCCGCATGCCCGCCCTGCAACAAGGTGGGCACGCAGGTGCTGCGCAGCTGCGCGTTGTTATAGGGCGAGGATGCGGCCAGCCGTGCCAATGCTGCGGCGTCAGAGGGCTGCCTGCCCACGGCGCGCATATCCGCCGCGGTCTGGCCCGTATAGAAGGTCGCCAGCTCGGTGTAGTACCCGCGCGTGGCCGAGTTGGTGCGCAGCGGAAACTGCAGCGATGAGAGTCGGTCCAGCGCCTTGGCCAGTCGATAGATCGCGTTGTCGGCCGTGGGCAGCGAGCTGTGGCCGCCGGGATTGCGCACGGTGAGCGTATAGCTAAGGAAGACTTTCTCGGCTGTCTCCACCGACAGCACGGCAGGCTTGCCGCCGCGGATCTCCGGACCGCCGCCATCGACATTGATCGAATAGGCCGAACGAATCAGCTCCGGCCGGTGCGCCAGCAGCCATTGCACGCCATTGGAGACGCCATCCTCCTCGCCCGCGGTGAGCGCGAGGATGTAGTCGCCCTTCGGCTTGAAGCCTTCGCGGTGAAGCCGCAGCAAGGCAGTGACCAACCCTGCCCCGCCACCCTTGATGTCCATGGTGCCGCGGCCATAGAAATAGCCGTCGCGCTCGGTCAGCGCGAAGGGATCGACATGCCAATCCTCGCGTCGCGCCTCGACCACGTCCAGATGGGCCAGCAGCAGGACCGGCTCGCGCTCGCCACGGCCGCGCAGGCGCACCACCAGATTGCGTCGCTTGGGATCATCGCCAATCACCTGTACATCTGCCGGCGCAAAGCCCTCGGCGATAAAGCGCTTGGCCAGGCGATCGGCCGCCACCGTGGTGCTGCCGTGCTCGGAGGTGGTGTCGGTGGTGATCAGTTCGTTGAGCAGCTCGCGGCCTAAAGCGTTTTGCGCGCTTACGGTGGCATCGGTCGCCGGTCCGCCTATCGCAGGCAGGCTGAGTGCTCCCAACAGTGCGCAGATCAAAACCCGATTCATGCTCGCTCCATGGCAACAGCCAAACCCTGCCCCACACCCACACAAAGGCTGACCAGCGCCCGGCGCTGCCCATGTCGACGCAAGGCGAACGCAGCACTCATCGCCAACCGTGCGCCACTGGCGCCTAGCGGATGACCCAGCGCAATGGCGCCGCCGTTCGCATTGAGCTGCACCGCATCGTCGGCCAGACCCAAGGCACGCGCACACGCCAGCACCTGGGCCGCGAACGCCTCATTGATCTCGATGCGATCGAAGTCCGACAAGCCAAGACCACTGCGGGCGAGCAGCTTTTGGATCGCAGGCACCGGGCCGATGCCCATCACTCGCGGTTCCACGCCGGCCGACGCCATGCAGGTGATGCGTGCGAGCGGATCGAGGCCGTATGTGCGCACGGCTTGTTCGGAGGCGAGCAGCACAGCCGCGGCGCCATCATTGAGACCCGAAGCATTGCCAGCCGTGATACTGGTTCCCGCACCAAGCAAGGGCTTGAGTGTGGCCAGCTGTTCGCGTGTCGAACCGGGTCGCGGTTGCTCGTCGGCATCGACGGTAACGACCTGCTTGCCCGATGTTGTCTCGACCGCGGTGATTTCTTCGGCAAGCCAGCCCTGCTGACGCGCTTGCTCAGCGCGTTGCTGGCTCCGCCACGCATAGGCGTCCTGGTCGGCGCGATCAATACCGTGTTCGCGCGCCAGGTTCTCCGCCGTCTGCGTCATGGAGTCGACGCCGTAACTCTCCCGCATGCGTGGGTTGACCAGACGCCAGCCCAGCGTGGTGTCCTCCAGCTGCTGGTCGCGGGCCAGTGCATCTTGGGCCTTGGCCATCACATAAGGTGCGCGCGACATGCTCTCCACACCGCCAGCGATGATCAGCTCGGCTTCGCCGCTGGCAATCGCCCGCGCAGCCTGGCCAATCGCTTCCAGACCCGATGCGCACAAGCGGTTCACCGTGACCGCGGGCACGCTCACCGGCAACCCGCTCAACAACGAGGCCATGCGCGCCACATTGCGATTGTCTTCGCCCGCCTGGTTGGCGCAACCGAGGATCACTTCGTCCACTGCCGCCCAGTCAAGGCCGGTGTGGCGCGCCATCAAGGCTGCGATCGGCAGAGCCGCCAGGTCGTCGGCACGCACACTGGACAACGCGCCGCCGTGCCGTCCAAACGGCGTGCGGGTGGCGTCGACCAGATAGGCGCTATGCATAGGCCCTCGTCAGGGCCATATGCGGTTGCCAGCTGCCACGCTGGATGGCGTATTCGATCGAGCGCTGCGCGTCCTGCAAGGCCGGCAGGATCAGTTTCACTGCACGCGCGGGAGCGTCATCGCTATAGGGCATGCCCACATTCAGTGCAGCCACCACGCGTCCATCGGCCGCATGGATGGGTACGGCGATCGAGCACAAGCCCAGCTCCAGCTCGCGCGCCACGATCGAATAACCCTGCTCGCGTATGCGCTTTATCTCGGCCTTGAGCGCCGTCATGGTGTGCAACGTATGCGGCGTGATCGCCTGGAACTTCTGCGTACGCATCCACGCGGTCAACTCGGCGTCCGGCAGGTCGGCCAGCACGACGCGTCCGAGCGAGGTGGCGTAAGCCGGCAGTCGCGCACCGACGCCGAGCGCCACGCTCATCACGCGACGCACTGGCACGCGCAACACATAGACGATGTCGCTGCCGTCGAGCACCGCGAGAGAACAAGACTCGCCCACCCGCTCGGACAGTAGGGCCAGCGTCTCCTGCGCCAGTTCGGTCAGGTCCAGCGAGGACAGATAGCTGTAACCGAGCTCCAGCACGCGAGGCAGCAAAAAGAAGCTGCGGCCGCGACTCCCTACGTAGCCAAGATGCTGCAGCGTCAGCAGCAGGCGGCGCGCCACCGCGCGCGACAGACCGGCGCGTTCGGCCACCTGGGAAAGACTGGGACTGGCCATGTCGTGACTGAAGGCGCGCAGCACTTGCAGGCCGCGGGCCAGCGATTGCACGTAATCAGCACTGTCCTCGAAGGGTTCTGATGCCATAGGTCGCAGGTGTCCATTGACAGGGCGAGCGTAGAAGGATTCCAATGAGTTCGCAATACGAATTTACGTTCGGTAATCGAACAGGCTGCATCCAGGGGGAGAGGCTTGGCAAGCGAACACGACAGCGTCCTGCACAGCTGGTGCGTGCAGTCCCAATGGCAGGCGCCGACCGTCGTTGGCGGCAGCGGCGCGCACCTGGTGCTGGCCGATGGCCAGCGCATTCTCGACATGAGCAGCCTGGCCGAGTGCAGCAACCTGGGCCACCAACATCCCGCCGTCGTCGAGGCGATCCGCCGGCAGGCCGAGCAACTGTGTTTCGTCACCTCGGCCTGGGGCGCGCAGCCGCGCGCCGAACTGGCTGAAGCGATTCTGGAGAAAGCCGGCTTCGAAGGCGGGCGCGTGTTCTTCACCCTGGCCGGCGCGGACGCCAACGAAAACGCCGTGAAATTCGCGCGCCAGGCGAGCGGCAAACCGCACGGCTTGATCGTGACGCGCGACCGCTCCTATCACGGCGCCAGCTATGCCTGCATGGCATTGTCTGGCGACGCTCGCACTCGTGCCCAGGTGGATCCCGCGGCGTTCGGCGTCATGCATGTGCCGCCCCCGTATGCCTACCAAGGGGCATGCGGCAGCTACGACGCGCAGATCTGCGGAGAGCGCGCGGTGGAAGCGGTGGCGGCGGAAATCGACTATCACGGCACGGAACAAGTCGCCGCGGTCTTGATGGAGCCTGACGCCGGCACCAATGGCATCGTCGCCCCCGACAACTACTGGCCCGGCCTGCGCGAGGCGACCCGCACGCGCCATGTCGCCCTGATCGCCGATGAAGTCATGAGCGGCTTTGGCCGCTGCGGCGAATGGTTTGCCTGGCAGCGCTACGGCGATGAGGGCAAGCCGGACTTGATGACCCTGGCCAAGGGCCTGACCGGCGCGCATCTGCCGCTGGGCGCCGTGGTGCTGTCGAGCGACATCGCCGCCCGTCTCGAACATCAGATGCTCTACACCGGGCTGACCTATTGCGGTCACCCGCTCTCATGCGCGGCAGGTCTTGCGGCATTGCGCGCCTATGAGCAGGAAAACCTGATCGAGCGATCGCGCACGCTGGGCCGGCGCATGTTCAACCAATTGCAGGCAATGCAGTCGCGTCACGCCGTGATCGGCGATGTGCGTGGCGGCCACGGTCTGTTTGCAGTGGTCGAACTGGTCGCCGACCGCGCCACGCATGAACCCTTGTCACCCTGGCCGAAGACGCCGGCCGCGCTCAACGCGCTGGTCGGTTCGGCCATGAGCGAGGGTGTGTCGTTCGCCTGCCGCGGCAACCTGATCCTGCTGGCGCCACCGCTGGTGATCGACGAGCAGGATCTGGCGGACGCTCTGGCCCTGCTCGATCGACTGCTGACGCGCTTCTTTCCTTCGGCACTTTAGGGGAAACATCCATGAGCTTCCGCCTCACCTACGCGACCATGTACAACCCACCGGAAGCGATGCACCAGCGCTTCGAGGAAGCCATGACGCGCGTCGAAGCGAAAGCCGGTGCGCGCCATCCGCTGTTCATCGACGGCGTTGACTGCGACGCTGCGCAATATGTGGAACGCCACGCACCGTTCGACCGCAGCCTGCGCCTGGGCTCCTTTGCGCTGGCCGACGCCACCGATGCCCATGCCGCCATGGAGGCGGCGCGCGCGGCGTATCCGGCCTGGCGCGCCACCCCCGTGGCCGAGCGCGCACGTCTGATCCGCCGCGCTGGCGAGATCATGGAAGAGCGCGTCTACGACATCGCCGCCGCACTCACCCTCGAAGTGGGCAAGAACCGCATGGAGGCGCTGGGCGAGGCGCAGGAGACGGTCGATTTCTTCCGTCACTATGCCGACGACTTCGAAAGCCATGCCGGCTACACCAACGTGCTGCCGGACGATCCGATGGAGGGCGCGGCGTCGCACAACGCCAGCGTGATGCGCCCTTACGGCGTATGGGTGGTGATTGCCCCGTTCAATTTTCCGCTCGCCCTGGCCGGCGGCCCCGCTGCTGCTGCGCTGGTGACCGGCAATACGGTGGTGCTCAAGGGCGCCACGGATACGCCCTGGGCCGGACGCCTGCTGGCCGACTGCATCCGCGACGCGGGATTGCCGCCCGGCGTCTTCAACTATCTCTCCGGTGCGGGACGCGAGGTGGGCGAGGCACTGGTACGTCACCCGCATACGGCGGGCATCACCTTCACCGGCTCGGTGCCTGTGGGCCGCCAGCTGATGCAGCAGATGAACGGCGGCACCTATCCGCGCCCCTGCATCGCGGAGATGGGCGGCAAGAATCCGTGCATCGTCACCGAGCACGCGGACCTCGATCGCGCGGCTTCCGGCATCGTGCGCTCGGCCTTTGGGATGGGCGGCCAGAAGTGTTCCGCGCTGTCGCGGCTATACGTGCACGAGCAAGTCGCCGATGCCCTGATCGAACGCATGCAGGCTCAGATCGCTGCACTCCGTATCGGCGATCCGCGTCGCCGCGAGCACTGGCTGGGCCCCGTGGTCAACGCGACGGCCTATGCCAACTATCGGCAGTACGCCGACGCGCTGCGCAGTGGCGGCGCGCGCCTGATCACCGGTGGCGCGCAGCTGGGCGAAGGCCAGGCAGCCGAACCGGCGCTTTCCAACGGCTACTACGTCGAACCGCTGCTGGCCGAGGCCCCACTGTCGCACCCGCTGTGGCAGCAGGAGATGTTCGTGCCCATCCTGATGCTGCATCGTTACCAGGATCGCGAGGAAGCGATGCGCCTGGCCAATGACTCGCCGATGGGCCTCACCGCGGGATTCTTCGGCAGCGAGGACGAAGTGCCGTGGTTCCACGACCATATCGAAGCGGGCGTGACCTATGCCAACCGTCCGCAAGGCGCCACCACCGGCGCGTGGCCGGGCTACCAGCCGTTTGGCGGCTGGAAAGGTTCGGGCTCCACCGGCAAGGCCATCGCCTCGTTCTATTACCTCGCGCAATACCTGCGCGAGCAGTCGCGCACGGTGGTGGAGTAAGCCCATGCATCTGTCGCTAGCCGATGCGATCGAGAACTGCGTCGCCGATGGCGCCAGCATCGCGCTCGAAGGCTTTACTCACCTGATCCCGTTTGCGGCGGGCCACGAAATCATCCGCCAGCGCCGACGCGATCTGCACCTGATCCGCATGACGCCGGACCTGGTCTACGACCAGATGATCGGCATGGGCTGCGCGCGCAAGCTCACCTTTTCCTGGGGCGGCAATCCCGGGGTGGGTTCGCTGCATCGCCTGCGTGACGCCGTGGAACACCAGTGGCCCAATGCACTTGAACTGGACGAACACAGCCACGCGGGCATGGCCACGGCGTTCTGCGCCGGCGCATCGCGGCTGCCGTTTGGCGTGCTGCGCGGCTATGTCGGCACCGACCTGCCCGCACGCAATCCGAATATCCGTCACGTCACCTGCCCCTTCACCGGCGAGTCGCTGGCTGCCGTTCCCGCGATCAATCCCGACGTCACCATCCTGCATGCGCAGCGTGCGGACCGCGAAGGCAATGTGGCGATCGAAGGCATCGTCGGCGCCGCGCGCGAAGCCGCACTGGCCGCGCAGACGCTGATCGTCACCGTCGAGGAGATCGTCGAGGATCTGCCGCCGGCGATGAATGCAATCGTGCTGCCGCACTGGATCGTCAGTGCCGTGGTGCATTGTCCGGGCGGCGCGTATCCGTCCTATGCGCAAGGCCATTACACGCGCGACAACGCGTTCTACCAGCGCTGGGATGCGATTGCGCGGGAGCGCGACAGTTTCCGGTCGTGGATGGACATCAACGTGATAGGCGCGCGCGACCATCGGACATTCCTGGCCGGCTTGCAGCAGGCGGCCTCATGAGTGATTGCACCCGCGACGAATGGATGACCATCGCCGCCTCGCGCCTGCTGGCCGACCACGCCGTCTGTTTCGTCGGCATCGGGCTGCCTAGCGCCGCCTGCAACCTGGCCCGGCTGACGCATGCACCAGGCATCGTGCTGATCTACGAATCGGGCACCATCGGCACGCGGCCGGTTGTACTTCCCCTATCGATCGGCGACGGCGAACTGGCCGAAACCGCCGCCTGCGTGATCTCGCTGCCGGAGGTATTCAGTTACTACCTGCAGGCAGGCCGTGTGGACGTAGGTTTTCTCGGCGCGGCGCAGATCGACCGCTACGGCAATCTCAACAGCACGGTGATCGGTCCGTATGACGCACCGACAACGCGTCTTCCCGGCGCAGGCGGCGCACCTGAAATCTCGCTGCATGCCAAGCAAGTGTTCGTGATGGCGAAGGCGTCCACGCGCAGCTTCGTCGAGCAGCTCGACTTTCGCACCAGCGCCGGCTATCTCGATGGCCATGGCGCGCGGGAACGCTCCGGTGCGTTCGGCGGCGGACCACGTGCGGTGATCACCGATGTCGGCCTGCTCGCGCCGCACCCTGAAACCCAAGAGCTGCAACTGGTGGCGCTGTACGTCGGCACGAGCGTCGACGAAGCACGCGCCGCGATCGGCTGGCCGCTGCGGATCGCCGATCACCTGGACACTATCGCCGAGCCGACCGCTCACGAACTCAACACTTTGCGCGCACTCAATGCGCGCACCGTCGAGGCGCACGCACGCCCCGTCCATATTCCGCTGCCCGCTGAAGGATTGCCGTGACCATGACCGTGCCCAATCCGGCTCACATCAAGACTGCCCTGCCCGGCCCAAAGGCCGCCGCGATGATCGCACGCGACGCCGAGGTGATCTCGCCCTCGTATCCGCGCGACTATCCGTTCGCGATGTCGCACGGCCGCGGCACCGAAGTGTGGGATGTCGACGGCAACCGCTTCCTCGATTTCGCCGCGGGCATCGCGGTGTGCGCCACCGGTCATGCGCATCCGCGCGTGGTGGATGCGGTCAAAAAGGCCGCCGATCAGTTCCTGCATATCTCCAGCGACTACTGGCATGCGCAGATGCTCGGCCTGGGCGAACGCCTGGCGCGCGTGGCGCCGATGCAGACCCTGGCGGGCGAGGCGGCGATGAGCTTTCTGTGCCAGTCCGGTACCGAGGCGGTGGAAGGCGCATTGAAACTGGCGCGCTATGTCACGCGGCGACCGCGCTATATCGGCTTTCTGGGCGGCTTTCATGGCCGCACCATGGGCTCGCTGTCGTTCACCTCGAGCAAGTACACGCAGCAGCTGGGCTTCGCACCCACCATGCCGGGCGTGACCCATGTGCCGTATCCAAATTCTTTTCGACCGCTGTTCGCCGGCGCCGACCAGGGCAAGGCGGTGCTCGACTATATCCGCATGCTGTTCGAGCGCAGCGTGCCAGCATCCGAAGTGGCGGCGTTCCTGGTCGAACCGATCCAGGGTGAAGGTGGCTACATTGTTCCGCCGGATGGTTTTCTCGCGGGGCTGCGCAAGCTCTGCGACGAGCACGGCATCCTGCTGATCTTCGACGAAGTGCAATCAGGCGTGGGCCGCACCGGCAAGATGTTTGCGTGCGAGCACACTGGCGTGGTGCCGGACATCATGACGCTGGCCAAGGGCCTGGGCTCGGGCTTGCCGATCGGTGCGGTGGTCGCCAAGAAATCGCTGATGTCGCAGTGGAAACGCGGCGCACACGGCAACACCTATGGCGGCAATCCACTCGCTTGCGCCGCGGCCAATGCCACCCTTGATCTCGTCTCCGAAGGCCTGGCTGACAATGCCGCAGCCGCCGGCGCGCATTTCATGGCACGCCTGCACGAGCTGGCGCGCGACTATCCCTGCATCGGTGAGCTGCGCGGCAAGGGCTTGATGATCGGGATGGAATTGGTGGAAGCCGACGCCGAACGCACGCCGGCCCGCGCCTTGTGCGACGCCGTGGTCACCCGCGCCTTCCACAACGGACTGCTGTTGCTCTCGTGCGGCACCAGTACGGTGCGCTTCATGCCGCCGCTGAGCGTGAGCAACAGCGAGATTGACGAGGCCATGGTCCTGCTGCGCGCCAGTCTCGATCAGGCACTGGCGGGCCACTGACCCGATGCGGCGCCGCCTGGTCATCGCACTAACTCTGCTCGCTTGCGCCGGCACGGCGCAGGCGGCGCGCGAAAGCGTGCTCAAGCAGGTCGACCTGCCGCACAACTATTACTGGCGCGAACTGTACATCCCGCAGCTCACCACCGGACCTGACTTCGCCAGCTTCACGCCCGACGGCGACACCCTGGTCTACAGCATGGGCGGCTCGCTGTGGCGGCAGCGCATCGACGGCGATACCGCGATCGAGCTGACCCACGCCCCGCGCGCCTACGACAATCAGCCAGAGGTCGCGCGCGATGGCCGCAGTGTGGTGTTCACCCGCCACGACGGCAACGGCATCGAACTGTGGCGTATCGATCTGGCGACGGGACGCGAGCACGCGTTGACTTCCGGTGGCGCGGTGAATGTCGAGCCGCGCCTGTCTCCGGATGGGCGGCAGCTCGCCTGGGTATCGACGCAGGGCACCGGCCATTTCAACCTGTTCATTGCCGACATCGATGCGAATGGCCTGCACCACGCACGCCCCCTGCTCGGCGAACGCAAGACGGCGCTGGACCGTTACTACTATTCGGCGTACGACCACGCCATCAATCCCTCCTGGTCGCCGGACGGCAAGGCCCTGTACTACGTCAGCAATCCGGAGATCGCCTGGGGCACGGGCGATCTGTGGTCGGTGCCGGTTGCCGATCCGGGCAAGCGCAGCAAGTTGCTCAGCGAAGAAACCAGCTGGAACGCGCACCCCGAACTCAACCCGGATGGGAGGCGCCTGCTCTACACCAGCTATCACGGTCGCCAGTGGCAACAGCTGTGGCTGACCACGAGCACCGGCGCTGCGCCGCTGCCGCTGACCTTCGGCGAGTTCGACCGCCGCAATGCGCGCTGGTCGCCCGATGGCAAACGCATCGTCTACGTCGACAATCAGGCCGGCAACACCACGCTTCGCGTGGTCACCACACTGGGCGGCGCCACCACCACGGTGACGCCCACCCATCGCCAGTACAAGGCACCATACGCCCGCCTGGTGCTCGACATCGTCGACGAACATGGCGAACGCACGCCCGCGCGCGTCGCCGTGCTTGGCAACGATGGCCGCGCCTATGCACCCGACGATGCCTGGATGCATGCCGACGACGGCTTTGATCGCTCACTGCAATCGGCCGAAACCCATTATTTCCATTGCGCGCCGCCCTGCGCGCTGGACGTGCCCGCGGGTGCCGTCAAGCTCTGGGTGCAACACGGCTTTGCCTATGCACCCTGGCGCAAGACGGTAAATGCTTCAGCGGGCCACGACACGCCGGTGCGCGCCGCACTCGTTCCGCAACCGCTGCCCGCGGCGTTTGGCCACTGGATCAGCGCCGACCTGCATATCCATATGAATTATGGCGGCCACTATCGCAATACGCCGGCCCATCTCGCGCAACAGGCGCGCGCCGAGGATCTCGATCTCGCCTACGACCTGGTGGTCAACAAGGAGGAGCGCATTCCCGATATTGCCTCGTTCCGCACCGATGCCGATCCGGCCAGCCTGCCGCGTAGCCTGGTATTGCACGGCCAGGAGTATCACACCAGTTTCTGGGGGCATCTGGGACTGCTCAATCTCGGCGACCACTACATCACGCCGGATTTTTCCGCCTACCGGCACACGGCAATGGCCAGCCCGTATCCGCACAACGGCGTGATTGCGGATCTCGCGCACGCACAGGGCGGCCTGGTCGGCTATGTGCATCCGTTCGATACGCTGCCCGACCCCGCACATGACGCCGTGCTCAGCAACGAGCTGCCAGCCGACGTGATCAACGGCAAGGTGGATTACATCGAAGTGATCGGCTTCTCCGACCACAAGGCGACCGCACAGGTCTGGTATCGGCTGCTCAACCTTGGCTTCCATCTGCCCACCGGTTCGGGCACAGATGCGATGGCGAACTACGCCTCGTTGCGGGGGCCGGTCGGTCTCAACCGCGTGTTTCTTGATACCGCAGGCAAGCGCGATGCAGCGTCGGCCATGGCGGCGTTGAAAGCAGGTCACGGCTTTGCCAGCAACGGGCCGCTGCTCGGCCTTCTACTCGATAACGCCAAACCCGGTGACTCGGTCGCCCCAGGCAAACATCACTACCGCGTCGCCCTGCGCTCGCCGGTGGCGGTGGAGCACCTGGAGCTCGTGCATAACGGCAACGTGGTGAAAGCCTTTGCGCTCGGCGGTGACCATCATGCGTTCGACGCCGAAGGCGAGATCGAACTCGATGGCGGCTGGCTGCTGCTGCGCGCATGGAACGAGGGCGGCGATCCGCAGGTGCTGGATATCTATCCCTATGCCACCACCAACCCGGTCTGGCTTGGCGACCACGTGCGTGCACCAAGTGCGCCCGGCGACGCCGCCTGGTTTGCCGACTGGTTGACGCGAACCATCGAAGCGGCCTCCGCACGCGATGACTACAACACCGCCGAGGAAAAGCGGGCGACGCTCGACTACCTCAACCAGGCACGCGAGGCTTATCGCGCCATGACCGGCCACCCGACTTCCACCGAACCCTCCCGAGGCACCCGATGAAGCGAAACCCGTGCCTGCCTTTGGTCCTATGGGCGCTGCTGTGCAGCCCCAGCGCCGCCCAAGCCGACGACACGCGCTTCAACGCTGCCGATATCAATCGCCTTGCCGAAGTCAGTGAACCGGCGTTGTCGCGCGACGGTACGTCCATCATCTACACCGTGAGCACGGCCAATCTGGAGCGCGACGAACCGCAGTCGGACCTGTGGCGCGTGCGCTACGACGGCAGCGGCCGCGTGCAGCTGACCCATACACCGGACAGCAGCGAAAGCCGCCCTCAGTGGTCGGCCGATGGCCGATTCATCGCCTTCCTGTCCGATCGCAAGGTCGATGGCGAAGCCAGTGACGACGATACCAAGACCCAGGTCTGGGTGATGCCCGCGGACGGTGGCGAAGCGCATCGCGCCACCAACCTGCCGAGTGGCGTCGAGGACTTCGTGCTCTCGCCCGATGGCAAGCAGCTGGCAGCGATTGCCTTCGATCCCGAATATCCGCCTGGCACGAAGAAGCCCAAGCATCCGCTGCCCATCGTCACCGACCGCTTCCAGTTCAAGGACGATGACACCGGCTGGCTGGGCAATCGCCACAAGCATCTCTACCTGGTCGACATCGCCAGCGGCGCGGCCACGCAGATCACCACGGGTAGTCACGACGAGCAGCTGCCGGCCTGGTCGCCGGACGGCAAGCTGATCGCCTATGTCACCAAGCGCGGCGCTGATCCCGATCGTCACCTCAACTTCGACATCTATGTGATCGCCCCGCGCGCCGGCGCCAAGGAGCGGCAGCTCACCACCTTCGCAGGGGCCGATCTCGATCCGTACTGGGAAACGCGCCCGGCATGGAGTCCCGACAGCACGCGCATCGCCTATCTGCAAAGCGGCGAGGACAAGTGGATCTACTACGCACCCTGGCAGCTCGCCATCATCGATGTCGCCACTGGCAAGGCCACGATCCCGGCGCCGATCGATCGGTGCTTCACCAAGCCGCGCTGGTCGCCCGATGGGCGCAGCGTCTATGCCTTGATCGAACAGGCGCAGGTCACGCATCTGTCGCGCATCGATCTGCCCAGCGGCAAGATCACCGAACTGACCCACGGTGACCGTTTCGACACCGACCTGGATGTGTCAGCCAACGGCCGCGTCGTCGTACTGGGCGGCGATAGCCTGCATCCGCCACAACTGTCGGCGGTCGAGCAGGACAAGTTGCGTCTCCTGGACGACCCGAACCCGTGGCTGGATCAAAAGCATCTGGCGACCACTGAAACGCTCCACCTGCAGAGCGCCGATGGAACCGCGCTGGATGCCCTGCTCACCAAGCCGATTGGCTATGTGCCCGGCCGCCGCTATCCAACCATCGTGCGTGTCCATGGCGGCCCGGTGTACCAGTTCAGCCATGAATTCATGCCCGACTGGCAGGTCTACGCGGCGCATGGCTACGCGGTGCTCGCCGTGAATCCTCGCGGCAGCTCGGGCCGCGGTTTCGAGTTCGCCAAGGCGATCTATGCCGACTGGGGCAACAAGGACACGCAGGATGTGCTTGCCGGCGTCGATCGCGCGGTAGCGCTTGGCGTTGCCGATCCCGCCCGGCTGGGCATCGGTGGCTGGAGTTATGGCGCCATCCTTACCGACGAGGTCATCGCCCGCGACACGCGTTTCAAGGCCGCCATCGCGGGCGCCGGCTCCGGCAACATGTATGGCATGTACGGCGACGACGAGTACGCACGCGAGTACGAACTCGAACTCGGCACGCCCTGGGCCAACCGCGATGCCTACGACCGCGCCAGCTATCCGTTCCTGCATGCGGACCGGATCAGGACGCCGACGATGTTCCAGTGCGGCGAGCGCGACTTCAATGTGCCCTGCATCGGCGCCGAGCAGATGTACCAGGCGCTGCGTTCGCTGGGCATTCCCACCGAACTGGTGATGTATCCCGGCCAGCATCACGGGTTGACCGTGCCGAGCTATCTGCGCGACCGGATGGAACGCAACCTGGCCTGGTATGACCGCTATCTCAAAGCCGTCGGTGCGGGCCCGTGAGCAGGCTCAGTTCAATGCGGCGGCTCGTAACGCCCGAAGCGCTTGAGCAGCGCAACCAGCTGCGCATGCGAAATGGCCTTGGCATAGTGCCCGCCATCGCCCTGCATGTCGCGCGCGGCGATCATCGCATTGACGATGCTCTCCTCGGCGGCTTGCGCCGTGGCCTCGAACAAGGGGTCGACGTGGTCGTTGCCGATAAAGCTCGCCTGCTGCAGCGGCGTGTCGTGCAGGGCCTGGGCATTGGCGGTGGAGAACGCCACGAAGATGTCGCCCGAACCGTTGCCGGCGAAGCTGCCCATGCGCGCCAACCCCATGCCGGCGCGCTTGGCAATGCGCTTCAGTTGCTGCGGCAACAGCGGCGCATCGGTGGCCACCACGATGATGATCGAGCCGGTGTCGGCGGCAGCTGGATTCGAAGCGCTGCGCACGCGGTCGTCGCGCAGATACTTGCCCACCGGCACGCCGGCGACGCGCAGGCTGTCGCGCAGGCCGTAGTTGGCCTGCACCAGCACGCCGATGGTGTAGTCGCGCTCGCCGATATGCACGCGCCGCGAGGCGGTGCCGATGCCGCATTTGAATTCATGGCAGATCATGCCGGTGCCGCCACCGACATTGCCCTCGGCCACCGGGCCGCTTTTCGCATCGCGCAGCGCCTGCGCGGCGTGCTCGGGACGGACGTGGAAACCGTTGATGTCGTTGAGGTCGCCATCCCAGGTTTCGGCCACCACAGGCAGCGACCACCAGTAACCCGAGGCATCCGCGCCACCCGCACGCACGCGCTCGGCGATCACCGCATCGCGCACCACGCCGACGCTGTGCGTATTGGTCAACATCACCGGCCCCTCCAGTTGGCCGGATTCCTCCAGCCAGGCCGTACCGGTCATCTCGCCATTGCCGTTGAGCGCGAACGAGGCGCCGAACGTGGGAATTTCGAAACTGTCGTGTCCACGCGGAAGAATCGCCGTGACGCCGGTGCGCACCTTGTGCCCATCCGGCAGATCCTCGATCAGGGTCACCTGACCCACCGTCACGCCGGCCACATCGGTGATCGCATTGAGCGGACCGGGCGCGCCGTCAAAGGGAATACCAAGATCCCTGGCGCGGGGCTCGGCCGCGGAAGCGACGCCGCACAGGACACACAGAGCAAACGCGAGACGACAGCGGGGCATGGATACTCCAGAGTTCGACCGTTTGTTGGATCAGTCTATCCCGGGAAGCCAGCCACGCATGCACGCTGATACCAAGATCACCGACCTCACGCTCGCCCGCGCACTCGACCCGAAGTATTACTTCGGCGAACCCATGCTGGCGATGGAGCAGCGTGCGGTATTCGCACGCAGCTGGCAGCTGGTGGCGCAGCAGGACCAGCTGACCGGTCCGGGCGACCACGTGGTGGAACATATCGGCGGCGTGCCGGTGCTGATCGTGCGCGGCCAGGACGGTGTGCTGCGCGCCTTCCCCAACGTCTGCCGCCACCGCGCCGGCCCACTGGCCCTGTGCAACGGCAAGGGTGCGCGCTCGCTGCACTGCAAATACCACGGCTGGACCTACACGCTGGAAGGCCAGCTGCGCAGCGCACCGGAAATGCAGGACGCCTGCGATTTCAGAGTGGAAGACATCCGCCTGCCGACGCTGCGCGTACACGAGTGGCAAGGCCTGGTGTTCGTGGCGCTGGATGAAAACACGCCCGCCTTCGACGAAGTCTACGGCGGCATCGCCGAGCGCATCGCGCCGATCGACCTGTCCGCCATGCGCTATCTGCGCCGCGACAGCTACGACCTCGACTGCAACTGGAAGGTCTATATCGACAACTTCCTGGAGGGCTATCACCTGCCCCATGTGCATCCGGGCCTGTCCCGCGTACTGGACTATCGCGCCTACGACACCGAGCTGTTCCCGTGGCACTCGCTGCAGTCCTCGCCGCTGCGCAACAGCGCCGAGATCTACGGCGACGGCCAGGCGTTCTACTACTTCGTCTACCCCAACGTGATGTTGAACATCATGCCCGGACGCCTGCAGACCAACCGCATCCTGCCGCTGGGACCGGGCCGCTGCCGGGTGGAGTTTGACTATTACTACGCGCAGGACGAGGCGGCGCAGAAACGCATTGCCGCCGACCAGACGTTCAGCGATGAAGTGCAGCAGGAAGACATCGATATCTGCGAGGCCGTGCAGAAGGGCCTTGCCTCCGGTTACTACCAACCTGGCCGCCTGTGTCCCAAGCGCGAAGGCGGCGTCTGGCATTTCCACAACCTGTTGCGCACGGCCTATGCCCAAGGCGCTGGAGAACCTGCATGAGCATGAAGTTGTCCGGTCTGTTCTGCGCCATCGCGATGGCATGTGCCCTGCCCGCTGTCGCTGCGCAAGGCCCGCAGCGCACCGTGGTGCACGCTGGCCATCTGCTGGACGTGGACAGCGGCAAGCTGCTCAGCGACCAGGCCGTCACCATCGTCGAAGGCCGCGTGGTGTCCGTGCAGCCGTGGGCAGCCAATAGCGGCAATGGCGCCAAAGTCCTGAACTGGACGAGCTTCACCGTCGTGCCCGGCCTGATGGACATGCACACGCACCTGGCCGATGAGATGGAATCCGCCGACTACGGCGCAGCGCTCAAGAGCAATCCGGCGCGCGATGCCTTCATCGGCGCCAAGAATGCGCATGACACCGTGCGAGCCGGCTTCACCACCGTGCGCGACGTGGGCGTGTTCCGCGGCCTTGCGGATATCCAGTTGCGCGACGCCATCAACGCCGGCTATGTGCCGGGTCCGCGGATGTTCGTTGCCGGCGCGTACATCACCATTCCCGGCGGCGGCGGCGAGATCACCGGCCTACCGCCGGGCACGGTGGTGCCGCCGGAATTCCGCGTCGGCGTTTCCAGGGGTGTGGAGGATGTGCGCAAGCATGTCGACTTCCTGCTGGACCACGGCGTCGACCACATCAAGGTGATCGCCACCGGCGCCGTGCTGGCCGACAACACCGAACCGGGCGTATCGGAGTACACCGAAGAGGAGATCCACGTCGCCGTCGTCGAGGCAGCCAAACGCGGCAAGTTCGTGGCCGCACACGCGCATGGCGCCGAGGGCATCAAGCGGGCGGTGCGTGCCGGTGTGCGCTCGATCGAGCATGGCTCACTGATCGACGACGAAGGCATCGCCCTGATGGTGCAGCACGGCACCTGGCTGGTGGCCGATATCTACAACGGCGACTACATCGACAGCGTGGGCCGCCGCGAAGGCTGGTCCGAGCAGACCTTGCGGAAAAATATCGAAACCACCGAGGCCCAGCGCGAGGGTTTCCGCAAAGCAGTAAAAGCCGGTGTGCATATCGCATTCGGTACCGACGCGGGTGTTTATCCGCACGGTGACAACGCCCGCCAATTCGCGTACATGGTGAAGTACGGAATGACGCCGCTGCAGGCGATCCGCTCGGCCACCATCGACGCGGCCCGCCTGATGGGGAAGGAGAAGGAACTCGGCTCGATTGCGCCCGGCAAGGCAGCCGACCTGGTCGCCGTGGCCTGCGACCCGCTGCAGGACGTGGAATGCCTGCGCAAGGTGCAGGGCGTGATCAAGGCTGGTGAGACGGTTTCCCTCGATTAACCCAAGAGTGCAGATGACGTGAGCGAAGGCAAAAAGATCGGCTTCTGGACCTGCACCTCCCTGGTGGTCGGCAACGTGATCGGGATGGGCATTTTCATCCTGCCCTCCTCGCTCGCCCCTTACGGTTTCAATGCCTTGATCGGCTGGCTGGTGACCCTGGTCGGCTGCCTGATCCTGGCCCGCGTGTTCGCCCATCTCTCCAAGGCGTTGCCGGGTGCGGACGGACCGTACGAGTACATCCGCTGCACCCTCGGTGACCTTCCCGCCTACATGGCGCTGTGGGCGTACTGGGTCTCGCTGTGGCTGACCAATGCGGCACTCGCCACGGGCGTGGTCGGTTACATCACGGTGGTGATGCCGCAACTGGCAGTGGTCCAGCCAGTGCTGTTCGCGCTATGCCTGTTGTGGCTGTTCGTGATCATCAACGTGTTCGGCGTGCGCTCGGGAGGTGCCGTGCAGATCGTCACCTCGGCGCTGAAGCTGTTGCCCATGGTCGCCATCGCGCTGCTCGGCGGATGGGTCCTGCTCACCTCGCCCGCAAGCTATGTGGTCCACCCGCCGACCACACCGATCACCTTCAGCGGCATCCTGGCTGCCTCGACCATCGCCCTGTACGCCATGCTCGGTATCGAGTCGGCCAGCATTCCCGCCGGACGCGTAACCAACCCGGGGCGCACGATTCCGCGCGCCACCATGGCCGGCGCCATCCTTGTCGCAGTCGTCTACATCGTGGTTTCGGCGGTACCGCTGCTGTTGATCGAGCAGACGGAACTGGCCAATGCCAGCGCTCCGTTCGCCTTGCTGATGGATCGCTTCTCCGCGGCCGGCTCCGGTCGATGGCTGGCCTTGTTCGTGGTGGTGAGCGGGCTGGGCGCGCTCAATGGGTGGACGCTGTTGATGGGCGAACTCACCCGCACCATGGCCAATAACGGCGTGCTGCCGGCCGTGTTCGCGCGACAGAATCGGCGAGGTGCGCCCGCCATCGCGCTGATCGTCACCGGCCTGCTCGCCTCGGTGATGACCTGGTTGAGCTACAGCCAGTCGCTGGTGGCGGCCTTCACCTTCCTCACCCGCGTGGTGACGGCGGCGAACCTTCCGCTGTATCTGTGCTGCTCGCTCGCGCTGGCCGTGCTCTGGCGTCGAGGCGCCCGTGTCGGCATGGGACGCAACGCGTTGCTGATCGCGACCGGCGGTGCAATCTACGCGGTGTTTGCCTTTGTCGGCAGCGGACATGAGCCGTTCCTGCTGGCGATGGGCCTGATCGCGGCGGGCCTGCCGCTCTACGCCATCATGCGGCTGCGCCGCAAATCGCCGCACAGCGCCACCGCGCCCGCCAAGGTATGAGTTCGATGAGAGACCCGCGCTACGACATCCTGTTTACGCCGGTAAAGATCGGCCCGGTCACCGCCAAGAACCGCTTCTTCCAGGTCCCTCATTGCAATGGCATGGGTCACGCGATGCCGCTGGCACACGCGGCAATGCGCGAGATCAAGGCCGAGGGCGGCTGGGCGGTGGTGTCCACCGAAGAATGCGAGATCCATCCCAGCAGCGACCTCACGCCTTACGTTGAAGCACGCCTGTGGGATGACCGCGACATTCCCGCGCTCGCGCTGATGTGCGACAAGGTGCACGCACACGGCGCGCTTGCAGCGCTGGAGCTTTCGCACAACGGCCCGACCGCCTCGAATCTGTATTCGCGCGAGGTTTTGCTGGGTCCGTCGCATCAGGTCTCGAAGTACGGCTATCCCTCGCAAGCCCGCGCAATGACGCTGCACGATATCCGCGAATATCGCCGCTGGCATCGCGAAGCCGCCTTGCGCGGCAAGCGCGCAGGCATGGACATCATCTATGTCTATGCGGCGCACGACCTCTCGCTGCCAATGCATTTCCTGCAGCGTCGCCGCAATCAGCGCAGCGACGAGTACGGCGGCTCGCTGGACAACCGCGTGCGCCTGCTGCGCGAGGTGCTGCAGGACACCCGCGACGCCGTGGGCGACACCTGCGCTGTCGCGCTGCGTTTCGCCACCGAGGAACTGCTCGGTCCCGGCGGCGTCGAACTGGCCGAGGCGCAGGACATCGTCAGCATGCTGGCCGAACTGCCCGATCTGTGGGACGTCAATCTCGCGGCCTGGTACAACGACTCGGTGCCTTCGCGTTTCGCCACCGAGGGCGCGCAGGAACCGTTCATCGACTTCGTCAAGAAAACCACCACCAAGCCGGTGGTGGGCGTGGGCCGCTTCACCTCGCCCGACACCATGGTGTCGCAGATCCGCCGTGGCGTGATCGACCTGATAGGCGCGGCCCGTCCGTCGATCGCCGACCCTTATCTGCCCAAGAAGATCGAAGGAGGCCGCGTCGACGATATCCGCGAATGCATCGGCTGCAATATCTGCGTCTCTGGCGACATGACCATTTCGCCGATCCGCTGCACGCAGAATCCGAGCATGGGCGAAGAGTGGCGCAAGGGCTGGCATCCCGAGCGTATCCGGCCCGCGCCCCAACCCACCCGCGTACTGGTGGTCGGCGGCGGACCGGCAGGCCTGGAGGCGGCGCGCGCACTCGGCCAGCGCGGCCATGATGTGAGCCTCGCCGAATCACGCAAGGAGCTTGGCGGCCGCGTCACGCGTGAGTCACGCTTGCCCGGCCTGGCCGAGTGGGCACGCGTGCGCGACTGGCGTGTGGGACAGATCGGCAAGCTCAACAACGTGAGCCTGTATCTCGACTCCCCGCTGAGCGCGCAGGACGTGATCGATTTCGGCGCCGAGCACGTGGTGCTGGCCACCGGCTGCCATTGGCGCCGTGATGGTTTCGGTCGTAGCAATGGCCTGGGTATTCCCTGCCTGGCCGACAACCCGCGGGTCTTCACGCTCGACGATCTGATGGATGGCCGTCTGCCCGAGGGCCGCGTCGCGGTGTTCGACGACGACGGCTTCTACTACGCCAGCGTGGCCGCCGAACTGCTGCGCGCACGCGGCTGCGAGGTCGCCTACGTAACGCCGGAAGACAGCATCGCGCCCTGGAGCGTCAACACGCTGGATTACCGCCATATCCGCAAGCGCATGGCCAAGCTCGGCATCGAGGCCATCGTGTCGCACAACATCACCGGATTCGATGGTTCAACGCTGACGCTGGAAAACACCTGGGACGAGCAGCACACCGAACGTCCCTGCGATGCCGTGGTCACCATCACTTCGCGACTGCCCGACGACGCGCTCTACCAGCAACTGCTGCAACGCCAGGGACACTGGGGCGGCGCGGGGATTCGCTCCGTACGCTGCATCGGCGACGCCGAGGCGCCCGGTCTGATCGCCCATGCGATTTATGCCGGCCACCGCTATGCGCGCGAGCTGCAGGAACCGGTGACCGGCGAGGTGGCGTTCAAGCGTCACTTCCACACCGCCGATCCCGATGACCTGCGACGCGAAGTGCCGGCGTGAGGTTACGGTCCTTGTGCGGCTGACAGACCCAGCTCGGCGGCAATCACATCGGTGTACTTCAAGCCTGCACCGGTGTTGAAAATCACCACGCGGTCCGAGGCCTTCAGGTCGCCCGAGGCGATCAGCTGGTCATAGGCAGCCGTTGCCGCCGCGCCTTCCGGCGACAGGAAGATACCTTCGTGCGCAGCCCAGTCGCGCAGCGAGGCAAAGGTGTCTTCATCGGAGACCGCGACCGCCTTGCCGCCCGATGCACGCAGAATGTCGAGGATGATGTAGTCGCCATACGCCTTGGGCACGCGCAGGCCCGAGGCCGCGGTCTTGGGGTCCTTCCACATCTGGCTGACGGCAGCGCCTTCGTCAAAGGCCCGCACCACCGGCGCGCATCCCGACGATTGAATGGCGAACATGCGCGGCCGCCTGCCCGGCTTCACCCAACCCAGCTGCTCAAGCTCGTCGAAGGCCTTCCACATGCCGATCAGGCCAACGCCGCCACCGGTGGGATAGAACACCGCATCGGGATATTCCCAACCGAGCTGCTCGACCAGTTCGTAGCCCATGGTCTTCTTGCCTTCCACGCGGAACGGTTCCTTGAGCGTGGAGATATCGAACCAGCCCTCCGCCGCCTTGCGTTCGCCAACGATGCGCGCGCAATCGGATATCACGCCGTCGACCAGGGTCACTTTCGCACCATAGGCGGTCGCTTCCACCAAATTGGCGAGCGGCACGTCGCGCGGCATGAAGATATGCGCTTCGATATCGGACGCTGCGGCATACGCGGCCAGTGCGCCAGCGGCGTTGCCAGCCGAAGGAATGGCCAGTTTGCGCAAGCCGTAGTGCCGCGCCATGGTGACGGCCAGCGACAACCCTCGCGCCTTGAACGAGCCGGTGGGATTGGCGCCCTCCTCCTTGAGGAACAATGCGTCGTGACGCTTGCTGCGCAGCATCGGCGTCCATCCTTCGCCCAGCGTCACCGGCGCCACATCGGGCAGCACGGCGCGATACCGCCACATGCCACGCCATGGCGTCGCCGCATCACCACCCTTCACTGCTTCCGCAGGCGAACTGCCCAGCAGCGGCGTGAGGTCGTATCGCACGTAGAGCGCCCCCGCGGGCTGCTCGGGACATTGCGTGCACAGCGTCTGCGGCACATCGGCCGGCAGTCGCGCATGGCAGCGGGAACACTCCAGATAGGCAATCGCAGGCATAAGACCTCGCTAGGGATGGGCAATGGGGAGAGGAGCCGCAAGGAAGTTCATGGATGATCGATTTTGCAGGGCGCATCAAGCTGCCCTTCCCATGAGGCCACCGCAGCAGCGGCCACGGAATTGCCCACGATGTTCGTCGCCGAACGCCCCATGTCGAGCACGTGATCGACCGCCAGCACCAGCGCGAGTCCGGCATCGGGCAGATGAAAATAGTGCAGCGTGACGGCAATCACCGCGATGGCGGCCCGCGGCACGCCGGCCAACCCCTTGGTGGTCAGCATCAGCAAGCCGAACAGCGTGATCTGCTGCCCCACGCTGAGCTCAACGCCATAGGCCTGCGCGATAAACAGGATGGCAAACGTACAGTACATCATCGCGCCGTCGAGATTGAACGAATATCCCAGCGGCAGCACGAAGCTGGCGATGCGACGCGGTATGCCGAACGCCACCAGCTGCTCGAGCAGACGCGGATAGGCCGCCTCCGACGAGGAGGTGGCAAACGCCAGCAGCACGGTCTGGCGGATGCCTGCCAGCAGACGCAGACTGCGCGATCCGATGATCAGGCCAAGCGCGGCCAGCAGCAGCGCCCACAGGATAAGCAGCGACAGATAGAAGCCCGCCACGAAACGCGCATACGTGCCCATGATGCCGATGCCGTGCAGGCAGATCGAACTGGCCAAGGCAGCGAAGATGGCCAGCGGTGCCACCTTCATCACATAGTCGGTGATCTTGAACATCACGGCGGCCAAGGCATCGACCAGCTCGACAAAACCCAGCGCCTTCTCCTTCAGCGATGCCGCCGCCAGGCCAATCAAGAGCGAGAACACCACGATCTGCAAGATCTCGTTGTCCGCCATGGCCTCGACGAAGGAACGAGGAATCAGGTGGTTGATGAACTCCGCCGGCGAGAAGCTGGTGACCGCGCCCGCGCTGCCACTGGACGCCGGCAGGTGCGCAAACGCGGGCATGGCATGCAGCGCGGCACCCGGCTGCAGCCAGTGGGCCATCAGCAGGCCGACCGTGAGCGACACGCAAGAGGCCGCAAAGAACCAGGCCAGCGTCTTGATGCCGATGCGCCCGATCTCCGCGGCGCCGCCCATGCGTGCAACGGCCGATACCAGCGAGGCAAACACCAGGGGCGCGACGATCATCTTGATCAGCCGCAAAAAGATGTCGGTGATGACCGAGAGGTCGGCGGCGATCACGGCCGCCTGTTCCGCCGTGAAGCTGCGGTTGCAGACCCAGCCCACCAGCACGCCGAGCAGCGTAGCCGCCACCAGGGACAGCGTGAATCCATGCCGTCCGCGCGACCGCACCTGGCTTGGCCTAGCGCCGGTCAATGACGTCCATCCTCAGGTCGCGCGACATCCGCTCAGGCCACGCTGCGGTCGTCACGTGGCGCTGCCAGGGCAAGCACCAGCAGCACGATGGCCAACACCACGTACGCACCGGTGAACTGCCAGACCAGCTGGCGCGAGGCCTCGTCGAGTGTCCAGGGCACATAGATCCCACCGGTCAGCTCCACCGAGTGGATGATGCCAAACAGGCTCAAGGCTGCGCCCGACAGCAGGATCCCGGCAGCCCGGCGTGTTCGACCATCGATCAAGGCCACCAGGAAACTCGCCCAGATCATCGAGGTAATGATGAAGCCGTTGCCCAGCACGGTGATCACCGCCAGTTCGGAAATCCCATGGCTATGCTCGGCGAACAGCGCGCCGTAGTGGTCGCTCGACACGTAGGTGGGATCGCTGAGCTTGATCGTCACCATGCGTGCGATGGCCGGAAAGAAGCTGAATACGACGGCCGCGGCATAGCGCACCGGGGTCGCCTCAAAAGCCTGCACCGTGATGCCGATCGCCACGAACACCAGGATCGGCGCCAGCACCGACAAAGGCAGCAGCTCGACCAGGTTGGACAGGTAACCGAACACGCCACCCAGGCCGATCACCAGGCCGGTCAGCAGCGTATAGCCACTGCGCGCACCCATCGCCTTGTACGACGGCTGGCCAATGTAGGGCGTGGTCTGCGCCACGCCGCCGCAGAAACCGGCTACCAGCGTCGCCAAGGCCTCCACCAGCAGAATATCGCGCGTGCGGTAATCGTCGCCGGCCACGCGCGCGCTTTCCGTCACGTTGATGCCGCCCACCACCATCAGCAAGCCAAACGGCAGGATCAGCGGAAGATAAGGCGTCGCTGCGGCCAGGCCGTTCATCCATTGCAAGGTCGGCAGCGGCAACGCAAAACGCCACTGCCAGGCGACCGGGGCGTGATAGCCGTTGCCAAGCCAGCCCAGCGGGCCCAGACCGTAGTACAGCAGCGCCGCCACCACGAAGGCCACCAGCACGCCCGGCAGCCCCAGCGGCATGCGTGCGCGTGCCACCAAGGCGTACAGCACCACACCCAATCCTGCAAAGCCCACCACCGGCACTTTGAGGATCTCGATCAGCGGCAGAAAGCCCATCAGCACCAGCGCAATGCCCGCGATGGAACCCAGCAGTCCAGCGCGTGGCACATGCCGTTGCACCATGCCGCCAAAAAAGGACAGCACGAACTTCAGTACACCCATGATCACCAGCGAGGCCATGCCCAGCTGCCAGGTGGCGATCCCCGCAGCGTGCTCATCCATGCCGGCCTGCTTGAAACTCAGGAACGCCGGACCCAGCACCAGCAGCGCCATGCCGATGCTGGTCGGCGCGTCCAGGCCAAGCGGCATCGCGGTGACGTCATCACGGCCTTCGCGCTTCGCCAATCGGCGCGCCATCGCGGTATAGGCCAGGTTGCCCAGCAGCACGCCAAAGGTCGTGCCTGGGAACATGCGCAGAAAGACGATATCGGCCGGAAAACCGAAGATGCCGATCAAGGCCGTAGCAAGAAAGGCCATGATCGACAGATTGTCGACCACCAGGCCAAGAAAGCCATTGATGTCGCCGGGTGAGAGCCAACGCTGCGAACGAATGCTGCTCATCTCAGAACGACACCTCGGCAGGCTGCGTCACGCGCAGCACGGACTGGTCACCCGTGCGCTGCTTCCACGCCGCACGTATGGCGTCCACCTTAGCGCGATTGTCCGCCGTGTCGGGATAATCGATCACCAGCATCTTCGAGCGCAGGCGCTCCGGCGTGGGCTGGCCCTTGCCCTGCCACTGGCCATAGACGTCGAGCACGCTCAAGCCATCCGGGAATCGCGGCGTGACTTCCGCATCCAGAAATTCCCGCCAGCGTTGCTCACTGACGCCATGGCTGGCATCCCCCGCGATGCCCAGCCCGAAATACAGCTTGGTATCCACCCAGCCTTGCGTTTGTGCGGGATGCGCCGCATCGCCATGCAACGTGGCAGTCGTGGGAGCCACCGAGGTGACGCAACCCGAAAGCAATCCGGCTGAAAGCACCGCCCACGTCAAACGCAAATGAATCATGGCTATTTCCTCATGCCAATTTGGACATCTATACGGATAGAGCGTCAAAGCTCTTAGACCTTCGCGCAGTATTGACAACATGACTTGCGCAATGCAACAAATAACCACCGGCCGCCTCGCGTGGCCGAGCCCACTGCCAGCTGTACCTGGGGATCAGGTTTGTCGAACATGACCGATTGCATGCTTGAGTACCCGCACGCGCCGCATGGTAAGTCCATGCGGCGATGTTGCCTGGCGTAGCCGCTTCTCCGCGCCCTCCCCGGCGCTAGTACCCACTAATCCATAGTGTCCAGCGTCGCCCCTGAAGGTTCGCGCGATGGACGGCTGCACCCATAAGGAATTGCCATGTCGATACGCCCCGCCGCGCTGCCGCGCGTCCGTTTGCTCACCGCGCTCGTTGCGACGGCGCTTGCCGTGCCCCTGGCGCATGCGCAAGCGCAGCCCGCCGATGAACAAACAAAGACACTGGGTCAGGTCGTGGTGACAGGCGTGCGAGCGAGCAACCGCACCTCACTGGACTCGCCCGTGCCGGTCGACGTATTGAGCGAACAGGATCTGCGCAACGCCGGTGCGGTCAACGGCGAACTGGGCGCGGCGCTCGCCGTGCTGCTGCCCTCGTTCAATTTTCCGCGCCAGTCCAACTCGGGCGGCTCGGACCATGTGCGCGCTGCGCAGTTGCGCGGGCTGTCCCCGGACGAAGTGCTGGTGCTGGTGAATGGCAAGCGCTTTCACACGTCGGCCCTGGTCAACACGGATACCAAGATCGGCAACGGCACCACGCCGGTCGATTTCAACGCCATCCCCATCAGCGCGATCAAGCGCATCGAGGTGCTGCGCGACGGCGCGGGCGCGCAATATGGTTCCGATGCGATTGCCGGCGTCATCAACATCATCCTCAAGGATGCGCCAAGCGGCGGCGAAGTCTCGGCCGATTACGGCGCCTACCATACGCACTTCCGTCCCACCGATCGCGAGATCACAGATGGCCAGGGCGGCTACGCCGCCGCGGATTTCGGCACGACGCTGGCCGGTAGCGGCTACCTGCATGCGGGCGTGGAGACCAGCCACCATGCAGGCACCAATCGCGCCGGTTACGACACCGTGCCCGATTTCATCGCCGATCCCACGCCGGCCAACCTTGCCCTGCGCGGACAACGCAACTATGCCGCCGGCGATCCGCCCAACGAGAGTTACAACGGCTGGTTCAACGGCGAGCTGCCGTTGAACGCACACGCCAGCCTGTATGCCTTTGGCACCTATACGCAGCGGCACACCATCGGCGACAACTACTTCCGCTACCCCGATAGCGACGCGAACGTGCCTGCCATCTATCCGGACGGTTATCTGCCGCAGTCCATCGGCCACAACCGCGACGCCCAAACCGCCGGCGGCGTGCGCGGCACCGTGGGCGACTGGAGCTACGACGGCAGCCTCAACTGGGGCAGGAACGCGTTCGACTACGACCTGCGCGATTCGCTCAATGCCTCGCTGGGTGCGGCCAGCCCCACGTATTTCCATATCGGCAGCTACGCGTTCAACCAGAGCACGGCCAATCTCGATGCCAGCCGTCAGTACGACGTGGCGGGCAGGTCCGTGACCCTGGCCGTCGGAGGCGAGTATCGCTATGAGAACTTCCACACCGGCGCGGGAGATCCGGCCTCCTATGCCGTCGGACCCATCGACGCACCTGCCGGAGCGCAGGCCGGCGGCGGCTTGCAGCCGCAGGACGCAGCGGATCTCTCACGTCGCGTGCAGGCGGCCTATGCGGAAGTTTCCAGCGATATCACCGACACCTTCTTCGCCGACGCAGCGGGCCGCTATGAGCATTACAGCGACTTCGGTGGCAACTGGAGCGGCAAGCTCAGCGCGCGCTGGGAGTTCTCCCCCGGTTTCGCCTTGCGCGGCGCGGCGTCCAACAATCTGCGCGCGCCATCGCTGAGCCAGATCGGCTACGAAGCGACCACCACCGGTTATGGCGCAGACGGCAAGCTGGTGACGGGTCGCATCCTGTCGGTCAACAACCCACTGGCGCGCGACCTGGGCGCACAACCGCTGAAGCCGGAAAAATCGCGCAACTTCAGCATCGGCATCACCGGCCAGCTCGGCAGCGCCTTCGACTTCTCGCTCGATGCTTATCAGATCGCCATCGACCATCGCGTCACCCTGTCCGAGACGATCGACAACGATGGACTGGAGCAATACATCCAGCAGAACTTTGGCGTGGCCGGCGTGCAGAGCGTGCAGTTCTTCACCAACGCCGTGAATACGATCACGCGCGGCGCAGAATTGGTGGGCAACTACCGCGCCGAAGTGGCCAACGGCAATCTGCTGCTGACCCTGGCCTACAGCCACAACAACACGCAGATCCGCAGCGTTGAAGCCACCCCTGCCGCCCTGATCGCCGCGGGCGCCGACAACGTGCTGTTCGGCGTGGAAGCGCGCAACACCTTGACCGACGCGGCACCACGCCAGCGCGGCAGCTTCACCGCCAAATGGGACAACCGGCAGTGGGGCCTGCTCGGCCGCGTCACCCGCCAGGGCGCCACCACGCGCGTATTCGATTTTGGCGACGGCTACATCCCCACGCAGACCTATGCGCCCCGCTTCCAGCTGAATCTAGAGGCCGAGTATCGAGCTACCGATCACCTCAGCTTTGCGCTCGGCGGCGACAACGTCACCAACCAATACCCCACCCGCTCCAACAGCGACATCAACTACGGCGGCAACTTCCCGTACGACGTGATCTCGCCGATCGGCAGCAACGGCGCCTACTGGTATGGGCGGGTGCGCTACACGTTCTAGCCAAGGCGCCCAGGCGATTTCAAAGACATGGCGGCGGTCGCTCACTCAAACGACGTGGAGAGATCGCCCGTCTTCATCCCTGCAAGATTTTGCCGCAAGGCGCGCACGTCCTTCGCGCCATTCATCTCGCCGAACTGCCGCTGCGCTTCGCGCCACAGCGGAGCTGCTTGTTCGAACAGCCCCTTGCCGCTGGGGGTGAGCTCCGCCAGGCGGCTCCGACCGTCCGTCGGCGACGGCCGGAGCCGGACAAAACCGTCCCGCTCCAACACGCCAACCATTTTTCCCATCGCCGTTCGTTCGGTATCGAGTCGTTCGGCAAGATCGTTGATCGAGACGCCCTGCTCCTGATTCAGCGCTGCCAGTATCAGAAACTGGGTGATGCGCAGACCGGTGGGCTGCAGATGGCTGTCATACAGGCGCGAGATTTGCCGGGCAGCCTTCCTCATCGCAAAGCAGTGGCACTGATCGACCCCGACAGACGACTTGTTTGGCGACATCTCGACTCTCCTCAACCTCAGTGCAGCATGGAAACCGGACTCATGCCTCAAGCAAATGCAGCGCGATGCTTCTCGATAAAGGCCGGCACCGACAGCGCGGGCGTGCCGGTGATCTTCTCGACCACGTCATTGGTGCCCTGGAAAATGCCTTCGCGGTAATGCTGGGCCACTTCCACCAGGTGCTGGACCAGGAACGGAGGGAAGTTATACAGGTTTTCCATTTTGTGCCTGAACTGGTCGATGGAAGTCGGCACATACTCGATGCGCGCCCCGAGCACGTCGCTCATGGCGGCAGCGATCTGGGTGTGATCCATTTCGACGGGGCCGTGGAGGGTGTAGATCTTGCCCTCGTGGCCAATCGGATCAGCCAGGAGATGGGCGATCACCCGCCCCTGATCGTCCGAACTGATGGGCGCGTGGCGACCATTTTCAAACGGAAACTCGATCTTTTTCCTGGCCCAGATCTCCTGGGCGAAGTGCGGGTAGATCAGCCAGTCGGCAAAGAAGGTCGGACGCAGATGCGTGGTCGGCACGCCGGACCAATCGAACACGCGCTCGGATATCCAGTGATCCTGGGCCGCATGGCTGGTTGACTCCCGGCGAGCGGAAATCTGCGACATATTGACGATGGCGCTGACACCCGCCTCCTTGGCAGCCTGCGCGACATAGGCAGCCGCCTCGACGATGCCCGGCGCGATCGGATGCAGGAAATACATCGAACTGACGCCCTCCATCGCCGCGCGAATCTGGTCGATATCGGTGAAGTCGCCGATGGCAGTCTCCACGCCACGAGCCCTCAGCGCCGCCGCCCGCTCGTCGTTCGAACGCACGTAGGCGCGCACATGCCTGCCCATTTTCAGCAGTTCGTCGATGGCTGCACCGCCGGTGCGCCCAGTCGCACCGCTCACAAGAATGCTTGCTTCGCTCATGATCAGATCCTTTCGAATAATGCAGGCATATGCCCTTATATCCAAGGTAGGGGCATATGCTCTCATTTGCAAGAGGCCAGGACTCGCGCCCACGACCAAGACCTGTGTGCTCATCGCTCGCTACTCCGATCATCACCTCAGTGCATGAGAGGCCTTTCAACGGTGGAGACAAAACGCGCCGGGTGCAAGCCGCGGGAAATACCCTCTTTCCTCGCGACGCCCATTGCCCAAGTGGCCGCATGTGTCCGCCATTCATCGAGCGATGAATTGATTAACCATACGATTAATTATTGCAAGCAAGGCCAGTGGAAAGCCGGATTAAGGTGTGTCGCAGCCCGCTCAGGCCAACTGGGCTGCTGGATCTCGCGCAGCATTGAGCGCCGAGTCACCCATGCGCCAGGATCAGTGCAAGTCCTCGATATCCCAACGATCAGAAGGCGCGCTGACTTCGGCTCGGACGCGAAAGTCCGCACGCTCGGTGCGCTCGGCAGCCATCTCGCGCGCCAATGTGGCGAACTGCTCCTGGAGGGGCGTGGGCCGCCAGTCGCTGCGGCGGGTCATGGCGATGCGCCGGCGCAGCACCCCGCCTTCGATGGGGATTTCGGCCAGGGCGCCGGCCTGGCGCTCGAACAGAAATTGGTCCATCGACATCAGGCTGAGCCAGTCGCCTTTGAGCATCAGTCCGCGCGTCACCAAGACGGAACTGCATTCGATGCGCGGCGTCGGCGGCTCGATGCCGTTGACGCGAAACAGCGTCTCCCAGTTGCGCCGCATCGGCACGCCCGGCGCCGGCACGGCCCAGGGATAGGCGAGCAGGTCATCGATCGCCACCAACGCCTGTTGCCGCAGCGGATGCGCGCAGTTGCCGACGATGAAGAGCTCGTCATCGAACAGGCCCTCCTGCTCCACGTCATTGGCCGGCGCCGGATGGCGCATGGCGCCGCCGATCATCAGGTCGATGTCGCCATGGCGCAGCGAGCTGAGCAACTCGCCATACGGCGCCTCACGCACGTCCACGGAGGCCGCCGGATGTTCCTGTGCGAATCGCGCCAGCAGGTCCGGCAGAAACACTGCACGCGCCATCGGCAAGGTGCCGATGCTGATGCGGCCGCCGCCGTATTTGCCGGCAGCGATTTCATCCACGCCGGTGCGCAGCTCCGCCAGCATCAGGCGAACGAAGCGCACGAACCGGCTGGCCAGATCGGTGGGCCGCACGACGCGTCCGGCCCGCACCAGCAATTCCGCACCCAGCGCATCCTGCAGCTCGCGCACGGCCCGATACACCGCCGGTTGCGATAACGCGATCTGTTCTGCGGCCGTGGCGTAACTGCTGCATTGAACGACGGCCACCAGGGCACGCAGCTGGACCATGCTGATGCGTCGCTCGATCTGGTTCAGCGGCGCCAGGCGCGCCGAGCGGCGCACCAGCCGCACGCCATGAGTGAGATAGCGCAACGCGCGTTCCACGCGAATGATCCACGCCCGTCCACTGATGGTCGGGCGCGTGCCGTCGACTTGCCGCTCGAACAGACGGATTTCGAGATTGCGCTCGAGCTTGCCCACGGCCTGGGTCAAGGCCGGTTGCGAAAGACTGACCAGCTCGGCCGCCACGCTCATGCTGCCCGCGCGGGCGATCACGCTGAGCGCATCCAGGTGGCGGAGGTTGAGGGCGTAAATCTTATCCATGCGCAATCAATAGTATTTACTTATGTGTCAATAAGAAAACGAATTAGGCAACACCCGTGTTTTGGCGCAGATTCCGTTCACCACCGGAGAGCGAAAAAACTCTCTCGTAACAATCGATACCAATCTCGAAAGTCGTGCCGGGATTTTTTGATGGCGCAACGCAGCAACAAGAGACGCTAATCCGGCGCTTTCGCTGACTTACTCGATGTTGCGATGCACGAAACACCCCTCCCCCCGCGAACCCCGATAGTGAACTGACCGCGCTTATGAAGATCATCGATTCCCACCTGCACGCCATCGCCTCCGACACGACCACCTATCCGAAGAACCCGATCGGCGGCCATCAGTCGGAGTGGTCGCAGCAGCGACCGGTCGATGCAGCCGGCGTGATCAAGGCAATGGATGCGGCCGGCATCGCCAAGGCCGTGGTGGTGCAAGCCTCCACGGTGTACGGGCACGACAACCGCTATGTGGTCGACACCGTTCGTGCGCATCCCGACCGCCTGACCGGCGTGTATTCGATCGATGCGCTGGCACCCGATGCGGTCCAGCGTATCGATCATTGGGAAGCGCAAGGCCTGCACGGCTTTCGCCTGTTCACCACCGGCACCACCATGCCCGGCCAGTCCGATTGGCTGGGCCACAAGGATTCTTATCCGGCGTGGGCACATGCCGAACGCAAAGGCATCCCCGTCTGCCTGCAGATGACCATGCAAGGCCTGCCGACCCTGCGCACCTTGCTCGAACACTTTCCTGGCGTGCGCGTACTGCTGGACCATTGCGCCCGTCCGGACCTCGATGATGGCGTGCCCTACAAAGCGGCACAGATGTTGTTTGAAATGGCGCAGTTCGACGGCGTGCATCTGAAGCTGACCAATCGCACCTTGGCTGCGGCGGCGAAAGGCCTCTCCCATCCCATCGATTTCCTCGAGAAGCTGGTGAGTACGTTTGGCGCCGAGCGCATCGCCTGGGGATCCAACTTCCCGGCCGCGGAAGGCTCGCTGCATGAACTCGCGACGACGGCGCGCGATGTGCTGTCCAGTCTGCCGCAGCCGCTGCAGGCGATGATCTTCGGCGGCACGGTCCAACGCATCTATCCGGCGCTGGCGGAGGTATCGGCATGAGTCAGCCGGTCCATCTGCAGACCGTGTTGAAGACCACGGCCCTGACCACACCTCTAAAGGACGGCACGCTCAAGAGTGACCACGTGGTGCTCGACTTCACCGAGATCAGCCCGATCCACAAGGCGTTTGCGCCGATGGTGCGCGAGGCGGCGTTCGACCTCTCGGAGCTGGCCATCGTCACCGCCCTGCAGGCGATCGCGTATAAGCGGCCGGTGGTGCTGCTGCCAGTCGTGGTTGCGTCGCGCTTCCAGCGTGGCTGCCTGATCTCCTATCGCCCGCATGGCGAACTCACGCCTGAACAATTGCGCGGCAAGCGCGTCGGCGTGCGCTCCTACACACAGACCACGGGCATGTGGGTGCGCGCGCATCTGGTCGAGGATGCCGGCCTTGCAACTTCCGACATCCATTGGGTCACCCACGATCCGGCACATGTCACGCAGTATCAGGACCCTCCGTTCGTGGAACACCCGACTCACGGCAAGGACTTGCTGGCCATGCTGCACGATGGCGAGATCGACGCGGCGATCTTCGGCAATGACCTTCCCGAGGGCGACGACTATGTGCCGGTGATCGCCGACGCCAAGGCCAAGGATCTGGCCTGGGCGCAGCAGCACGGTTTTGTGCCGATCAACCATGTGGTCGCGGCAAGCGCCGAGACTTGCCGGCGCGAACCCGATGCCGTGCGCGCTGCCTATCGCCTGCTGGCAGAGGCTGAAGCCCTGCAGACGACAACCGCCAGCCCACGCAAGACGTTGTCCGGCTTTGACGCCCTGTATGGTCCCCTGGCGTGGATCATCGATGCGTGCCTGGAACAGAAACTGCTGCCGCGCAAGCTTGGCCTCGACGAGGTGCTGGGTCCCGCGCACGCTTTGCTCGAAACCAAGACGGCCTGATCGTGCGCCATAGCGCCAACGCGACCCACTACCAGAGTTCAGTTTCCTGATGACCCGACCGGTGAACCTCCAAACCCATCTGACGTCGCAGCGGCACCCGCTCTATCGCGACCTGACCTTCCAGGTGGTGGTGGGTATCGTGCTCGGCGTGCTGGTCGGTGTGGTGTGGCCCAACATCGGCGCGGCATTGAAGCCGCTGGGCGATATCTTCATCCGCCTGATCCAGATGGTGGTGGGGCTGATCATCTTCTGCACGGTCACGCACGGCATCGCCAGCGTGCGCGACATGGGCAAGGTGGGGCGCATCGCGCTCAAGGCGATGGTGTATTTCGAGCTGGTCACCAGCGTGGCCCTGGTGATCGGCCTGGTTGCGGTCAACCTGCTCAAACCCGGCGTGGGCATGCATGTCGACCTCGCCACGCTCAAGCAAGGCATGGACGCAGCCGACCACATCGCGCCTGCGCCGCAAGGCTTCGGCGAGTTCCTCACCAATCTGGTGCCGACCTCGGCGCTGGGCGCGTTCAGCCGCGGCGATATCCTGCAGGTGTTGCTGTTTTCCGTGCTGTTTGCCTGCGGTCTGGCCAGTCTTGGCGAAAAAGCGCAGCCGGTGTTGCGCGTGGTCGACGCCACCCAGCTCGCCTTGTTCTGGATCATCCGCCAGGTGATGAAGATTGCCCCGATCGCTGCCTTCGGCGCGATCGCCTTCACCACCGCCAAGTTCGGCGCCGCCAGCCTGTTGCCGCTGGCCAAGCTGGTGGGCGTATTCGCGCTGACCTGCGTGGCCTTCCTGCTGTTCGTGCTCGCCCCGATTTCATACGCGTGCGGCTTCAGCCTGCTCAAGCTGATGCGCTACATCCGCGAGGAGCTGGTGCTGGTGCTCGGCACCAGTTCGTCGGAAAGCGTGTTTCCGCAGCTCACCGAAAAATTGAGCCGTCTTGGCGTGAACGAATCGGTGGTCGGCATGGTGCTGCCCACGGCCTATAGCTTCAACCACGACGGCACCTGCCTGTACTTCGCGGCAGTCACGGTGTTCCTCGCGCAGGCCACCGACACTGCGCTGGGCTGGCAAGGACAGCTGGGCCTGCTGCTGATCCTGCTGGTCACATCCAAGGGCGGCGCAGGTGTATCGGGTTCGGCCATCGCGGTATTGACCATGACCCTGGCGGCGACCAAGACCATTCCGGTCAGCAGCGTTGCCTTGATTCTTGGTGTGCACCGCATCCTGTCGGCGGGTTTTGTGTTCGTGAATATCGTCGGCAATTGCGTGGCCACCGTGGTGGTTGGCCGCTGGGAACAGGCAGTCGATCGCGAACAGCTACAACGAGAATTACACGCGGGTTAACAGGAAGTTCGCCTTCAAAACAACAAGTGTCTCGCGGTACCTGACGGCACCGCGGCGGGGAGGAGTGCGTCAGTGAAAAGGTCAATGACACGTCAATCGCTTTATCTTGGTCTACTCGCCGCCTTGCTGATGCCTGCCGCCTACGCGCAGGACACGCAGGCAGCGCCGGACAGCGGACCGGGCGCCAACTGGGCCGACGGCTATGCGGCAGCGCAGGCCGATGCGCAACCCAGCAACGTCGATCCGGCCACCAGTCTCGCTGCCCCGCCGCCGCCTGCACGAGAGCCTGGCCTGCCTCGTCCGGCGTGGGTGCAGAACATGATCGATGATGGCGTGAACATCCGCGCCAGCCTGGTCGACCAGTTCGCCAAGAACACCACCGGCGGTGTGGCTCAGGGCAGTCACAACGTGGGCCAGTTCTATATCGGCGCGGATCTCGACCTGGGCAAGATCTGGGGATGGACGGGCTCCACCTTCCACTTCACCGTCTATCGCGACTACGGCCTGAGCCTCAACGCGTTGGTCACCGGCACCTATACCAAGCAGCAGTACATCTACAAAAACCCCTATACGCGCTGGCATCTGGGCCTGTTCTCGTACGAGTACAAAGGCCTCGACGACCGGCTCGATATCCAGGTCGGCCGCCTGGGCAGTACGACGTACTTCGGCCACCTGGTGGTCAACTGCCAGTTCACTTCCGCCAACACCTGCGGCGAGCCACGCATGCTGGTGTCCGAAACCGGCCTCAGCCTGCTGCCTTCGGCGACCTGGGGCGGCAACGTGAAGTACAAGACCACTGAGAACACCTATGTCGACGTCGGCGCGTTCGAGGTCAATCCCACCGTGCAGCCGAGCAATGGCCTGAACTGGGGCATCGAACATGCCACCGGTTACACCGTGCCGGTCGAATTCGGCTGGGTGAAGAATGATCCGCGCACGGAGCAGTTCCCGTTCGAGTTGAAGGGCGGCGCTTACGTGAGCACGGCTCCCTTGACCGACATTGACATGAATACGCGCGGCCAACCGCTGGGCATCAACGGCGGCACCGCCGCCACCGATCACCACGTGCGCGATGGCATCTACCTGATGGGCGACAAGGTGATCTGGCGTCCGGACCCGAGTTCGCCGCGCAGCTTCAACGTGTTCGGTGGCTGGGTGCAGCAGCTGGAGCAGCAGGAAATCATGCGCCAGCAGATCTACGCCGGCTTCGTGATGACCGGACCGTTCGCCTCGCGTCCGTACGACACGTTGGGTCTCAATCTCTCCGAGTTCGAATTGACCTCGGCCGAGCGCGCGTTTCTTGCCGAGGAGCGCGCCAAGCTCGGCGGCAGCGGCTGGAATGCCCGCCATCAGACGGCCGCCGACCTGACCTACAGCCTCCACCTGGTCAAGGGTTTCGAGCTGATGCCGAGCGTGCAGTACATCGTGCACCCGGACAACTCCGCCATTCCCAAAACCTCGGTGCTGCCCAAGAACCTGCTGGTCTACGCGATCGGTCTGCGCGTGGACATCGGCGTACTGATGGGCTTCAAGCCTGCCGCCGCCAACGATTGATGTTCGAAAGAGGATGAGCCATGTCTGTCGTAGTAACCCGCATCGAACGCGCCCCCGCCGGCGTCATTGATGGCCTGGCCAAGGTCGGCGTCGCCACCGCGCACGAAGCACAGGGCCGCAGCGGCCTGATGCATTCCAGTCTGCGTCCGATCTATGGCGGCGCACGCATCGCCGGCTCGGCCGTCACGGTGCTGATGCCGCCGGGCGACAACTGGATGATGCACGTGGCGATCGAACAGCTGCGCGAAGGCGACCTGCTGATCGCCGCCACCACCAGCCTCTGCGAAGACGGCTATTTCGGCGACCTGCTCGCCACCTCGGCCAAGGCGCGTGGCTGCCGTGGCCTGATCATCGATGCCGGCGTGCGTGATGTGCGCGATCTCACCGCCATGGCATTCCCCGTGTGGAGTCGGGCCATCCATGCGCAGGGCACGGTCAAGGAAACGCTGGGCTCGGTCAACGTGCCGGTGGTTTGCGGCGGCGCGCTGGTCCACCCAGGCGATGTGGTGATTGCCGATGATGATGGCGTCTGCATCGTGCCGCGCGCGAACGCCGTACAAATACTGGAACAGGCGAAGGAGCGCGAAGCTCGCGAAGAGGCCAAGCGCCAACGCCTGGCCGCAGGCGAACTGGGCCTGGATATCTACGACATGCGCGAGCGCCTGGCCAGCAAGGGCCTTACCTATGTCTGAGCAGGCGCGCCCCCTGATCATCGACTGCCACGGTCACTACACCACCGCGCCGAAAGGCCACGACGCGTTCCGCGACGCGCAGCTGAAGCACTTTGCCGACCCGTCGCAACCGCTGCCGGCCTACCCCGCCATCTCCGATGACGAGATCCGCGAGAGCATCGAAGCCAACCAGCTGCGCCTGCTGCGCGAGCGCGGCCTGGACATGACCATCTTCTCGCCGCGCGCCAGCACCATGGCCCATCATCAGGGCGATGAGGCGGTCAGTCAGACCTGGACGCGTCATTGCAATGACCTGATCGCGCGCGTGATCGGGCTCTATCCGGAGACCTTCATCGGCGTTTGCCAGCTGCCACAGTCACCCGGCGTGACGATCAGGCATTCGATCGCGGAACTGGAACGCTGCGTCAACGAGCTGGGCTTCGTGGGCTGCAACCTCAATCCCGATCCCTCCGGTGGCCGCTGGAACGGGCCGCCGCTGACCGATCGCGCCTGGTACCCGTTCTTCGAGAAGATGGTGGAGCTGGACGTGCCCGCCATGGTCCACGTCTCAGGCAGCTGCAACGCGAACTTCCATGCCACCGGCGCGCATTACATCAACGCCGATACCACGGCTTTCATGCAATTGCTGCAGGGCGATCTGTTCAAGGATTTCCCCGACTTGCGTTTCGTGATCCCCCACGGCGGCGGTGCGGTGCCTTATCACTGGGGCCGTTACCGCGGCCTGGCCGACATGTTGAACAAACCGCCGCTGGACGAGCACGTGATGAAGAACGTGTACTTCGATACCTGCGTCTACCATCAGCCCGGCATCGATCTGCTGTTGAAGGTGATCGACATCAAGAACATCCTGTTTGGCTCGGAGATGGTGGGCGCCGTGCGCGGCATCGATCCCACCACCGGCCATTACTTCGACGACACGCGGCGTTATATCGACGCGGCAAACCTTTCCGACGAAGAGCGGCACCAGGTGTACGAGGGCAATGTCCGTCGCGTCTATCCGCGGCTGGATGCGCAGCTCAAAGCACGCGGCAAGTAGGCCGCCCTGGCGCTCAACGCGTCGACGATCAGCCCCGTACCTGCCAACTTTCCAGCAGGGTGCGCGTCTGCTCCATCACCGTCGCCTTGAGCAAGGCGCCCTTGGCGGCGTCGATCTCCTTCCATCCCAAGGCGTCCAGGCAGGCGCCGGGAGGATGGAAGAACGGCAGGATCTGACCCTTGAGGGTGAGCAGGCGTATCCGCGTGATGGGATCGCGGGTAGTCGTGCCGGTGATGCGCGCCAGCAAGCTCAGGCGCAGCTTGTTCAAGGGCTGCTTGAGTCGCCGCTCCAGCAGTTGTGAGGCCACCAGCGGTTCGTCGCCCGCCACTTCGCGCACCATGAACAGACGCCGCTTGGATGCCTGGCTGTCGGTCAGCACCATGTCCAGCACCACTTCATGGATGCCCAGGAAGGCGTCGATCAGCACTGCCGTGCTGGACTGGCCCTTCAACGTGCCCGATGCCTGCTGCATGGCAGGTTCAAAGCGGCCGCGGATGTCATCGGCGATGAACTGGGCGCAGGCCCGGTAAACCCCCTCCTTGTTCTCGAAGTAGTACTGCAGCGCCGGCGCGTTGACGCCGGCCGCCGCCGCGATATCGCGCGTGGATGCGCCCGCGTAGCCATGCTCGCCGAACAAGGTCACGGCCGCGTCGATGATGCGCTGGCGCGTTTCATCGCCGCGCGCATAGCCTCCGGCCGACGAGTGCCGAGGACGTTTGGATGGGCTCATGCACGGTTCTCCTGCTTGCTCCCCGGAAATATATCATTTGACAAAGTTATTCCAATCGGAATAAATCTTCCAGCTGGAATATATTGGACACACCCTCATGCCCGCCTCCTCCGGCTCCACGCCCGGCGAAGTAAAGAAAGATCCCGCCATCCCCAGCTCGCGCCGCACCAGGGCGGGCAAGATCCTGCTGCCCGTCGCCATCGTCCTGGCCGTCATCGCGGTGCTGGCCCTGGGCTATTGGTGGGTGGTCGGCCGCTACATGCAGAGCACCGACGACGCCTATCTGCGCGCCGACAGCATGACCGTGGCGCCCAAGGTCAGCGGCTATGTCACCGATGTCTATGTGGGCGACAACGCCACGGTGAAGGCCGGTGATCCGCTGGTGCGCCTGGACGGGCGCCAGTACCGCGCCGCGCTGGACCAGGCCCAGGCCACGGTCGATGCACGCCAGGCCGATATCCAGCGCGCGCAGGCAGCCATCCTGCAGCAGCGCGCCGCGATCGAGCAGGCCAAGGCCCAGCAGCTGACCGCCCAGATCAGCAGCCGCCACGCCGAGGAAGAAGTGCGCCGCTACGGCCCGCTGGCCACCACGGGTGCCGAGAGCAGCGACCAGCTGTCGGTGCTCACCAGCAACCGCGACCAGGCCAGGGCAACCCTGGCGGCAGACACGGCCGCGCTTGACCAGGCCCAGGCGAAGATCGCCGACCTCAACGCGCAGATCGCCCAGGCGCGCGCGCAACTGGAAGCCGCCCAGGCCTCGGCCCGGCAATCGAAACTTGACCTCGACGACACCTTGATCCGCAGCTCGCTGCCCGGGCGCGTGGGCGATCGCACGGTGCGCGTGGGTCAGTACGCGCAACCGGGCACGCGCATGATGACGGTGGTGCCGATCGAAGGCGTCTACCTCACCGCCAATTTCAAGGAAACCCAGATCGGCCAGATGCGCGCAGGCCAGCATGCCAGCGTGCGGGTCGATGCCTTGCCTGATACCGAGTTGCAGGGCGTGGTCGAGAGCTTCGCGCCGGGCACCGGTGCGGAATTCGCCCTGCTGCCACCCGAGAATGCCACCGGCAACTTCACCAAGATCGTGCAACGCGTGCCGGTACGCATCCGCCTGGAGACCGACGAACAGACCCGCAAGCTGCTCGTGCCGGGCCTGTCGGTGACGGTGAAGGTGGACACGCGCCAGGCGCACGAAGACGGCAAAGTCGCGTCAGCAGAACGACGTCATGGCTGAGGCAGTCGCCCAGCCTGCCGCGCATCCTGAGCGCGCGAGCGTCGCGGACTGGATCGCCGTCGCGGCCGGTTCGTTGGGTGCATTGATGGCGACGCTCGACATCTCCATCACCAACTCGGCCCTGCCGCAGATCCAGGGCGAGATCGGTGCCACAGGCACCGAGGGCACCTGGATTTCCACCGGCTATCTGATGTCGGAAATCGTGATCATCCCGCTCGCCGCGTGGCTGACCCGCGTGTTCGGCTTGCGCAACTTCCTGCTCGGTTGCGCCGCGTTGTTCATCCTGTTTTCGATGATGTGCGGCATCTCGACCACGCTGATGGCGATGATCATCGGCCGCATCGGCCAGGGCCTGACCGGCGGTGCGATGATACCCACGGCGCAAACCATCATCCGCAGCCGCCTGCCGATGTCGCAGCTGCCGATCGGCATGACCGCGTTCGGCCTGATCGTCCTGCTCGGTCCGCTGCTGGGCCCGGTGCTGGGCGGCTGGCTGACGGAGAACATCAGCTGGAGCTGGTGCTTCTTCATCAACCTGCCCGTCTGTATCGGCCTGATCACCTTGCTGCTGGTCGGCCTGCCGTCGGACAAGCCGCATTGGGAGGCTTTGCGAAAGGCCGACTGGCTGGGCGTGTTCGGGCTCACCATCGGACTGAGCTCCTTGACCGTGGTGCTCGAAGAAGGCCAACGCGAACGCTGGTTCGAGTCCGGCATGATCATCTGGCTCAGCCTGCTGTCATTGGCCGGCATGGTCCTGATCGCGATATCGCAGTTCACCGCTGCCAAGCCGGTGATGCGACTGAGCCTGTTGAAGAACCCGCGCTACGCCAGCGTGATCTTCATCGTGCTGGTAGTGGGCGCGGCGCTGTACGGCGTGATCTATGTGATTCCGCAATTCCTCGGCCTGATCGCGGGCTACAACGCCGAGCAATCGGGCTGGGTCATGCTGGTATCGGGCGTACCGGCCTTCATGATGATGCCGATCTTGCCGCGCCTGCTGGGCAAGGTGGATTTCCGCATCCTGGTGATCACCGGCCTGCTGTGTTTCGTGGGCAGCTGCATGCTCGACATCCACCTGACCGCTCAGTCCGTCGGCGATGACTTCTTCTGGTCGCAGCTGGTGCGCGGCGCCGGCCAGATGCTGGCGATGATGCCGTTGAACCAGGCGTCGATGGCGGCGGTGTCGCGCGAAGAATCGGGCGATGCGGCCGGCATCTACAACATGGCGCGCAACCTGGGCGGCTCGATCGGCCTGGCCATCATCGGCACCGTCATCGACCGGCGCAACACCTTTCATGTGGCGACCATCCGCGAATCGCTATCGGCCAATTCCGTACTCGGCCAGGATCGCATGGCAGCCAATGCAGCGAGCTGGTTCGCGCAGACCGGGGATATGGCCTATTCGAAGATGCGTGCCCTGGCTCAGCTGGCGCAGCAGATTCAGCAGCAGGCCCTGGTGATGACGTATTCGGAAATTTTCTATGTGCTGGGCATCGCCCTGCTCTGCTGCATACCGCTCGCCTTGCTGCTGAAGACGCCAAGCCACCACGCGCCGGCGGCGACGGGCCATTGAGGATGTTTGTCATGACTACGCTACCATCGCGCGCGCCGTGCACCTTGCTGCTGGCACTGCTTGCCTCGGTCACTGCACTTTCGGGCTGCACGGTCGGCCCCGATTACCGCGGCGCGCCTGATATTCCCGGCAGCCAGGGAAATGCTTTTGTACGTGCGCCAACCGCAGGCCTCGCCACGACACCGGCGCCCAGCCCGTGGTGGACCACGCTCCATGATCCGCAACTCAATGCGCTGATCGACGCGGCACTGGCACACAACCCCAACCTGCAGGCGGCACAGGCACGCCTGCGGCAGTCGCGCGAGCAACTGTTGCAACAACGCACGAAAGCACTGCCCAACCTGTCGGTGGACGCGGCGGCCGTGCGCGTGCGCGAACCGGATCTATCGCTGCTGCAGTCTTCCAACAACACGCAGGGCGGCCAGGGCACGAACCCCTCCAGCGGACGCGGTCCGCTGCAGTTGTATACCGCTGCATTCGATGCCTCCTGGGAGCTCGACCTGTTTGGCGGCGTGCGGCGCGCCACCGAGGCCTCGTCGGCGCAGGCCCAGGCCGTCGAAGCCGACTTCGCCGATGTCCAGGTATCGTTGGCCGCCGAAGTGGCCCAGGCTTATATCGGCCTGCGCGATCAGCAGCAGCGCCTGGTGCTGGCCAATCAGTCCAGCGAGCTCGCGCAGAAGACGCTCGAGCTGGTGCAGCAACGCCGTGCACGCGGCGTCGCCGCCGATGCGGACGTCGAGCGGCAAACCACCCAGGTTGAGAATACGCGGGCAACCCTGATTCCGCTGGACGAGCAGATCACCGAATCGCTGGATCAATTGGCGGTGCTCACCGGCCAGGCGCCTGGGGCGCTCGACCAGGAACTGTCGAAGCCGGCCGCACTGCCGGTCTTGCCGGCAGCGGTGCCAGTGGATGATCCGGCAAGCCTGCTGCGACAGCGCCCGGATATCCGCGCCGCCGAGCGTCGACTGGCCTCGAGCAACGCGCAGATCGGCCAGCACACCGCCGATCTGTTTCCCAAGGTGACCTTGATGGGCTTCCTCGGCACCACGGGTGTGAACCCCGCCGACCTTGCGAAGAAGAGCGCTTTCACCTGGCTGGGCGTGCCTTACCTGCAGTGGAACGTATTCGATTTCGGCCGCACCCACAGCAGCATCCGCCAGGCCGAAGCTGGCCGCGATGAGGCCGCCGCCACCTACACGCAGACCGTGCTCGCCGCGCTGCAGGACGCCAACAACGCCCTGTCCCGCTACGGCCACCAACGCGACAGCGTGACGCGCCTGCAGCAGATCGAGGCATCGGCCAATCGCTCTGAGCGTTTGATGCACCAGCGCTACGGCGCCGGCGCATCCTCGCTGATCGACCTGATGGACACGCAGCGTACGCAGTTCACCGCCCAGCAGAACCTGATCGAGGGGCAGGCCGATCTGCTCAAGGACCTTGTGTCATTGCAGAAGAGTCTTGGACTGGGTTGGCAATAAGCGTGGCGGCGACGCACGACTGAACTATCGACGTCGCGCTCAGGCATGAGCGTGGAGCCAAACGCTCACCAGGGCCCTGTACCCGCGTCGCCGGCGCGCTGGAACGCGCAGCCCTGTTCTGCACGAGCTAGTCGCTGGCCGCGCACGCGGCCCGCCGCTCAGCCGCGATCCCCGAACAGGATGGCAAGCAGGAAGGCCTCGACCAGATGCTGCATGCCTTGCGACACCAGCGCGTCCGCCGTATCGCCGCCCAGCTCGGCGATCGGCGTCTGGTGCCACCATTCGGAGATACGCAGCTCGTCGGGTTCGATCATCAGCGCCAATTGCAGGAGCTGGTGCTGTCCCACGCGGTCGATGACGCGCGCGTTGCCGCTGGGCTTGCTCCAGCGGATGGGTACCGGCATGGGATTGCACGATGAGCGTGGCTTGACCAGATACATAGTCATTCACCGCTGCGCTTGCGCGTCGGCCCCGACGGATTGCCGGCCAACCGAGGGCCAATGTAAGTCGATCCAGCACGCTCGTCGATTGTACCTGGGTATCGTTTTTCCCGAGAAAAACCCGATGAAAAGCGCTTACATCGCCTGCTGTCATCGAAGCGCGGACTGCCCGACGGGCACCATCAAATGATGTCCACGTCGACGGCCCGGAATCGTTTCACTCTTGATACAGTGAAATTAATCACATTGAAAACGCGCGAAACGCGGCGTAGAACCGAGTTGCAGGCCAACGACGTCGTGCTCGCCAGCATGAAGCCGCCGTCGATCGCCTGCATGAGCCACGTGCGGATCCGTGCGGGTCGCGGCGCCACACATCTTGAATCGCGCGACAGGGGCGCCTCTGCCATCGGAGATAACGATGCGCCCGCCCCACTCACCGGACCGGGACTCCGCGCACCCTCCTATCCCGTCTGCCACGCCCATGGTCTTCGTCGTCGACGATGACTTGTCGGTGCGCGAGGCGCTCGAGGCGATGATTCGCCTGGAGGGATGGCAAGTCGAAACGTTTGCGTCGGCCCAGGCCTTTCTGGCACGCCCGCGCGTGTTCGCGCCCAGCTGCCTGATCCTCGACGTCTCCCTGCCGGATCTTGATGGCCTGGATGTGCAGGATGCCATCGCCCATGACCGGCTCGACATGCCGATCATCTTCATCACCGGCTTTGGCGACGTACCCACCACGGTACGCGCCATGAAGGCGGGCGCGGCGGAATTCCTCACCAAGCCGTTCGACAACGAGGTGATGCTGGAGGCCATCCGCCAGGCCATCGAGCATAGCCGCGCCACGCTCGAGCAGGAGCTCGATATCCTGGTGCTCGAACAGCGCTGCGCCTCCTTGAGTCGACGCGAACGGGAAGTGATGGCGCTGGTGGTGGTGGGCCTGCTCAACAAACAGATTGCCGCGGAACTTGGCATCAGCGAGATCACCGTGAAGGCCCATCGCGGTCAGGTGATGCGCAAGATGATGGCCGGCTCACTGGCCGAACTGGTGCGCATGGATGCCCGGCTTCAGCAGGCGCACGCGGCAAGGGAGGCGCACGATCATCCACGGTGATCAGCGAATCGCCTGGAACGACGATCGATGATCACACGCGGCGGTGGTCAGACCGGCGGACCAAACAGCTTGTGCGCAATGCGCCACTGATCATCACGACGCAGCAGCGACAGCACGTTGTAAAAGTGGTTGCCGAGAAAACGCAGCTCCGCCGTCACCGTGGCCATATCGCCCAGCACCTGGATGGACAGCACACTCATGTTGAACGACTCGCCAGCCGCGCGTGGGCTTTGGCGGGAGCCAACGGCCTCGATGTATTGATGGGCCGTGCGCGAGCGGAAGCTACCGGTCACCAGGTCCTCGACACGCGCATCCGGCATGAATACCTCATGCAAAGCTTGCGTGTCGCCCTCATAGATGCCACGCAGGTACCGATGGGCCAGTTCGAGTACTGCCTGATCATGAGTCATATGCGTTGCCTTATCCGACCCTGGTGTCGAAACGCGAACCGGTCACGGTGCGCACCCGCGAAATCAGCTGCTGCGCGTCGATATACCCCGGCGCGACGCTATAGAGTTTATCGCCATCCTCCAGCAGCAAGGACGGAAAACTCGCGATGCCCCAGCGACGCGCCTGCAGGAAATCCTCCTGTGTTGCCGTCACGGCCTCGACCGATTGCCAGGCGGCCAGGAAATCCGCTGCGGTGGTTGCAAAACCCAGCGTGTCCATGATGGCGGATGCCACCTCGGCGAGTACGTCACCCTTGGTGATATCGCGCCCGTCGACATAGAACGCGCGCTGGATGCTGCGCAGCACTTCAAGCTGATCGATGCCGGGCGCCAGTCGTCGCGCAGTGACCACGGCACGGCATGCCGGCTCGGCGTCATAAACCAGATGGTCGTTGGCCAGGAACGCTTCGCGATTGAACGGCAGGCCGCTGGCGGCTTCCACGCGCGACCAGTGCTCCAGCCGCGCCACACGCTGCGACCGCGGCATCACGGCCGTTTCACCGGGGCGCAAACCGCCGACCACGACTTGCAGCTCAAGCCCGGGCACGGCTTCACGCAATGCCGTGACCTCTTTGCCAAAGCCATAACACCAGGAACACATGGGGTCGGCGATCAGGATAAGTTTCATGCGTATTGCCTCGAATGCTTCACGGAGCACGCACTCTATTCCTGCATTCCATGGCGTTGAATGTGGTTCAATGCATTTCACTTGATACGTGGCGTAACGAATCATGCGTCGCCAATTTGACGATGTGCTGCTGGGTAGCATCGAGCTGTTTTGCCTGGCCGGGGAACTGGGCAGTTTCACGGCCGCCGCTGCGGCGGCTGGCGTCACTCCCGCCGCGGTCAGCCGTTCGGTGGCCAGGCTGGAAGAGCGCATGGGTGTGCGCCTGTTCGTGCGCACCACCCGACAGATCCGCCTGACCGATGTCGGTCGCGCCTATTTTGAAGAATGCCGGCAGGCACTCGCCCAGCTGATCGAAGCCGAACGCATGGCCACCGGCGAGCAGCTGCGCCCCGTGGGCACACTGCGCATCAGCGTGCCGACCACCTACGCCCACTACCGCTTGCTGCCGCTGCTGCCGGCGTTCCGCGCGCAGCATCCGGAAGTGCAGCTGGACGTGCACGTGAGCAATCGCAATGTCGATTTCTCCGAGGAAGGCTACGACCTGGCCATCCGCGTGCGTGCACCTGCCGATTCGACCCTGATCGCCCGCCACCTCGAAGATGCCGAACTCGTCGTCGTGGCGACGCCCGAATATCTGGCCAGGCGCGGCACGCCGGTAGTACTGGACGACCTCAACCGTCACGAATGCATCCAGTTCGATCTGCCCAGCAGCGGCAGGCGTATTCCTTGGCTGTTCCGGGACCAGGGCAAGGATGTCGAGATCGCCGGCGACGGCGGCTATGTCCTGTCCGAAGATGTCTTGGGCGGCGTCACGCTTGCACGCCACGGCGCCGGCCTGTTCCAGACCTATCGTTTCATCGTGGAAGACGACTTGCGCGATGGCCGCCTGGTGGCGGTGCTGCCTGCCTTTGGCGGACGATCGCGCCCCTTCAGCCTGCTCTATCCGCACGGTCGTCACCTGCCCTTGCGCGTGCGCAGCTTTATCGACTTCCTGGTGCAGCAGGTCGCCTGAGCGCCCGAAGGCTTGTTACGCCAGGTATCAACAGAAATGTTTCACGGCGCGTATATGCGCGCCATCGCATTGACTAACATACCCGGCTGCCCCAGCCACCCACGCCGAGCGCCCCATGATCGATCTGTACACCTGGAAAACGCCCAATGGCCGCAAGCCGGTCATCGCACTGGAAGAACTGCAGCTCGACTATCGCGTGCATGCGGTGGACATCGGCAACGATGAGCAGTTTCTGCCCGACTTCGTCGCCATATCGCCCAACAGCAAGATACCGGCGATGGTCGATCGCGAGAACGGCCTGACGCTGTTCGAAAGCGGCGCCATCCTCCAATATCTCGCCGACAAAACCGGCAAGCTGCTGCCCACCAGCGGCACAGCGCGATACACCGCGCTGCAGTGGCTGAACTGGCAAGTGGGCGGCGTGGGTCCGATGTTCGGCCAGCTGGGCTTTTTCGCCAACCGTGCCAAAGAGCGCCTTCCGCTGGCGATCGATCGCTACCTCACCGAATCCAATCGCCTGCTCGATGTGCTCGAGCAACGCCTGTCCCACTCGGCTTACGTGGGCGGCGATGCGTACGGCATTGCCGATATCGCGATCTATCCGTGGGTGGTGGCGGTGATCACCGCCAACCCGAGCCTGCTCGGCGAGGCTCGCGCCAGGCGCCCGGCCATGGATCGCTGGATGACGCAGCTTGCCGCGCGCCCTGCGGTGATCAAGGGCATGAACGTACTGCAGGATGCGGCCTGAGGCGGGATGCCACGGTAGGTGCGGCTGCCCGAATCACTTATCATGCGCGCATGCGCAATCGAGCTGATCTCCCGTTGTCGACGCTGCTGAACGAAGTCAGCCGCGATGGTTTCGCTTTTGCGGCGGCCGACCGCATGCAACCGCTGCTGACTGCAGCGGGTGAGTTGTCCGACTGGTCGGCATTCGCGGACAGCTGGAACCATCTGGAGCCGGATCCCTACCTGGCTGCCAAGGGACGCTTCCGTCGCCGCCGGCACGCCACCTTCTCCGCCACGGCACAAGGCGGCGTCAGGCCCGAAGCCCATCAGGCGCATTTCCAGGCGCTGCAGTACAACGCCTTGCAGGGCGATATCGAGCGATGGTTCGCGCCTATCGAAGCTTCCGTCGTTGCGGGCGCCAGCATGCGCCGCGTCCTCGACTTCTGCCGGGAGTTCTTCGGGACGCTGGCGCCCGGCGTGCCTCGCTGGCATATCGAGGTCCACCAGTTTCGCATCGAGGCCACCCGCGACGCCGCGGGCGAGCCCACGCCCGAGGGCAGCCATCGCGACGGTGTCGACTACGTGCTGGTGCTGCTGATCGACCGACACAACATCGCCAGCGGCACCACCACCATCCATGCGCCGGATGGGCGCCTGCTCGGCGACTTCACCCTCACCCATCCGTTGGATGCGGCGCTGATCCACGACCCCAGCGTCTTCCACGGCGTCACGCCGGTGCGGCCGCTGGTTGCCGACGAACCGGCGTTCCGCGACGTGCTGGTGGTGACGTTTCGCGCGTCAAGCTGATCCACTAGCGCTTGCGCACACCCAGCTCGACGCCCTGCGGCTGCTGCGCGCGATAGATCAGGTAGGACAGCGTCCAGGCCAGCGCGAACATGCCGATCACGGCGAAGCCAAGGCTGTCCGTGTGGTTGTTGAGCGCATCGATGATCGTCCATCCGGCGCCCTGCCAGCGCATCGTTTCGCCCAGCCATCCCATCGCTTCGGTTCCCGCCACCGCGATCGCCACCAGGGCGGATACGAGCGTGATGGTCATGTTGTAGTAGAGCTTGCGCACGGGCCGCACGAATGCCCAGTCGTACGCGCCCAGCATCAGCACGCCATCGGTGGTGTCGATCAAGGACATGCCTGCGGCGAACAAGGCAGGCAGCACCAGGACCGCCATGATGGACACGCCCTTGAGCGCCTCCTGCGCGGACACGGTGAACATCGCGATCTCCGTGGACGTATCCAGCCCCAGGCCGAACAGCAGGCCGAGCAGGAACATGTGATGGCTGCGCGCCACCAGGCGAAACAGCGGTCGAAAAATACGGGCCAGCCATCCACGCTGATGCAGCAGGCGATCGAGGTCTTCCTCGATATACACACCGTCGTTGCGATAGCGCCGATAGCTCTTGTGGATCGACAGGAAGATGGCGAGATTCATCACCGCAATGGCAAGCAGAAAGGCAACGGACACCGACGTGCCAATGGCTTCGCCCAGGTTGCGCAGATGCTGGAACACCGCCAGCGAGCGCGTCGCGAAGGCTACGCAAACGGCGACCAGCACCACGATCGTCGAATGACCCATGGCAAACCAGAAGCCCACGGCAACCGGCCGCTGTCCCGCCTGCATGAGCTTGCGCGTGACATTGTCGATGGCGGCGATATGGTCGGCATCCACGGCGTGACGAAGGCCAAGCCCGTAAACCAATAACGCCACGCCCAGCAGCGCAGGCCTGGCATGCAGCGCCGCGATCGCCCAGAGCCATGCGCCCACATTGAAAACGATCAGCAAGGCGTAGACGATCTGCAGCTTCTTGCGAATGCCGGCACTGTTGGCTTGCGCGGAGAGAGCGAAGCGTCGCCGATGGGTGGTGGGGAGCTGTCGGCATGGGCCGTGCGCAGAGTGCATCGCCCTACTAGAGCGCCCCCTGCCATCCACCGCAACCCATACTTCCGCACAATTGCGTGCCCCGTGCACGCAGCGCAGCATCCGGTGGTCCGTTTGCGTGAGTGCGAAACACCCTGATGCCGTCATGAAGACGCATACGCCTGATGGAACGGCGCGGGTCGCGCCATGCATCCCTCCATCACGAGCAGGCGGTGACTCATGTCGCACCACTATCCCGGCCCGGACTTCGGGTTTCCCCATGGCGATGCCCGCCTCAATCTCACCGACTTGTATGCCTTCCCTAAACCAGGCAGTCCGGACAAGTCGATCCTGGTCATGAATGTGCACCCTTCGGTGGGCTTGAGCCCCGAAGGGCCCACCACCAACGAACCGTTCTCGGCAGAAGCGATCTATGAACTGAAGATCGATACCGACGACGACGCGGTCGCCAATATCTCGTACCAGGTGCGCTTCTACTCCAGCAAAGGCTGGGCCCTGGCTGCCACGCTGCACCGACTTGAAGGAGCACAGGCCGCAGGCATCGGCAACGGTGGCAGCTTGATCGTCGACGAAGCGCCGGTGTCCACCGGCCCCATGGCCGTGGTCACGGAGGCTGGCGACTACCGCTTCTTCGCTGGCTGGCGCAGCGATCCGTTTTTCTTCGATACGCGTGGCGCGCTGAACAATCTTCAGTTTACGGGCGAGGATTTCTTTGCCGAAGGCGATGTATGCAGCATCGTGCTGGAAGTGCCCAACGCCGCGCTTGGCGCCGGCGAACTAGGCTTGTGGCATCGCACGCTCAATCGCGTGGACGGGCAATGGGTGCAGGCGGATCGTACCGCGCGTCCATCGCAGGAAGTCTTTCTGGCGGGCGACCAGAAGAGTCTCTATCTGGCCAGCGAGCCCGCGCAAGATGCGCGCTTCATTCCCACCTTTGCTCACTCGCTGGAACACACCGGCGGATATACGCCGGCAGAAGCCACGCGCGTCGCCACGTCGATGCTTCCGGACATCCTTCGTTACGATCCCGGGCAACCCGCCTCCTTCCCCCGCAACGGCAGGACCCTGACCGACGACGTCATCGATGTGTTTCTTCCCTTGATCACCAACGGCAAGGTGCTGGGAGACAAGGTAGGGCCGCACAAGGATCTGCTCAGCGAATTTCCCTATCTTGGGCCGCCGCACAAGGTACGCACGGAGGCCTGACGCCGATACCGCTGGACGCGCCCTGGCCTATAGACCGTCGACGGCGGCTCTGGCAGCGTCGTCTGCGCCTCTATCGCGAAGCTGCTCGCCATAGTGCCTCGGCGAAAGACCGACCACACGCTTGAACGCGTGACTGAAAGCGCTCTCAGAGGCATAACCCAAGGTTTCTGCCAGTGTCGCCACCGGCGCGTCGCCGCGGCGCAGCGCCTGTTCGGCCAGCCGCATCCGCCAGCGCGTGAGATACGACAGAGGGGCTTCGCCTGCCACGGCCTTGAAGTGCGTGGCGAAGCTGGTGCGCGACATCGCTGCGGCGCGCGCCAGCTGATCGAGCCGCCAGGCGCGCCCGGGTTCGCCATGGATCAGGCGCAAGGCAGGCGCGAGGCGCGCGTCGGTCGCCGCCCGCAACCAACCGGCACGCAACGCGCCGCCCGCGGCCAGATGCGCGCGCAGCACCTGGATAAACAACAGATAGCCCAACTGCATCGTGGCCAGGCTCGATCCAGGCAAGTCGGCGCGCTCGCGCTGCAGCTGATCGAGGATCCAGCGCAAGGCCTGTGCCTCCGGCGCAGCGCCGTGCACGTGGATATAGGTCGGCAACACATCCGCCAGCAACGCGCCGTAGGAATGATGCAGATGCACATGGCCACCGATCTGCACGACGTCCGCGTCGGCGATCGCCACGCCATCGACGGCCACCATCGGCTCGCTGCGTCCGGCAAACAACTCGTGCGAGTCGTGCGGCGTTGCCGTCAAGTCACTCGCCAGCACGAAGTTGCGTTTGGCCGCGAGCAGGATCACGTCACCAGGCTCCAGCCGCAGCGGACTTGCCTCGCCTTCCAGTTGCAGCCAGCACGCGCCACGCACCGCCGCGAAAAACTTGATCTTGTCCGGTGCTGGAAAGCGGATCGCCCACTGACCTGACGCGGCAAAGCCGCCGGTCACCAGCGATTGCACATTGGCCAGCTTGAGCACATCGGAAAGCGGATCGTTGAGCATGCCTGAACGATTGGGCATGAATGCAGGATTTTCAAGCATTCATCGTACGAGTTGCGCTGCCTAGACTAAGCGTCACCTTCATCGGAAACCTCCCCATGCCCAGCCTGCAAGCCCCCATCCATTCCGGCTTTTCTGCGGCCTCGACGGCGCAGGACGTGCTGGCCGGCATCGACCTTGCCGGCAAGACCGCCATCGTCACCGGCGGCTACTCGGGCATCGGCACCGAGACGGCGCGCGCACTGCGCGAAGCAGGTGCGCGCGTCATCGTGCCGGCACGCGATATCGAAAAGGCCAGGAACGCCCTGGCCGGCATGGATGTAGAGATCGCGGCCATGGATCTCAGCGACCCGACGTCCATCGACGCCTTCGCGGCGGCCTTTGTGGCCTCCGGCTCGCCATTGCACATCCTGATCAACAGCGCCGGCATCATGGCCTGCCCGCTGATGCGCGATGCGCGCGGCAATGAAATGCAACTGACCACCAATCACCTGGGGCACTATCAGTTGACGGCGTGCCTGTGGCCGGCCCTGCGGCGTGCGCGCGGCGCCCGCGTGGTCGCGTTGTCGTCGCTGGGTCATCGCTACGCGGCCATGGATTTTGACGATCCCAATTTCGAACATCGCGAGTACGACCGCTGGATCGCCTATGGCCAGTCCAAAACGGCCAACGCATTGTTCGCCATGGGCTTGGATACGCGTGGCGCGCCTCACGGCGTGCGCGCCTTCTCCGTCCATCCAGGCCGCATCGTCACCGATCTGGCCCGACACATGAGCACCGAAGAGCTGCAGAAGATCGGCGCCATCGACGAACACGGCCAGGCGGTGGTCGATCTTGCGCGTGGCATGAAGAGCGTGGCGCAAGGTGCCGCGACCAGTGTGTGGGCAGCCACCAGCGCGCAACTGGATGGCATGGGCGGCGTCTACTGCGAGGATGGCGACATCGCCGAGCTTGCACCCGACACCGAAGCTACGGCGGCAGGCCAGGCGAGCCTGTCGAGCGGCGTGCGCCCGTGGGCAGTCGATCCGCATGCAGCCGAGCGCCTGTGGACGCTCAGCGAACAATTGACCGGCGTGAGCATGACATCGACGTAAGCTTTACGGCGCATCGCGTCTAATCATTCGGCTTGCTGATCCACACAGCGCGTGATCAGCACACGAGTGAACGCCATGACGACGTATCAGAGCGTCCAGGTCCAAGGCCTGAATCTCTTCTATCGCGAAGCCGGCAGCAAGAGCGCGCCCACCGTGCTTCTGCTGCACGGCTTTCCGTCGTCGTCAAGGATGTACGACAAGCTGATACCCATGCTCGCCGTGCGCTATCACGTGATTGCCCCCGACTATCCGGGCTTCGGCCATTCCGATGCGCCAGACCCTGCCATCTTCGCCTATACGTTCGGGCATCTTGCATCGGTCATCGAGGCCTTCATCCGGCAGCTCGGCCTGCAGCAGTACACACTGTTCATGCAGGACTATGGCGGGCCGATCGGTTTCCGGCTGGCGCTCATGCATCCCGAGCGCATCCATGCGTTGGTGATACAAAATGCCGCGGCGCACGAGGAAGGGCTCGGGCCGCTTTGGGTCACGCGCCGCGAATATTGGGCCGACCGGACCGCCTGGGCCGACAAGCTGCGCGCGAACCTGATTTCCTTCGAGGCGGCCAGGCAGCGACACCTGGGGACTGATCCGCACACCGAGCTATACGATCCGGATCTGTGGACCGACGAGTCGGCTTTCCTGAGTCGCCCCGGCCAGGATCGCATCCAGGAAGATTTGTTCTACGACTACCGCACCAACGTGGCGTCGTATCCGCAGTGGCAGGCTTACCTCAAGACACACCAGCCACCCTTGCTGGTGTTGTGGGGAAAATACGATCCGTCGTTCGTGGAGCCCGGCGCCTGGGCCTACCAGCAGGATGTTCCGGCGGCGGAAGTCCACCTGCTGGATGCCGGCCATTTCGCGATGGATACCAAGGCCCTGCAAGTGGCCGATCTCACCCTGCAGTTTCTGGATCGCCATCGCATGCGCATGGCGCAGGCCTGAGGCAGCCTGCCGGAAAGGCACTAAGGGATTGTTGCTGCTCGCGGAAGACTGACTATCGATTCGTGGCTATTCGATCCTTGCGTGCAGCGTCATAGAGTTGAAGCCAGTCGCATGACGTTCGCGGTGATCCGGTGCCAGGGCAAGGCCGGCAGCGGGCGCCGCGTTGGCCACCCACGATGAGGTGTTCGCATGGCTCGTGATCGCATCCGTCTGATCTCCCTGCTGCTACTGCTGCCTTTCGTAGGACTGCTTTGGGTCTCGTCCTATAACAAGGCCGAGCCGGCGCTGTGGGGCTTCCCGTTCTTCTATTGGTACCAGTTGTTGTGGGTGCCGATCACGGTGATCCTGCTGTGGATCGTCTACGGGACATCGCGCCATGACGACTGAGCCCGACTATGTCGCCATCGGCGTGTTCACGGCGCTGTTTGCACTCGTCACTGTGATGGGCTTTCTGGCGGCGCGCTGGAAGCAGTCTTCCGAACCGACGAACCTGGATGAGTGGGGCCTGGGCGGACGACGCTTCGGCACCTGGATCACCTGGTTTCTGGTCGGCGGCGACTTCTACACCGCCTATACGATCATTGCCGTGCCTGCCCTGGTCTACGCCGTGGGCGCGTACGGTTTCTTTGCCCTGCCCTACACCATCATCGTCTACCCGTTCGTGTTTGCCGTGATGCCGGTGCTGTGGCGCATCGCCAAGGCACAGGGCCATATCACGGCGGCGGATGTGGTCTACGGACGCTTCGGATCGCGCGCGCTCGAACTGGCCGTGGCGATCACCGCCGTGATCGCCACCATGCCGTATATCGCGCTGCAGCTGGTGGGCATGGCGGCCGTGTTTGCCGCGCTGGGCTTGCGCGGTGAAATACCGCTGATCATCGCGTTCGTGATACTCGCCGTTTATACGTACTCCTCCGGCATTCGCGCGCCGGCACTGATCGCCTTCGTCAAGGACATCCTGATATACGTCGCCGTGATCGCGGCAGTGGCCGTCATTCCCAGCAAGCTGGGCGGTTATGGCGCCGTGTTCGATGCCGCCGCGCAGGCGTTCAAGGACAAGGGCAGCGGCGGCATCCTGCTGGATCCCAATCAGTTGCTGCCCTATGCCTCGCTGGCACTGGGCTCGGCGCTGGCAGCGTTCATGTACCCGCACACCCTGACCGGCATCTTTGCCAGCAAGAGCGCCAACACCATCCGCAAGAACGCGATGCTCCTGCCTGCCTATACCTTGCTGCTGGGCCTGCTCGCCTTGCTCGGTTACATGGGACACGCCGCTCATCTGAAGCTGGCCAGCAACAACGACGTGGTGCCGGCCTTGTTCAAGGCGCTGTTTCCCAGCTGGTTCGCCGGCTTTGCCTTTGCTGCGATCGGCATCGGCGCGCTGGTGCCTGCCGCGGTGATGAGCATCGGCGCGGCCAATGTGTTCACCCGCAATTTCTGGAAGGCCTATGTGAATCCGGCGGTCAGCCCGCAGGGCGAAGCGCGTATTGCCAAGATCGCCTCGCTGGTCGTCAAGGTGGGCGCGCTGCTGGCGATCCTGTATCTGCCCACGCATTTTGCGCTGGACCTGCAACTGCTGGGCGGCATGTGGATCCTGCAGACTTTTCCTGCACTGATGTTCAGCCTGTTCACCTCGCGCGTCGCTGCGCGCTGCCTGATGACCGGATGGGTCGCCGGCATGATCAGCGGCACCTGGCTTATCTGGTCGGATGGACTCAAGCCCATCCATCACTTCGCCTGGGGATCGCTGTCGATCTCGCTGTATACGGGGCTGGTGGCGCTGATCCTCAACCTGCTGGCGGTGGCGATCGTACACGCGATCGGCAGTCTCTCGTCCGCGAAGTCAACACACCCATAACCACTGCATCGAAGGAGTGAATGCCATGTCCTCTGCAAGAATTCTTGCGCTCGCCATGTTCGCTGCGCTTGCATGGTCGGCGCCACTGCCGGGCCATGCCGGCGGCTTGCCGGTCAAGACTTTCGGTTCCGTGTTGCCAGAGGACATTCAATGGGAAGCGTTCCCCGCCTTTCCACCCACGGCGCGGCTGGCCATCGTGGTCGGCGATCCGAAGCAACCGGGTCCTTACGTGGTGCGCGTCAAGGTTCCCGCAGGGGTCAAGCTGATGCCGCACACGCATCCCGAGGATCGTATTTACACGGTGATTTCCGGCGTGTTCTATATCGGTCTCGGCAAGACCTTCGATGAATCCAAGCTGGTGGCTTATGGTCCGGGTAGCGTGATCGTGCTGCCTGGCAATACGCCGCATTTCCATTGGGCAAAGTCGGGGGAATACGTGACCCAGGTTTCGGGCTATGGGCCGCTGGGCATCGATTACGTCGACGCCAACAACGATCCACGGCATCACTGATTTCACCCTGCCGTGTCGCAGCGTCGAGGCGACTGGTACGTAAGTGCAATTGCCCGTTCACGCCGCCCTCCGCAAGAATCAGGTGAATCATGGGGTGAGAGAAACACGCTCACCCCGGTCACCACGGGAGAGCGCCGACCATGGACCGCATCGAGGCCATGAAGATTTTCGTCGCGACCATCGACGAAGGCAGCCTTGCTGGCGCAAGCAGGAAACTGGGGCGATCGCCGGCGGCGGTCAGTCGCGCTGTGGCCTTTCTGGAAGCCTATGTGGGCGTCCAACTGCTACACCGCACGACGCGATCGATCCGGCTCAGCGAAGCCGGTGAGCCCTACGCCAGCGCCTGTCGCCGGTTGCTCGCCGACTTGCGCACGGCCAATATGCAGGCGGCACGGCAAAAGTCTGTCGCGCGTGGAACGCTCACCGTCACCGCGCCGGTGATGGCTGGTGAAGCTTTTGTCCGTCCCATCGTGGATGCCTTTGTGCAGGCCTATCCCGCAGTCAATGTTCGCCTGCATCTGAGCGACTGCCCCGCACCGTGGCTCGACGACGACATCGACGCGGCGCTGCGCATCGAACAGCTCGCCGATTCCAGCCTGATCGCCTTGCCCGTGGGCGAAGTGCGTCGCGTGATTGTCGCCTCGCCTCACTATCTGACGGGGCATCCCGTGATCCGCGAACCGGTCGATCTGGCGGGTCACGCGATCATCGCGATGACGCAATTCGGGCTGGACTCGTGGAGCTTTCCCGCGCTGCCCGGCGCGTCCACGCCGCGTGTCGTCCATTTCATGCCACGCCTGATCGTCAACAGCGTGCGCGGCGCCATCGATTCGGTGCTCGCCGGCGCCGGACTCACGCGGCTGTTTTCCTATCAGGTGGCTGCCGAAGTGCGCGAGGGTTCACTGCTCGTGGTCTTGGCCGATGCGGATCGGGCCCTGACCCCGGCGCAGCTGGTCATTCCCCATGGCCGTCTGTCCGTGCCCAAGGTCCGTGCGTTCGCGGACTTCGCCGTGCCGCGGCTGCGCGCGCATTTCAGCGGCGCCGCGGCGCCATGGCGGGCGCCGCGCCTGGCGGAGTTGTCCGTTCCGGTGGAATAGACGGCCACTCAGAGGTGATCGACATCCACCATGGCTTTGGCGAAGGCCTCCGGTGCCTCCTGCGGAAGATTGTGGCCAATGCCGCCGGCGATATCGCGGTGCGCATACTTGCCGGTGAATTTCTTCGCGTACGCGCTGGGATCAGGATGCGGCGCGCCGTTGGCGTCGCCTTCCATGGTGATGGTGGGCACGGTGATGACGGGACCGGCCGCGAGCTTCTGCTCGTACTCCTCATACTTCGCCTCGCCCTGGGCCAGGCCAAGACGCCAGCGGTAGTTGTGGATCGCAATGGCCACATGATCGGGATTGTCGAAGGCCGCCGCGGAACGATCGAAGGTGGCGTCGTCGAAATTCCATTTGGGCGAGGCAAGTTGCCAGATAAGCTTGGCGAAGTCGTGCCGGTATTTGTCGTAGCCCTCCTTGCCGCGGTCCGTCGCAAAGTAGAACTGATACCACCACTGCAGTTCCGCCTTGGGCGGCAGCGGCGTCTTGCCTGAGGCCTGGCTGCCGATCAGGTAGCCGCTTACCGACACCATCGCCTTGCAGCGCTGCGGCCAGAGTGCCCCGATGATATTGGCCGTACGTGCGCCCCAGTCAAAGCCGCCGATGGTCGCCTGCTTGATCTTGAGCGCGTCCATCATCGCCACGATGTCGACCGCCAGCGCTGCCGGCTCGCCGTTGCGCATCGTGCTGTCGGAAACAAAACGGGTGGTGCCATAGCCGCGCAAATACGGCACGATCACCCGATAGCCCGCCGCCGCCAGCAAGGGTGCCACGTCCACGAAGCTGTAGATGTCGTAGGGCCAGCCGTGCAGCAGCAAGGCCACCGGTCCGCCGGCGGGACCGGCTTCGGCATAGCCGATATCCAGGTCGCCGGCCTTGACCTGCTTGAGCGGTGCAAACGAGGTGTGTGCACTCGCCTTGGCGCCACCCTGCTGCGCATGGCCCAGGGTCGCCACGCCCAGCTGCGTCGCGGCGAGCGTGACTGCCGCGGCGCCAACCAGCTGGCGACGGCGAACGTCGATGTCATCGGTGGAGTCGGTGCGATTCATGGCGGGCCTCATGGGAGTGGAACACGTGCAGCCTTGCTCACGCAGTGGGCGATTCAGCCAAAGGTGAAGACAAACGCTTCGGCACCCGGATCGAGAAACTCGATTGCAAACTCGTGATCGAAAATCGGCAGCGGTTGCCGGATCAACTGATACATCCGCGGCGCCGTCACCGTGCCCTCGCCCTGCTCGTTCACGTCGATACCATGGGCTGACCCTGGCGGCTTGCCGTCGATGCTCACGCGAAAGCGGATGGACGATCCAGGCGTTGCCGGCCCCATCACCAGATGCAGGTCGCGCGCATGAAAGTGGTAGACGATGCGCCCTTGCGCCTTGTTGAGCACGGCCGAATGCTTACCCACCGTCCAGTCGCCCACCAGCGCCCAATGGTTGAGGCTGAGCAGCGAGGGCTTCGCGTAGATATTTCGCTCGCTGAAAAGACTTGCGCCGGTCGAGGCGAAATTCTCGCGTCGCTCGGAACCGACATAGGTTTCCGGTGACCTCACGTCATCCCAGTCAGGGGCCGCTTCGACACCGCGCGCATCGACGGTCACCAGCTCATGGCTCACCTGGGTCGCGCCGGCTTCGATCAGCAATTGCTGGATGATCCGCTCGGACGTGTCGTACTCGCCTTCGCCAAACACATGATGGCGTATCGCGCCCTTGGCATCGATAAAGTACAACGCCGGCCAATACTCGTTGTGGAAGGCGTTCCAGATGGCATGATCGCTGTCGATCGCGGTGATCATCGGAGGCCCGAAGCGCAGATCCTTCACCGCCTGGCGAACGTTGTCGGGGTCTCTTTCAAACGCGAACTCGGGCGCATGCACGCCGATCACCACCAGGCCCTGGTCCCGGTATTTGCTCGCCCAGGCGCGGATATAGGGCAGCTGCCGGATCGAGTTGATGCACGAATACGTCCAGATATCCACCAGCACCACCTTGCCGCGCAAGGCCGCCGGCGTCAGTGGCGGCGAATTGAGCCAGGCCACGGCGCCACCCAGCGACGGGAAGGATCCTTCATGAGGCAAATGGATCGCTCCGGACGTCGGCGCCTCGGCGCCAAGCTTTTCCCGCGCATGCGTCGCCAGTAGAAACACGGTGGCGAACACCGCCAATGCGACCAGCAGGCGCTGGTTTGCTTTCATGTCTTAGCCTTGATCCTCGTCGCAAACTGGACACCCGCGGCCGCGCTACGGACGTCTACTGCGCCATGCCAGGCAACGCCCGCGTCGTCGCGTCATCGCCAAACCTGGTGGTCCGCCTGCGCCCGCTGCCCTACCCGTCCGCGAGGCTGCACCCGTCGCCCATCCAGCGTCTATCGAGCTTTGGTATTGGTCTGCCTCGGACCCAACCGGCGCGCCGTGCCCGCGTCGTCACATCGTCTCCACACATGACGGCGCGAGCTGGGAGGGTCGTATGCCAGCGTTGTTGCTGGACGACAGGGTCGACATTGAAGTCACGCGCCGGCGGCCACCATGCGCACAGGCCGCGACGCGTCCGGCCGCTCGTCGACACCAAAGTACCATGGACGACGCTCGGAACTGTGGCGCATAAAACGTCGAGGAAGACCGTCGTGCAACACGAGTGGAACCGCATCTTCGACGCGCTCCCTGTCCCTGCGTGGACGGCGCTTGCCGACGGATGCGCGGACTTCGTCAATCCAAGCTGGTGCGAGTACACGGGACTGGGTTTCGATGAGGCCTTGGGCCAGGGCTGGCAAATGGCGATACATCCTGACGATCTTTCGGCGCTGCTTGCTAACTGGGATGCCATGGTGGCTACCGGAGCCCAGGGGGAGCTCGAAGTGCGAATGCGGCATTGCGAGGGAAACTATCGCTGGTTTCTGCTGCGGATGGGCCCGCTGACCGACGCGTCCGGCCTGGTGGAGCAATGGTGCGGCATCACCACCGACATCGACGAGCGCAAACGCGCCGAACTGGCCGCGCCAGCAGGCTTGCCGGATTTGCGCGCCACGCTGGACAGCATGCCGGTACCGGCAGCCGTCACGACCCGATCCGGCAAGTTGCTGCGCATCAACCAGCCCACGCGCCAGTACTTCGGCAAGACTTTCGCGCAACTCAAAAGCCTCAAGCCGTCCGATGTCGTCCATCCCGACGATCTGCCGTACATCCTCGGTGCGCAGTCCAAGGCATACGAGAGCGGCTCCACCTACAACGTACAGAGTCGCCACCGGCGCTCCGACGGCGTCTATCGGTGGTTCAACGTTATCGGCATGCCGTGGCGCGATGGGCATGGCGAGATCGCCTGCTGGCTGCATCTGCTGATCGATATCGACGATCAGCGTCGGCCCGAGGAAGCCCTGCGCACCGCCGAACGCAACCTGCACGCCACCATCCACACCATTCCTGCGCTGGTGTGGTCGGCGCGCACCGACGGATCGGCGGAGTTCTTCAACCAGCATTATCTCGACTATGTCGGACTGAGTGCGGAGCAGGCGCTGGGCTGGGGCTGGATGGTGGCCGTGCATCCGGACGATGTGGACAATCTCACGGTCTCCTGGCGCCTTATCCTGGCCTCGCACGAACCCGGCGAGATCGAAACCCGCCTGCGACGCTGCGACGGCGAATACCGCTGGTTCCTGTTCCGCGTCAATCCGCTGCGCAACGAGTACGGCGGCATCGTCCGCTGGTATGGCATCAGCATCGACATCGACGATCGCAAGCGCGCCGACGAAAAGCTGCGCCGCAGCGAGGCGTTTCTTGCCGATGGACAACGCATCAGCCTTACCGGCAGTTTTTCGTGGTGCCTGGACAGCGACGAGATCGTTTTCTCCGAAGAGCTCTATCGCATCTTCGGTTTTGCCCAGGGCAGCGCCGTCACGCTGGAGCGGATCACCGATCGCGTTCACCCCGACGACCTGCCGCTGCTTACCGAGAAGCGGATCGACGCGCGCACCGCGGGCAACGACCACGATTACGAAATGCGCCTGCTGATGCCCAATGGCTCGATCAAGCACGTGCACATCGTTTCCCACAGCACGCGAGGCCGTTATGGGCGGGAGTATCTCGGCGCCGTGCAGGACGTCACCCAGCGCCGCAATTCGGAAGAAACCCTCGGTGTCCTACGCGCCGAGCTGGCGAGCATGGCCAAGATCAACAGCCTGGGCGTGCTCACCGCATCGATCGCGCACGAGGTCAACCAGCCCTTATCCGGCGTCATCACCAACGCGAGCACCTGCCTGCGGCAACTGGCGGCCGATCCGCCGTGCATCGAAGGGGCCATCGACACCGCCAGGCGAACCATCCGCGACGGCCATCGCGCGGCCGATGTGATGACGCGCGTGCGCGCCCTCTTCAGCAACAAGGCCACGGTGTCCGAGTGGGTGAATTTGAACGACGCCACCCGCGAGGTCATTGCGCTGTCGCAGAGCACGCTCAAGAGCAGCCGCGTGATGTTGAAGGCCGAGCTGCTCGATGACATGCCGCTGGTGATGGGCGACCGCGTGCAACTCCAGCAGGTGATCCTCAATTTGCTGATGAACGCCACCGAAGCCATGCGCGAGGTCGACGATCGTCCCCGGCAAGTGGTGATCCGCACGGAGCGCGACACCGGCGATCGCGTACGCCTGACGGTGCGCGACTCGGGGGTAGGTTTCGGCCCCAAGGGCGTGAGCAAACTGTTCGACACGTTCTATACGACCAAGGATGGCGGCATGGGCATCGGGCTATCGATCAGCCAGTCCATCATCGAGCGCCACCGGGGGCGGCTATGGGCCGTGCCCAACGACGGGCCGGGCGTGAGCTTCTGGTTTTCCATTCCGCGCGCCAGCAAAGACGAGCCCGCCACACAGGCCGCAGCCACCAGCACGACGCGCAGCACGGGGCCGCTGTGACCGCAGGCCCCCTGGTCACCGTGGTGGACGACGACGAATCCGTGCGCGAATCGTTGCCCGACCTGCTGATGGAATTTGGCTACTCGGTGCGGGCCTTCCCATCGGCGGAGGCCTTCCTCAATTCGGACTGCATCGGCGCCGCGCGGTGCCTGATTCTGGACATGGCCATGCCGGGCATGTCGGGACTGGAATTGCAGCAGGTGCTGGCCCAAAGCGGACGCGATATCCCCATCGTCTTCATCACCGCCAGCCGCGACGAAACCATACGGGCGCTGGCGCTCAAGCGCGGCGCGGTCGATTGCCTGTTCAAGCCATTCAGCGAGTCGGTGCTGCTTGCCGCACTCAACACCGCCTTTCAATGAAGCGGACACCGAAGGTGCCCTCTGCGTGGAGACCGTCATGCGTTGGTTGAATGAGTTGGACCATCAAGCCAAACCCGGCAGCGACACGCCCGCTGCGCCCACCGTCTACATCGTGGACGACGATCTTTCGGTACGTGAATCACTCGATGCGCTGATCCGCTTCGAGGGTTGGCAGGTGGAGACGTTTGCTACGGCCGCGGACTTCCTGAATCGCCCACCGGTGCTGTTGCCCGGCTGCCTGGTCCTGGATCTCGCGCTGCCAGGGCTCAGCGGACTGGACCTGCAGAAACGCATAGCCGTCGAATGCGGTCATCTGCCTATCATCTTCATCACCGGCCATGGCGACGTCCCCACCACGGTCCAGGCCATGAAGGCTGGCGCGATCGAATTCCTCACCAAGCCGTTCGACCACGGCGTGCTCTTGCGCGCGATACCCAACGCCATCGAGCGTAGCCAGCATGCGCTTGAGCAGGCCGCCCAACAACGCGAGCTCGAAGATCGCTACGCCTCACTGAGCCGGCGCGAGCGCGAGGTGATGGCGCTGGTGGTGGCGGGCCTGCTCAACAAGCAGGTCGCCTGGGAACTGGGCATCAGCGAGATCACCGTGAAAGCCCATCGGGGCCAGGCGATGCGCAAGATGCAAGCAGGCTCGCTGGCCGAACTGGTGACCATGGCCGCGCGCTGCCAGCTTGCGCCACCGGAAAAGCGGCTCGCCTTCCCGCCTGCGGCCGTGGCCGGTTGAAACCCTACGGGGCGAGGTGCGCGGCAGCCGCCGCGCACCCGTCGCGATTACGGCGCCTTCGGGCTCTTCATCTGCTCGACCACGCTGAGCGACTTGCTCACGTGATCCTTGGGATGCAGGTGGTCGGTTTCCGAGGAAAGCACGGCAGCGATCTTGCCGTCGCTTCCGATCACGAAGGTGGTGCGTTCGATGAAGCCGTGATCGATGGCCACGCCGCGCACGTCGACCGCCTTGGGATCGGCGGCGGAGACCTTCAGGCCATAGGACTGGGCGATCTTGCCGTCGGGATCGGAAGCCACCGCAAACTTGCCGGCGCAGTAGTTGGGATCGGAGGAGAAGGTATTGAGGCGCTGGATGCTGTCCTCGGAGACGCCGATCACGGTGGCACCGGCGGCCTTGAACTTCTCCGTCTCCTGCGCAAACTCATGCGCCTCGATATCGCAGCCGCCGGTATAGGCCGAGGGGAAGAAGTAGACGACCACCGGACCCGTCTTCAGGGCGTCGGCCAGCGAGAAGGAGATGGTCTTGCCCGCCTTGCTGGCCGGAGCGTTGAAGCTGGGCGCGGTGTCGCCCTGGCCGGCGGCTGCAAAGGCTGACGTCGCCAGGGTCAGGGCGGTGATGGCGAGCGAACGGACAAGAACGTGTTTCATGGCGTGGAGCCCTTGTGGTGGAGAGGGAAGCCTGGCCGGGTAAGCCGCAAGCGTCCGCGGTTAGTACCCGTTGTGCGCGGGAAGGTTGCCATCTTGCTCCAACATGGGGCAATCCGCTCGTGTCACGGTTCGAGATGAAAGAGTTTTCATCTCGCCCGCGACGCCGCGCCAGCGCTCGGCCTGCACGCGCCTCAGACGGGCAGCTCCAGCGCCACCGCCGTGGCTTCCCCGCCGCCGATGCAGAGCGCGGCCACCCCTCGCTGCAGCTTCGCGCGCCGCAACGCGTGCACCAGGGTCACCAGCAAACGCGCCCCGGTGGCGCCAATCGGGTGGCCCAGGGCACACGCGCCACCGTGGACATTGATCTTGTCGCGCGGGATGCCCAGCTCCTTGGCGGCAATCATCGGCACCACGGCAAAGGCTTCGTTGATTTCGAACAGGTCCACGCTGTCGATCGACCAGTCCAGGCTCGCCAGCAACTTGCGGATCGCCGGCACCGGCGCGGTGGTGTACCACGCGGGCTCGTGCGAATGCGTGGCGTGGCCTTTCACGATGGCCAGCACGGGCCAACCCTGCTGCTCGGCGATCGAACGCCGCGTCATCAGCAAGGCGGCCGCGCCATCGGCATTGGCCGAGGCACTGGCGGCGGTGATGCTGCCGTTTTCCCGAAAGGCGGGCTTCAAGGCGGGAATCTTTTCGACGGAGACACGCTGTGGGTGTTCGTCGTCCTGGAACACGCTGGTACCCGTGCGGTCGTGCAGTTCGATCGGCGCGATTTCATCGGCAAAGGCCTGCTCGCGTGCCGCGGCCTGCGCGCGCTGCAGGGTCTCGATGGCCCAGGCATCCTGGGCGGCGCGATCGAAGCCGTAGCGCTCGGCGGCCATTTCGCCGAAGTCGCCCATCGGACGGCCCTGCTCATAGGCGTCCTCCAGACCATCGAGCATCATGTGGTCGAAGATCTGCTCGTGACCGACGCGATAGCCGCCCCTGGCCTTGGACAGCAGGTAGGGCGCGTTCGTCATCGACTCCATGCCGCCGGCCATGACCACCCGCGCCGAGCCGGCAGCGAGCAGGTCGTGCGCCAGCATGGCCGCCTTCATGCCCGAGCCGCAGACCTTGTTGATGGTGGTGGCGCCTACCTCGCGCGGCAGGCCCGCACCCCAGGCTGCCTGGCGCGCCGGCGCCTGCCGCTGCCCGGCCGGCAGCACGCAACCCATCAGCACTTCGTCAATGATGTCTGGCGCAACGCCCGAACGGGAGATGGCGGCGCGCATGGCGATGCTGCCCAGCGCATGACCGGCAAGACCGGATAAAGCTCCCTGGAAACGCCCCAGCGGCGTACGGGCGGCGGCGACGATAACGACGGGGTCGGCGGTGAGCATGGTGGGTCCGTAATCGAGTTTCTGGTATCCAGATTGTTATATGATTAGTGTCATATACAAGTTAAGGGCGGAGCAGTCGGGCGTTTCGCTCGACGCGCGCAGCGCTATCCTGCAAGCCCATCCAACGAGCGCCCCGACATGACACGTCTGCAGCTCCCGCTGGTTCCCGCAAGCTTCTTCGGCATCGTGCTTGGCCTGGCCGGACTGGGTAATGCCTGGCGCGTCGCCCATCGGGTATGGCAGTTGCCGGCCGTGGTTGGCGAGTCGCTGCTGCTACTGGCCGCCCTGGTATGGATCACCCTGGTGGCCTTCTATGTGGCCAAATGGATTTACGCCAGCCAGCACGCCAAGGGCGAGTTGGGCCACCCCATCCAATGCTGTTTCGTCGGCCTGATCGGAGTCACCGGTATGCTGGTGGCGGGCGCTGCCCTGCCCTATTCGCGCGGCTTCGCGCTTGGCCTGTTCGTGCTGGGCGTGGTCTATACGATCGCATTCGCCGCATGGCGTACCGGCGGACTCTGGCAAGGCGGACGCGACACGAGCCACACCACAGCCGTGCTCTATCTGCCCACGGTGGCAGGCTCCTTCGTCACCGCGGCGATCGCGTCCACCCTGGGCTATCCACAATGGGGTGAGCTTGCCTTCGGTGCGGGCCTGTTTTCCTGGCTGGCGATCGAATCGGTGCTGATCCACCGGCTCTACACCGCCGATGCATTACCGCTGCCGATTCGTCCCACCTTGGGCATCCAGCTGGCGCCGCCGACCGTGGGCGCCATCGCGTATCTGAGCCTGAGCAGCGGCCCGCCGGACCTGTTCGTGCATGCGATGCTCGGCTATGGCTTGCTGCAAGCCCTGATCCTGCTCCGCCTGCTGCCGTGGATCCGCGCGCAGCCGTTTTCGGCCGGCTACTGGGCCTTCACCTTCGGCGTCACGGCCCTTGCGGCCGCGCCGCTGCGCCTGATCGAACGCGGGGAAACCGGGCCGCTCGCGCTGCTCGCACCCTATCTGTTCGTCATCGCGAACCTGATCATCCTGGTGATGTCCGTGGCGACACTGAACCTGCTTGCCCGGGGTCGCTTGATACCACCGGTGGCCGCAGCGACACCGCCGGCGCCTGCTGCGCCATAAGCCAACGCCACGCCGGGGAACACCCGGCGTGGCGCGGCATCGATCAGGCAGCGAGATCGAAACGGTCCAGGTTCATCACCTTGACCCAGGCCGCCACGAAGTCGCGCAGGAACTTCTCCTTGCCGTCCTGTGCCGCATAGACTTCCGACAGCGCACGCAGCTGGGCATGCGCGCCGAAGATCAGATCGACGCGACTGGCCTTCCACTTCACCTTGCCGCTCTTGCGCTCGCGCCCCTCGAACACATCGTGCGAGGTCGACGACCATTCCACGCCCATGTCGAGCAGGTTGCGGAAGTAGTCGTTGCTGAGCGTTTCGGGCTGGTCGGTGAGTACGCCATGGGCGTCCTTGCCGGTGTGCACGTTGAGTACGCGCAAACCACCGATCAAAGCGGTCATCTCCGGCGCGGTCAGCGTCAGCAGCTGGGCCTTGTCGATCAGCAGCTGCTCGGCCGGGATGCTGTACTTGCCCTTGAGGAAGTTGCGGAAGCCATCGGCCACGGGCTCGAGCATGGCCACCGACTCGACTTCGGTCTGTTCCTGCGTCGCGTCCATGCGGCCTGGCGAGAACGGCACGTTGAGCGGATGTCCCGCGTTTTTCGCCGCCTGTTCGATGCCGGCGCTGCCGGCGAGTACGATCAGGTCGGCCAGCGAGATCTTCTTGCCGCCAGACTGGCTCTTGTTGAAGTCGTCGCGGATGCCTTCCAGCACCTTCAGCACCTTGGCCAATTCTTCGGGCTGGTTGACCGGCCAGTCCTTCTGCGGCGCGAGGCGAATGCGTGCGCCATTGGCGCCGCCACGCTTGTCCGAACCGCGGAACGTCGATGCCGAAGCCCACGCCGTCTGTACCAGCTGCGCGACGGAAAGTCCGGACGACTGCAGCTTCTGCTTGAGCGACGCGATGTCCTTCTCGTCCACCAACGGATGGTCGACGGCGGGAATCGGATCCTGCCAGATCAGTTCTTCCTTGGGCACTTCGGGCCCGAGATAACGGGCGCGCGGCCCCATGTCGCGATGGGTGAGCTTGAACCAGGCGCGGGCGAACGCGTCGGCGAACTGGTCCGGATTCTCCATGAAGCGCCGCGAGATTTTCTCGTACGCCGGATCCACGCGCAGCGCGATGTCGGTGGTGAGCATCGATGGCGCGATGCGTTTGTCCTTGTCGTGCGCATGCGGCACGGTGCCGGCGCCGGCACCATTCTTCGGCTGCCACTGGTTGGCGCCGGCCGGGCTCTTGGTGAGCTCCCATTCGAAACCGAACAGGTTCCAGAAGAAGTTGTTGCTCCAGCGCGTGGGCGTGCTGGTCCAGGTCACTTCCAGGCCGCTGGTGATGGTGTCGGCACCCTTGCCGCTGCCGAACGTGCTGACCCAACCCAGGCCCATATGCTCCAGATCGGCGCCCTCGGGTTCGGGGCCCACATGATCGGCGGGACCGGCACCATGCGTCTTGCCGAAGGTGTGGCCACCCGCGATCAGCGCCACCGTCTCCTCGTCGTTCATCGCCATGCGGCCGAACGTATCGCGGATGTCGTGACCGGCAGCGGCCGGATCGGGATTGCCGTCCGGGCCTTCCGGATTCACATAGATCAGGCCCATCTGCACGGCGGCCAGCGGGTTTTCGAGATTGCGTCCGCCGTCGGTGCGGCTGGTCTCGCTGCCATGCAATTCCGGCTCGGCCACCAGCACGCCTTCCTTCTCGTTGCCGGGCGTGCCCTTGCCGTAGCGGATGTCGCCGCCCAGCCAGGTCTTCTCATTGCCCCAGTAGACGTCCTGGTCGGGTTCCCAGGTGTCCTCGCGTCCGCCGGCGAAACCGAAAGTCTTGAAGCCCATCGACTCCAGCGCGACGTTGCCGGCGAGGATCATCAGATCCGCCCAGGAAATGCTCTGGCCGTACTTCTGCTTGATCGGCCACAACAGGCGGCGTGCCTTGTCCAGGCTCACGTTGTCGGGCCAGCTATTGAGTGGCGCAAAACGTTGCTGTCCGCGCCCGCCACCGCCGCGGCCATCGCCGATGCGGTAGGTGCCGGCGCTATGCCAGGCCATGCGGATGAACAGCGGGCCGTAGTGGCCGAAGTCGGCGGGCCACCAGTCCTGCGAATCGGTCATCAGTGCGGTCAGGTCCTTCTTCACCGCGGGCAGGTCGAGCTTCTTGAATGCCTCGGCGTAATTGAAGCCTTGATCGAGCGGATTGGATTTGCTCGAGTGCTGTGCAAGCAAGTCCACTCGCAATTGCTTGGGCCACCAGTCCCGGTTCGTCGTACCGCCACCGGCGGCATGGATGAAGGGGCACTTTGCTTCGGTTGACATGCGCTCTCTCCTTGGGAGGATGAACCCACTACACGTTCTTTCGATGCGTCAGGCGTCTATGCCCCTGTCGTGGCGGGAAACCGAAAGCGGTCGCCCAAGGTGCATGAGCCTGGTCCGGTGGGGCCGCCTGGACGCGCGTCGGGCGGGTTCTGGCGCGCGTCGACGGTGCCCGCAGTTGCCGGAGCTTACGCCCACCGGAGCGAAAGTTCCGTATTCGAGGAGAACCCGCATGGGCTGGCGCGCGGCGCGCCCTTGCTCGGTCATGCGCCTGCCACATGGGGCGGGCATGGTCGCGTCGTATCGGCTTAGAGAGTCTTGCCATGGCCAGCAAACACACAGCCATTGAGCCGTTGCGCGCATGGGATGGCGCCGTGCCGCTGCTGATGTCGCTCGCGGTCTTGCTGATGATCGCGTCCGAGCTGCTGAGGTACGGCCTGCACGCGCACCACGTCAACGACCTGGCCGATCACATCGCCCAGCTGCTGATGTTCGGGCAGATTCCCATCATGTTCTGGTTTGCCGCGCCCGGAAGTCGACGCGTCCGGCAGATCCTGCCCACGCTGGCCCTGCAGCTCGCGCTCTGGGCCATCACGTTTGCGCTCGCGGTCATGCTGACCTGAGCAGGCATCGCGCGGCGGTGGCCGTCAGGCCGACGACCACCGCAACGCGTTCAGTCCGTCTTAGGCTTTCTTCCGGCCAGCCGTCTTGCGCACCGCGCGCTTGACCGCCTTTTTCGCGGTCTTTTTCGCGGCCTTCGCGCGTTTGGGCTGGGCGGCCTTGGCGGCGCCACCGTCGATCAGCAGATCCGCTTCCGTCACGCCGCGACGCTTGAGCGCCTGCACGAACCAGATCGGCTGGCGTCCGCGTCCGGACCAGGTTACCGACGGATCGGACGGGTCGCGATACTTCGGCGCCACCGAGCCGGTCTTGCCCTTCTTGCCCGCGACCTTCTTGCCGCGCGAGGGATAGATATCGTCCAGGCTCAGGCCCGCATGGCTCAACAGGGCATCGATCTTTTCCTTGATGGCCCGCACGTGGGCCACCCGTGCCTCCTGCATATGGGCGCTCGCGTTGGCAATGAGAGCCTGCAGTTCTTTGGGCGTAAGGTTCTTTAGATCAATAGCCATCGATATACCTGCGTAGTGGGTTCACGCCCAGTCTATGACATTGAACGGCGCATGGCCCCATCGACGCGTCTGATTCGTACACGCCGCGGCATCGGTCGTCGACCAGGTCACTGCGGCGTTGACACAATCTCCACACGATCCGTCGCTGACTCTGCACATGAACAGCGCCATGAACCATCGCCAGCTGCGCGTGGGCGGCATCATCCTGGCAGCCGACAGCGCCAGCCGACTTGCTGCACTCAGGCAGGTGATCGCCATCGATGGCGAGCCCACCGTGCGGCGCGTCGCGCGCGATGCGCTGGCCGCGCGCCTGCAGCCCGTGGTGGTCGTGGTTGGTGCGCAAGGCGACGGCGTGATCGACTGCCTCAACAATCTGGATATCGTCCCGGTCGAAAACCCGGCATCGGCCGATGGCGCAGGCAGCTCGCTGGCCGAGGGCGTGAAAGCGTTGCTGGCCAGCGCACAGCCGCTGCGTGCGTTGATGGTGCTGCTGGCCAACCAGGCCTCGATCCGCGTCGGCCATATGGAAAAAATGCTCGCCGCGCACGCCGCCAAACCGGACCGCATCCTCGCCTGTGGCCGGCAGCGCACGCTGCGCCTGCCATGCATTTTCCCGATTGCCTATGCGCAGGAGCTCGCCACGCTGCACGCCGCGACCGGCGCACAGTCCCTGCTGCAGAAATACGCCGCGCAAGTCGACGCCTTCGACCTGCCCGAAGCCTTCCTCGATACCGACGACCCGGACGAAGGCGGCGCATGGCCGAGCCAGCAGACCAAGCCACCCACGGAAGACGGAGCCTTTTGAGGGCCGGACGGCCCTCTCGATTTCAGCCTGATCGCCCCCATCTTCAGGCCGATCCCAAGCCCTACGCCCTGCCCACCCGTGACGCAATTTTCGCTGTTTGCCCAAGGCCCCCTGATCCTGCTGGACGACGCCAGCGGACGGATCGTCTATGAGGAAAACCTCATCCCCGCCGAGCAGGCGTCGCAATGGCATGCACAGTTGCTGGACAGTCCGATCTGGCGGCAACAGCGTCGCATGATGTACGAACGTGAGCTCGACGTGCCGCGTCTGACCGCGCATTTCGCCGCCGAGGACGCCGATCTGCCGGAACCCTTGCGCAGCGCACTGGAGCAGGTTTGCGCCAGCACCGGCGAACACTTCAACAGCATCGGCCTCAATCTCTATCGCGATGAACACGACAGCGTCGCCATGCACAACGATCGCCTGGGCGATTTGCAGGAAGGGCATCCGATCGCGCTGATCTCACTCGGCGAGACGCGCCGCATGCATATCCGCAGCAAGAAGCATGCGCCGCCCCGGCGTTTGGACCTGGATCTGGCGGCCGGCAGCCTGTTGCTGATGAGCTGGGAAACCCAGTTGCATTACGACCACGGCATTCCCAAGCAGACCCATCCGCTGGGTCCGCGCATCAGCCTGGCATTCAGGACCCGCAAGGGCGACTGAGCGTCACGCTGAATCAGCAACGCCGCACTAACGTGGACGCGACGCCGCCTTGAAGCGCCAGGCGACAGCCTCGAGGCATTCCATGCAGAGGCCTCGGCCATGAGCACGCGCAAGAAAGAGCAGGACCCGCATCATCAACCGCCGGGCACGTCGGGCTATCCCGAACCGCAACCCACGCCGTCCAAGGGCAAGAGCATGCCCGACGAGAACACGCCGCACGAGCCGCAAAACAACCCTCGACAGAAACCCAAATCCTCGTGAGTGGATGAATCGGCCTGCAGGCTCAGGCCGTCGATCGTGCCGCGCGCTTGCGGGCGGGCGCTTTCTTGGCTGTCTTCTTGGCCACTCGCTTGCGGGGCGCGGTGGCCTCCTTGGCCTTGCCGCGTGTAGCCGCCTTCTTGGCCGGCGTGCGTTTCTTGCTGGCCAGGCTCTTCTGCAGCAGTGACATGAAATCCACCACGTTGGTGCTGGCGTTTTCCGGCGCTGCCGCCTCGTCTTCCACCGGCGTCACCACGCCCTTGGACTTCATGCGTTTCTCAATCACCTTGTGCAGGCGGTCGCGGAATTCATCCCGGAAGTCACCCGGCTCCCACTTTCCCGACATGGAATCGACCAGTTGTTCGGCCATCTGCAGTTCCTTGGCGGTGATGCGATAACTGGCCGTCTTGCCCGAGGGCAGCGCGTAATCGTCCACGTCCACCAGCTCCTGCGGATAGCGCAGCAGCACCAGCAGCAGGCTGTCGTCCTTGGGGATCACGGCGGAGAGATAGCCGCGTGTACGGATCACCACGCGTGCGATGCCGATCTTGCCGGTGCGCCGCAGCGTTTCACGCAGCAGCACGTAACCCTTTTCGGCTTTCTTGCCGGGCACCAGCACATAGGGCTTCTCGTAGTACTCGGGCCCCACCGCCGCCGCATCCACAAAGGCCTCCACTTCCACCGCCTCGCGGCCTTCCGGCGAGGCGGATTTGATATCCTCCGGCCGCAGCACCACGTAGCTGCCTTTTTTGTATTCGTAGGCCTTGACGATGTCCTTCCACGGCACTTCCTCGCCGGTATCGGCGTTGACGCGCTCGTAGCGGATGGGCGTGTTGCTGCGGCTGTCGAGCATGCGAAAATGCAGGTCGACGCGCCGCTCCGCCGGCATCACCGATACCGGCACGTTCAACAGGCCGAACGACAGCGTTCCAGTCCAGATGGGGCGGGCCATGGCAGGACTCCTCGAAGGACGAAGCCTGAGCAAAAGCCCTGTCGCGTGAGCCCGCGGTGAGCCACGCGTGAAATCACCGCGCGGGAGTTCGCCCGTCAGGCGTGCTCGCTGCTGCCGTCCTTGATCGCCGCCAGCATCTCGCGCGCGAGCTCCACCATGGTGAACGGCTTGCTGATCAGCCGCACGCCGGGATCGAGGATGCCGTTGTGGACGATCGCGTTGCGCGTATAGCCGGTCATGAACACCACGATCAGCTCGGGATAGCGCTGCCGGGCCTTGCTCGCCAGCTGGCGGCCGTTGGTGACGGGCATCACCACGTCGGTCAGCAGCACGCTGATGTCGGGATGCTCATCGAGCAGCACCAGCGCCGCCTCGGCGCCGCCGGCCTCCAGCGCGATATAGCCGATCTCGCGCAGCGCATTGACCACGAACAGGCGCACATCCTGATCATCCTCGACCACCAGCACCTTGTGCTGCGACAGCATGGCCTCCTCGCGATGAGGTGCGACGGTCTCGTCCAGCGCCTCGGAGAAATCGCGCGGCAGATAGATCTTCACCGTCGTGCCGACGCCGATCTCGCTGTAGATCTTGATGTGCCCGTGCGACTGCTTGACGAAGCCATGCACCTGGCTCAGGCCAAGGCCGGTGCCCTTGCCCAGCTCCTTGGTGCTGAAGAACGGGTCGAAGGCCTTCTGCATGACCTCCGCGCTCATGCCGCCACCAGTGTCGGTGACCGCCACCATCACGTACTGGCCGGCGGTCACTTCAAGGTGCTGCTTGGCGTAGGTGCGATCGAGCACGGTATTTGCCGTCTCGATGGTGAGCTTGCCCGAGCCGCCCATGGCGTCGCGGCTGTTGACCGCCAGATTGACGATGGCGCTTTCCAGCTGCGCGCGATCCACGAACGCCGGCCACAGGCCACCGGCCTGCACGGTTTCGATCTGGATGTTTTCGCCCAGCGACCGGCGCAGCAGCGCGGACATGTCGCGGATGCACTGGTTGATGTCGGTGGGCTTGGGCTGCAGCGCCTGCTGGCGGGAGAAGGCAAGCAGCTGCTTGGTCAGCTCGCCCGCCATCATCGCGCCATTGAGCGCGCTGTTGGCCGGCCCCTGCAGCCGGGCATCCTCGGCCGGCAGCCGCCGTATCAGCAATTCGAGATTGCCGATGATGATGGCCAGCATATTGTTGAAGTCATGGGCGACGCCGCCGGTGAGCTGGCCGATCGCTTCCATTTTCTGCGCCTGGCGCAGCTGCGCCTCGACATCCTCGCGCTGCTGGATTTCCTGCTCCAGGGCGTGCACGGATCGACGCAGCGCATGGGCGTGCTGCCGGCCTTCGCGTATCACCATATAGGCCAGCGCGCAGGCCAGGCCGATCGCCAGCACGATGGCGATCATCAGCAGCAGGCGCTGCGTATCCATGGCGGAGGTGCGTTTGCGCAGCACCGCCTGCTCGCCCCGGTCCATGCCGGTGACGACGCTGCGTATCTGCACCATCAACTGGCGACCGGTGTCGCCCTTGACCAGCGCCCCGGCTTCATCCAGCTGGCCGTTGTCGCGCAATTGCACGGTGCGGCCAAGCTCATCCATCTTCGCGGTGATGAGATCGAACAGCTGATTCTGCTGGGCGGCCCGCTCGGGGCTCAGCGCCACCATGCGGCGCAGCTGGTCCTCACGCTCCGGCAGCTGCGCCTTGGCCTCAAGGAAAGGCTGGAGGTAGGAGCGATCGCCCGTGAGCAGATAACCGCGCTGTCCCGTTTCAGCGTCCTGCACGAGACTGAAAAGCTCCCAGGTACTCTGCTGCAACTCCAGCGAATGCTCCACCCACCGTTCGGCCCGAAAACTCGAGGCCACGGCAAACACGATCAACACGCAGGCCACGCCCAGCAGCGCGAAGCCGCCAACGATGCCCCGCCGCATGCGTGAGCGCATGGTTACCGATACCATCGAAACCCCTTGGGACACCATCGCCGTTTCCCCCGCCACGCGACGAAGGCGCGCTGCCGGCGTGCCGGCAGCGTCACCGTTTCATAACGTTGATCCGGCGATTTTGCCTATACGCCAGGTGCTGTCAATGCAGTCTTTGTGGAGTGCCGGGAGCTCAATTCCATTCACACGATTTCTTGATACGGTCATCACCTTCCCTGCCGCTACCATGCCTTCACGCGCCACGTTGGCGCCAGGCTGGGGGAAATCGAATGCGCATGATGGCCACGCGTGAACGCAGTGTCACCTCGCTGGGGGAACGGGCGGCGTTTGACGAGGCCATGGCCATTTACCTCAGGAAGGTTGCCGATTGCCGGCGCAGGCGCCTGGGGGCGGATCTGCTGCTGGTGCTGGCGTGCGTGCTGCTTGCCGGAAGCGGACTGGTATCGCCCGCACTGCGTCTGGCGGTGTTGCCGCTGGCGTTCGGCGTGGCGTGGACCGGCGTCCACCTGGGCGAGCGGGCCTCACGTGCGCGGGCACGCCTACGCTGGTGAGCTGGACCGAGGGTTCGGATACCCGGTCACGCGGCAGCTCACTGATTGATTTCTCCGTCACCGACCAAGGTGACTGCAGGCAAGCCATGAATACATCGCCGTCGAGCTTCAGCAGCGCCATCCCCGGCTGGATCGGCGAAGCCTTCGGCCGACCCTCGGCGACGGAGGCCATGCAGTGGCTGCTCGCCACCATCGGTCAACAAGTGGGCGCCGACGTCTGCCTGGTATTGCGCCTCAACGGCGCGGGCACGCATGGCTCGCTGGCGTCGTCCTATGGCCCTAGTGCTCAATCCCTCTCGCGCGATCTCTATCCGCTCGGCGGCAGCACCATCGAACAGGTGTTCGGCGCGCCCTCGCCGGTCGCGCTCGAACGCAGCATGCTCAGTCGCGATCCCTGGCTTGCCCACCTGGGCATTGCCGGTGGCGCCACCGTGGCCCTGCAGCAGGGTCCGATGAAATTCGGCTCGCTGGGCGTCTACTTCACCCACGAGGACGTCGATGTCACCGATACGATCGCCCTGCTGACGGAAATTCGCCTGCTGATGTGGCCGCTGCTGTGCTGGCAGATACTGGGCGGGGACAACGGAGCGTCCAGTGCGGCGATGGACGCCGTGCACCGCGCCAACAATATCCTCAGCAATATCGTGCTGCTGACGGATCTGGCGCTGGATACCCCGTGCGGACGCGACGATGAGCATCTGCGCGCGCTGCTGCTGCGCATGGCCAGCGAGAGTGTGCGCTGCGCCGACGTGCTCAGGGAAATCAGTCCGGGCTAACTAAAGAGTAGCGGCGCCCGGCCGAGCGCCGCCCTCCCTGTTGGAGCGTACTAGTTAGTGGTGCTTGTCGAAGTCGCGCTGGCGATCGTGCTCTTTGCCGATTTCCTTCTGGATCTTGCCAGCATTCTTTTCGATGTTGCCTGCGGCTTCTTTGGCGGGATTGTTGGTGACCTTGCCGACGCCTTCTTTGATAGCGCCCTTCACTTCATGCTTGGTGCCTTCAACGCGATTCTTATCCATAACATCCTCCAGCGCCGCCGAATTGCGACAGGACGTTTTTAGGAATCGAGCGGTGCCCATCCTGTGAAAATAGAAGAAAGCACACCGTTCCCGTGAACCCGTCTTCAGCTGCATGCGCCACTTGTTAGAAGAGCGGCAAGGACGCATGCGCAGCACGTGCGCATTCACGCTCCAGTGGGCCCGCTCAGTTGAGCATCCCGCGCACCTTGGTCAGCAGCTGATCGATCTCAAAGGGCTTGATCAGGATATCCATGCCTTCGTCGAGCAACTCTTCGCCGGTCAACGCACGCTCGGCATAGCCGGTCATGAAGAGGATCGGCAAGGCCGGTCGCCACGCCCGCGCCGCTTCCGCAAGCTGCCGGCCATTCATGCCCGGCAGGCCGACATCGGTCAGCAGCAGGTGGATCGCCGCATCGCCACGCAAGGCGCGCAGCGCGGCATCCACATCCTCAGCCTCGGTACAGTGATAACCCGCATCGGACAGCAGCTCGCGTGCCAGCGCACGCAGCGAGGTGTTGTCTTCCACGATGAGGATGCTTTCGCCCTGCCCCTGCGGCCAGTCGGTCGCGGCATCGACTTCTTCCTCCACCTGCAATTGCCCTCGTGGCAGGGTGAGCCGCACTTCGGTGCCCACGCCCTTCTGGCTGCAGATGGCCACGCGTCCGCCCGACTGGCGCGAGAATCCGTAGATCATCGACAGCCCCAGGCCCGTGCCCTTGCCGATCGGCTTGGTCGAGAAGAACGGCTCGAACACGCGCTCCAGCACGTCGGGCTCGATGCCGGTGCCGTTGTCGATCACGGCCACCTGCACGTAGTCGCCATCGGGCAACTCGCCATCGCCTTGCAGGCTGACGGTGGAGGTCAGCACGCGTATCTCGCCGCCATTGGGCATGGCGTCGCGCGCATTGATCACCAGGTTGATGATGGCGTTCTCCAGCTGGTTCGCATCGACCTTGGCGATGCCGGTGCCGTCCATCAGGTCGAAGCGCAGTTCGATATGCTCGCCGATGGTCCGGCGCAACAGGTCGCCCAGCGAACGCACCAGGTGATTGATGTCCACCGGCTTGGGATCGAGCGGCTGCTGGCGCGCAAAGGCCAGCAGGCGATGCGTCAGCGACACGGCGCGGCGCGCCGAACCCAGCGCCATGTCGGCAAAGCGCTGCACGCCTTCCACGCGCCCCTCGGCGACATGGCGGCTCATCAGGTCGATGCCGGTGATGATGGTGGTGAGCAGGTTGTTGAAGTCGTGCGCGATGCCGCCGGTCAGTTTGCCCAGCGCATCCATCTTCATGGCCTGGTGCAGCTGCGACTCCGTGCGTTCGCGCTCGGCGATTTCCTGGGCCAGCTTGGTGTTGACCGAGGCCAGGGCTGCCACGTGGCGTTGCTCGCGCCGCCACTGCTCGGTGACGTCCTCGACGAAGACCAGGCCAAGATCCGGCGCGCGATAGGGCGCGATACGCCACTCGATATAACGCGGGACGCCGCGAATGCGCATGGAGAACGTGCCGCGCCAACGCTTGCGCTCGGACAGATGCGTACGCAATTGCTCCAGGGCGTCGTCCTGATTGAGCTCGAACGCGGTGGGCAGCTTGCCTTCATCCACCGCACCATCCAATAAACGCATGAAGGCTTCGTTCGCCTCATGCACCACCAGGCCCGAGTCCATTACCGCAATCGGCGCGATGGCGCTGGTAAAGATCTCGCGGAAGCGGGCCTCACTCTCCAGCAATGCGTCTTCGGCAATGCGTACGCGCAGCAAGGTGCGCAGCGTCGCCAGCAGCACGTCGGGGTCCACCGGATGGATCAGATAGGCATCGGCGCCCGCATCCAGCCCGGTGATCAGATCGTTGGTTTCGATCGACGCCGCCGACACGTGGATCACCGGCAGCAGGCGCGTGGTCGCCTGGCTGCGCAGATGGCGCACGATGTCGAAACCGCTGATATCGGGAAGATTCACATCCAGGATCAAGGCGGCGAACGCGTTCTGCGCCATCAAGGCAAGACCTTCCGAGCCCGTGCCCGCTTCCATCACGGGGTAGCCATGGCGTTCGAGCACACGCCGCATCGCGTAGCGCGTGGCGGCGTTGTCGTCGACGATCAGCAGCGGGTTATGGCGTGGCATCGACAGCAGCCTCCGGCAGCGTACGCGGAAGAACCACAAAGAACACCGAACCCTCGCCCGGCTTGCTCTCCATGCCGACATGGCCACCCAGCAATTCCGCATAGCGCTTGCATAGCGCCAGGCCCAGGCCGGTACCGCGCAGGCGCTTCTGCAGCGGCGATTCCAGCTGGCTGAAATCCTTGAACAGATCCTGCTGCAGGTCCTCGGGGATGCCGATGCCCGTATCGCGCACGGCAAAGCACACGGTGCCGTCATCCTGCAGGTGGGCCGATACTTTCACCGTGCCGCGCGGCGTGAACTTCAAGGCATTGGAAATGTAATTACGCAGGATCTGCGCCACCTTGCGATCGTCGGTGTAAAGCCTGGGCATGCCTTCTGGATCTTCGAAGATGAGGTCGGCATCGGTCATCTCGGTGATCGGGCGGAAGGTACCGCGCAGCGCGGAGAACAAATCCACCATGTCGAACCAGGCCGGCGAAATGGTGATACGCCCCGCCTCGATCTTGGCCAGGTCCAGCAAGTCGTCGACCATGTCGCTCAGTTCGCGCGCGGCGTTGGAGATGTACCTGACCTGCCGGTGCTGTTCTTCCGAGAGCGCCCCATCCATTTCGTCGGTCATGATGCGCGCAATGCTCAGGATCGAGCCCAGCGGCGTACGGAATTCGTGGCTCATATAGGACAGGAAGCGGCTCTTCAGCTCGGAGGCTTCGCGCAACTGCTCGGCCTGCTTGTCCAGCTCGGCGTAAAGCGCGACCACGCCCTGGTTGGTTTCCTCCAGCTCGGCGCGCAGCGCGGCCGACTCCTCGCGCAGCCGCTCCAGCTCCTCTCTCTCGGAGGCCGGAGACCCGGGCTTGATGGATTCAGACATGCGGCCGCTCCAGGGCTATCACCATCACGGTGGCGTCGTCGCGACCCCGGCTGAAGTCGCGATGCAGTACCGCGGCGATCACCGCCGGGTGCCGCTGCAACAGGCCCGGATAATCGGCCATGCGCCAACGCGACTGCAGGCCATCGCTATGCATGATCAGCAGCTGCCCGATGATATCGCCGAAATCGAAGGCCTGGGCGCGCCGGAACTGCGCGCCGACGATACCCGGATGCGAGGCCAGGCCACGCGCGGACTCCATCGTAATCAAGGACGCGGCAATGTTGCCGATGCCGGCAAAGCGCAGCGTGCCCTGGGCAGTATCCACCCGCGCCAGCGCCACGGCGCCTCCGCGGGTACCCATCATGGCCTGGTGCAGGTCCACCATCAGCGCGGCGGGTTCGCCCAGTGGCTGTGCGACAAAGGCCTGGACGGCGGCCGCTGCCGCCATCGACGCCGCCTCGCCATGCCCCAGCCCATCCACCATCAGGAACGACCACGTGGTGTCCTTGTTCGCCAGCGCCCAGCCGTCGCCGCAAAGCGTTTCACCGTGCAGCGCCGTCTGGCTCACGCCGAAACGCAGGTCTTCATCGGCCTGCTGGCGCGGATAGAAACGGGCCAGCACCACCGAACCACGGCTGTCGGCATAGACATCCATCACCTGCGACTGGCGTACCACCGCACCGAGCCCGATACCCTGGGTGCCCCCGGTGGAAAATCCATCGGGCAGGCAATTGGCAAGACTGAAGCCAGGGCCGCGATCCACGGCAATGATCTCGACGCCGCGCGTGCGCCTCCCGGGGATTTCCCGCAGGTAGATCACGCCGCCACCGCCATGCTTGATGACATTGGTGGCCAGCTCGGTCGCCACCAGCGCGACACGTCCACCATCGGCATCGTCGAAGCCCGCTTCGTCGGCCAACTGCTGCGCGCAGCGGCGTGCCTGACCGACCTGCGTGATTTCATCGATCACGATGGCCGCGCCCAGCGACCCGGGCAGCGTCAGTTCCATTTGGTGATGGTGACGCGCGTACCCTGCCCTGGCGCGCTCTGGATTTCGAATTGATCGACCAGCCGCTTGGCGCCGGCCAGTCCCAGTCCCAGACCGGTGCCGGAGGTCCAGCCATCGGTCATGGCCTGCTTCAGATCGGCAATGCCCGGGCCGGTGTCGCGAAAAACCAGCTGCACTCCCTTGCGCGCGCCCTCTTCGACGATCGTCCAATCCATGTCGCCGCCACCGCCGTAAATGACGGCGTTGCGTGCCAACTCGCTCACCGCGGTCACCAGCTTGGTCTGATCCACCAGGCGCAGGCCGCACTCCTGCGCCAGCTTGCGCACGGCCTGGCGGCCAAGCACGACGTCCTGCTCGGAGCGGATGGCGTAGGTTCCACTGCGCGGCGTGCTCATTGGGACTGCACGCGCTCGCGCAGCAGTTTCATGCCGCGCTCGACATCGAGCGCCGTGCTCACGCCGGACAAGGTGAGCCCCAGTTCCACCAGGGTGATGGCCACGGCCGGCTGCATGCCGACCACTACGGTTTCGGCATCCATGATGCGCGACAGGCCCGAGATCATGCCGATCATCCGGCCAATGAAGGAATCGACCACGTCGAGCGCGGAGATATCGATCAGCACCCCTTTGGCGGAGGTTTCGCTGATCTTGGCGGACAAGTCGTCCTGCAAGGTCATGGCGAGCTGGTCATGCATGTCCACCTGGATGGTGACCAGTAGAAAGCTGCCCATGCGCAAGATGGGAATGCGATCCATGAGCTTACTCGGCCCGCGTCACGCTCAGGCCCGAGCGCTTGAGCGCCAGTGCCAGCGCGTCGGCCAGGTTGGCCTTCGTCACGATGCCTCCCAGGTCAAGACCCAGGTGCACGATGGTCTGCGCGATCTGTGGCCGGATGCCGCTGATGATGCAATCGGCGCCCATCAGCCGGATCGCCGTCACCGTCTTCAACAGGTGCTGGGCCACCAGCGTATCGACCGTGGGCACGCCGGTGATGTCGATGATGGCGATATCCGAACCGGTTTCCACGATACGTTGCAGCAGCGATTCCATCACCACCTGCGTGCGCTGCGAATCGAGCGTACCGATCATCGGCAAGGCCAGCACCCCGTCCCACAGCTTGACCACCGGCGTGGAAAGCTCGAGCAGCTCCTCTTGCTGGCGCCTGATCACTTCTTCGCGCGACTTCTGGAAGGCGCGTATGGTGTGCATGCCCAGGGTGTCGAGCAGCTCGGAGATGGCCCACAGCTCGGCCGACAGCGCCATGGGATCGCTCGCATAAGTCTTCTGCAGCAGATCGAACAGAGGGCGCTTCAACGAAAAGATGAAGTGCGCCGTGTGATGCGAATCGAAACCCTGCATCGCGCGGCTGCGCGACAGCGTTTCGAGGAATTGGCGCGACTCGGACCATTCAGTCCTGGCCAGGTCGGCCACATCACCGGCGACCGAGGCGCTCACCAGCAAGGCAAGAAACTCCTTTGCCTGGCGGCTCACGTCGTCGCGGCTGATGCGGTTGTCCGACAGCGAGCCACCCTGCTGCAGGTTCGCGATCCAACCGTCCAGCAAGGCGGATTGGTGGTGCTTGATCGCGTCGATGGTTGCCGGCTTGAGTATCGACATAAGGCAGTCTCCCCATTCAATTCATTCATCATCAGGGATCATGCGTAGCTTGGGAATAGGCGTCGAGGAAAACTTCCGTGTGTATGGAAATTTGACACGCTGTTGACGTTCCCGCCTTTAGACAGATCGGTTACGGCCTTTTGTCCAGCAAGCGACTCCATGAACCCCGATCACGTCCTGACCATCCTGCTCGTCGAAGACGATGACGGAATCCGCACCATTGCCAGCGTGCTGTTGGAGTCGGAAGGCCATCTCGTGCATGCGATGGCCAGCGGCGAACTGGCCAGCGAGTGGCTCAAGCAAGGCCAGCCCGACGTGCTGTTTACCGATATCAATCTGCCGGGCGGCATGAACGGCACGGAGCTGGCGCGTCTCGCGCGCCTTGCCCATCCCGGGCTGCGCATCCTGATGACCTCGGGCGAGGCGATACCCGATCCCGCCTGGCTGGCATCGGGCAATCATTACCTCAACAAGCCCTACGACCGCCGTTCCCTGCTGGCGGCCATCGAAGCGACGGCCAAGGCGGCGGCCTGATCGATCACGGTGCTGGCGGCGCGCCCATGCCGACCTCGGCCACCATGCATCGAATGCGCTGCAGCACCCAATCGTGATCGTCGCGCGCGGCATTGCGCAGCACCTCTTCCGCCAGGCCTGAGAACTCCTGCCAGAACAACGGCGGCTCCGGATATTTCCGGGCCAGTGCCTGCGCATAGCCCTGCAGTCGATCCAGATCGCTATCGAGATTGTCGCGATTCTTGGTCATGGTGATTCAACGGCTCATCTGGCCAAAAGTCTCCTGTGCCTTGCACGTTGAATGTTGTAGCGGCCGCACGTTATGCATCACGTCGCGAACGTGTCAGCTGGATGTGATGCGCTCAACACTCTTGCAACGCCAGCCAAACGCAACGTGCAGATCCTCGCCTCGCTTCGGATGTTTCACATTTGAGCGGCAGTGCACTCACGAGCGGATCGCCATGGTCAACGCACACCCCACGACGAGGCTATCCCCATGAGTCAGCACGACCACGAAATCAAGGTGCTTAACGGCCTGATCGAAACCACCATCGACAGCGTCGACGGTTATGCCGAGGCCGCCAAGGATGCCGAGAACGCCCAGTTTCGCGATCTCTTCCTTACCCGCGCCGCCGAGCGCCGCCAGGTGGCTGCGCGCCTGCGCGAGGCCGTGCGTCGCGAAGGTGGCGAGCCGGCCGATGACGGCACCGTGCTCGCATCGGCCCATCGCATGTTCACCGGCCTGCGCAGCTCCATGAGCCATGGCGACAAGGCGGTGATCGCGGAAGTGGAACGCGGCGAAGATCACATCAAGGCGAAGTACGATGAAGCGCTCAAGGACGACAAGCTCTCGCTTTCGGCGCGCGAATCCATCCAGCAGGCCTATACCTCGGTGCGCCAGGGCCATGACCAGATGAGTGCGATCAAGCACGCGGTGCAATAAACCACCGGCAACGCTACGCTCGTAGCGATGACCAGCGAGGGACGGCATGCCGTCCCTCGCTGCTTGATCACATCTGCGGCTGCTGCTCGGGAGGCGGCACCGGATCGCCCACGGCCGGTGGCTGCGGCTCGGGATCGGTCAAGGGCGGACGCGCCGGCGTGGGCATCGGCGGCTCCGGCGGCGCGGGCGGTTCGACCGGGCTGGGCGGGGCCGGCGGCTTGACCGGATCAGGCGTGGGCGCCGGCACTTCACCGTGCGCGGCAACCATGACGAACTTCTCGACGATCATCGTGCGACTCCTGCATGGACGCATTCATCGTCGCCATTGCCGATTGAACTGCGTGCACGATCCGCGTGAATGCCCGCGTTCACGGCGTGCCGTATCGGAACGATTCATCACCCTGTACGCATCGCTGCGAACAGTGCAACCGCAGCTGACTTGCACCATCAAAATTTGACCGGCTGGTCACTTGTCGGCGCGTAATTCTCGTCGTCACGCCAACGGAGGACCGACGCATGAAGACGCGTGCCATCACTTCCCTCGCCATCATCCTGGCGACCTTCACGGGCGCCACGTTTGCGCAGACGCAGACCCGCACCGTGTGCGAAGACGTGCCGGTGAAGCAGGTCAATTCCAGCGACACCCATCGCGTCGCAGGCACCGCCATTGGCGCCGTGGCCGGCGGCGTGCTCGGCAATCAGGTCGGTGGCGGCAAGGGCAAGACGCTCGCCACGGTCGGCGGCGCCGTCGCTGGCGGCGTGGTGGGCAACCAGGTGCAGAAATCGCATCAGGACAAGAACGCCACCTACACCACCGAGCGCCGCTGCCATCAGGAGCAGTACTGAGCTGCGCTCCATCACCGCCCATCCATCGAACCAGGAGAACCCTGCATGCAAACGTCCGTCTATTGCATGGCCCGCACTTCGGAGCAGGCTGAAGTGATCCTGCTGGAACTCAAGCAGGCCGGTTTTACCAATAACGATATTTCCGCCCTGCTTCCGGATCGACGCGGCACCAAGGATTTTGCCCACGAACACAACACCAAGGCGCCCGAAGGCGCGACCGCGGGCGGCATCGCCGGCATGGGCGTGGGCGCCGCGCTCGGTTGGCTGGCCGGTGTCGGCGCATTGGCGATACCGGGTGCCGGGCCTTTCATTGCGGCCGGTCCGATCATGGCGGCCCTCAGCGGCGCCGCCGTCGGCACCGCGACCGGCGGTGTGGTCGGCAGTCTGGTCGGACTGGGCATGCCTGAATTCGAAGCCAAGCGCTACGATGCGAAGATCCGCGAGGGCAATATCCTCATCTCCGTGCATACCGAAAGCGGCAAGCAAAAAGACGTGGCCAAAGACGTCTTCAAACGCAACAATGCGGACGACATCTCGACCGCTGCGGAGGCTCGCGTTCATTGAGCCTATGGCGAGTTTGACGCCAGCTGACTCGGCCCAGCGCCGGCAACGAGGTTTTCACACGTGGCTCACGACCGGAACGATCTGATCCGGTCATTCACCACGTACAGCACAGTGGGGGCAATGATATGCACGCCAAGAAACGTCGATCCGGTTTCGTCATCCTGGTGGAAGACAACCGCCAGAACGCGCAGGCCACGGGTGAATACCTGGAAAGCCAGGGTTACACAGTGGATTATGCCTACGATGGCATCACCGGCCTGCACCTGGCCTCGTCCAACGATTACGACGCCGTCGTACTCGACGGGATGCTGCCCGGCATGGATGGCCTGGAGGTCTGCCGTCGCCTGCGCGGCGAACACAAGCTGGCCGCGCCCATTCTGATGCTCACCGGCCGCAATACGCTGGACGACAAGGTCGCCGGCCTCGACACCGGTGCGGACGATTACCTGTGCAAGCCCTTCGATCTGCGCGAGCTGGAAGCACGCCTGCGCACGCTCATCCGCCGTGAGCGTCACCAGGTATCGCGTGAGGTCCTCACCGTGGGCGATCTCACCTTCGACACCGGCACGCTGAGCGTGACGCGTGCCGAGCAGGAACTCACGCTGTCGCCGATCGGCTTGCGCCTGCTGGCCATCCTGATGCGCGAGTCGCCGCGCGTGGTCAGCCGCTCGCGCCTGGAACGCGAGGTCTGGGGCGAATCGCTGCCCGATTCGGATACCTTGCGCTCGCACCTCTATATCTTGCGCCGCGCGATCGACAAGCCGTTCGCCAATCCCTTGATGCACACGTTGCCGACAGCAGGTTATCGCCTTGCCGATCTTTCGCCCGCCGCCAAGGGCGCCACACCCAAGGCATCCGGCACGACTCTCGCCATGGCCTGATACATCGGCAGCAGGCGCGAATCCGACGGCCGCCGAGCGATCGGCGGCCGTTCTTTTTTCCAGAAACGATGGCGTCAAACATCGTCTCCACGCAGGCTCCACTATCAACCACGCAAAGTCCAAGGCACGGACCCACACCGCCCCGCGCAAGCACCACATCAACCGCAAGCGCCGCGATACCAGCCTCGCCGATTGAACGCATGCAGCCATCTGGCTCGCTCGCCGCACGCCAATCGCCCGGCCTCCCGCATGGATGCGCTATCCCATCGATGACGCCACGCGGCGCCGTCCGCCACCAGCGAGGTGACCGTGCGTATCGCCCAGATCTCACCGCTCTATGAATCGGTTCCGCCCAAACTCTATGGTGGTACCGAGCGCATCGTCGCCTACCTGACCGACGCCCTGGTCAGGCGCGGCCACGACGTCACCCTGTTCGCCAGCGCCGATGCCCAGACCCGGGCGCGATTGTGTGCCACGCGCGCGCAGTCGATCCGGCTCGACCCCTCGCCGCTGAAATCCGATCTGGCCGCGCACCTGACCTTGCTGCACGAGGTGCAGCGACAGATCGATCGATTCGATGTGCTGCACTTCCATATCGACCTGCTGCACTTGCCCGCGTTCGAAGCGGTGGCCTCGCGCACCATCACCACCTTGCATGGCCGCCTGGACCTGTCCGACCTGGGCGATGCCTATGCGCGCTGGCCACAATATCCGCTGGTCTCGATCTCCCGGCAGCAGCGCGCGCCGATGCCCCATGCATCGTGGATCGCCACCGTGCCGCACGGCATACCGGCCGAGCTTTATCGTGCCCACCCTCAATCGGGCGAGGGCTATCTGGCCTTCCTCGGACGCATCTCGCCGGAGAAGCGCCCGGATCGTGCGATCGCCATCGCCCGGCGTGCCGGCATTCCGCTGCGCATCGCGGCCAAGGTAGATGCGGTGGATCAGGCGTATTTCCACGAGCATATCGCGCCGATGCTCGACGATCCGCTGGTGCAGTACGTGGGTGAGATCAGCGACGCCGAAAAAGAGGCCTTCCTGGGCAACGCGCGCGCCCTGCTGTTTCCCATCGACTGGCCCGAGCCGTTCGGGCTGGTGATGATCGAGGCGATGGCCTGCGGCACACCCGTGATCGCATGGAACTGCGGATCGGTGCCCAGCGTCGTCGACGATGGCTTGACCGGCTTCATAGTAAACAGTGAGGACGAAGCGGTCCAAGCCGTCAAACGCATCCCCAGGCTCAACCGCAAGAGTATCCGTAGCGTCTTCGAACGGTGCTTCACTGCCGACGTCATGGCGGCCGCCTATGAGACGGTTTACCGCCAGGCCTTGATGGAGTCGGCCGATCTTCGCGCGGTAGGAACCTGAGCGGATGAATGAAGACGCGTTTACTCCCAATGAGATAACCGACAGCCTCAGCATCGGCGAAACGCGTGCCATGTTTGCGCTCAAGGCGGCGCACAGCTTTGCCGTGAGCGACGCACGCGGCGATATGCTGGGCGGTGCCGAGGGCATGTTCCGCAACGATACCCGCGTGCTCTCGCACTTGATCCTTGAGCTGGGCGGCGAGCGCCCTTCGCTGCTCAGCGGCGCGGTCAGCCACGACAACGTGTTGTTCACCGCCGACCTCACCAATGAGCCCCTGCCGCCGACCGGCGGCAAGGCCGCGCCGGCGGGCGTGATCCATGTGCAACGCACCAGGCTGCTGTGGGACAACCGCCTGTTCGAGCAGATCCACCTGCACAATTTCGACGACAGCGATCTGACGGTGCTGGTGCGCCTGCGCTTTCATGCCGATTTTCGCGACATCTTCGAAGTGCGCGGCATGACCCGCAAGCAGCGCGGCGAGGCGCTGCCCGCCGAGCTCCATGGCGACCACGTCAAGCTGGGTTATCGCGGACTCGATGAGGTGCTGCGCAGCACGGTGATCTCGTTTTCCGGCAAGCCGCAGCACCTGGGCGCACAGCGGGCAGACTTCGAACTGGCCATTCCCCGACTGGGCAGCACCTCGCTTTACCTGGAGGTGGGCGACGAATATCTGCAGCCCACACGCGAGCGCTATCGCGCTGCAGCCGCTGCAGCGCGTGCCACCATGCGCCGCCGTCGTCATCGTGGCGCCTGTCTCAAGAGCAACTCGCGCCTGTTCAACAACTGGCTGGATCGCTCGCGTGCCGACATCGCGCTGCTGGTGGCCGACCTGCCTACCGGCCCCTACCCTTACGCGGGCATTCCGTGGTTTTCCACGCCGTTCGGACGCGATGGCCTGATCACGGCGCTGCAGACGCTGTGGGTCGATCCCAGCCTGGCTCGCGGCGTGCTGGCGTATCTATCCAGTCGGCAGGCCACGGAAACCTCGGCGTTTCGCGATTCGGCGCCGGGCAAGATCATGCACGAGACGCGCTCAGGTGAAATGGCCTCGCTGGGCGAAGTGCCGTTCGGCCTCTACTACGGCGGCGTGGACAGCACACCGCTGTTCGTCATGCTGGCCGGCGCCTATGCGCAGCGCACCGCCGATTACGCCTTCATCGACCAGTTGTGGCCCTCACTCAAGGCCGCCATGGGCTGGATTGAAACCACCTGCGATGCGCACGCCCACGGTTTTCTCGCCTATGCGCGCGGCGCCGAGGGCGGCCTGGTCAATCAAGGCTGGAAGGACAGCAATGATTCCGTCTTTCACGCAGACGGGCGCATTCCGCAGGGACCGATCGCCCTGATCGAGGTCCAGGGCTATGTCTATGCCGCGCTGCGCAGCATGGCCAAGCTGGCCGAACATCGCGGCGACAGCGATTGCGCGATGCGCTGGCGCACGCGCGCCGCCGCCATGCGGCACGCGGTGGAGGAGCTGTTCTGGGACGAGGAGATGGCCAACTACGCGATCGCCCGCGACGGCGACGATTCGCTATGCCGCGTGCGCGCCTCCAATGTGGGACATCTGCTGTACACCGGACTGCCGCGCAAGAAACGGGCGCGCCAGGTGATCCGCCAGCTCTGTTCGGCGGCCTTCGACGGCGGCTGGGGCATCCGCACGCTGGCCAACGAGCAGGCACGCTACAACCCCATGTCCTATCACGACGGCTCCGTGTGGCCGCACGACGTCGCCATGGGCGCCGCCGGCATGGCGCAATACGGCGAGCGCGCCGATGTGGTGCGCCTGGTCGGAGAAACTTTTGAGGCCGCCACGCATTTCGGCATGCGTCTGCCGGAACTGTTCTGCGGTTTTCCGCGCCGCGCCGGCGAGCCTCCGGTGGCCTATCCGGTGGCCTGCATGCCGCAGGCCTGGGCCGCCGGCACCATGTTCATGCTGATGCAGGCCTGCCTGGGCGTGGAGATCGACGGCCGCCGCGGCATCGTGCACGTGCGCCGCCCACGGCTGCCCCAGGGCATCGACCGACTGGTCGTCAACGGCCTGGAGGTGGCCGGTGCGCAACTGGACCTGGGCTTCGAACGCATTGGCGGGCGCGTGGTGACCTTCCGCGAACGCGGCGACAATGATCTGCGCATCCAGGTGGAGCAATGACCACTAGAACATCGGGTAACACCCCTGCACCCCGTGCGTGCTCAGCATGGCGCCGATGCGCGCGGTCAACCAGTCTTGATCAAGTGGATCGCTGCGTTGCATCAGCTCGTCGGCAAGTTCGGCGAAGCGCGGCCAGAATTCGGTCGCCGAGGGATGCGCCTGCAGCAACGAGGACACTTCGATATCCAGTTCGTCGAGGCTGCGTTCCAGGCGTAGTCGATTGGGCTTCATGCGCGCAGCGTAAGCCCGGATTCATCACGGCGATGTGGGATTTTTGCGAGCGAGGCGTCTTGCCTAAAACCGCCCGCGCCACGCCAGCACGCTATCCGGAAACAGGTCGGCCAGCGGCAGGTCGACCGCCTCGCAGGCATCCATCACATAAGCCAGCGAACGGGCCGCATCACCCCGTTGCAGTTCACGCGGCACATTGAACGCCTCGTACTCGATCGCCTCCAGCATGCGCAGCGACCACTCGTAGAGCACGTCGCCCTGGTCCAGGAACCACTGCTGCAGCCAGCTTTTGAGCGTGTGCAGGGGCAAGTCATCGCGCGCCGACACCGCCTGCAATTCGGCGGTCACCTCGGGACACACGCCGCGCAGCCATTCACTGTAGCCGGCGGCGGCATCGGGTATCACCAGCGGCGCGGGCGAACGCTGCTGGGCGTGCCGCAGCAGGATGCTGCGCTCGACCTGGCGCGCCTGCGCAAGCCGCTCGGTTTCAAGCAGCAGTCCGCGATCCAGATCGAACACGTCGAAAAACCGCCGATGCAGGCTGCGCATGCGCACCAGCGGCTGCCGCGAGTAGCCGACCTTCAGCAGGTCTTGTTCCCGCCACGGCAGCATATAGACGAAGGTACGCCCCTTGCTGAGCGTCCTGGGCATGACGAATTCATCCATGCCGGTGATGGTTGCACAGGCAGCGCCCCAACCGGAGCCCATGCCAAGGTCACAAAAGCCAATCAGGCGATTCACGTCGCGCGTGAAAGCCTCCACACATGACCGTGAACAAGCAGGCTGCCAGCCGCCCCGAACGCGATGCCGCGTCCGAAGGGCTGGTCTACATGCGCGGCGACGAACCCGGCCTGCGCCGGCGACGCCAGGGCAAGGGCTTTGTCTATCTCGACGCCCGCGGGCATCGCATCACCCAGGCGCGCGTGCTCGATCGCATCCGCCTGCTCGCCATACCGCCGGCCTATGTCGACGTCTGGATCAGCGCCAACCCACGCGGCCATCTGCAGGCCACCGGGCGCGATGCCAAGGGACGCAAGCAGTATCGCTACCACGCACGTTGGCGCCGCGTGCGCGATGGCGGCAAGTTTTCGCATATGGCCGAATTCGGGGCGGCGCTACCGCGTATCCGGCGGCGTGTTCGTGTCGATCTCGCCTTGCCCGGCTGGCCCAAGGAGAAGGTGCTGGCGCTGCTGGTGCGGCTGCTGGATGAAACCCTGATCCGCGTGGGCAACGAAGCCTATGCCGCGGACAACGGCAGCTACGGCCTCACCACGTTGCGCTCGCGCCACCTGCGTACCGAAGCAGGCAAGCTGCACCTGATTTTCCCCGCCAAGAGCGGCCGTCAAAGCGACGTGACACTCGGCAATAAACGGCTGGCGCGCCTGTTGCGTCGCGTCCAGCAGTTGCCGGGGCAGCGACTGTTTCAATACGTCGACGATCAAGGCAAGCGCCATGCCGTCGACTCGGGCATGGTCAACGACTATCTGCACGAAGCCGGCGGCGGCGACTTCACCGCCAAGGATTTTCGTACCTGGGCCGGCACGGTGATGGCGATCGGCCTGCTTGCCGAGGCACCCACGCCGGTCGACGCCAGCGAGCGCGAGTTGCAGGAGGCGATCAACCTGGTCGTCCGCGAGGTGGCCGATGCGCTGCGCAATACGCCCAAGGTCTGCCGCACTTCGTATATCCATCCCAAGGCGTTCGAAGGATGGAAGGATGGCAGCCTGCATCGCCTGGTGCCCGCATCGGTGGCGCATCAATCGAGAAAGCTCGAAAGCGCCACGCTGCGCTTTCTCAAATATCGCCCGCGCAGCCGCTGAGTCGATTATTGCTCAGTGACGACAGCCGGCCGATGCATGCGTCGATAGTCCGCAGGCGTGACGCCCAGCTGGCGCATGAAGGCACGACGCAGGCCATTGGCATCCGCATAGCCGCACATATCGGCCACGCGCTTGGGCGGCTCCTGCCCCAGTTCCAGCAATCGACGTGCCGCTTCCACCCGCACCTGTTCCACATACTCGGCAGGCGGCACGCCTACTTCCTGATGGAACACGCGGGCGAAATGACGTGGACTCAAACCCGCACGCTTCGCCAACGCCGCCACCGAGTGATCTTCGCCGGGATGCGCGCCGATCCAGCGCTGCAGTTCCTGGATGGCCGCGTGCCCCGCGAGCTCCGCTTCGCCATGCCGGCTGAACTGCAATTGCCCACCGGGACGCTTGAAGAACATCACCAGCTCGCTGGCCACCTGCATCGCCACGTCGCGGCCAAGGTCTTCCTCGACCAGGGCCAGCGCGAGATCCATGCCCGCTGTCACGCCCGCCGCGGTGCACACCGGACCATCGCGCAGATAGAGCGCATCGGGCTCAACCTGGATCTGCGGGTGACGCTCGCGCATCACCTCGACCACGCCCCAGTGCGTAGTGATGCGACGCCCGTCGATCAGGCCGCTGGCCGCCAGCACCAGCGCGCCATTGCACACGGAGCCATAGCGCCGACTGCGCCTGGCGGCGCGCCGCAGCCAGTCCAATGCACTGAGATGAACCGGCGCATGGGCCATGCCGGGCGCGCCGGCCACGAGCACGGTATCGAAGCGAGGGAGAGGATCGCGCAGGGTCAGGTCCGGCATCAGCCGCACGCCGGACGAACTCTCGATCGCACGGGTGGAGGTGCCCACCACCAGCGGCTGATAAACCGTCTTGCCCAAGCGTCGATTCGCTTCGGCAAACACGTCCAGCGGACCGGACACGTCCAGCAGCTGCACGCCGGGAAAGGCCAGGATGGCGATGGTGCGGATCATGGCGCCTCCGACACGCGTCCGTCCTGGCGACAAAATGGCATTATTTGCTACTTTGAGTCAAATCAAGACGGGCCATTTCGGCGCTCCAATAGCTGCGAGGGCGGCATGCCGTATGCCGGCCACCACGGAGCATCCATCATGACCGCCATTGCAGGCATTGCCATACCGGACAGCCAGCTCGCCCGGGAAGTCACCGACCTGGTGCGCGACACCGAAACCGATCTGCTGTACCACCACTCGCGCCGCGTGTTCCTGTTCGGCGCTCTCACCGGCCGCCGGAAGCAGCTCAGCTTCGATGCCGAACTGCTCTACATCGGGGCGATGTTCCACGACATGGGACTGATGCCCGCGCACAGCAGCGCGGACCGACGCTTCGAAGTGGACGGCGCCAACGCGGCGGCGGACTTCCTGCGTCGTCATGGCATTGCACAGCAGAGCATCGAACTGGTGTGGACCTCGATTGCGTTGCACACCACGCCAGGGATACCCGAATTCATGCGGCCTGAAATCGCGCTGCTGACTGCCGGCGTGGAAATGGACGTACTGGGCCTGGGCTTCCCCAACGTCACCGACGGCGATCGCGCCACCGTGGTGGAAGCCCATCCGCGCAGCCCGCAGTTCAAGCAGGACATTATCGAGGCGTTCTACCAAGGCATACGCCGCAAGCCCGAAACGACCTTCGGCAATGTCAAAGCCGATGTGATGGCCCTGAAGGAGCCGCATTTCCACCGCGGCAATTTCTGCAGCGTGATCCTTGATTCGGCGTGGCCGGGCTGAGATCAAGCCTTGTAGGAGCGCACCCTGTGCGCGACCGCGGCGCCTGGATGTGCCGCTTCGCCGGCGGGTCGCGCACAGGGTGCGCTCCTACAAATAGGGGCCTGCAACTCCCGATCCGCGACGCATCGCGTTCAACCCTCTCTGTTCAGCCGCAGATCGTTGAACTTGCGCCGCTCGATCAGCGCGGTGATCTTGCCGTGGGCGTCGCGCTGGAAGACCAGCAGGTTGCGCTCGTCATCCGTGCCCATGAACACATCCTTGGCCACGGGCTGCAGGGTGTTCACGGGACCGCCTGGGCGCGTGACATAGGCCAGCACGCCATGGTCCACCGAAACCGTCCAGGCACGATTGGGCGCGAAACGATAGGTGCCGGCGTAATCGCTCAAGACCAGACCCGGCACATCGATTTTCGGCGGCGCCGTGGGAATGGTCACGTCCTCGAAGCCTGCCACCTTCCACTCGCCCGACTGTTTCACAAAGGTCAGCAAGGCGCGGTAGCGAACCACGAACGTCTGTCCAAAATACGTTTCGCGCTCGTACTGCTCCACGCTCAGCAGCGCACTGTCGCCGTGCACCCAGGCGTGCGGATCGAGCATCTCCATGCTGCCGGTAATGCCGGCAGGAAATGGGCGCAATGAGGCGATGGTTTCAGCCTTGCTGGCAACACGGCCAAACTCATCGATCATCACCGCATCGTCGGTGACCGCCTTCTCCCAGATGGCCTTGTCGCCCGTGGGGAGCGCATCCATCAACAGCTGCGTGGTACGCACGAGTTCGTCGCGCAAGGCGGACGGCGCCTCGGCCGCATGACCCGGCAGTACCGCCACCAACGCCGCACCGGCAAGCATTCCAACGACGAGCGATCGCTTGAACATGGTGATCCTCCAGTAACCGCACCAAGCATGCGCCGGGCCAGCCACGGCACACCCGTGCTTGAAGTCACTGGGACACCACACCCTGCGTGAAACTCAGGAACCCGCCCCGGGCGAGTTTCGGCAGACGCGATGCAGCGCTTCGGCATCGAGCAGGCGCACGTTGCGCCCCGTCACATCGAGCCAGCCTCGGGCGCGGAATCGGCTGAACACGCGACTGACCGTTTCGGCGGCGAGGCGCAGGTAGTTGGCCATGTCGGTGCGCGACATGGTCAGGCGCAGCGGGCGGTCGTTGTTCCGATGATGTGAGCCGCGTCGTTGCAGGTCGAGCAGAAAGGAGGCCACACGCTCCTCGGCATTGAGGTCGCCGGCCAGCTGGCTCGCCCTGCCCAGCTCGCCACTCATCAGGCGCAGCAGTTGCTGCTGTACCCGCGGCTCGTGCGATGACACGTTCAGCACATCCTCGAAGGACAGCCCGCAGAACTGCGTCGACTCCAACGCCACCACGTCGCCGGGATGGCTGCCCAGATGGATCGCGGCAAGCCCCACCAGTTCGCCTGGCAGATGAAAGCCCAGCACCTGTTCGCGCCCATCGCTGGCCACCACGAACACCTTGACGCCGCCCGTGCGGACCACATGGACCTCGCGCAAGGCATCGCCGCGCCGGATCACCACATCGCCTGCCGCACAGGACCACGTCCGCCGCACCACCTCATGATGCGATCCGGCTTCAGCATCGTGGTGTCCAAGCGCAAGCAGGCACTGGCCGGCAAAGTCACAGCCCACGCAGGGCGGCAACTGATCAGGCGCCGCGGACCGCCGCTGGCTTCGAGGTCGTTCGCGCCTGGCCCGCCTTGATGCTGGCGCGTGTCCCGTTTCGCGAGGCATCGTGGCCGAGCCGTCGTCGACTTCAACGGTTTCGCCGGACGCCTTGGGATGTCCGTACTGGGAAAGCCTGCGCATGGTGGCCCCCTCGCCTCTGGGCCGACAGTAGCACAAGCGCCTGCAGCAAACGGACGTCCATAAGCCAAAGGCGTCCGCGCCTGTTCCAGGCGGAGGCCATCACCGGCATCCTTGCTACAAGACTGCAACATGCCGCCTCATTCGCGGTCCCCGCCAGGCGCTGGCAGATCCCACTTGCCCGGCGGCCCGCCACGGAAGCCAATGGATCGACGGAAACCCCATTTCTGACCCAGATCAGAGCGCCCTGAGCCTGCCTGTCGCGACACTGGAGCCCCTGCGCATCGCGCGAATCCCCAGCATGCCCTCCGACACCCGCTCCGCTCCCTCTGATCGCATCACCCTGCCAACCCTGCTGGCCGCGCCCCATCGCGCCATGTTCTTCGTCGGCGCCAGCCTGCTCGCCGCCGGCATGCTGTGGTGGTTATGGGTCTTGCTGGCGGCTTGGCGGGGCTGGCAGCTGCCGGCGCAACCGCTGCCGGTGGGATGGACGCACGGCGTGCTGATGCAATACGCCACCCTGGCGCCCTTCGTGATGGGCTTCCTGCTCACCGTGTTTCCGCGATGGATGAACGTCCAAGTCATCGCGCGCCGGGTCTACGCCATGGTGTTCGGCCTGATGCTGGGAGGGGCCGTGCTCGTACTCGCTGCAGCCCTCGGCGTGCCGCGGGCGCTGCCATGGGGCCTGGGTGCGATGCTGCTGGGCTGGCTCATCGCGTTATGGAACCTGGGCGACCGCTTGCGCCGACATGGCTATCGCGACGTGTGGGCACGCTCGGCCTGCTGTGCTTTGGCGTTTGGCGCGATCGGCCTGGGCCTCGTGCTTTGCGCGAGTCTGGGCGCACCACCGAGCTGGATACCGGCAGCCCATCGCATCGGCACGTTTGGCTTCCTGTTGCCGACTTACTTCACGGTGGCGCACCGCATGGTGCCGTTCTTCACCGGCAACGTGGTGCCGGACTATCGCGTGGTGCGTCCGACCTGGTCGCTGCTCGCCGTCTGGCTATTGGGCCTCACCCATGTGGGCTTCGATCTGTTCGATGCCTCCGGCTGGCGCTGGCTGGCGGATGCGCCGATGACCGCGCTGCTGTTGTGGCAGTGGCTGGCCTGGCAGCCGTGGAAGGCCAAGCGGCCAGGCTTGTTGCTGGTGCTTTATGTCGCACTGGCGTGGCTGCCGTTGTCATTCGGGCTGTACACCGCGGACAGCATCCATGTGTTGGTCACCGGTGTGAATTCCCGTGCACTGGCGCCGCTGCATGCACTGACCATCGGATTCTTCAGCTCCATGCTGGTGGCCATGGTGACGCGCGTCACCCACGGTCACTCCGGGCGTCCGCTGGCGATGGGCCCGATCCCGTGGATCGCCTTCGTCGGCATGCAGCTGGTGGCCTTGATACGCGTGATCGCCGAGGCCACCTTGCAGCCATGGCCCTGGTATATCGCGGCGGCCTCGCTCTGGCTGCTGGCGATGGCGCCCTGGGTGGCGCGGTCGCTATGGATCTATCTCACCCCTCGACGTGACGGCGCACCCGGCTGACACGCCTACCAAAGACAGCACGCTATGGCGCTTTTTCCTGCAGCAAACGAGATCGGCATTGCCACCCTGGTCGATCGCTTCTACGACAAGGTGCGCGCGGACGAGGAACTGGGCCCCGTGTTCAACGCGGCCATCCACGACTGGATCACCCACAAGCAAGTCCTGCGCGATTTCTGGTCGTCCATCGTGTTGCGCTCGGGCCGTTATCACGGCAATCCGATGGGCGTGCACCGCGCCCTGCCCGCCTTTGGGCAACAACTGTTCCATCGCTGGCTGGCCCTTTGGCGTGAAACGGCACGCGAGGTGTTCGACGCATCGGCGGCGGAGCTCTTCATCGGCACCGCCGAGCGCGTGGCGCAGGGCCTGAGCATGGGCATCGGCCACGGCCGCCTGAACATCGATCATCCCTCGCGCGTACTCGGTCCCCTGCATATCGCATCGTGACGATGCATCGAACGCTGCGTCCGCCTGCCCGGACGACGCAAGCCCGATGATGGGAGTACACTTCACAGATGAGAATCAATCGCATTTGTGAAGTGCTGCGCACCCTCCCCGCCCTGATCCTCGCGTTGGCACTGGCCAGCGCGCCGGTGCACGCGCAATCCGCGCCGGACGATCCCGCAGCGAGCGTGCCGCAGACCTGGCAGATGCTTGATTACCTCGCCGCCGACTATGCGGGCGCGGTCAAGCATGGCGAAGTGGTGAGCGCGTCCGAATACGACGAGATGCGCGAGTTTGCCCGCCATGCGCGCAATCGCGTGCAGGCTTTGCCGACATCGCCCGCCACGCCCGCGTTGCGCGAGCAGGCCGACACCCTGGTGGCGCTGATCGATGCGAAAGCATCGGAGGCCGACGTCGCGCGCGCGGCGCACGCGCTGACCGATGGCCTGCTGCAGGCCTATCCGATTCCCACCGCCCCGAGCAAGGCACCGGACCTCGCGCACGGCGCTGCCGTCTACCAGGCGCAATGCGCGCTTTGTCATGGCGCCACCGGACATGGTGATGGCCCCGCCGGCTTGCAGCTTTCGCCGCGCCCGATCGATTTCACCAACGCGGCGCGCGCCGATCAGCGCAGTGCATTGTCGCTCTACGAAGTGATCACCCAGGGCGTCGCCGGCACGCCGATGGCCAGCTATGCGCAGACGCTTTCCAGCGATGAGCGCTGGTCGCTGGCCTACTACGTGGGCACGCTGGCCTATCCCGAGGCGGCCAGCCAGGGCGAGCAGGCCTGGCATGGCGATGCGCGCGCCCGCGGCGCCATCGCATCGCCCAATGAACTGGCCCGTGCACGCGTTTCCAGTCTGGCTGACACCATCGGCGTCACCCAGGCGCGGCTCGTGGTCGGCTATCTGCGTGCGCATCCGCAGGCCGTGCACGAAGCGCTGGCCGGCCTGCCGCTGGCCCGCACGCGCGTGGCGGATAGCGTGGACGCCTACCGCAAGGGCAAGACCGAAGAAGCACGGCAGCTCGCGCTATCGGCCTATCTCGACGGTGTCGAACCGGTGGAGGCGCAGCTCGATGCACGCGATGCCGCCCTGCGCGCACGCATCGAAACGGCGATGGGCGCGTATCGCACCGCGCTCTCGCAGCCTGCGGCCGGCGATGCCGTCGCCACGCAGTCGCACGACGTCGATCAGTTGCTGGCCCAGGCGCAGCTGCTGCTTGCCGCTGGTGCTGCCAGTCCGACGACGACCTTCATCGGTGCACTCACCATTCTTGTGCGTGAAGGTTTGGAAGCTTTGCTCGTGGTGGTCGCCTTGCTCGCCTTCCTGCGCAAGGCGGACCGCCACGACGCGACGCGTTATGTACACGCTGGCTGGATCCTTGCGCTGCTGGCAGGTGCCGCCACGTGGGCGGTAGCGAGCTATGCGATTTCGATCAGTGGAGCCAGCCGCGAACTGACCGAAGGCTTGTCCTCACTGTTTGCCGCCGGCGTGTTGCTGGCGGTGGGACTGTGGATGCACCAGAAGAGCATCGGTGGCCGCTGGCAGTCGTACCTGAAGGCGAAGATGGCGACCGCGCTCGATCGAAAGTCGGCGTGGTTCGTGTTCGGCCTGACCTTCATCTCGGTCTATCGCGAGGTGTTCGAAACCATCCTGTTCTACACGGCGCTGTGGAACGAAGGCCAGGGCCAGTGGCTGTTGGCGGGCATCGTCGTCGGCTCGATCATCCTCGGCCTGATCGCCTGGATCCTGCTGCGCACCAGCCAGCGCCTGCCGCTGGGACTGTTCTTCTCGCTGAGTTCGCTGGTGATCGCACTACTCGCTATCGTGCTGACCGGCAATGGTGTAGCGGCGCTGCAGGAAGCAGGCTGGACCGCCGTCACCGTGGCGCCGGTGCCTTCCATCGACGTCCTCGGGGTCTATCCGACCTGGCAGTCGCTGCTGGCGCAGCTGGCGGTGGCGCTGATGCTTGCCCTCGGCTTTGCCTACAACCGCTGGCGGGCAAGCGCCAGCTGATCCGGGCGCTCAGCGAATAAGCAGGGGCAGCTTGTGCGGGCGGCCGTCCCAGGCTGCCGCTTCGGGCATCGCGGGAATCTTGGCGTCGATCACCGGCCATTGCCTGGCCAGCTCCGCATTCAGGGCCAGGAACAGTTCCTGACCTGCGGGCACGTCGTCCTGCGCATAGATGGCGCCGACCGGGCATTCCTCGACGCATAGCGTGCAGTCGATGCATTCGTCCGGATCGATCACCAGGAAGTTCGGACCCTCGTGGAAACAATCCACCGGGCACACCTCGACGCAGTCGGTGTGCTTGCAGTTGATGCAGTTCTCGGTGACGACGTGGGTCATGGCCGCACTCACAGGGCGAGCGCCAAGCTTGCATCAGCGCCGCCGGCGCCGGCATTGATGGGAGTCAAAATCGCGCGTGGCTCTGGGCACGCTTCCGACCGGACTGAGGCAATACGCCGCCGCACATGGCAGCCATGTCCTACAAATTTTGACTTAGGTCATCGATATGCGACGACCGTGCGGCGCAACATCCTGCCATCGACCAGGGCGGAATTCCCATGCCGAATACCGAGTATTACGACGACAAGGTAGTGCGTCTGTTCCTGCTGGCGGCCGCCGTCTGGGGCATCATCGGCATGTCGGTGGGCGTTTATGCCGCCGCCGAGCTGATGTGGCCCGCGCTGAACTTCGACCTGCCCTGGCTGACCTTCAGCCGCATCCGGCCGGACCACACCTTCGGCGTGATCTTCGCGTTCGGCGGCTCGGCCCTGATGGGTACCTGTTACTACGTGGTCCAGCGCACCGGCCACACCCGACTGGCCATGTCCAGACTGGCCGAACTCACCTTCTGGGGATGGCAGCTGGTCTGCGTGCTGGCCATGACCACCATGCCGCTGGGCATCACCCAGAGCAAGGAATACGCCGAGCCCGAATGGTTCGTGGACATCCTGATCGCGGTGGTCTGGGTGTCGTTCGGCGCGGTGTTCTTCGCCACGCTGGCGCGGCGGCGCATCCGCCACATCTACGTGGCGAACTGGTACTACGGCGCCTTCATCATCGCGGTGGGCCTGCTGCACATCGTCAACAACATCGCGCTGCCGATCAGCCTGACCAAGTCCTACCCGGTGTATTCGGGCGTGGTCGATGCGATGGTGCAGTGGTGGTACGGCCACAACGCGGTGGCGTTTTTCCTCACCGCAGGCTTCCTGGGCATGATGTATTACTTCGTGCCGCGCCAGGCGCAGCAGCCGCTGTGGAGCTACCGCTTCTCCATCGTCAATTTCTGGGCGCTCATCTCGGTGTACATGTGGGCGGGCTCGCACCATCTGATGTATACCGCCCTGCCCGACTGGGTGCAGTCGGTCGGCATGGCGTTTTCGCTGGTGTTGCTGATGCCCAGCTGGGGCTCGGCCGCCAATGGACTGCTCACCTTCAACGGCTCGTGGGCACGCCTCAAGACCGACGCCGCCGCCAAGTTCATGGTGATGTCGCTGGTGTTCTACGCCGCCGCCACCTTCGAAGGTTCGATGATGGCGATCAAGACGGTGAACTCGCTGTCGCACTACACCGACTGGACCATCGCCCACGTGCATTCGGGCTCGATCGGCTGGGTGGCCATGATCACCATCGGCTCGCTCTACGCGATGGCGCCGCGCGCGCTGGGCCGGCCGGCGATGTATTCGCAGAAGGCGATGGAAGTGCATTTCTGGCTGCACATCATGGGCCTGCTGATGTACATCGGCTCGATGTGGACGGCCGGCGTCACCGAGGGCGTGATGTGGCGCGCCACCAATGCGGACGGCTCGCTCACCTACTCCTTCCTCGACAGCCTGATCGCGATCAAGCCGATGTACCTGATCCGCTGGATGGGCGGCCTGCTGGTGCTGTCGGGCATGGTCGTGATGGCCTGGAACCTGTGGCATACGGCGGCCGACGCGCGTGCACGGATCATCAAGCCGATCCCCGTGCCGATTCCCGAACCGGAGCCGGACCAGATTCCGGCGCCGATTCCGGCGGTGGGTTGAGGAGCGCGCCCATGGCCTATCGACACTTCGAAGCCATCGAGAAGAATGCCGCACTGCTTGGCGTTCTGACCGCGATCATGGTTTCCATCGGCGGTCTTGCCGAGATCACGCCGCTCTTCATGCGGGCCCACGAGGTGAGCGCGCCGGCGGGAGTAAAGCCCTATGACCCGCTGCGTCTTGCCGGTCGCGATATCTACGTGCGTGAAGGTTGCTACCTGTGCCACTCGCAGATGATTCGCGCGTTGCGCGCCGAAACGCAGCGCTACGGCCACTATTCGATCGCGGAGGAATCCGTCTACGACCGCCCGTTCCAGTGGGGCTCCAAGCGCACGGGGCCGGATCTGGCACGCGTGGGCGGCAAGTATTCGGACCAGTGGCATGTGCTGCACATGATGAACCCGCGCCAGGTGGTCCCGCAGTCGAACATGCCCGGCTACCCGTGGCTGGCAAAAACGACCCTCGACGCGTCGGACATCCAGGCACGCATGCGCGGCCTGCGCAAGCTCGGCGACCCATATAGCGACGCAGACATCGCCGGTGCAGCCGACGCCGTCAAGGACAAGACCGAACTCGATGCCCTGGTGGCGTACCTGCAAGGGCTGGGCATCCGCAATGAGCCCACCGCCGCCGTGCCTTCGCATCCCGCCACCGATGGAGGCGCGCCATGAACGAACTGTGGGGACACCTGACCGGCGTCATCATCGTCTTCATGATGGTCACCTTCATCGGCATCTGGGCCTGGGCCTGGAGCGGCCATCATCGCCGCGCCTTCTCGCGCATGGCGCAGTTGCCGATGGAAGACGATGCCCCGCCGACAAGCGCCGCCTCGACCGCTGCCAAGGACGCTGACGCATGAGCCTGTTCTGGTCGCTATGGATCATGTTCCTGGTGGTGCTCAATCTGGGCATCACGTTCTTTCTGTTCCTGTGGGCACCGCGCGCCAAGATTCCCGTGCGCGAAGACGGCACCAGTGGACATGTCTGGGCCCACGGCGTACTGCGCGAAGGCGTACGCCGGTTGCCGATGTGGTGGATCATCATGTCCGCCGCCATGTTCGTCATCGGCATCGCCTATCTGGTGTTGTTCCCGGGCTTTGGCCGCTACAAGGGCGTGCTGAACTGGACTTCGCACGGCGAACTGGCCGCCAACACCGCCGCCAACGATGCCAAGCTCGACGATATGATGAAGCGCTTCTCGCTCTATCCCATCGAGCAGCTGGCGGGCGACCCCAATGCACAGCAGCTGGGCAAGCGCCTTTTTCAGGACAACTGCGCGGCCTGCCATGGTCGCGCGGCAACGGGCAACATCTTGCTGGGCGCGCCAGACCTCACCGACAAGGACTGGCTGTATGGCGGCAACGGCAAGGACATCTATACGTCCATCCATGATGGACGCAGCGGCGTGATGCCGCCATGGGCCAGCCTGGGCGAGGACAACGTGAAGAACCTCGCGCAATACGTGCTCGGCCTCTCCGGCCGCCCACATGACGAGAAGGCTGCCGCCGCGGCCAAGCCATTGTTTGTCACCTGCGCGGCCTGCCACGGCCCCGAAGGCAAGGGCAATCCCGCGCTGGGTGCACCCGATCTCACCGACCAGGTCTGGCTGCATGGTGGCACGCAGGCGGATATCGAGCACAGCATACGCGACGGGCGGCAGGGACATATGCCGGCGTGGAGCCCGCGGCTCACGGACGACCAGATCCGCGTGCTTGCCTCCTACGTGTATCACGTCTCCCATACGGATCATGCGGACTCACGATGACATCGCCGTCCATGACGGCGGACGCTGGTATCGGCAACCGGTGCTGTGGCTGGGCGCCGCCATCTTTGCGGCATCCATGGCGGGCTGCGTGTGGATGATCGTGCTGGGCGCACGCCATGCCGATGAACCCGTCGACGCACCGCCGCCCGTGATGGGCGTACCGGCCACCACCCACGACCACCGACCGCCATCGCGATGAACGCCTACGAAGTCTGGGCGCATCCGCAACTTGCCGCGCAGGTGCTGCGTTTGCGGCGCGACGGCAAGCGCGAAGCCAGCTTCCGCCTCGCTGCGTTGCACGACGCCCGCCACGTGATGCAGCTGGACCAGCTGCTGCACGGCTTGCCGGGCGTCCAGCGGGTACGCATCGACCTGGCCTCGCGCCGTGCCCATGTCATCTGGGATGACTCACGCACCAGCCTGCCCGCGCTGCTGCGTGCCTTCGCCAGCCTGCAATGCCCCGCGCAACCGCTCGGGCTCGACAGCGCCGACGACAGCGACCAACGGGAAGCACGCGACCTGCTCAAGCGGCTGCTGGTCGCCGGCATGTTCACCATGCAGGTGATGACGTATGCCCTGGTGATCTACCTCGGTGTGGTGGACTTCGTGGACTTCACCACGCGGGAACTGTTTCGCTGGCTGGGCCTGCTCTCGTCGCTGCCGGTCGTCGTGTACAGCGCACGCCCCTTCACCGACGGCGCGCTGCACGAGTTGCGCGCACGCACGCTGGGCATGAACCTGCCCATTGCCGTGGCCGTGTGGCTGGTGTTCCTGGCCAGTGCCGCCAACACGCTGCGCGGTCATGGCGAGATCTATTTTGACTCCATCACGATGTTTGTTTTTCTGCTGCTGGCCGCGCGCTACGTCGAACGCCGGGCGCAGCACCGCAACACCGCACTGGGCGACGCGGCGGTCGATGGCACACCCCTGCTCGCCCAGCGCTATCGCGCCGATGGCACGCTGGAAACCATGCCGGCGATGGAGCTCCTGCCCGGCGACCGCGTGCACATCGCCGAGGGCGCCACCGTGCCTGCCGATGGCGAACTCGAAAGCGATGCCGTCCAGCTGGACGAGTCGGCCATGACCGGTGAATCGCGGCCGGTCACGCGCTACCGCGGCGCGCCACTGGCGGCGGGCAGCATCGTGCTCGATGGCGTCGCCACCTTGCGCGTGCAACACAGCGGCAAGCACACCGCCGCCGCGCGTATCGGCGCGCTGAGCGCGCGCACACGCATGGCACGCGAAGCCGTCGCAAGCACCGATCACGCCGATCTACGCCCCTTCATCGCACGCGTCCTGCTGCTGACCCTGCTGACCGCGGCGGGATGGCTGCTGGTCGATCCCGCCAAGGCGTTCGAGTCGGCCATTGCCGTGCTGGTGATTGCCTGCCCCTGCGCGTTTGCGCTGACGGCGCCCAGCGCCATGACCCGTGCGCTGGGCGTGCTCGCCCAACGCGGCGTACTGGTGGTCGACAGCGCCGCGCTGGACACCATGGCACGCGTTGACGTGGCGGTGTTCGACAAGACCGGCACGCTCACCACGCCTTGTATCGACGTCTCCGCGTCGCATGCCTTCCGCCAGGACGTGGCGTGGATGAGCCTCGCCGGCGCGCTGGCGTCGCGCAGTTCGCACCCGCTGGCCAAAGCCGTGGCCCAGGTCACCAACACGACTCGCTCGGGCGAGGTCCAGCATATGGCGATACTGCCCGGTCACGGCATCGCCGGCGAGATCGATGGTCACGCCCTGCGCCTGGGTCGCCGCACGGATGGCCAGGACCGCGAGGATCTCTATCTCTGCGACGAACACGGCCCGCTTGCAGCACTGCACGTGGACGAAGCTGTGCGCAGCGATGCACTGGCTACGCTGGCTGAGCTTCGCGCCGAAGGCATCGACACCGTGATGGCCAGCGGCGACGCAGCCTCGCGCGTTGCCGCCGCCGCTGCTGCGCTGGGCGTGAGCGAAAGTCATGCGCGGCAGACGCCATTGGACAAGCTGGCGCTGCTCAAGCTCAAGAAGAAGCAAGGACACGTGACGCTCGCCGTGGGCGATGGCAACAACGACGCGCCCATCCTCGCCGCCGCCGACGTTTCCGCCGCACTCACCTCGGGCACCGAACTCTCCCAGGCCAACGCCGATCTGCTGCTGATGCACGGGCAGCTTCACGGCCTCGTCGAGGCCCGCCGCATCGCCAGGGAGGTGCGCCACCGGGTGACCCAGGGCCGTCGCTGGTCGCTGGCCTACAACCTGTGTGCCGTCCCATTTGCCGCACTCGGCTGGGTGCCGCCGTGGCTGGCCGCCGTGGGCATGTCCGCCAGCTCGCTGGTGGTGGTGCTCAACGCCATGCGCGTGGGCCGCCGCCCGATCCGCCAAGGCACCGACGCATGAACATCATCCTGGTGCTGATACCCGTCACCTTCCTGATCGTCGTCGCGGCGGTCGGCGTGTTCTTCTGGGCCGTCCATCACCAGCAATTCGACGACCTGGACAGTCCTGGCGTGCTGCCGCTGATGGAAGAGAACGACCATGCCACGCCCGCGCCGTCCCGTGACGAGACGAACGTCGACGATCCCAAGCTCACGCGGCTGCCGTGAGCTGGACCAGGGCGTAGCCCAACTCGCCCAGTGCGTCGACGTCGTGCAGCTGTACGCGACGCCCATGGATGCTCACCCAATGCTTGTCGCGGAACCGGCTGATCACCCGACTCACGGTTTCGGGCGCCAGCCGCAGATAGCTGGCGATATCGCTGCGCGACATGGCCAGCCGGAACACCGTCGAGGACTGCCCGCGCCGCGCGTAGCGCTCGCCCAGGTCCAGCAGGAAGGCGGCCACGCGTTCCTCGGCGGAATGCTCGCCCGCCAACAGGCTGGCCATGCCAAGCTCCTTGCTCAGCATGCGGAACAGATGCTGCTGCACCACCGGAAGCTCGGTCGCCAAGGACCTCATGGCAGGGAATGCCAGATGGCAGAACGACGAACGCTCCAATGCCAGCGCATCGCAGGGGTAGCTCTCCGGATAGATGCCGTTGAGACCCACCACCTCGCCCGGTAGATAGAAACCCAGCACCTGTTCGCGCCCATCGCGCGTAAAGATCGACGTCTTCACGCTGCCTGAGCTCACCGCGTACAGGGCACGAAACGGCTCGCCACGACGAAACAGATGCTCCCCGCTCGCCACCGACGGCACCGGCTCGACCACGCACTGCAAGGCCGCCAGCTCGCGCTTGCCGTAGCCCTCGCCCTGGCAGGCATGCGCATACGCACAACTGTGGCAGCACGGCACGGCATCGTCGTCCGGCATGTCGGCCGGCGCGGAGGCCCCGCGGATGCTGAGCAGTTCGGTAGGCATGACGAACTCGTAGTCGGATTCAGGTAGACGCTGCCGCTCCGTCGACCGGGCCTGGCTTTCCTCCCGCAACGGTCCAACATAATATGTATTGTAAATACATCTTATTCCAGACCATGCGACTAAATGTCTTTACCGACTACTGCCTGCGCACCCTCATGTACGTGGGCGTCAACCAGGGAACGCTGGTCACGCGCGGCGATATCGCGACGGCTTATGGCATTTCCGGCAACCACCTGATGAAGGTGGTGAACTGGCTGGCACGCGAGGGCTACGTCGAAACCGTGCGCGGCAAAGGGGGCGGCATGCAGCTGGCGCGCGACCCCTCGGCCATCTCCATTGGCGCGATAGTCCGGGCCTGCGAAGCCGCGGACGCCCTGGTCGAGTGCTTCGACCCCGCCACGTCCCGCTGCCGCATTACGCCGGCCTGCCGCCTCAAGGGCATCCTCGGCCAGGCCATGGGAGCGATGTACCGGGAGCTGGACCAGCACACCCTGGCCGACCTGCTGGTCCGGCCGCGCCCCCTGGCTGCCCTGCTGCATCTGGCCTGAGCCGCCCTGGCACTTGAATTCTGTATCGGTCGATACATATTATTGTATCGAAAGTTACAGAATATGGGTGCGCCATGGCTCGTCCACGCCAATTCGATGAACAAAAGACTCTCGAAGCGGTCGCCGAGGCTTTCTGGGCGCACGGCTACGAGGGTACGTCCACGCGCGACCTGGCGCAGCGCACCGGCCTGACCGTCACCAGCCTGTACAACGCGTTCGGCGACAAACAGTCCCTGTTCCAGCTGGCCTTGCAGCACTATCTGGACACGACCCTGAAGGAGCGCATCCATCGACTGGAGGAATCGCTCGCGCCCACCGAGGCCATCGTGGCGTTCTTCAACGAAGTCATCGAACGATCCCTCTCGGACGTGCAGCAACGCGGCTGCTTCCTGGTGAACTCTGCCCTGGACGCCACGCCTGATGCACCCGAACTGCGCGCCGCCATAGCCAGCGAAATCGACGCCATCCGCGCGTTTTTCCGCCGCTGCCTGCTGGCCGGCCGCCGCACGGGGGACGTGCCTTCGACCGTTTCCGCCGCGGAAGCATCCGCACATCTGCTGGCCGTGTTGCTCGGCCTGCGCGTGATGGCGCGCGTCAACCCTGACCGGGCCACCATGACCGCCGCTGTGTCCGCGGCACTGAAAGCCTCCGGCATCTCGAAACACCGCTGAACAGTTCCCCCATCCCCCTCTGGAGTCCTTCCATGTCACCCCGCACTTTCCTCATCACCGGCGCCACCAAGGGCATCGGCCGCGCCATTTCCGATCGGCTCGCCAAGGCAGGGCATCACGTCGTCGGCCTCGCGCGCAATATCGACGAGCCGGATTTTCCCGGCACCCTGGTGTCCGTCGATCTCGGCAATCGCGAGGCCACCGACAAAGCGCTGAAGGCGCTGGTCGAGCAGTATGATTTCGACGGCGTGGTCAACAACGTCGGTTATGTGCGCGTGGCGCCGATCGACGAGGTGGACCTCAACGATCTGGACGACATCCTGCGCATCAACCTCGTGCCCACCATCCAGACCGTGCAGGCGCTGCTGCCGCAGATGCGCGCCAAGGGCTGGGGCCGCGTAGTGAACATCACCAGCCTGGTCGCGCTGGGCTATGCCAATCGCACGTCGTATGCCGCCGCCAAGGCGGCAGTGAATAGCTTCACGCGCACCTGGGGCCTGGAGCTGGCTGAAAGCGGCATCACCGTGAATGCGGTGGCGCCGGGCCCGACGGAGACCGAACTGTTTCGCGCCAACACGCCCGAAGGCAGCGAGGCCGAGCAACGCTTTCTCGCCGTGGTGCCGATGAAGCGCCTGGGCAAGCCGGACGAATTGGCGGCGACGGTGGAATTCCTGCTGTCCGATGGCGCCAGCTACATCACCGGGCAGACGCTGTATGTCGACGGCGGTGCATCGATCGGTCGCGCCGCTGCCTGATCGTGCGGCGGCTCAGTGGAAATCGCGCGAACGGCTGTCTAGCGTACCCAGCAGCTCGCTCAGGTCGATCAGTCGATCGGCGATGAGATGGCTCACACCGTCCGCGTGCTCCCACCGCCCATCCACGCCCAGCAGGCGCGATTCGAGAAAAATGCGGCGATGGCGCTCGGCCACATGGCTCCACACCACCACGTTGATGGGTCCGAACTCGTCTTCCATGGTGATGAAGGTGACGCCGCTGGCCGTCTGCGGCCGCTGGCGCTGCGTCACCAAGCCTGCCGCGCGCACCTTGCTCGCATGCGGACGCGTGTGCAGACTCCTTGAATCCAGGCAGCGCGCCGCGCGCAGGCGCGCACGGATCTGCTGCAAGGGATGCGGACCCAGGCTCAGCCCCATGCGCGCGTAATCGGCCAGCGTGCTTTCGCCCTGTGATGGCGGCGGCAGCACGACGTCTTCCTCCACCGGACTGGTATTGCCGAACAAGGGCAGCTGCGCCTCGATGCCGGCCATGGCCCAGCGCGCACGGTGACGATGGCCGGCCAGGCCACGCAAGGCATCTGCCTCGGCCAATGCATCCTGCTGTTGCTTATTGAGACCGGCGCGCGCGCACAGGTCGGCCACGTCTTCGAACGGCCTGCGCGCACGCGCCGCCATCAATTGCGTCATCACGTCCTCGCGGCAACCGCGCACCTGCCGCAGGCCTAGCCGCAAGGCATAGCCGCCGCGCGAGGCGTCATCGGCTTCGAGCGTGTTGTCCCAGTCGCTGTGGCGCACATCCACCGGCCGCACCTTGATGCCATGGCGCTGGGTGTCCTGCACGATCTGGCTGGGGCCGTAGAAACCCATCGGCTGCGCATTGAGCAAGGCGCACATGAAGGCCGCGCGGTAATGGCATTTGAGCCAGCAGCTGGCGTACACCAGCAAGGCAAAGCTCGCCGCATGGCTTTCGGGGAAACCATAGGAACCAAAGCCCTTGATCTGCTCGAACAGGCGTGCGGCAAAGTCCGGGGTGAAGCCGTTCTTCAACATGCCGGCCATCAGCTTCTGGCGATGGATCTCCATATCGCCGTTGCGTCGCCATGCCGCCATCGAACGGCGCAACTGGTCCGCTTCGCCGGGCGTGTATTCCGCCGCGACGATCGCCAGCTTCATCACCTGCTCCTGGAACAAGGGCACGCCAAGCGTGCGCTCGAACACGTCCTTCAAGGCCTCCGATGGATAGGTGATCGGTTCCTCGCCACGCTTGCGGCGCAGGTACGGATGCACCATGTCGCCCTGGATCGGGCCTGGCCGCACGATCGCCACTTGGATCACCAGGTCGTAGAAATTCTCCGGCCGATGCCGCGGCAGCATCGCCATCTGCGCTCGCGATTCGATCTGGAAAACGCCGATGGTGTCGGCGCGCTGGATCAGCTCATAAGTGGGCGGATCATCCGGCGGAATCGACGCCAGCGTTTCCACGCGGCCGTGATGGCGCTGCAACAGATCCAGGCATTTGCGGATACAGGTGAGCATGCCCAGCGCCAGGCAATCGACCTTGAGCAGGCGCATGGTGTCCAGATCATCCTTGTCCCACTGGATGATGGTGCGGTCGGGCATTGAGGCATTTTCCACCGGCACCAGATGCGACAGCGGCTGGTCGGAAATGACAAAGCCGCCCACGTGCTGGGACAGATGCCGCGGGAAATCCATCAACTCCTCGGTGAGCGCCATCACCCGCCGCAGCACGGGACTATCCGGATCGAAGCCGCGTTCGCGCAGGCGGCCGTCCAGCGGATCGTCGCCATCCTGCCAGGCGAAGGTGCGCGACAGCAGGTCGATCTGGTCCGACGGCAGGCCCAGCACGCGCGCCACGTCGCGCACCGCGCTGCGGCCGCGGTAGCAGATCACGGTGGCGGCCAGCGCGGCGCGCTCGCGGCCGTATTTCTCGTAGATATGCTGGATGACTTCCTCGCGCCGCTCGTGCTCGAAGTCGATGTCGATATCCGGCGGCTCGTTGCGCTCGGCGGAAATAAAGCGCTCGACCAGCAGCGTGGTCGTGGCCGGATCCACCGCCGTCACGCCGAGCGCATAGCAGACCGCCGAATTGGCCGCCGAACCGCGCCCCTGGCACAGGATGTCCCTGCTGCGCGCGAAGCTCACGATTTCCTGCACGGTCAGGAAGTACGACTCGTACTTGAGCTGGGCGACCAGCTTCAGCTCGTACTCGATCTGCTCCCGCACCTTGGGCGGCTCGCCTTGCGGCCAGCGCCAGCGCACGCCCTCTTCGGTGAGCTGACGCAGCCACGTGGTCGGCGTATGTCCTGCCGGCACCAGTTCGGCAGGATAGCGATAGCTGAGGTCGGTCATCACGAACTGGCAGCGTTCGGCGATACGCACGCTTTCGGCCATCAGTTCATCGGGATAGATCGCCGACAAGGCCACGCGCGTGCGCAGGTGGCGCTCGCCATTGGGAAACAGCAGGTCGCCGGCATCGGCCACGGTGCGGTGATGGCGGATTGCCGTCATCACGTCCTGCAGGGCACGGCGGCGGCGTATATGCATGTGTACGTCGCCCGCGGCCACCATCGGCAGCTGCAATGCATCGGCCAGCATCTGCAGCTGCGCGAAACGGCGCGCATCGTCGGCACCGTGATGCAGCTCGACCGCCAGCCACAGTCGCCCCTCGAACAACGAGCGCAACCACGCACCATGCGCCTGCTGCAGCTCGGCCTGCGGCAACCACAAGGCCAGCGTGCCGGGCAGGCCATCGGCAAAGTCTTCGCGCGTCACGCGGTACGTGCCTTTCTCCGCCACGCGCCGGCCACGCGTGATCAGCGCGCACAGCGAGGTATAACCCTGCAGGTTCTCGCACAACAGCACCAGCTTGGGGCCGTGCTCGATCTGGAATTCCGCGCCGACGATCAATGCAAGCCCGGTATCACGCGAGGCCTCATAGGCGCGCACGATGCCGGCCAGCGAACATTCGTCGGTGATCGCCAGCGCGCGGTAACCGCAGGCCTTGGCCCGCTCGAACAACTCGCGCGCACTCGACGCGCCGCGCTGGAACGAGAAGTTGGACAGGCAATGCAGTTCGGCGTAGTCGTTCATGCGAACCACCCATGCAGCATCCAGTTGCCCTGCTCGCCTGGCGCGCAATACACCCATGCGCACTGCCCCTGCGCGGTGCGCACCACGTAGTAGTCGCGCCGGATGTCGCCGCCATCCCACCAGCCGGTTTCGATGCGCTCGGGGCCGGCCAGCACTTCCGGTGCCGGTCCGCGCAGCGGGCAAGGCGCGGCCAGCAACCAGGTCGGACGCGGCAAGGTCTCAGGCGAGGTGGCCGCTTTCACATGCGCGGCATCGGACTGCGCGCGCTCCGGGCGCGGATCCACCGTGCGATGCAGATGCTGGATGGCCTGCTCGCCCAGGCGCGCACGCAGGCGTTCGCGCAGCTGATCCAGCGGCACGGCATGCGTGGGCCGCGTATCGAACAGGTCGCGGCCGGCGGGAACGAACGGCGGCAAGTCGCTGGCCACCAGCCGCATCGCCAGCACCGGCTGGTGCAACTCCAGGCGCTCGAGCCGCCCGCGCGCGCAGTCGAACAACAGCGTGGCATCGCGCGCGGCGGCCAGCATGCCCACCGTCACGCAGGTGGGCAGGCCGCTGCGATGTTCCAGTTCCAGTTCGAATCGCTGCACGCCGCCATCGCGACCGGCAAGATACGCCGCCAGGTCACTGGTGAGACGACGCAGCGGAAATACCAGCGCCTCGACGTGCTCGATTTCATGCGTCCACTCCATGCGCTGCTCGAATGCATCGGGCGGGCGGTAGCTGTCCATCGGCGTGGGCTCGTCGCCGGTGAGGCGATCGAGTTGCGCCACCAGTTCGGTGCCGAAGCGGCGCTGCAGGCCCGCTCGTGGCAGCTTCAAGACCTGCCCCAAAGTGCGTATGCCCATCGACGGCAAACCCTGCGTGGCATCGGCCGGCAGTCGCGCACGGGTGATCGGCACGGGCGACAGCGTCTCGCGCAGGATCTCCGGCGACATCACGGCCAGCCCGTCGTGCACACCTGCCAGCACATAGGCCGCGTGCGGCGTCGGCGCGAGCGCGATGCGATGACGAAAAGCGAGCTCCTGCAGATCGTCCCGCAGCAGCGATTCAAAACGCGGCCAGGGTCCGAACAGGTTGAGGCTGCGACTGACCTCCAGCACCACGGCATGCGCGTACAACCCCACCTCGGCGCTATAGCGATACGCCCAGGCGGCGAGCAGGCGATGCCAGCGCGCTTCGTCTTCCGGATCGTGCTCGACCATCACGAACTGCTGCAACAAGGCCTGCGCCGCGGTGAGTCGCTGTCCGCGATAAATGCCCGCCGCACGCGCGCTCGCATTGGCCGCGTGCACGATGCGCGCCTGCGCGGGACCACTCACCAGCACCAGCGGTTCGTTCGACGGCGGCCGTCGCCGGAGGACACCGTCCAGCGCCAGTTGCGGCAGCAAGATGCAAGCCCAGAGCATGACGCGTCACGACCAGCCGGAGGCGAGCGGCACCGCACTTACCGGCGGATTGCCGCCACGGCATTTGCGCACGCGTATCTGCCAGCTTGGCGTGCTTTCCAGCTCCAATCGCAACGCCGCCGGCGACGCCTGCACGGCATGGCGGCGATCGCGGAACAGAAAGGCCAGCGCCTTGCCGGTATCGGCCGCCACCTGCAATCGACGCAGGGCGCGGTCATCGGCGTGCAGCGGCCACGCCAGCACGGCGGCGCAACTGGCCGAGCGCAGGCATTGCTCGGCTGCCCACAGCACGTCGCGCTCGTCGGCATGCACGATGTCCACGTTCGACATCACCACGCCGCGCGCTTCCCAGCCCGCCACATAAGGCACATAGGGCGGCGAGATCACCATCACCGGGCGTCCCTCGCGGGTCAGCCGCGCCAGCGTGGGCAACAACAGTTGCAGCTCACCCACGCCATCGGCGGGCAGCAGGATTTCGGTCATCGCATGCTCGGGCCAGCCGCCGCTCGGCAAGGCGGCATCGAGCGTCGCCCAGCCGGTCGGCTGACTGCCCGATGGCTGCGGCGCAGCGCGGCCCTGCCAGACCTGGCGGCTGTGCAAAAGCGTATCAAGCGCAAGGACCTGACCCACGACACCCGCCCCTCAGCGCAGCGTGCGCAGGCAACGGGTGACGACGCCCCATACGCTGAGCGTCTCGCCTTCGCGGAACACGATGGGCTTGAAGTGCGCGTTCTCCGGCAGCAGCGCGATATGCCCATCCACCTTGCCCAGCCGCTTGATGGTCAGCTCGTTGTTGACCATCGCCACCACGATATCGCCCTGGCGCGGCGCAAGCGCGCGATCCACCAGCACTTCGTCGCCATCGAAAATGCCGGCGCCGATCATCGACCAGCCCGACACGCGGATGATGAAGGTGCTCGGCTCGTGGCCCGGCAGCACGAGGTGCTCGTTGAGGTCGACCACTTCGTCGACCTCGTCGTCCGCCATCGACGGCAGGCCGGCCGGCACGCGACTGAGGAAAGCCGTCAGCGCGACCGTCGATGGCTCCAGCGACAACGGCCGCGGCGCCTCCAGCGTGGCCGGGCTGCGGTAGGCCTCCAGATAGGCCAGCACGCCCGGTACCTGGCTTTCAGGTACGCGTATGCGCTGACTGGGTTCACCGGCGGGCCGACCGGCTCCCGGGCGGCGTCCACCGTGGTCGGAAGGAGGCATGGGGCGACTTGATTAGTGGGACGGCAATCAAGATAGCACGATGGCATTCTCATTGACTGAGATTCAGCGCCCCGCCACGAATAAATTTCAAACGACTGATTAAAAAGAAAATTCAGGCGTCCGCCCGGTATACCCGCCCCTTCCACTGGGAGCGCACGCCGCGCCAATAGCGCAGCGCCGAACTCCAGGTCATGCCGAGGTACAGGCCCGCCCCCAGCGGCAGCAGCAGCGCCCACCACAGGGGCATGCGGTAGTACCTGAGCATGGGCAGGTAGCCCAGCATCATGGCGCCCAGCGCGAGCCAGGCCCATGGCCATAGCTGCGGGGCGCCGAGCAAGACCAGCGGTACGCCATAAGCCCACAGGAACAACACCGTCACCAGCAGCAATACAGTCGTCGAGTAGCCGAGCTGGGTGAAAGCCGAACGCGCCACCATGCCGTGGATCGACGCGAAGCTGCCGTACGGCCGCAGGCTCACCACATCGCGACTCAGGCCAATCCAGGTGCGACCGCCGGCGCGCTTCACCTGCCGCGCCAACGCGCAATCGTCGATCAATGCATCGCGCAGCCTGCCGAAGCCGCCGATGCGATCGAGCATCGCGGTATCCACCAGGATGCAACCGCCCGCGCCGGCCGCGACCCAGCGCGAAGGCGAGTTGGACAGCGCAAACGGATAGAGCAACTTGAAGTAGTAGACGAAGGCCGGCAGCAACAGGCGATCCCAAAAACTGGTGCGGCGCAGGTCCGCCATGATCGAGACGAACTGCCGCTGCTCGCGCTGCTTATGCAACAGCAGCGTGGCCAGCATGCCCGGGCGCAGTTCGATATCCGCATCCAGCAGCAAGGTCAGCGGCGTGCGCACCTGCAGCCTGCCCTGCTCCAGCGCCCACAGCTTGCCCGCCCAGCCTTCCGGCAGCGGCGCACCTGAAATCACGCGCACACCGGGATAGGAACTCGCGACGCTGGCCGTGCTGTCGGCCGACTGGTCGTCGATCACGATGACCTGAAGTCCGTTGCCTTGCGCCTGCAAGGCGCGCAACGTCGTGCCGATCACGTCGGCTTCGTTGCGTGCAGGGATCAGCACGGTGACGTCGTCCAGACCCACGCAGGCCGGCGGATCAGCCTCGAGATGCTCGCGTGTGCTCCAGGGGTGCCAGGGCACGAGCAACAGTCCCAGCCACATCACCACTGGGACGATGGCGCCAACGAGCAGCCACATGGGTCAGTGCCCGGCGTCGGCCCCAGGCGATGAACCCCTGCGCTGGATGGCACTGATCGGAATATGGATCGCCGTCGCATCGGCGCGGTCGCCGTACATCACCGGCAGGTCCGGCGCCATCGAGCCGTCGATACGCGGTCCGAACGTCGCCACGCGCGCCGCCTTGAGCGGATGCGCAAAGGTGTCGTCCACGGCAGTGCCTTCGAAGCCGCAATGCGCCATGCAGTTGTCGCACTTGGGGTTGATGCCGACGCCGTATTTTTCCCAGGCGGTGTCTTCCATCAGCTCCTTGTACGAGCTGGCGTAGCCCTCGTCGACCAGCAGATAACACGGACGCTGCCAGCCAAAAATGTTGTAGGTGGGATTGGACCACGGCGTGCACTGGTAGCTCTGGTTGCCCGCGATGAAGTCCAGGAACATCGAGGATTGGTTGAACACCCACTTGCTCTTGCGTTCTTTGCCGATGCGGAAAATATCGCGGAACAGCTGCTTGCTCTCGGTGCGCCCGAGAAACACATCCTGGCGCGGCGCATGCTGGTAGCTATAGCCGGGCGACACCGTGATGCCCTCGATGCCCAGCGACATGGCGAAGTCGAAGAACTCGGCGATTTCTTCCGGCTTCTCGTTGTTGAACAGCGTGCAGTTGATGGTGACGCGAAAACCGCGCGACAACGCCAGCTTGATCGCCGCCACGGCCTTGTCGAACACGCCCTCCATGCACACCGATTGATCGTGCCGCTCCTGCAGGCCGTCCAGATGGACCGACCAGGTGAAATACGGCGACGGCGTGTACTCGTCGATGTGCTTGGTCAACAGCAGCGCGTTGGTGCACAGGTAGATGAATTTCTCGCGCGCGATCAGGCCCTGCACGATCTGCGGCATCTCCTTGTGGATCAGCGGCTCGCCGCCGGGAATGGACACCACCGGTGCGCCGCACTCGTCCACTGCGCGCAGCGCGTCTTCCACGCTCATGCGCTTTTGCAGGATCTCCTTGGGATGATCGATCTTGCCGCAACCGGCGCAGGCGAGATTGCACTGGAACAAGGGCTCCAACATCATCGCCAGCGGATAACGCTTCTGCCCGCTGACCTTCTTGCCGATGATGTAACGCGCGATCTTGGTTTGCTGAATAAGAGGAATGCCCAACGGAATCTCCTCATCATTGACGGATGGATGTCGCTGCGCAGCGCTCAACGCCAGGCGGCTTCATCACGGGTTCGAGTATAGCCACGTCGCGCCATCGCGGCGTTCAGGACGCCAGGCTGGCCGGCGGCGCAAATACGTGCGCATGCTCGCGACGCAAGCGTTCCCATTCGATCTTGAACCATGGCGTGAAATGCTCCGGATGCGCGGCGATCTCGCGATCCAGCGCATCGGGCGCGATATAGCGCAGCGCCGCGATCTCAAGCATGTTGGCGACGGGAGCCGTATCCGTACGACCGGCGTAGACCCAGCAAAGTTCGTGTTCCGCGCCTTCGTCATCAAATTGCGCGTGATACTGGAACTTGAACTGGAACTGGAATTCGCACTGCAGGCCGAGTTCCTCAGTCAGGCGACGATGAATCGCCGTCTCCATCGTCTCGCCGCGCCGGGGATGGCTGCAGCAGGTATTGGACCAGTAACCTGGCCATAGGCGCTTGCCTTCGGCGCGTTGCTGCAGCAGCAGCTCGCCATCCGTGTTGAACACGAACAGCGAAAATGCGCGGTGAAGCATGCCTTGTCCGTGGTGCGCGCTCGCCTTGTCGAGAAAGCCGGTTTCACGGTCGTGTTCGTCGACCAGCACCAGGGGTTCGTCCTGAAAGGACACCACACGCTTCGACCAGCTTGCTTCGTTGTAATCCAGCTCGCGGTTAGCCAAGGCTCAAACCTCTCTCTTCCGGCGGACAGTGGCAGTACACGCCCGGTCATCACATCTTCGTCACATCTGGCGCGACGCACGTTCGACCGTGCATCGAATGCGCACTCAGGCTAGCAAGGATGAGCAGAGGCGAGTAGCCCCTCGCACGCAAAGCTCATACCAAAGGATGATTACGGCGTTGGATGAACGCTGCTTGCAGACGCCGGAAAAGGTTCATGCGTGCGCGTCCAGGTGGTGTTCCCGCCCAGCAGCGTGATGCCGATGAAACCGCGCAGCACCAGCTGATCCGGCGAGCGCAGGTGAATCTCGCAGTGGTATTCCTTGCCGTTGTCAGCGTTGTAGACACGGCCATCCACCCAGGCGTGCGCAGCGGCGTCGTAACGCAATCCCCACAGCAGGCGCAGGCCCGTCAGCGGGCGCGCGCGCAGCGCAGGATCGGGATTGTGGCGATCGGTGACGGTTTTTCCGTTGAGCTCGGCACCATCCTCGGGCCCATAAGTGTCGTGCAGCTGCCATACGATGCTGCCGACCAACGTATCGCCGTCGCGCTCGATGCGGATAATGGCGTCGCGGCTTTCCACCAGCCAATCGCCCTCGATGGCGCTGGCCGGCGAAACATCGGCAGTCGGCGTCTGTGCGAGCGCCACGCCCTGCAACGGGCACAGCAGCAAGACCCATGCAGCGTGCCGAAGCAACCGCAAGAAGTACGCTTTCACGAAGTGCATGCATTAACTTTGGAAGGAATGACGGACCGCGTCCCGACCGAGCTCATGTCCCCTCCCGCCGCCACATCGCTGCTGTCATGGTTTGGCCTGGTGCTGGCCCTGTGCGCCACGGCCTATGCGTGCCTGAGCCTGTGGGCCTGGTACCGCTGCGAGCGCCGCAGGCAGCATCCGCGAGCGGATGTGAACGATCAGGCAAGCCGGCCGGTGAGCGTACTCAAGCCGCTGCACGGCGCCGAGTTCGGCCTTTACGAGAACCTGAAAGGATTCTGCAAGCAAACTCACACGCATTACGAAATCCTGTTCGGCGTGCGCGACCCCGAGGATCCGGCCATTGCCATCGTGCAGCGCTTGCAGCGCGAATTTCCCGGACGCGCCATCACGCTGGTGATCGACCCTGCCGTCCACGGCGCCAATCTGAAGGTCAGCAACCTGATCAACCTGCTGGCACAAGCCCGTTACGACTGGCTGGTGCTGGCCGATGCCGACATCAGCGTCGCGCCGGACCATCTCGCACGCGTCACCTCACCGCTGAACGATCCTGGCGTGGGCATCGTGACCTGCCTGTATCACGGCGTGGTGCGCGATGGCTGGACCGCCCGCCTGGGGCGATTATTCATCGACGACTGGTTTGCACCTTCGGTACGTCTGGCGCACGCGTTTGGTTCTACCCGCTTCGCCTTCGGCTCCACCATTGCCTTGCGACGCGGCACGCTGGACGCGATCGGCGGCCTGGCGGCATTGAAGGACACCCTGGCCGACGATTTCTGGCTGGGCGAACGATCACGCCAGATCGGCTTGCGCACCGTGTTGAGCGACGTGGTGGTCGGCACGCAGGTGAACGAAAACCAACTCTCCCAGCTGTGGTCGCATGAAATGCGCTGGTTGCGCACGATTCGCGCGATTTCACCGGCCGGATTCACTTTCAGCTTCATCTGCTGCAGCTGGCCGCTGCTGGCGCTGGCCATGCTGCTCTCGCCCACGCTGTCCTGCCTGACCGTGGCTGCGCTGGGAGGCGCGGCGCGCCTGTGGCGCTACGCCGTGTCCTGGCCCAGCACCGCACGATCCCGCCGTTGGCAGGACCTGTGGCTCACCCCTATTCGCGACACACTGTTGCTGCTGGAATGGGCCGGCGCGCTGGTGCACTGGCGAGTGGCCTGGCGCGGCCAGATATTGCATGCGCGCGACCATGCGCCATCGCGCTATCCTTGAGCATGACGTGACTAGTGTGTTGAACAACTCATTGCGGACGCTACTGCAGGAGCTTGGCAATCCATGAAGACGCTTTTTCTACAAGCCCCTTCGTTTGACGGTTTCGATGGCGGCGCGGGTTCGCGCTACCAGGCCAAACGCGAAATCAAGAGTTTCTGGTACCCCACCTGGCTGGCACAGCCGGCCGCACTCGTACCCGGCTCGCGCGTACTGGACGCCCCGGTGGAAGAACTGTCGGTGGAAGAAACGCTCGACATCGCCGCCGACTACGAGCTGGTGATCATCCACACCAGCACGCCCTCCTTCCCCACCGATGCGAAATTCGCCGAGCTGATCAAGCAGCGCCGCGGCGACATCCTGATCGGCATGGTCGGCGCGAAAGTGGCGGTGGAACCGGATGCCTCCCTGCTCGCTTCGCCCGCGATCGATTTCGTGGCGCGCGAAGAGTTCGATTACACCTGCAAGGAAGTGGCCGAGGGCCGCGCCTTCAAGGACATCGCCGGCATCAGTTACAAACTGCTCGACGGCAGCGTGCAGCACAACCCCTCGCGCGCCACCATCGAGCAGATGGACGACCTGCCCTTCGTGGCTCCGATCTACAAGCGCGACCTGAAGATCGAGCGCTACTTCATCGGCTACCTGCTGCATCCCTACGTATCGATCTACACCGGACGCGGCTGTCGTTCCAAATGCACGTTCTGCCTGTGGCCGCAGACCGTGGGCGGACATCGCTATCGCGTGCGCTCGGCGGCCAACGTGCTGGCCGAGGCGAAGTGGATCAAGGAGAACATGCCCGAAGTGCGCGAGCTGATGTTCGACGACGACACCTTCACCGACAGCTCCAACATGGAACGCGTGCACGACATCGCGCGCGGCCTGCACGCCATGGGCTGGACCTGGAGCTGCAACGCGAAGGCGAACGTGCCGTACGAGTCGCTGAAGATCATGAAAGAGAACGGCCTGCGCCTGCTGCTGGTGGGCTATGAGTCGGGCGACGACCAGATCCTGCACAACATCAAGAAGGGCTTGCGCACGGATATCGCGCGCACCTTCACCGAGAACTGCCGCAAGCTGGGCATCACCGTGCACGGCACCTTCATCCTGGGCCTGCCGGGCGAAACCAAGGAAACCATTGCGCGCACCATCGCCTACGCCAAGGAAATCAACCCGCACACCATCCAGGTCTCGCTGGCGGCGCCTTACCCGGGCACGACGCTGTACAAGCAGGCCATCGAAAACGGCTGGCTGGAGCACAACACCGCGGCCAATACCGTCAACGACAAGGGCGTGCAGCTGGCCATGATCAGCTACCCGCATTTGTCCAAGGAAGAGATCTTCCACGGCGTGGAAACCTTCTACCGCAGCTTCTATTTCCGCCCCTCGAAGATCTGGGAGATCGTCAAGGAAATGGCCGGCAGCTGGGAGATGACCAAGCGGCGCTTGCGCGAAGGCGTGGAATTCTTCCGCTTCCTGCACGCGCACGAGGCATGACGGCGCAGCCTGTGCGTTACCGATGACCGCAGCACCCGCCTCCGCGCGCCCGCGACTGATCGTGACGGCCGACGATTTCGGCCTGCACCCGGCGGTCAATCACGCCGTGGAACGCGGCTTCCGCGAAGGCGTGCTGCGCGCCGCCAGCCTGATGGTGACCGCGCCCGCCGTCGCCGATGCGGTGGCCCGCGCCAAGCGTCTGCCCGGCCTCGCGGTGGGACTGCACCTGGTCCTTGCCGACGGGCTGTCGGCCCTGCCGCCATCGCAGATTCCGCAACTGGTCGACGCACGCGGCCGCTTCGGCGACGATATGGTCCGCGACGGAATTCGTTTTTTCTTTCTGCCCTATGTGCGACGGCAGCTGGAAGCGGAGATCCGCGCCCAGTTCGAGGCGTTTGCTGCGACGGGATTGCCGCTTGATCACGTCAATGCACACAAACATTTCCATCTTCATCCGACGGTACTCTCCTTGATCCTTTCCATTGGGCGCGATTACGGCCTGCGCGCCGTGCGCTGGCCTGCCGAACCCGGCTCCGGTCCGTGGCTCAAGCCCTGGCTTGCGCTGATGCGCCATCGTTTGCGCCGTGCGGGCATGCGCACGAACGATCACGTCTTTGGCATCCGCGACAGCGGCGCCATGGACGAACAAGCACTGCTGGACGTGTTGCAGCGGCTGCCAGATGGCCTGAGCGAGCTCTATCTTCATCCGGCCACGCACGGCGAACTCACCCCCACCATGGCGCACTATCGCCATACGGACGAACTGGCGGCGCTGCTGTCGCCGCGCGTGCGGCGTGCGGTGGCCGAGCACTGCCAGCTTTGCAATGGCTTCAGCGATCCGGCGGCGGCATGAAATATTTCGTTTATCTCGCCGGCCTGCTCGGTCTGGTGGCAGCCGTCATCCTGGTAACCCACCAGAACTGGTCAGCGATCGAGAACGCCTTCGACCATGCCGGCTGGGCCCTGCTGTGGCTGCTGCCATTCCATGCGCTGCCCTTGCTGCTGGACGTGTTCGGCTGGCGTGCCCTGATAGCACCCAGCGATCCGCACGGACGCGCCCGCGTGCCGTTCCTGTTCTGGGCGGCCACGGTGCGCGAGGCCTGCAATCGACTGCTGCCCGTGGCCAACGTCGGCGGCGAAATCGTGGGCATCCGGCTGGTCAAATGGCGTGGACTGGAAGGCGCACCGGTGGCGGCGAGCGTGATCATCGAGGTGTTGCTGACCCTGGTCAGCCAGTACATCTTCGTGGCGCTGGGCCTGTTGCTGCTGATCGGCATGGCTGGCCATATCGGCACGCTCAATTCGGTGATCTGGGCGGTAATCGCCACGCTGCCGTTGCCGATCGGGCTGGCCTGGTTGTTCCGTCACGGGCAGGTGTTTTCCAGGCTTGAGGCCTTTGCGGAAAAGCTGCTCGGCGGTCCCTCGCGCTTTACCGAACTGCTCGACGGCGCCCGCCTGGACGATGAAGTGCGCAAGCTCTACGGCAAGCCCGCGCGCCTCACGGTGGCTTGCGCGTGGCAGGTTGCGGGCTTCGTGGTGGGCAGCTTCGAAAGCTGGCTGGCGCTGTATCTGCTGGGCTATCCCATTTCCGTATGGGACGCGATTGCCATCGAGGCGACCACGCAGGCGGTGCGCCACATCATTTTCTTCGTGCCCGCCGGACTGGGCGTGCAGGAAGGCGGCCTGGTGCTGTTCGGCACTATCATCGGCCTGCCCGCGGACGCCGCGATCGCCTTGTCGCTGGTCAAACGTGCACGTGAGGTAGGCTTTGGCGTGCCTGCGCTGTTGTCCTGGCAGTGGGCTGAAGCACACCGCCTGCACCGCCGCTGGCTGTCGCGCCGCAAGCCAGCGCTGGCCGATGCTCCGGACCGGAAGTTGTCGTAACGCCACGAGGTGACCTTGTGTCCCATGACGCCGTAGCCGCCGCCGACCACAGCATGCGCCACTGGGCCGGCAACGAACCGGGACGCATCCGCATCGGTTCGGATGCCCACAAGCGGCTGTTCTGCCGGATGCTGCTGGACACCCACAACCCGTACAAGCCGGCCGTGATCGAATGGCCGGCGCTGGATGCGGACACCTTGCATCGCATCACCTCGCTGCCGATCTGGGACATCGCGGTGCAGACCGAGGGCAAGGCCAAACTGCGCGTGGCGACCTATACCAACACCATCGCCGATCCGCTGCTGCATGAAGCGCTGACCATGGACGGCGACGAGGAAGCGCGCCACAAGGTGGTGCTGAGCAAGATGGTGGCGGCCTATGGCATCGCGTTGGCGCCCGAGCCCGAATACGAGGTGCCGAAAGATCCCGAATGGGGCTGGCTGGTGACCGGCTACAGCGAATGCATCGACAGCTTTTTCGCCTTCGGCCTGTTCGAGTCGGCCAAGCGCACAGGTTACTTTCCCGCCGAACTGGTGGATACGTTCGAACCGGTGATGCAGGAAGAGGCGCGCCATATTCTGTTTTTCGCCAACTGGGTGGCGTGGTATCGCAAGCAGCTGCCGTGGTGGCGTCGACCGGCGTTCGAGCTGAAGGTGCTCAAGGTGTGGCTGTTCCTGATCTGGGAACGCATCGGCATCGCCAAAGGCCTGGACAACAACGGCGAAATGCAGGACGCCAACTTCACCATCACCGGCCATCAGCAGATCGGCCTGGACCTGAAGATCGGCGAACTGCTGGACATCTGCCTGGCGCAGGACAGTTTCCGCATGGGCGGCTACGACGAACGCCTGCTGCGTCCCACCTTCGTGCCGCGCATGGCGCGCCTGGCACGCCGCTTCATGCGCTGAGCATCCATCCCTTGTAGGAGCGCACCCTGTGCGCGACCGCATCGCGCTAGCGATGCAAGCTGAACCAGGCAACCGCATCTTCCAGCGCCAGTCGCACGGGACCCGCCGCATAACCCAGCTCCCGCTCCGCCTTCGCGCTGCTGAAGTACATCCGCTTGCGCGACATGCGCACCTCTTCCACGGTGGCGATCGGCGGCTTGCCTGTCACGCGCGCCCATGCCTCGGCCACATACGCCACCGGCATCACCGCGCCATGCGGCAGGCGCCAACGCGGCGGCGTGCCACCCACGATGTCGGCAATTTCAAACAACAATTCACGCAAGCTCAGGTCGGCCCCGCCCAGAATGTAGCGCTCGCCCGCCACGCCGTGCTTAAAGGCCAGCCAGTGCCCGTCGGCGACATCGTCCACATGCACGACATTGAGCCCGGTATCCACATAAGCCGGCATGCGGCCGGCCATGGCGTCGCGCACCACGCGTCCCGTCGGCGTGGGCTTGATGTCGCGCGGTCCGATCGGCGTGGACGGATTGACGATCACCACCGGCAAGCCTTGCGCCGCGAAACCGGCAACGACTTGCTCGGCAAGAAACTTCGAGCGCTTGTAGTGACCGAGCATGTCGGCCAGCGACACCGGCGTAGTTTCGCTGCCGGGCGTACCGTCCTTGGGAATCCCCAGCGTCGCCACGCTGCTGGTATAGACCACGCGCGGCACACCCGCCTGCCGCGCAGCTTCGAGCAAGGCGCGGGTACCTTCGACATTGGTCTGGTACAGCTCCTGCGGATGCGGCGCCCACAGGCGGTAATCGGCGGCCACGTGGAACAAGGCATCGCAGTTGTCGCAAATCCTTGCCAGCGACGTCGCGTCGGTGAGATCGCCTTCGACGATCTCCACCTCCAGGCCCTGCAGGTTGCGTCGGTCGGACCCGGAGCGCGCCAGCACGCGAACGTGGTGATCCTCGCGCAGCAATCGCCGCACGACAGCGGATCCCACAAACCCTGTCGCGCCCGTGACCAGCGACCTCACGGCGGCAATACCAAGGTATACCCGACCATCGCCAGCCTGGACCCTGGACACATAAGGCAGTCGTTCCCTGAACTCGGGGAGGAGTGGGAGGTCATTATGTACGAACGACGCAGACAGCGGCGCGTGCGGCCACGGTAGTCGCTGCGACGCCACCGGCACCAGTGCCTGTCCCGGCGACGTCCGCTTTCCCCAGCCTTTCGAAGCGTGCAAGCGTCTCTACGAATCGATGACATTCGCTTTGATCAGATGGGCGGCGTCTCTCACGGACAGGGTGATACCATGCCGATGTCGCTGGTTTCTCTGTATGTGAATACTAAGAAGGCCGAGGCATGCCCATGTTCGAAGCGAAACACGCCGCTGCGATCGCCCCCAGCAACGCCGGCGCTTACCAGGAAGCCATTCTTCCCAAGGTGTCGCGAACCTTTGCCCTGACGATCCCGCAATTGCCGCCGGCATTGCGCGATGTCGTCGCCAATGCGTACCTGCTCTGCCGCATCGCCGACACCATCGAGGACGAACCCGCGTTCAGCGCGGAAGAAAAAGGTCGCTACGAAAAAGCCTTCGTCGACGCCGTGACCGGCCGCATCGACGCACGCGAATTCGCCGCGCATATCGCACCGCGACTTTCCGACGCCACCTCGGAAAGCGAACGCGACCTGATGTTCCGCCTGCCGCTGGTGCTGGAGATCACCGAGACGTTCAACCCGATCCAGCACGAGGCGATCGTCGAATGCCTGCGCGTGATGTCGCAAGGCATGCATGATTTCCAGCGCGTGGTGGGCCTGCAGGGTCTGGACTCGCAGCGCGACATGGATCGTTACTGCTATCACGTCGCCGGCGTGGTGGGCGAAATGCTGACCAAGCTGCTGATCGATTTCGAACCGGAACTGGTGCCGCAGACGCGCACCCTGATGCGCCTGGCCATTTCGTTTGGCCAGGGCCTGCAGATGACCAATATCCTCAAGGACCAGTGGGAAGACCGCAGCCACGGCGTGTGCTGGTTGCCGCACGATGTCTTTGCACGCCACGGCGTGGAGTTGCAGGACCTCGCCGCCGGCCAGCAGGATGCGCACTATGCCGATGCGATGATCGAGCTGATCGGCATTGCGCACGCGCATCTGTGCCGCGCCGTGGAATACACGCTGATCGTGCCGGCGCGCCACGCCGGCTTCCGTCGCTTCTGCCTGTGGAGCATCGGCCTGGCCGTGCTCACGCTGCGCAATCTGCAGGACCGGCTGGACTTTTCTTCCGGCACCCAGGTGAAGGTCTCGCGTGCCGCCGTCGCGCAAACCATCGGCCTGACGCGACTGAGCGACAAGTACGATCCGGCCGTGCGCTTTCTGTTCGGCGCGGCGGCACGCAAGCTGCCGCTCACGCCCCTGGCAGCCGAATGGGAAGTGCCGCAGGCCAACCACGCCGCGTGGCCGTGGCGGCGCACATCGCACTATAAAAACGCGCGATCGCTATGACGGATTCACCAGCCACCGTCGCCGATCCCGCCCCGCCCACCACGCGCCCAACGCCCCACGCCCCCGCTTTTGTCGACGCCGATCGCCTCGACCTGGCCATCGATCGCGCGCGGCAGGCCCTGATGGCGCGCCAGCGTGCCGACGGCCACTGGTGTTTCGAATTTGAAACGGACTGCACGATTTCGTCCGAGTACATCCTGATGATGCATTTCATCGACGAGATCGATGAGGTGCTGCAGGAGAAACTGGCGCGCTACATCCGCCTCAAGCAACGCCTGGATACGCACGGCGGCTGGCCGCTGTACCACGACGGCGCACTCGACCTGTCGTGTACGGTGAAATCGTATTACGCGTTGAAGGCGGCGGGCGATGCGCCGGACGCGCCGCATATGCGCCGCGCGCGTGAGGCGATCCTCGCCAAGGGCGGTGCGGCGAAGAGCAATGTGTTCACGCGCATCCTGCTCGCCATGTTCGAGCAGGTGCCGTGGCGCGCCGCGCCGTACGTGCCGGTGGAGATCATGCTGTTTCCCCGCTGGGCGCCGTTCCATCTGGACAAGGTGTCGTACTGGGCGCGCAGCACCATGGTGCCGCTGTTCATCCTTTGCACGATGAAGGCGAAGGCCAAGAATCCACGCCAGGTCGGCATCGCGGAACTCTTCGTGACGCCACCGGAGCAGGAGCGTGACTACTTCGCCACCGGCGGAGGCTTCATCAGCAAGCTGTTTCTGGTGCTGGACAAGCTGGGGCGCGCCTGCGATCCGCTGATGCCCAAGCGTCTGCGCCATCGCGCCGTGCAGCGGGCCGAGCAATGGTTTCTGGCCCGGCTCAATGGCGAAGATGGCCTTGGCGCCATCTTTCCGCCGATGGTCAATGCGCTCGAAGCGATGGATCTGCTCGGCTATGCAAAAGACCATCCTGCTCGCGCGACTTGCCTTCGTTCGCTGCAGAAGCTGATCGTGCATCGCGACGACGGCACCGCGTATTGCCAGCCTTGCGTGTCGCCGGTGTGGGACACCGGCTGGTCAGCCATGGCCTTGCTGCGCGCCTCGCCCGATGAGGCCACGCAGGACGCCGTCACCCGCGCGATGGAATGGCTGACGCCGCTGCAGGAGCTGCAACTCAAGGGCGACTGGGCTGTGCAGGCGCCGGATCTGGCGCCCGGCGGCTGGGCGTTCCAATACGCCAATGCGTACTTCCCTGACCTCGACGACACGGCCGTGATCGCCGCGCTGCTGCACGTAGCGGTTCGTGGCACGCCAGATGAAGGCAAGTACCGCGAGCGCATCGAGCGCGCGGCGGACTGGCTGGTCGGCATGCAATCGGACAACGGCGGCTTTGCCTCGTTCGACCGCAACAACACCCACTATCACATCAACGAGATTCCCTTCGCCGATCATGGCGCCATGCTCGATCCGCCCACCGAAGATGTGTCGGGCCGCGTGCTGGCCCTCCTCGGCATCCTCAAGCGCCCGCAGGACAAGGCCGCCATCGAACGCTGCATCACCTATCTGCGTGCTGCGCGTCTGCCCGATGGCTCCTATTGGGGCCGCTGGGGCACCAATTACATCTACGGCACCTGGTCGGTGCTGGCCGGGCTCGCGCTGGCAGGCCAGGACATGCAGCAGCCCTGGATACGGCAATCGGTCGACTGGCTGCTGTCCAGGCAGCATGCCGACGGCGGCTGGGGCGAAACCAACGACAGCTACTTCGACCCCGCACTGCGCGGCAGCAACGGTGGCGTGAGTACGGCACACAGCACGGCCTGGGCTGTGCTCGGGCTGTTGGCCGCTGGCGAACAGGCGTCCGAGGCCGTGCATCGCGGCATACGCTGGCTGCTGGACCATCAACAGGCAACGGGCGAACCCGAGGCCGATCTCTGGTATCACCCGAGTTTCAATGCACCGGGATTTCCACGCGTCTTCTTCCTCAAATACCACGGGTACACCGCGTATTTTCCGCTATGGGCACTCAGCCGTTATCGCCAGCTGCTTGCGAACTCCCCACCGACGCAGTGATGCCGGGTTCGGTGGGTATCGTGACAGCGCTTGCTTCGGAGGCGCGCACGCTGACGCGTCGGCGGCTGCGCGTGCGCACCGCGCTGGCGCTCGAGCATGGCGGCGCCTTGTGGCTCTCCGGCATGGGCCAGGAAGCCGCGCGGCAGGCGGCGCTGGGCTTGATCGAGTCGGGCGCGACCGCCCTGGTGTCGTTCGGCGTGGCTGGTGGACTTGCCCCTGGCCTGCGCAGCGGCACGCTGATCTGTCCGTCCTGCGTGCTCGACGAGCGCAGCCATGACTATCAGCCCGATCCCGTGTGGCGCGCATCGATCATCCGTCGGCTCGCCACCACGCAGTTGCCGCGCGCGGACGAAGGCACGCTGTTGAGTCTGCCCATGCCCTTGCTGAGCGTTGCGGAAAAAGGCGCGATGCGCGAACGCCACCAGGCCCTGGCCGTCGACATGGAAAGCGCCGCGATTGCCGCGGTGGCCGGCGAGTACCGCATACCCTTCGTGGTGTTGCGCGCCATCGTCGATGAGCGTGACGACAACCTGCCGCTCGAACTGCAGGCGGGCATCGACGCCTGGGGACGACCGCGCCTGGCACGCCTGCTCGTCATCCTGCTGCGCCACCCGCACCTGCTTGCCGAACTGCCCGGGCTGGTCGCGCGCATGGGCAAGGCCACCCGCAGCCTGCGCCTGGCAGCCGATGCGGCCGGCCTCGAACTGGGACGTAACGTGCCCCAGCCCTGCTAATCTGGAAACTTGTATTCGGATGTCAGGCCTGGCCTCGACGTGCGGCCGGCGGCATCAAAGCCTGGAGGTCCGACGGCGTGTTCAGAGCGATCCACAAAGGCCTGGTATGGATGGTCGACCGCAGCGGTCGATACCATCTCATCGTGTTGCTGTTGGCAGTGCTGCTGGCGGTGCTGAGCCTGTGGGGCGCATCCCGCTACCTGAGCATCGACACCGATGCAGACCATCTGTTTTCGGAAAAGCTGGCGTGGCGCCAGCAGAGCCGCGCCTTCGCACGCCAGTTTCCGCAATTCAGCGACACCCTCACCGCCGTGGTGCGTGCACCCACGCCGGAAGAAGCACGCATCGTCGCGCAGGCTCTCAACGTCAAGCTGCAGGCCGACAAGCAGCACTTCCACTCGTCCTCGACGCCGGGCATCAGCCCGTTCTTCAATCGCGAAGGACTCCTGCTGCTGCCACAGGACGAACTGGAAAGCACGCTGGACAGCATGCTGCAGGCCCAGCCGCTGCTCGGCCCCTTGGCCAAGGACACCTCGGCGCGCGGCCTGTTCAACGGCATCGACCTGATGGTGGAAGGCGTGCGTCGCGGCCTGGCCAACGATCTGTCCTCGTATGACGCTGCGCTCGGCAACGTGGCGCAAACCATGGAGGACGCGCTGGCCGGCAAGAACGCGCCGCTCTCCTGGCAGGCGCTGCTGACGCCTGACCTAGTGAGCAGCAGCGGCGGACAGGAGTTCATCCTGATCCATCCCGTGCTCGATCACACCGCTCTGGAACCGGGCAGCGCCGCGACGCAGGCGATGCTGCGCCTGGCCGACGAATTGCCCGAAGTGAAATCCGGTCGCGTGCACATCAACTACACCGGCTCGGTGCCGCTGGCCGACGAAGAATTTGCCTCACTGACCGATCGCGCCGGCCCCATCGCCATCGGCAGCAGCCTGTTGCTGGTGTTCTGGCTGGTGCTGGCGCTGGGCACCTGGCGATTGATCGTGCCGGTCATCATCACCTTGATCGTCGGCCTGATCTATACACTGGGATTTGCCGCGTTCGCCGTGGGTCGCCTCAACCTGGTGTCGGTGGCATTCGCGGTGCTGTTTGTCGGCCTGGCCGTGGATTTCGGCATCCAGTTCGGCGTGCGCCTGCACGCGCGCCAGTACAGCGATCGAACCTTCGACGATTCGCTGCATGAAACCGCCCATCGCGTGGTCAGCCAGGTGGGCCTTGCGGCGCTCGCCACGGCCTGCGGTTTTCTGGCGTTTGCGCCCACCGATTTCACCGGCGTCGCCGAGCTCGGCATCATCGCCGGCGTGGGCATGCTGCTGGCCCTGCTGTGCACGCTCACCGTACTACCCGCGCTGCTGAGGCTGTTGTCCAAGGGCTCGCCGCATGCGGAAGTGGCGCTGCCCGGCGGCGTCGCTGCCGATGGCTGGCTGCAGCGCAACCGCAAAGCGGTGCTCGTGACATTCGGCGTGCTCGGCGCGATCGGCGTCTGGTGCGCGATCACCATCCCGTTCGACGCCAACCCGCTGCACACGAAAAATGCCCGCAGCGAGGCCATGCGCACGCTCACTTCCTTGATGGAAGATCCCAACACCAACCCGTTCACCATGGACATCCTGGTCAAGGACCTGGCCACCGCCAAGGCGCTGAGCGAACGGCTGGGCAAGCTGCCGGAAGTGGCGCAAGTGGTGTCCGGCGTGGACTTCGTGCCCACGGGACAGCAGGACAAGCTCGATCAACTGCAGCAGGCCTCCGACCTGATGTACGCCGTGCTCAATCCCGGCGAAAAAACCGCGCCGCCCAGTTATGACGAGATGCGCCAGGCGGCCAAGGACACCAGCGAAGGCATCGCCAGCGTGGCCGACAAATTGGCGGCGAATTCGCCGTTGCGACGCATCGGCCAGGCCCTGGCCGGCCTGGCCCATGGCACCGACCAGCAGATGGCCACGGCCAATCAGGCGCTGACTCAATTCCTGCCGTACACGCTCAACCAGCTGGCCGACTCGCTGTCGGCCACGCCCATCACCATGCAGAGCCTGCCGGATGAACTCAAGCGCGACTGGTTCGCTCCCGATGGACGCGTGCGCGTGCAGGTGACGCCCACGGTGAAGGCGCAGAGCACCATGGGCCTGCGTCGTTTCGTGCAGGCAGTGCAGCAGATCGCGCCGGATGCGGCAGGCTCCGCGGTGGATACGATCAAGGCGGCCGACACCATCCTGATCGCCTTCCGCGAAGCTGCGATCTACGCCACCCTGGCCATCGCCATCGTGCTGATCCTGGTGCTGCATCGCGTGCGTGACGCCGGCATGGTGCTCGCCACCCTGCTGATGTCGGCCCTGCTCACCGCGTTGCTGGCGCGTCTGTGCGGCATCTCCATCAACTTCGCCAACATCATTGCCCTGCCCTTGCTGCTGGGCGTGGGCGTCTCGTTCAACGTGTACTTCGTGATGAACTGGCGCCAGGGCATGCAGCTGTTCCTGGGCTCGCCCACCGCGCGCGCCATCCTGTTCTCTGCGCTCACCACAGGCACAGCCTTCGGCAGCCTCGCCATCGCGCGCCATCCGGGCACGGCCAGCATGGGCACGGTGCTGCTGCTGAGCCTGCTCGCCGTGCTGCTGTCCACCTTCGCCTTCCTGCCCGCGATGCTCTACTCCGTGGGGCAGTGCAAGCAGCCCTTCAGCCAATCATGACCTGAGTCTTCATCGCCGGAGTCGATGCATGTTGCCTAGCCGTCGCATTCTCATTGCTGGACTTGCCCTGCTGTTGAGCATCAACGCACACGCCCATGCCATCCTGGTCGACAGCACGCCCAAGGCGCACGGCCACGTGCCCGTCGGCCACCTGGCGCTGAGCTTGAGCTACAACAGCAAGATCGATCAGACGCGCTCGCGCCTGGTGCTGATCGGCCCGGACAAAAGTGAAACGCCGCTCGCCATCGCGGCCAACGACAGCAAGCCCAATGAACTGGACGCCGTGGCTGAGGTGAAAGCCGGTGCGTATGTCGTGCGCTGGCAGGCACTGGCGCTGGATGGACATATCACGCGCGGCGAACTGCCGTTTTCCGTGACGGCAACACCCTGAGGACATTCCCGTTCAACGCTGACCAACGGCATTTCCGTGGCTCTCCTTGTCGATATCTTCGGCTACCTGAGCATCATCCTGCATGGCCTGGTGATCGTCGCCCAGTCCATGATGCTGGGCGGCCTGCTGTTCCTGGTTTTCCTGCTGCATCCGCTGGCTGCGCAACTCGCGCAAGGCGAGCAGCTCGAACAGCGTGTCGCGCACATGGCGCGCTGGAGCGCGTGGGCGCTGCTGCTATGTGAACTGGCGACGACGACGCTGCAGGTTTCCGTGCTGATGGCCACGGTCGAGCTCCCCTTCGGCAACGTCATGCAGGCGTCGTTCGCGGTGGCCGCCAGCGTCAAGATGCTGTGCGCGCTGGTCATCGCCCTGGGCCTCAGGCCATCCATCCTGGCGCAGCCCTACGGGCGATGGCTGCTCATGCTGGTTGGCCTGATCGAACTGGGCGCCGCCACCATGACCACCCATGCCTATGCGCGCCTGCAGAACAACGCACTGCTGTTGCTGGTGGAAGGCTTGCATCAATTCGGTGCCGCCATCTGGATCGGCGCGATACCCAGCTTCGTGCTGGTGCTGAAGCAGTTGGCCGACGCGGAGGGACTGCGGCGTGTCGGCTCCGGCTTCTCGCGCATGGCCATGCTGGGCGTGGCCTGCATCCTGGTGTCGGGCATCACCATGTGGGTGTACTACGTGGGCGACATGCAGGGCTTTTACGGCACCGCTTACGGTGTGATGGTGGGCGCCAAGATCGCCATGTTCGTCGGCCTGCTCGGTCTGGGGCTTGGCAATCTGCTGGTTACCGAGCGCTTGCGCAAGCGGCAGGATGCATCGGTGATCCGGCTGCGTCGCTTTGCCGAGGTGGAGATCGGCATCGGCTTCACGATCTTCTTTGCCGCGGCGTCGCTCACTTCCGTCCCGCCTGCCGTGGACCTGACCACCGACCGCGTGAGCCTGCATGAAATCGCCGAGCGCAACGCACCGGCGTGGCCACTGCTCGACTCGCCCGATCACGCCACGCTGGCCATTTCGCAATTGCAGGCGACGCTCGATCGCGACGCAAAACGCGACAACCACGAGGCGGAAGCGGCGACCCTGCCCGGCTCGGGCATCCTGCCGCCGCGCAATGCCCAGGACATCGCCTGGTCGGAATACAACCATCACTGGGCAGGCATCTTCGTGTGCCTGATCGGTTTGCTGGCCTTGCTCGCCAGCGCCGGCGTGCGCTGGGCGCGACATTGGCCGCTGCTGTTCCTGGCCATGGCCGGCTTTCTGCTGGTGCGTTCCGATCCGGAAGTGTGGCCACTGGGACAGACCGGCTGGTGGGCCGCATGGCGCGACGTGGAAGTGGCCCAGCACCGCTTCTTCGTGGTGTTGATCCTGCTGTTCGGCGCGTTCGAATGGGCAGTGCGCACGGGGCGTTGGAAGAGCGAGCGCGCCGCCCTGGTCTTTCCGCTGCTGGTCGCGGTGGGCGGCGCGATGCTGCTGACCCACAGCCATCAGATTTCCAACGTGAAGGACCAGCTGCTGATCGAATTGACCCACACGCCGCTCGCGCTCGCCGGCGTCACCGCCGGCTGGGCACGCTGGCTCGAAATACGCCTGCCTGGACGCGGCGGACGCATCGCCGGCTACGTGTGGCCTGCGTGCTTCATCCTGATCGGCGTGATCTTGCTGTGGTATCGCGAGGCCTGATCACCTCGCGCGTCATCAACGGATGCGATGCACCACCGCGTCGGCCAGCCCCAGCAGGTGCGCCGCACGCTCACCCAGCGGCAGCAAGGCGATGCGCGCACGCTCGCCAAGTTCCTCGGCCAGCGCCCGCGAGGCATCGAGGCCCAATAGCGATACATAGGTGGGTTTGTTGTCCTGCGCGTCCTTGCCGGGTGTCTTGCCCAAGGTCGCCGCATCGGTGGTCACATCGAGTATGTCGTCGACCACCTGGAAGGCGAGCCCTACCGCGCGCTGATACTGGTCCAGCGCGGCATGCAGCTCCGGCGACATCGTCGATGGCCCGGCGTGCGCGCCCATGAAGATCGACGCGCGCAGCACGGCGCCGGTCTTGAGTCGATGCATCCGCTCCAGCTGCTCGCGCGCCAGCACCAGGCCCACGCTGGCCAGATCGATCGCCTGCCCGCCGACCATGCCCTGCGAACTGCTCGCGCTCGCCAACTCCTTCAGCAGAGCGACCTTCTGGGCAGCCGTCGCCGGCAGCTCGCCAATCACCGCAAACGCCTGCGCCTGCAGACCATCGCCGACGAGAATCGCCATCGCCTCGCCGTAGCGCACATGCACGGTGGGCAGGCCGCGGCGCAGGAGGTCGTTGTCCATCGCAGGCAGGTCGTCGTGCACCAGCGAATACGCGTGAATCATCTCGATCGCGCTCGCTGCGCCATCGAGCGTGTCCAGCTCGGCGCCCACCAGCTCGCCGGCGGCATGGCACAACAGCGCACGCAAGCGCTTGCCGCCGCCCAGCGTGGCGTAACGCATGGCCTCATGCAGTGTCGCGGGCTCGATATCGGCCGCAGGCAGGTACCGCTCCAGCGCCTGCTCGGTGCGCTGCACGATCCGCGGCATCCACGAATCCAACGGCTCCACATCAGTGGCAGGGCTGGGCGCAACAGTCCTTAGTTGAACGGCTTCACTCACGGATACTTCTCCACATCACATCAATGAATCGCCACGACCGCGGGCGGCGTGGCCGGCAGCTTTGACACGAGCTGTCGCGCCGTGGCGCGGGCAAGCTCGTCACCGGCGAGTATGTCTTCCAACGTCGCGGAGACCCCCAACGCCGGCAGCTGAGCCAGCGTCCGTTCGATCACGCGGGGAATATCGGTAAAGCGAATCTGCCCATGCAGGAACGCATCGACGGCGATCTCGTTGGCGGCGTTCAAGGTGACGCTGGCCGTGCAACCGTCGCGCAGCACCTGCAACCCAAGACGCAGGCACGGGAACCGATCCAGATCAGGTGCATGAAAACTCAAGTTGGCCATGCGCGTGAGGTCGAGCGCGGCCACGCCCGAATCGATGCGCTCGGGATAGGCCATGGCATGGGCAATCGGCGTGCGCATATCCGGATTGCCCAGCTGCGCGAGCACCGACTGGTCCGCATACGCCACCATGGAATGAATCACGCTCTGCGGATGGATCAGCACTTCGATCCGCTCGGGCGGCAGATCGAACAGCCAGCGGGCTTCGATGACTTCCAGGCCCTTGTTCATCATCGTGGCTGAGTCGACCGAAATCTTGCGCCCCATCACCCAGTTCGGATGCTTGCATGCCTGGTCAGGCGTGACCTCGTCCAGCGTGTTCAGTTCGCGCTGCAGGAAGGGCCCGCCCGACGCGGTGAGAATGATGCGTTCCGCGCCGCCGCCCTTGCACGCGTTGGTGCTCAGGCACTGGAAGATCGCGTTGTGCTCGCTGTCCAGCGGCAACAGCGTGGCACCGTGCTGCGCCACGGTGCGCATGAACAGCGCGCCGGACATCACCAGGGCTTCCTTGTTGGCCAGCAGTATCTTTTTTCCAGCGCGCGCTGCCGCCAGCGAGGAGGCCAGGCCGGCGCCGCCGACGATGGCCGCCACCACCGTGTCGCAAGCCGACGCGCTGGCGACATCGACCAAGGCCTGCGGCCCGTACGCAACGGTGGTCGATAGCCGCGCCGCACGCAGTTTCTGTTCAAGCTCGGCAGCACCGTCGGCATCACCGACCACCGCCACCTCGGGTAGAAACGCCAGGCATTGCTCGAACAGACGATCCACGCGCTGATGGGCGGTCAGCGCAAACACGCGGAAGCGATCCGGATGACGCGCCGCCACGTCCAGCGTGCTGGTACCGATGGAACCGGTGGAACCGAGGATGGCCAGGCGCTGCCTACTCATCACATGGTCTCCGGTACAGCCGCTGGCTGGGCGCGTGCGACTTCATCAGGAACGCGCCTCTCGCGCCACGCTGCAACTGGGCTTGACCGACAACACCTTGTCGGTGAAACGCTGGATGGACGCACGAATGCCGTCCGCATCCAGGCCGTAATGGTTGAGCAATCCCGCCGGGTCGCCGTGCTCGATGAATTCATCGGGCAAGCCCAGGCGCAGCATCGGCACGCTGAAGCCGGCATCGGACAGATATTCCAGGCAGGCCGAGCCGGCCCCGCCCAGCACGCATCCCTCTTCCACCGTGACCAGCGCATCGTGCGTCTGCGCCAGCTGGCGTATCAGCGCCTCGTCCAGCGGCTTGACGAAACGCATATTGGCGACCGTGGCGTCCAGCGCTTCGGCCGCGGCGAGGCTGGGCGGCAGCATGGAGCCAAAGGCCAGGATCGCCACACGCGAACCGGCGGTGCGTGCCGTATGGCGGCGCACTTCGCCCTTGCCGATCGGCAACACCGTCATCTCGGCTTCGATGACCGCGCCCGGACCCGTGCCGCGCGGATAGCGGACCGCGGCCGGCCCGTCGTGCTGGACCGCCGTATGCAGCATCTGCCGGCATTCGTTTTCATCGGACGCCGCCATCACCACCATATTCGGCACACAGCGCAGATAAGCCAGGTCGAACGCGCCCATATGGGTGGCGCCATCGGCGCCGACGATGCCTGCGCGGTCGATGGCAAAGGTCACCGGCAGATTCTGCAGCGCCACGTCATGGATCAACTGGTCGTAACCGCGTTGCAGGAAAGTGGAATAGATCGCCACCACCGGTCGCAGGCCCTCGGTGGCCAGGCCCGCCGCAAAGGTCACCGCATGCTGCTCGGCAATGGCCACGTCGAAATAGCGCTCGGGAAAGCGTTTCTCAAACTCCACCAGGCCGGAGCCTTCGCGCATGGCCGGCGTGATGCCGACGATGCGCGGATCCTGCGCCGCCTCGTCGCACAGCCATTCGGAAAACACCTGCGTATAGCTCTTGCGCGCAGCCTTGGCCGCCGACACCAGGCCTACCTTGGGATCAAACTTGCCCGGACCGTGGTACTGGATCGGATCGGCCTCGGCCAACTTGTAGCCATGGCCCTTCTGCGTGATCACGTGCAGGAACTGCGGACCGCGCAGCTTCTTTAGGTTCTGCAGCGCGGGGATCAGCACGTCCAGATCGTGGCCATCGATGGGGCCGGTGTAGTTGAAACCGAATTCCTCAAACAACGGAGCGGGCACCACCATGCCCTTCATCTGCGATTCCAGCCGCGAGGCCAGATGGCTGATCGGAGGAATCGGCCGCAGCGCGTAATGCACACCCTGGCGCGCCTGCTGGTAGAAGCGGCTGGAAATCAGCCGACCGAAGCAATAGCGCAAGGCGCCGACCGGCGGCGAGATCGACATGTCGTTGTCGTTGAGCACCACCAGCAGCGGCGAGTCCTCCGACACGCCCGCATTGTTCATGGCCTCGAACGCCATGCCCGCGCTGAGCGCGCCATCGCCGATCACCGCGATGCTGTGGCGCTGCTCGCCCAGGATGCGCGCGGCGTGCGCCATGCCCAGCGCAGCGGAGATGGAGGTGCTCGAATGCGCCGTGCCAAACGTGTCGTAGCTGGACTCGGTACGCCGCGGAAAGCCGGAGATGCCGCCCCACTGCCGGATGCCGCCCATCGCTTCGCGACGGCCGGTAAGAATCTTGTGCGGATAGGACTGGTGCCCGACATCCCACACCAGGCGATCGCTGGGCGTGTCGAACACGTAGTGCAGCGCAATGGTGAGTTCCACGCTGCCAAGATTGGAGGACAGATGTCCGCCGGTGCGCGACACGCTTTCCAGAATGAAGGACCGCAACTCGCCGGCCAGCCGGTGTAGCGCCGGCATGTCCAGCTCGCGCAGTTGCGCCGGTGAATCGATAGTGCGTAGCAAATCGTACACGACGGACTCTCCTCGGGGCTGCCGGAGTCTCTATCTGGACGTTTCAGTACTTATGCCTACCGTGGCCAACCCGACAACATCACCGCATCAACACATTCACGGAGCGACGCCGCCATCCCGAACGCGATGCGCCAGGCAACGACCTCGCCATCATGCATCCTGCCCGCCTGCATTCACCTTTCGACGAAGGCACGCTCGATCACGTAATCGCCCGGCTCGCGCGTACGCGGCGAAGCCTGGAAACCGCGACCATCCAACAACGCGCTGGTGTCATCCAGCATCGCCTGGCTGCCGCACAGCATCACCCGGTCGGTGACCGGATTAAGCGGCGGCAGGCCCGCGAAATCGCTCATGCGTTCATCCACGATCGCATCGGTGAGACGCCCGCGATGGCGAAACGGTTCGCGCGTGACGCTGGGGTAATAAACCAGCTTCTCGCGAACCAGATCGCCCAGATACGTGTGCGAGGGCAGCTCCTGCTCCAGGTACTGGGCGAACACCAGGTCGCTGATGCGGCGCACGCCATGCGCCAGCACGACCCGGTCAAAGCGCTCGTAGGTTTCCGGATCGCGCACGATGCTCAGAAAGGGCGCCAGGCCGGTGCCCGTACCCAGCAGGTACAGATGCTTGCCCGGCTTCAGATCGTTCAGCACCAGCGTGCCGGTGGGTTTGCGGCTCACCATGATGGGATCGCCCGGCTTGAGGTGCTGCAGCCGCGAAGTGAGCGGCCCGTCGGACACCTTGATGCTGACGAACTCCAGATGTTCCTCGTAGTTGGCGCTGGCGATGGAATACGCCCGCAGCAGCGGCTTGCCTTCCACTTCCAGCCCAAGCATCACGAAATGACCACTATCGAATCGAAAACCCGGGTCTCGCGTCGTACGGAAACTGAAAAGGCTGTCGTTCCAGTGATGAACTTCCAGCACATACTCCGTCGCCAATGCCACCATCACAGCCACCGTTGCCAAGTGAAGAGATGCCTGCACGCGACCAGACGATTCGACACGCGAGACGGATCTGGCTGTCGAATCGCTGGACCGTCAGTGTCTTGGTACAAGTTTCCGGCAGTGGAAGTCAATCCTGCTTAGTGATGCTTTTTCGCAGTGGCGCGTTTCATGAAAAACATCGGAACGTATCGGCGAATAATCACAAGACAATCACAAGACGCCTGCTAACGGCCGCGCGCTTTTCGCGATCGCCAACGCTAGTTCACGTGTCCGACTTCGAACCTCGCCGTACACTCGCCGCAGCGTGAAGTGAGTCGCCCATCGCGACATCGGCGACGCATCGCCGCGCTGCCCTTGCAACGGACACGCCTGCCACCACTTCCCACCGGGGTCCAGGGGTCATGGGCTGGCTAGAATGAGCGCCCAGGCCACGTGTTCATAGCCAAGCTCAATGACTATGATGCCAACAATCAATTAGACCTATGGTGTCAAACCCCGTAGTCTTGCTACTCATCCACCACAACCAACGGAAAACAACCGATGTCGTTGATCAATACCGAAATCAAGCCGTTCAAGGCACAGGCCTACAAGAATGGCCAGTTCATTGAAGTGACCGATGCCACGCTGAAGGGCAAGTGGTCCGTGGTGGTGTTCTATCCCGCCGACTTCACCTTCGTCTGCCCGACGGAGCTGGAAGATCTGGCCGATCACAATGATCAGTTCCAGAAGCTGGGCGTCGACATCTATGCGGTCTCGACCGATACCCACTTCGCCCACAAGGCATGGCACGACACCTCCGACGCGATCGGCAAGGTGCAGTACACCATGATCGGCGATCCGACCGGCGCGATCACCCGCAACTTCGACGTGATGATCGAAGAAGAAGGCCTGGCGCTTCGCGGCACCTTCCTGATCAACCCGGAAGGCCAGATCAAGCTGTGCGAAATCCACGACAACGGCATCGGCCGCTCGGCTTCCGAGCTGCTGCGCAAGGTCAAGGCCGCGCAGTACGTCGCCGCCCACCCGGGTGAAGTGTGCCCGGCCAAGTGGCAGGAAGGCGACAAGACGCTGAAGCCGTCGCTGAGCCTGGTCGGCAAGATCTAAGTACGACAACAACGTCCTATCTTGCGGCCTGCTGCATCGGGCCGCCTTGGACCCGGCACCCCGCCGGGTCCTTTTTCCCCAAGTTCCAAGACGCACGCAACGCCCGGCAAAAGCCGCGGTGCCAGCAGCGCTCACCCCGAATAAAGGATGGAATCACCATGTTGGATGCCGATCTGAAGTCCCAGCTGCAGGCCTACCTCGAGAACGTCGTTCATCCGATCGAGCTGGTTGCATCGCTTGATCAAGGTGAGTCCTCGCAGGAGCTCAAGGCACTGCTGGAAGACATCGCGCCGCTGTCGGGCAAGATTACGCTGCGCCTGGACGGCACCGATGCGCGCAAGCCGTCGTTCGCGATCAACCGCACCGGCACCGACGTGGGCGTGCGCTTCGCCGGCATCCCGATGGGCCACGAGTTCACCTCCCTGGTGCTCGCCCTGCTGCAGGTCGGCGGCCATCCGTCCAAGGCCTCGCAGGAAGTCATCGAGCAGGTACGCAACCTCGACGGTCAGTACCGCTTCGAGACCTTCATGTCGCTCTCGTGCCACAGCTGCCCGGACACGGTGCAGGCTTTGAACCTGATGAGCGTGCTCAATCCCAACATCTCGCATGTGGCGATTGACGGCGCGCTGTTCCAGGACGAAGTGAACGAGCGCCAAGTGATGGCCGTCCCCACCGTTTATCTCAACGGTGAATTCTTCGACACCGGCCGCATGGAGATCGAACAGATCGCCGCGCGCCTGGATACCAATGCGCATGCACGCACCGCCGAACGCCTGAGCAACAAGGCGCCGTTCGACGTGCTGGTGGTCGGCGGCGGCCCGGCCGGCGCTGCCGCGGCCATCTACGCTGCCCGCAAGGGCATCCGCACCGGCGTCGCCGCCGAGCGCTTCGGCGGCCAGGTGCTGGACACCATGGCGATCGAAAACTTCATCTCGGTGCCGTATACCGAAGGCCCGAAACTGGCGGCCTCGCTGGAGCAGCACGTGCACGAATACGACGTGGACGTGATGAACCTGCAGCGCGCCGAGCAGTTGATCCCGGCCACCACCGAGGGTGGGCTGCATCAGGTGCGCCTCGCCAACGGCGCCTTGCTCAAGGCCAAGACGGTGATCCTTTCCACCGGCGCCCGCTGGCGCAACATGAACGTGCCGGGCGAGCAGGATTACCGCAACAAGGGCGTCACCTATTGCCCGCACTGCGATGGCCCGTTGTTCAAGGGCAAGCGCGTGGCGGTGATCGGCGGCGGCAATTCCGGCGTGGAAGCGGCGATTGACCTGGCCGGCATCGTCGGTCACGTCACCCTGCTCGAATTCGACAGCAAGCTGCGCGCGGACGAAGTCCTGCAGCGCAAGCTGCGCAGCCTGCCCAACGTCGACATCATCGTCAGCGCGCAGACCACCGAAGTGACCGGTGATGGCCAGAAGGTGACCGGCCTCAACTACACCGACCGCACCAGCGGCCAGCCTCACTCGGTGGCGCTCGAAGGCGTGTTCGTGCAGATCGGCTTGCTGCCCAACACCGACTGGCTCAAGGGCACCATCGCGCTGTCGCCGCGCAACGAAATCGAAGTCGACGCCCGCGGCGAGACCTCGGTGCCCGGCGTGTTTGCCGCCGGCGACGTCACCACGGTGCCGTACAAGCAGATCGTCATCGCCATGGGCGAAGGCTCCAAGGCCTCGCTGAGTGCCTTTGATTACCTGATCCGCCTGCCGGTGGAAGTGACGGAAAAAGAAACCGTCGCCGCCTGACGAAGCAGTTCCAAAGCCCGGTTCTGTGTTGCCGATCCCCCTCCCGGCGCACAGGGCCGGGCTTTTTTTGGCCGTCCGTTTGTGCTGACCACGGCCGCAGCCCAGTCATGGCGCGGCTTATAACCATGCGTGATGCCGACATGAGAAATGCTCATCTGTCGGACTCTTTCAATCGTTCAAAACTCGGGTTTTCATAGCCCCACACCCATCGTCATCGGCGCCACAAGGCAGCGATGACGACGAGGCGCCAGGCTTCCCCATGCCTGGCCAAGGGGCCCTACTCCGAATGCTGATGCCGAGCGGGACGCGTTCCCGTTGCGCCAAGGATGCGCGCGGCATCGGCACCCGTTTCCCGGAACACTCGAGAACCGACTTTGAACAAGCACGTCCCCGTTTCACGACGCCCGCTCGCGGCGGCATTGCTCACCGTGTTGACGCTGGCCAGCGCGCCGGCGTTCGCCCAGTCCACCACCGGCAGTATCGTTGGCCAGGTGCCTGCCAGTCGCGGCGAAGCGGTGCTGATCAAGAGCAGCACCGGTATCACCCGCACGGTGAATATCGACAGCCGTGGCCGCTACAGCGCCACAGAGTTGCCGTTGGGTACCTACACCGTGTCGCTGCTGCACGATGGCAAGGTGGTGGACACGCGCAACGACATCACGCTACGCGTGGGTGCCGGCATCGAAGTGTCGTTCGAACCAGTGGCGGCAAAAGAACTGGGTACCGTCAGCGTATCGGCCAACGCCGCGCCGTCGATCGACGTGACCACCATCGATTCGCGCACCGTCATCACGGCCGATGAGCTTGCGCGCCTGCCGCTGGGTCGCTCGGCGGAATCGATTGCCCTGCTCGCACCCGGCGTCACCGGCAACAGCGGTGGCTACACCGGCCCCACCGGCCAGTCGCTGGTGACCTTCGGCGGCTCGGCGGCCAGCGAGAACGCGTATTACATCAACGGATTCAACACCACCGAACCGCAACGCGGGCTCGGCGGACTCACGCTGCCATACGGCGCCATCGAGCAGCAGGAAATCTACACCGGCGGCTACAGCGCGCAGTACGGACGCTCCGACGGCGGCGTGATCAACATGGTGGGCAAGCGCGGCAGCAACGAATGGCACTTCGGTGGCGCGGTGTTGTGGCAACCCGCCTTCGCACAGGCCGATGGCACCAACACGTATTACACCAACGGCCTGCCGGCATCGCCGGTGGCGGGCGGCTTGTACGATCCGAACAGCCGCAATCGCCAGTGGACCACCACCTACGATGCCTACCTCGGCGGCCCGCTGATCAAGGACAAGCTGTTCCTGTTCCTGGCTGCCGAAGCCTCGCGGCAGGAAGGCACCACGGTGAATGACGTCACCAACGCCAAGCCGTACGTCAACTACAAGTACGACTCGCCGAAGTGGTACGCCAAGCTCGACTGGAACATCACCGACAGCAATATCCTGGAGATCACCGGCGCCTCCAACAAATACGAGACCTCCGGTTCGATCTACGACTACAACTACAGCACGCTGTCGCGCGGCGACTTCATCAACCTCGACGACCGCATCAAGACCGGCGGCGACCTCTACACCGCCAAGTTCACCAGCTATATCACCGACGCCCTCACCTTCTCCGCCATGTACGGCCGGATGAAGACGATGAATTACGACGTGCCCGGCAACTACGACAGCAGCCTCACCTACGTAACGGACATCCAGAACCAGAACCCGTCGTACATCGGTGGCAATCCCGTCGGCAACAGCCAGGTAACGCAGTCGCTGTACAGCCCCAACCGCCACAACACCAGCAACAACCTGCGCATCGACCTGAGCTACCAGCTCGGCTCGCATACGCTTTCGGCGGGCATCGACAACCAGAACTCGCGCGCGATCGACCAGGGCAGCCAGACCTCGGGGCCGGGCTACTACTGGGGCTATGCGTATACCACCACGCCGAACGCGGCCTTGATTCCCAGCCTGGGCGTGGGCGCGCCTGCAAGCTATCCGAACGGCGCATCGGGCTACTACGCGATCCAGTACGTCAACAGCTCGATCGCCAGCGTGCGCTCGGCGCAGCGCGCGCAATACATCGAAGACAAGTGGCAGCTGACCGATCGCTGGCTGCTGTCGCTGGGTCTGCGCAACGACCAGTTCACCGACTACAACGCGGATGGCGATGCCTATATCCGTCAGCGCAGTGCGCAGTGGGCGCCGCGACTGGGCTTCAGCTGGGACGTGAACGGCGACGCGAGCTTCAAGGTGTACGGCAATGCGGGGCGCTATTACCTGGGCCTGCCGCTCAACCCGGCGCTCAATGCCGCCGGCGCGTACGTGGCCACGCAGCAGTACTTCACCTATAGCGGCATTGCGGCCGACGGCACGCCGACTGGCCTGGTGCCGTTCTCCAATCCGGTCTCATCGAACAATACCTATGGCGTGCTGCCCGATCCCAAGACGGTGACGGCGCAGAACATCAAGCCCGAATACCAGGACGAATTCATCCTCGGCTTCACCAAGACGCTGGGCACGCAATGGGTGTATGGCGCCAAGCTGACCCAGCGCATCCTACGCAACGGCATCGACGACTACTGCGACGTGCCGACCATCGAGAACAAAGCCGCGCAACTGGGCTATACGGTCAGCGCCACCAACAGCTGCTACCTGATCAATCCGGGCCGCGCCAACACCTTCACGGTGATCGACGACACCGGCGCGTACCGCAGCGTGTCGCTGACCAACGACGAGATGGGCTTCCCACCGCTCAAGCGCAAGTACTACGCGCTGGAAACCTTCCTAGAGCATCCGTTCGATGGCCACTGGTACGGCAAGATCGACTATGTGTTCTCGCGCAGCTACGGCGATACCGAAGGTCAGCTGCGCTCGGACATCAAGCAGACGGCGGCGTCCACCAGCATCGACTGGGATTTCCCTTCGCTGATGTCCTACAGCAACGGCGCGCAGAGCAACGACCACACGCACCAGCTCAAGCTGTTCGGCTACTACCAGATCAGTCCCGAGTGGCAGGTGTCGGGCAATCTGTCGCTGGTTTCCGGCAATCCGCGCAACTGCCTGGGCTATTACGGTCCCGCGCAGACCGATCCGAACGGTTATGGCAGCTACTACCACTGGTGCGGCGGCCAGCCTTCGCCGCCAGGCACGCATCGCCTGCCCTGGAACAAGCAGCTGGACGTGGGCGCCACTTATCGCCCGGCGTTTGCCGCGCAAAAGCTGGGTTTCTCGCTCAACGTGTTCAACCTGTTCAATTCGCAGGCCATCCTCAACGCCTATCCGTACTACCAGATTTCGCCAGGCACGCCTGATCCACTGTACGGCTCGGCCGTGGTTCGCCAGCAACCGCGTTATGTGCGCCTGAGCGCCACCTACGACTACTGACGATGCCGACTTGATGCAGGCAACCCCTCGTGCCTGCGTCGGGAGGAGCGGTACGCAAGGCCGCCTCCTCCCACCCTCTTCACTCATCCGCGAACCCGGGACACGCCACCATGCCCAACGCACTCCGCCGTTCGAAGATCTCGCTGCTCGCCGCCGCGCTGCTGGTCGCCCTGCCTGCCGTTGACCTGCACGCCGCGGAAGCCAGGACGCCACCGACCATCGACGAAGCGCTCAAGGCCTCGGCCCAACAGCATCGTCCGGTGCTGGTCGATTTCCAGGCCGTGTGGTGCTACTCCTGCTACTACATGGCGAGCCATGTGTTGAACGGACCGGAATGGGATGCCGTACAGCGCAAGGCGATCGTGATTGAGGCCGATGCCGATTCGCCGGACGGCCAGACATGGATGAAGAAACTCCATGCATCCTTCCTGCCCAGTTATGTGGTACTCGACGAGCACGGCAACGAGCTGGGGCGCATCTCGGCGGAACAACCGCGCGCATCGTTCTACCCGAAGATCAACGCCATCCTCGCTACCGGCAACACGCTGGAAGGGCTCAAGCAAAAGGCGGCCAAGGGCGCGCCCGGCGATGTCGCCAACGTGCTGGAGGCTTATCAGGCCCGCGCCGAAGGCAGCGACGGTTTGAGCTGGTTCGCCAGCCTGCCTGCGAGCCAGCAGCAGAGCGCACGCGCGAACCAGCGCGTCGGCCTGGCGCTCGACCAGCTCGCGCTTGCCAAGGCCCTGGTCGCCGACGACAACGCTGCCGTCATCGCAAACGCCCAGAAGGTGCTCGCTCAAGATATCGGCTGCCAGCGTCCTTACGTGCTGGAGAACCTGTTCGAGGCCACCGACAAACTCCCAGCCACCGAACGCAAGTCGCTGCTGGCTGCGCAACGCAAGCCGCTCGACCAGTACGTCAACACGCAGGTGCTCATCGCCAAGCCGGCCTGTGCGGACCAACGCAGTGCCGTGCTCACCAGCGTCCAGCTCGACGAAGCACTCGGCGAGCACGACGCAGCGGCGGCCATCCTCGATCGTGCCATCACGCAGACACGCCAACGCCTGGGCACCAACCTCGCCAGCGACCGCAACCTGGCCGACAACCTGCGCATCTACCTGCTGCGCGCCAAGCGCAGCGCCGAACTGGACGACTACCAGCACCAGCTGATTGCCGCCTATCCCGACGATTACGTCTACGCCTATCGCTATGGCCGCAACCTGGTGGAAACCGGCAAGCCGGCGCAGGCGCTGCCGTATCTCGCGCAAGCCGCCGACAAGGCGTACGGCGCCAACCGCCTCGCCGTCGCCTTGCAGCGCGTGAAGGCGCTGAAGGCCCTGCATCGCGATGACGAGGCCAACAAGGTGGCCGCTGAAGTATTGGAAACGAACGGCCCGTGGTTTCCGCAGCAAGCCGACGCGCTGAAGGCTGCGCTCAAGGCGTAGACGCGCAAGCACACCGCGTCCCGGCGATGGACGCGGTGTGCTGATCAGCGCGTAACGAACGCGCTGCTATTCGCGCAGCTGTTGCAGCAAGTGCTCCAGCTCGGCGCGCAACTGACGGACCTGTGACAAAGCAAGGTCACGCTCTCGCACCACCTCGTGATGCACGACGAGTGATACCGCGTGCATCGACAAGGTTTTCTTTCTCGCTCGATAACGCCGCGCACGCTCCGCCGCCGTCAGCGCATTGGGCTTGCGCGGACGGCCGCGTGGCCGCTTGAACGCCAAGGGCAACGCAAGCGTGCCCGGATCTCGGGGGTCAACCATGGCACCTCCTCCTTTTTGCGCCTATTTTACGTGACGTCACATAAAATACAAGAAAAATCCTACGAAAAAACAGCAAGAAAGGAGGCTTAGTTCATCTGCAATCGCCGCTTGTGGCTGTCGGCGCGAGCCCGCCTCGTGCGTTCACATGACAAGGAGATTCCTGTCGCTACCGTGCAAGCGCAGGCCGCCGGAGGACGCGGCCTGGCGGTGCCGGGGGTGAGTGAACCCACCGAGTAGAAGAAGAAGGAAAAGCCGAAGATGGATTCGCTCTATGAGCTGTCATCGCGGGCCATCCGCCGTCTCTATGACGCTCGCATCAACACCCCGCCGGTGCTGGATATCGGCACCTACTTTCCCGATGGACATCGCTTTCGCGACCACTGGGAAGGGCTCCGTCGCGAGGCGCTGGCGATACTCGACAGCGCCCAGCCGATTCCGCGCTTCCACGAGATCATGCCCACCCAGGCGGACATCTCGGCGAACGACGGGCGCGACTGGCGCATGTTCCTGCTCAAGGTGTACGGGCAGGACATCGCGTCCAACCAGGCGCACTGCCCCTTGCTGACACAGTTGTTGGCCGCCTGCCCGGACGTGCTGTCGGCCACCCTGTCCTTCCTGGCGCCGCACAAGCACATACCGCGGCATTCCGGGCCGTTCCGCGGCATCCTGCGTTATCAGTTGAACCTGGAGGCGCCGCTCGCCGACGACGGCCGCCCCAGCGCCGTGCTGTGGCTGGCCGGGGATGAGCATCGCCTGGGCAATGGCGAACACCTGCTATGGGACGACACCTATCCGCACGAGGTGTGGAACCGCAGCGAGCACACGCGGGTGGCGCTGCTGCTGGATGTGCGCCGGCCGGCCATGCCGCTGGATCTGCGCCTGCTGTCCAGCGCCGTGACCAAGAGTGTGGGCATGGTGGTGCGTTGGCGCGGGGTTGCCTGAAGTTCCATCAGACGGCGTCGGAGGATGCCCTCACCTTCGCCCGCGTCCGGCCCAATGCACGATCGCAGCATTGCGGCCGGGCTGTTCGCCCCCATGGAAGCTTGCGCCATGCGCACATGGAACAAGACCTTACCCAGGAGTGCGAACGTATGCTCGGCAAAGTGGACGAAATTCGCGAACTCGACTTCAGCACGATGGGCACGCTCGTCCTGGCGGGCGGCGGCAATCGATGCTGGTGGCAGTCGGGCGCGCTGAGGCATTTGATGGAGCGCGGCCTGCGCCTGCCGGCGCAACTGGTCGGCACCAGTGCGGGTGCTGCGGTAGCCGCCTCGTTTCTTGCCGAAGGTGCCGATACGGCACTGCATACCTGCCTGAAGCTCTACGCGAGCAATCCTAGGATCTTCGACTGGTCTGCCCTGCCGAAACTCAAGCTGAAATTTGCCCACCAGCACGTGTATCCCGCCTGGGTCGATGCCTTCTTGAACGAAGCGACGTTCGACACCTTGCGTCATTCGTCCTCGCGCCTGGTCGTGGCCCTTACTCGGCCGGCGCGATTCCTGGGCATGCGGGGATCCGTCGCGGCGGGCACACTGGCCTATCTCGTCGACAAATACCTGTGGAACAGCATCCATCCGCGACTCCCCCGCGTCTTGGGGCTGCGCCAGGATTTCATGGTGCTGAACGATTGCTCCGACATCGACACAGCCCAGGCCCTGCTGATTGCGGCGGCCTCGGCGCCGCCCATCATGTCCGCCCGTCCGGTCGGGGGCGCGATGGCGATAGACGGCGGCTATACGGATAACGCCCCGATTCCTCACCAGACCGAAGCGGAGCGATCGAACACGCTGGTGATGCTCACGCGCCACTATCCGAAACTGCCGCCGATGTTCCGCTGGCAGGGACGGAGCTATTGGCAGCCCAGTCAACGCATTCCCGTTTCAACCTGGGATTGCACGCCCAAAACGACCGTGCGCCAGGCCTACGATCTGGGAGCAATGGATTCGGCGCGGGCATTGACCAGCGGGCTGCTTCGATAGCTGCGCCGCCCGAGGCCGCATGCTCTTCAGTGATGTTTGTGTGGCCGGGCCGGGATAAACGGCGACACCGGATCGCTGGCGGGAAACGTCTCCTCCAGCGCCTCATCCTGCAGGTCCTGACTGTGCGATTCGGCTTCGCTGCGGGCGAGGCCTTTGGCGTGGCTATCCGATCGACGATCGCCAGCTTGATCGCTTGAAGTTTTTTCTCGACGCGGCATGGCGCACTCCTCCACGGCACAGGGCAACCGGATGCATAGGCAACCTGGCCGGCACCGAACGTCGACCCCGCGGGGCAAGCCTGTGCGATGCCCGTGACCGGCGATGCCTCGCCAGCCACGGGCCTCCGGGTAATCAGGCGTGCCGACTGGTTTCGAACAGGAACCACACGCGGCGCTCGGCCTCGTCGATCCAGTTCTCCAGCAGGCTGGCCGTGGCCACGTCCTTGTACTCGTCGCACAACTCATGCGTGGCGCGCATATAGCCGGCGAGGCGCTGGTTGTCCTCGCGCAGTTCGGCCAGCATGTCGTCCGGCGTCACGAAGTCCGCGTCGTTGTCGGACAGGCGGGCCAGCCGCTTGGCATGGCCCAGCGAACGCAGCGTGGTACCGCCCAGTTTGCGCACGCGTTCGGCGATGGGATCCACGGTGGCGTAGATCTGGTCCGACTGTTCGTCCAGCAGCAGGTGGTAGTCGCGGAAGTACGGGCCGGACATGTGCCAGTGGAAGTTCTTGGTCTTCAGGTACAGGGCCAGGACGTCGGCCAGCAGTGCATTGAGTTCGCCGGAGATGTCGCGGGTCGCCTTGTCGCCCAGTGCCGAAGGCGTATTGAGCGCTGCCTTCTGACGGGTCTTGACGGCCGCGGTGTCGCCCTTGGCCTTGCTAGTCTTGCTCATCGAGATTACTCCGCTGTTGGCTCTTGGGAGGCCCCTATCCATGCCTATGGCAAGGATCAGGGCATCTCTTAGAGTATGGACCGGCAAATGTCATTTCGATGTCGCCGCCGGCACTAAAGCACGACCGGCCGCCAAAGGCCGGCGCGGCCATGGCGCCCGCGGCGTTCGGCTGATCACTTCAATGACTGGCGGCGTGGATCTCGGCCACATAGCCGCCAGGAAATTGCACGATTGACGACGCGCGACCTTCGCTGGTGAACGGCTCGACCAGGACTTTCGCGCCGTGCGCCCTGGCCTTGGCCAGCGTGTCGGACAAGCTGCTCACTTCGTAACCCGTCGTCTCGTGCCCGTAGGGATACGGCAAGTGGCCGTCGCTCACCAACACCACCAACTTGCCAAAGGTGGATTCGATGCGGACGCGGCGGTACGTGTCGCCCGCACGACCGATCTCCGCACCGGGCGCCTTCGCTTCATCGGAAACGACCTTGCCGTGCGAGAACGTCACGAAGCTTTTGACAAAGGCGTCGACGCGATCCGGCGACACGTACACGCGATTTTCCGGAACCGTCTGGAGCGGCGCGTAGTTCGGCGGCGTGGTATGCCAGTACAGCTGCATGTTCACGCCACCTGGCCACTGGATCACCGCGTCGCGGCCGATGGGATCGGGAAAGATCTGCACGATCACGTCGGCACCCGCCGCCCGCGCGGCCTTGACCGCCACGTCCAGGTCGGTCACCAGATAGCCGGTACGCTCAGCGCCGAACGGATGCGGGATCGGTGTGCGGAAGCCGAACAACGACACCGTGCCCACCGGCGTCTGCAGCAGCTGGGTACTGGTGCTGCTGGGCGTCGGTGTCACGGTGGCCACACCTTGTCTCGTGCTCTGGCCGCCGAAGGTGGCGAGAAAACTGTCGGCAAACGCACCCACATCGGCCGGCGCCACGTAGACATGGGTGGTGTCGTATTGCGAACCCACCGCCACCATCGGCGCAGCTTCCCTGGCGGCCAGGGGTTGCGAAAACACGCCGCCGAAGCCAATAGCCAGGGCAAAGATGCTTGAACCGATACGCATGGGTAACGTCCTTGGGAATTCAGGGCCGGGAGTGGTCGGGCCAGCATCGCCCGCTCGCGCAAGCCATACCACGCGACCAGCAGAACACCACGGGAAAGCATTCAACGCGCCAGCTTGCTCCGCATCAGAGCTGCCCCAAAAACGATGGGCGGTGAAATCGAGCACGGCATCAAGCGGCCGGTCACGCCGTGAGCGAAGTACGCTGCACGGCGTGACGGGCGAGCCGCTTACTTCGACTCTTTTTCCATCAAGGTGTCCACCAGGTTGGCGGGCACTTCCTCGTAGTGGTCGAACTCCATGGTGAAGGTGCCGCGGCCACGCGTGGCCGAGCGCAGGAAGTTGATATAGCCAAACATCTCCGCCAGCGGCACAAAGCCCTGCACGAAAGCCTGCGTGCCCTTCTGCCCCTGGTCGCTCACGGTGCCGCGACGACGGTTGATGTCGCCGATGACGTCGCCCAGGTAGTCGGCCTCGGTCACCACTTCAAGCCGCATCACCGGCTCCAGCAGCTTGGGCTTGCTCAGCCGCTGCGCTTCGCGGAAGCACTGCCGCGTGGCGATTTCGAACGCCAGCGCGGACGAATCGACATCATGGAACTTGCCGTCGATCAGGCGCGCCTTGAAGTCCACCACCTCGTAGCCGGCGATCTGTCCCTCGCGCGACTCCACGTTGACGGCATGTTCCACCGCGGGAATGTACTCGCGCGGCACGCGGCCACCGACGATTTCATCGGAGAACACCACACCGGTGCCCGACTCCTGCGGCTCGAAGATCATGGTGACTTCGGCGAACTGACCCGAACCACCGGACTGCTTCTTGTGCGTATAGGTGTGTTCCAGCGTGCGGCCGAACGCCTCGCGGAAGCTCACCTTGGGCTTGCCCATGATCGCGTCAACGCCCAGCTCGGTACGCATGCGGTCGATGGTCACTTCCAGGTGCAGCTCGCCCATGCCCTTGAGCACGGTCTGGCCGGTTTCCTTGTCCATCTCCAGGCGCAGCGACGGGTCGGCCTTCACCATCTTGTAGAGCGCCGCGGACATCTTGTCGATGTCGTTACGGGTCTTGGGCTCCACCGACACGCTGATCACCGGATCGGGGAAGCGCATGCGCTCGAGCAAGGCCGGATGCGCCGGATCGGACAAGGAGTCGCCCGTCTCGGTTTCCTTCAATGACACGAACGCGCAGATGTCGCCGGCGCGCACCTCATCGATTTCCTTGGTCGCGTTGGCCTGCACCTCGACGATGCGGCCGATGCGTTCCTTCTTGCCCCGGGTGACGTTCTGCAAGGTGTCGCCCTTCTTGATCACGCCGGAATAGATGCGGCAGAAGGTGAGCGTGCCGAACTGGTCGTTGATCACCTTGAAGGCCAGCGCACGCGCCGGCGCATCATCGATCACGCCCTGCTCGCCGGTGACATGGCCGTCCTCATCGACCAGCGCGATGCCGCCGTTCTCGCCGGGGTACGGCATATAGTCGATCACCGCATCCAGCAGCTGCTGCACGCCCTTGTTGCGATAGGAGGAGCCGCAGAACACCGGCACCAGCTTGCCGGACACGCAACCCTTGCGGATGCACTCCTTCAACATCTCAGGATCGAACTCGCCGGTTTCGATCAGGCGATCAAACGCGGCGTCGTCCATCGCCAGGGCGTATTCCAGCGTTTCGTGGCGCAGTTTTTCCAGGTTGTCCACCCACGCCTGGTCGGCCGCCGTGCTGAACTTCACGCGGCTGGCCACTTCGTTGAGGGGCACGGTATCCCAGGGGCTGTCCTTGTCGTCGCCCTTCCACAGGTAGGCTACGCCAGCGACCAGGTCGGCCATGCCGACGAATTCGTCATGGCTGCCCAGCGGCACCTGGCAAAGCAGCACGCTGGCGCCAAGGCGCTCGCGGATGCCCTTCACGCAGTGCTCGAAGTTCGCGCCGGTGCGATCCATCTTGTTGACGTAGCACAGGCGCGGCACGTTGTACTGGTCGGCCAGGCGCCAGTTCGTTTCGGTCTGCGGCTCAACGCCCGCCACGCCGTCGAATACCACCACCGCGCCATCGAGCACGCGCAGGCTGCGATTCACCTCGATGGTGAAATCGACGTGTCCCGGCGTATCGATCAAATTGATCTGGTGACCCTTCCACTCGGTGGACACGGCCGCGGACTGGATGGTGATGCCGCGCTTGCGTTCCTGTTCCAGATAGTCGGTGGTGGTCGAACCCTTGCCATCCTTCGTGTCGTGCACGTCGACGATCTGATGCTTCTTGCCGGTGTAATACAGGATGCGCTCGGTCGTGGTGGTCTTGCCGGCATCGATGTGCGCGATGATGCCGATGTTGCGATACAGCTCAAGCGACTTCTTGCGTGCCATGGGGTCCTGCCTTGATGAAAAGGTGCATTCCGACCAGGCACTCCACCGATAACGACAGGCTGCCCAGCGCTCCGCCCGATATAGGGTCGTTCAGCCAAGCATCAACGTTGCGTGAAAATCCATGGAATCAGCCACTTGCAAAAGCAGCGTCGGAAGCTTGCGTGAAAAGCCCGCCCCGGGAGGCTGCCTGATGGACGCACCTCCTGGCCATGGACACGAACTGGCAACGGTTTGCACGTAACGTCACGGCCTCTGCGGTCGACCGCCATGCAGCGAAACCGTTTGGACGTCTACTCCGTTGTCCCGCTCCCAAATCCACCCAGAAAGCGGAGCCAGCGCGGGGTTCTTGCCTTCACCGCGCGCGAACGAAAGCTGTGCAATAGCTAGTTGATATTTCACCTGCCGGAGTCGTCCCCATGGCCGCCGAACAACACCTCACCCCCGAGTTCATCGCACAGCAGCGCAAGCGCCTGGAGGCGTTGCGCAAGCAGGTGCTGGGCGGTGAACTGGACGTCAATGCGCGCAAGCGTGCCTTCACCGAGGAGCACGGCGACGAGGCCGAAGAGTTCGAGGATTCCGCGCAGGACCTGGCCCAGGAAGAAGTGCGCCAGGCCACCCACGACGTGGACGAGCAACGTGTGAACAACATCGAGCGCGCCCTGCAGAAGATCGACGACGGCACCTACGGCTACTCCGATGAAAGCGGGGACCCCATCCCCAAGGCCCGGCTGGAAGCGGCCCCGGAATCGGTGCTCACCGTGCAGGAAGAACAGGCCCGCGAGCGCCGCTGACCCCTTGAGCCCGCCGCGTTCGCCCCGATCTTGAGGGCGTTCGGGCACACGCTGCCCATGGGTTCATCGAGGAGAGCACGCAGTGAGCAGTCGTCCCACTTTCGACCTGTCCCCTCCCACCCCGCTGCAGTTCGATGCGCTGGCCGCCAAGTTGACCGCGGAGGAGCGCGAGGTGCTGCTCGATCACGGCACCGAGTCGCCGTTCTGCGGCGTGTTGCTGACCGAAAAGCGCGCAGGCGTCTACGGCTGCCGGCTGTGTGGCCTGCCGCTGTTCCTCGCCGGCAACAAGTTCGACAGCCGCACCGGCTGGCCGAGCTTCACCACGCCGTTCGACGAAACACACCTGGCCTATGTGCGCGACAGCAGCTACGGCATGGTGCGCACCGAGATCCGCTGCGCCCGCTGCGGCAGCCACCAGGGCCATGTGTTCGACGACGGCCCGCCGCCGACGCACCAGCGCTACTGCATCAATTCGGTGTCGCTGGAATTCGTCGCCGCCACTGACCCACTGCCCGACAAGCTGGGCCGCGGCGCACCTGAAGGCGCCGTGTGGAACCTGTTCGCCAACTGATTCCTTCATCCTCGCCATCAGGACACGTCCATGCCTTTGAAGTCGCGTTATAGCCGACCCGTGTGGCTTGCCTCGGGTGTACGTACGCCCTTCTCCAAGGTGGACGGCGCACTGGCCTCGCACGACGCCATAGCGCTGTCGGTGCCGGTGGTGCAGCACATGCTGGCCAGCCTGCCCGAGGGCAAGCGACCGGATTTCGCCGCGTGGGGCGCGGTAGTGCCCAACCTCACCTGGAGCAATATCGCGCGCGAAGTGCTGATGGACGCCGGTGCGCCGGCGACCATCCCGGCGTTCTCCACCATCATGGCGTGCTCCACCAGCATGATCGGCATGATCGAAGCGGCCGGCATGCTCGACGACGACAGCCTGCAACTGGCCCTGGTCGGCGGCGTAGATAGCCTGAGCCGCATCCAGCTGGGTCTGCCGCAAAGCCTTTCCGACTGGATCCGCCAGTTCCAGAAAGCGCGCTCGGTCGGCGAGAAGGTCTCGCACGCCCTCACGCTGAAGGCGGGTGACGTCCGCCTGTATATCCCGGGCATCGTCAATCGCACCTCGGGCCTGAGCATGGGCGAGCACACCGAGATCACCGCCAAAGACTGGCATATGCGCCGCGAGGATGAGGATGCCTGGGCACTGGGCAGCCACCAGCGCACGGTGGCGGGCTGGAATAGCGGGTTCTTCGATGACCTGGTGATACCGGTGGGCGACTTCCGCCGCGACAGCATTCCACGCGCGGATAGCACGCTGGAGAAACTGGCCAAGCTCCCACCGGCATTCGATCGCACGACCGGAGAAGGCACATTGACCGCGGGCAATTCGTCGCCGCTCACGGACGGCGCCGCCGGCCTGTGGGTCTCGAGCGAGAAAGGCCTCGAGCGCATTCCGTCGCACGTGCCACGCGTCAAGCTGGTCGACTGGGAAATCGCCGCCGTCGACTTCCGCGTGGAAGGCCTGCTGATGGCGCCCGCGTTCGCCATACCCAAGCTGCTGGCTCGCCACAACCTGCGCTATGACGACGTGGCCCTGTGGGAAATCCACGAAGCCTTTGCGGCGCAGGTGCTGTTCCACATGGCTGCATTGGAAAGCCGCGAGTTTCTCGCGCGCAAGGCGGGCGTGGACCGCGACTTCGGGCCGTTCCCGCGCGATCGCGTGAATCCGAACGGCGGCAGCCTGGCCATCGGCCATCCCTTCGGTGCCACCGGTGCGCGCATCCTCAGCCAGGCGGTGAAGGAGCTCGCGGCGCAGCCTGCGGGCACGCTGGGCATTGTCAGCATCTGTGCCGATGGCGGCCAGGGCACGGTCGCGCTGCTCGAAGCGGGCTGAGCCATCGGCAACGCTGCTTGCTACGATGCTCCCACTTTCGAGAGGGGGAGCACCATGGCATTGCAGCGTTCGCTTTTCACCGTCGCCATCACCGGCCTGCTGTGCGCAGCCAGCGCATCGGCCGCCGACACCAAGCCGGCGAGCGACAAGGACTTCGTCGCCTACGATCAACCGCTGATCGCCTTCACCCATGCCACCGTGATCGACGGCACGGGCGCGAAGGCCGCGCGTGACCAGACGCTGGTGATCGACCACGGCCGCATCGTGGCGCTGGGCAAGAGCAGCAAGGTGAAGCTGCCGCAGGATGCCAAAGTGATCGACGCCCAGGGCAAGACGCTGATGCCCGGCTTCGTGATGGTCCACGAGCACATGTTCTATCCGGCCGGCGGCGCCGAGTACAACGAGATGAGCTACAGCTTCCCGCGCCTCTATCTTGCCGGCGGCACCACCACCATGCGCACCGCCGGCTCGATGATGCCGTACGCCGACATCAATGTGCGCGACGCCATCGCCAAGGGCACCGTGATCGGCCCCGACATGGACGTGACCGGCCCCTACCTCAACGGCCCGGGCCTGCCCATTCCGGCGGTGCACGTGCTGAGTGGTCCGGACGATGCCGAGCGCACCGTCAACTACTGGTCCGACGAGGGCGTCACCTCGTACAAGGCCTATATGCAGATCAGCCGCGATGAGCTGAAGCGCGTGATCGACACGGCGCACGAACGCAAGGCCAAGGTGACGGCGCACCTGTGCTCGGTGACCTATCGTGAAGCGGTGGACATGGGCATCGACAACCTGGAGCACGGCTTCTTCGTCGCCAGCGATTTCGTCAAGGACAAGCAGCCCGACCAGTGCCCGAAGAGCCCCGGCGTCAACGACTCGCTGGCCGCGGTCGATCCGAAGTCGGCCGACGTGAAGCTGCTGATGCGCGACATGATCAGCCACCACGTCGCGCTGACCTCGACCCTCACGGTGTTCGAAACCTTCGTGCCGAACCGGCCCAAGGCGCCGCAGGGTGCACTCGACCTGATGCTGCCGGAAGTGCGCGCGCAATACGAAGCCACCTGGAACAAGGTGCAGGGGTCCAAGGCGCGCATGACGCCGGAGACTTACCTCAAGCTCGCCCGCATGGAAAAGCAATACGCCGACGCCGGCGGCCTGCTGCTCGCCGGCACCGATCCCACCGGCTACGGCGGCGTGGTGCCGGGTTATTCGTCCAAGCGCGAAGTGGAGCTGCTGGTGGAAGCGGGCTTTGGCTTCGAGCAGGCGGTGAAGGTGGCCACCTCCAATGGCGCGAAGTATCTGGGCCGTGATGCCGACGTAGGGACGCTCGCCGTGGGCAAGCGCGCTGATCTGGTGGTGATCGATGGCGACCCGGCGAAGCATGTGGCCGATATCGAGCACATGGCCTTCGTGTTCAAGAATGGCGTGGGTTACGACACGCAGAAAATCTTCGACGCGACGCGCGATAGCGTGGGCCTGCACTAAGGCATTCCCAAGGCCTTGCCTTGTAGGAGCGCACCCTGTGCGCGATCTCATCGAAACGAGCGGCTGCCAGACGCTCGCGGCGCCCCGGGGTCGCGCACAGGGTGCGCTCCTACAATTTTTTGAGACGGTCTTGCTGCTGGCGCAAGACCTCTTCGACTGGCACCAGTCCCGTCAGAAATAAACCTGCGCCCGCATCTCGAAAATCCGCGGATTCACCTGCAGATTGCCGCGATCACTGAAGGCCCACACATAGTTGGCCTGAAACTTCAGATGCTCGCCGATGTACCAGTTCGCGCCAGCCGTCCAGTCGTGTTCCTTGCCACCGGTGATGGCGCCATCGTTGAGATCCAGCTCGCTGTAGCGCACCGCCAACTCCACTGCACCCCAGGCATGGGTCGGTCGCACCGCCTGCAGGTCGCGGCCGTTGTAGCGGCGATCGGCCACATTGCCGTCGCTGTAGAAGCGCGACTCGCCGGTGAGCGTCCAGGTGGTAAACACATAGTAGCCGTTGATATCGACGTTGGGCTTGCCGTTGTAGCGATCCACCTGCGCCTGCAGATACTCGCCCTGCAGCGACCACGGTCCCTGGATCCACAGTGCCTCCAGTCCCTGGCGATCGACGCTCTTGCTATAGGGCAGATTCCCCGTATCGACCAGGCGCACCGGTGACAGCCCATCTTCCGGCCGCGCGCGCAGGCGGGCCGACGGTGGCACCGAGCCCTCGTCGGCCCAGTCGAGCTTTTCGCGCGATGCGGACAGACCCAGATGCAGCACATGACCAGGCTTGTTGAGCGGTATCCACGCCGCACGTGCGGCCCAGGTGCGTCCCGGATTATTGCCGTCCAGGTCCTTGCGCCAGAAATAGTCGCCAACGTTGAGGATGAAATGCGGCCTCACCCAGGCCCAGTCGAGACCCGCGCGACGCCCTTCCCATACGGCCTGCGTGGGCAACGCGGTTTCGACGAAGGTGGTCGCGGACGAACTGGTCACACCCTCGAAGCCCACCGGCGTTTTCGAATAACCGAAGCGGAAGTTGCCGATGTCCTCGCCGATCACGCCGCTGCTGCGAAATCGGATGAAGGTATCGACCCACTGCTTGGCCTGGAAGTCGTACTGCACGATGGCATCGTACAGGCCCGGCTTGCGCAGATAGAAACCGAGATAGCGACGCCGATTGGTGTTGGCGTCTTCGAACTTGCCTGCATCGTTGGAGAACTGGTTGACGTCGTATTGATAGAGCACCGCCAGGCCAAAGTCCGTGCCGTCGGACGCGGTCACGTGGGTGGGCCAGTTGCTGTAGAAGTCATAGTTGTCCGCCAGACAGTACACCGGCCACGCGCATGCCAGCGCCAGCGCGAGCAGCGCGCGGCGAAAACGAACGGCAGTGCGTGCAGAGTCGGTGTGGTGCATGGTCTCGCCTCCCAACGAGTACCGAGCATGCTGTCCAATCGCCCGCATGGCGAGAAATGACTTTTGTGCATATGCACATGACGTGGGCGGCTCCCAATCTACCGGTACGGCGGAGCGCTCCTGTGATCTTCCTGCGCAGGCTGCGACAACGCAGTCACGAAAGCTCGACGCGCTTGGCCTTACATCTGATCGCCAGCGGACTGGCATCAAGGCATCGCCGTGTACCCGACGCTCATCGTTCACAACGCGAAGATCCACACGGGCGTCGCGCACCGGCCTGAAGTCCAGGCGCTGGCCGTGAACGGACGGCGCATCGCCGCCGTGGGCAGCAACGGCCAGATACGCTCGCTGGCTGGCCCCGCCACCGTGCTGATCGATGCGGGAAGGCGGCGCATCATCCCGGGGCTGATCGACGCGCACCAGCACCTGGTCGCCACCGGCCTGGACTACAACCAGCAATTGCGCTGGGACGGGATACCCACGCTGGATGCCGCGCTCAACCTGCTGGCCGAACAGGTACGACGCACACCCTCGCCGCAATGGGTACGCGTGGTCGGCGGCTTCTGCGAGCACCAGTTCGCCGAACAGCGGCTGCCCACGCTGGATGAATTGAACCGCATCGCGCCGTCCACGCCGGTCTATATCCAGCACCTGGAAGACCGCGCCCTGCTCAATGCCGCGGCCATCGCCGCCTGCGGCTACGACGGCCAGACGCCCGACCCGCCCGGCGGCCATATCGAATGGGACAGCGCCGGCGCACCCACCGGCCTGTTGATCGCCACGCCCGCGACCGAGGTGTTCCACCAGGCGCTCGCGCACGCGCCGGTATTGCCGCACGAATACCAGATCAACAGCCTGCGGCGGACCATGCGCGAACTCAATCGCCTCGGCGTGACCAGCGTGATCGATGCCGGCGCCGCGCATCTGCACTATCCGGACGATTACCGCGCGCTGGAAGAACTCGCCCATCACCATTTGCTGACCGTGCGCGTCGCCTACCACCTGGCGGCGCATGCCGCCGGTGCCGAGACGGCGGATTTCCTGCACTGGTCCACCATCAATCACTACGGCGACGGCGATGAACTGCTGCGCTTCAATGGCGCCGGCGACGTGCTGGTGCATGCCGCCATCGACGACGACAACTTCCGCCAGCCACCACCGGCGATGACCACGCAGACCGCGGCCGAACTGGAAGACATCGTCAGCCGGCTGGTGGCGCGGGGCTGGCCGTGGCGCATGCACGCGGTGTACGACGAAACCATAGCCATGGCGCTGGATGCGTTCGAGCGCGTGGACGCGGACATGACCTTGCGTTCCCTGCCCTGGTTTTTCGACGGGGCCGAAACCATCAGCCAGCGCAATATCGAACGTGTTGCGCGACTGGGCGGCGGCATCACCTTGCAACCGCGCATGGCCTACCAGGGCGAGTATTTCCTCGAACGCCACGGCGCGGACGTGGCGGCGCACACGCCGCCGATCCGCCGCATGCTGGACGCCGGCCTGCACCTGGGGCTGGGCTCGGGCGGCGCCACGATCGCCAGCATGGATCCCTGGGCCACCCTGCACTGGCTGACCACCGGCCACACCCTCGGCGGCAATACGATCTACCCACCCGACGAACGGCTCGATCGCGCCCAGGCATTGGCGCTACACACCCAGGCCAACACCTGGTTCTCCGGCGAGGCTGGCGGCAAGGGGCAACTGGACATTGGCCAGTACGCCGATTTTGCCGTGCTCTCGCAGGACTACTTCAGCGTGCCCGACGAGGCGATCCGGCAGACCGTGGCCGAGCTCACCGTGATGGACGGACGCGTGGTCTACGCCGAGGGCGACTTCCGCGCGTTCGATCTGACGCCTCCCATGCCACTGCCGGAGTGGTCGCCGGTGAGCCATGGCAGCGGTGTCTGGCGACCCTCGCGGCAGGCTGACCCGGGCACGGTCGCGTCGGCCCGTGACAGCAGCCGCGTCTCGCATTGAAGGCGTCATCCTTCTCCTCGATGCTGTCCTTGAGAAGCACCTGGGCGCACGCGGTATGTAGGCGGCTCACTCACTCGCGGCATGACTTGTAGGCACACACAGATCGCCTGCCCATGGAGGCTCGCGGGACATCGGAAAGTGGTTCACACAACACGTTCGATCGCTTCGAACGTGTTCATCGGAAAGGCGGTACGGCAAGGCCCACGCTGACGCGCAATATCTCTCCATCGACCACACATCTAGCAACGGAGCACGTCATGAACCGCTTCACCAACAAGACCATCCTCGTCACCGGCGGCAACAGCGGTATCGGCCTGGCCACCGCACAGGCCTTCGCCGCCGAAGGCGCACGCGTCATCGTCACCGGCCGCGACCAGACCGCACTTGAGCAGGCCGCTGCCACGCTGGGCGCACAGGCGCTCGCCATCCGCAACGACGCCAGCTCGGTGGCCGGCGCCAGGGAACTGGCCAGCACGCTGAGTGCCCAGGGCATCCGCCTGGATGGCATCTTCCTCAATGCCGGCATCGCCAAGCTCGCGCCGTTCGAAACCGTGGACGAGGCGCTGTGGGACCAGACCTTCAACGTCAACGTGAAGGGCCCCTACTTCCAGATCCAGGCGCTGCTGCCGCTGCTCAACAAGGGCGCGTCGATCGTCATCAATGGCTCGATCAACGCCCATATCGGCATGCCGACCTCGTCGGTCTACGCCGCCAGCAAGGCCGCGGTGATCTCGCTGGCCAAGACCTTGTCGGCGGAACTGCTGCCGCTGGGCGCGCGCGTCAACGTGGTGAGCCCGGGCCCGGTGGAAACGCCGCTCTACGGCAAGCTGGGCATGGACCAGGCCACGCTGGAAGCCACCGCCGCGCAGATCCAGTCGCAGGTGCCGCTGGGCCGCTTCGGTACGCCCGCTGAAATCGCCTCGACCGTCCTGCACCTCGTCGCACCGGAGTCCGCCTTTATCGTCGGCACCGAAATCATCACCGACGGCGGCATGAGCCAGCTGTAAACCATCTGCCCGGCTGCACCCGCAGCCGGGCCTACCAGGGAGCTCAACATGAAGACCTTGCAGTGGATGCGCCGCCTTGCGGTGGCGTTGCTGGCTACGTTCGCCCTTCAGGCGACGGCGAATGCCAAGACACCTACCATCGAACAACACACCGCCAGCGCCAATGGCGTGCAGTTGCACTACCTGCAAGCGGGCGAAGGCTCGGACACGCCGGTCATCCTGTTGCACGGCTACGCCGAAACCAGCCATATGTGGCTGCCGCTGATCGCCAAGCTCGACGATCGCCGCACAGTGATCGCACCGGATCTTCGCGGCGCCGGTGATTCGTCGATGCCTGCCTCGGGCTACGACAAGAAGACCATGGCGCAGGACATCCATGCCCTGGTACAGCAGCTGGGCTATCGCAAGGTGAAGATCGTGGGCCATGACATCGGCCTGATGGTCGCCTATGCCTATGCCGCGCAATACCCGGACGAAGTGGACAGCATCGTGCTGATGGATGCCTTTCTTCCCGGCGTGGGCGACTGGCAGAAGGTGTGGCTGCTGCGCGACAAGTGGCATTTCAATTTCTACGGCGACACGCCGCTGAAACTGGTCGACGGACGCGAGCGCATCTACTTCGAGCACTTCTGGAACGACTTTGCCGCCGACCCCAAGCACTCGATGTCCGAAGCCGATCGCCAGTACTACACCCGCCAGTACGCACGGCCAGGCCGCATGAAGGCAGGCTTCGAATACTTTCACGCCTTCCCGCAGGACGCCGAGGATTTCGCGGGCTTCGCCAGGCAGCCACTGAGCATGCCGATGCTGGTGCTCGCCGGCGAAAAAGCCTCGGGCGACTTCCTCATCGCCCAGGCCAAACTGGTCGATACCCACGTGCAGGGCGTGATCATCAAGGGCTCGGGCCACTGGCTGATGGAAGAAGCACCCGCGCAGACCATTCCCGCGCTGGTCGGCTTCCTCAATGGCGACGCCAACGCCCAGGCGCAGCGCTGAGCTTCAGCACGAATGACGCGGCCGGCGCCTGCCGGCCGCGTTCATGCCTCCGCGTCTCAGCCGGAGCAGGACGCCAAAGCCACCTACCACCGTGTTTTCTGGAAAAATCACCCCCATATCGCTGGCACGGCCAGATCGGCAGACGGGTGAAAAGTGATAGAGCTGGTAGGTTTCGACGGCGACGACACGCTGTGGCACAGCGAGGGTCATTACCAGTCGGCGCATGGTGAATTCGAGCGCATCGTGGGCGAGTACGTCGACCTGGTCGATGTGCGCGTGCACGAGCGGCTGCTCGCCACCGAGCGCCGCAACATCAAGTTGTTCGGCTACGGCGCCAAGGGCATGACCTTGTCGATGCTGGAATCGGCCATCGACATCACCGACCAGCGCATCAGCGCCGCCGACCTGCATCGCATCATCGAGCTGGGCAAGCAGGTACTGGCGCACCCGGTGGATCTGCTGCCGGGCATCCGTGCCGCGGTAGAAGCGGTGGCGCAGCATCACCGCGTGGTGCTGATCACCAAGGGCGACCTGTTTCATCAGGAGCAGAAGGTCGCCAGCAGCGGCCTGGCCGACCTGTTCCATCGCATCGAGATTGTTTCGGAGAAGGACGAACGCGCCTATCGCAACGTGCTGGAGGAATTCCAGCTCTCGCCGACTCGCTTCGCCATGGTCGGCAATTCGCTGCGTTCGGACATCGCGCCCGTGGTGGAGCTCGGTGGCTGGGGCGTGTACATGCCCTACCACGTGACCTGGGCACATGAGACCGATACCGATTTCGTGGACCACACGTCGCGCGTGGTGCAGGTGGCTGACCCCACTGGCATCGCCGACGCCCTGGAGGAGTTGCAGCATCGTGCCGTCGCCTGATCTCGATCTTGACCTGTCCATCGATGCCGGCGCCGCCAGCATCGAACGCGACCGCGCGCGCCTGCGCGACTTCGTCCAGGCGCATCCACGCCTGTTCGTCCTCACCGGAGCCGGCTGCAGCACGGATTCGGGCATTCCCGATTACCGCGACACCAACGGCGGCTGGAAACGGCCGCAGCCGGTGACCTATCAGGCCTTCATGGGCGAAACCGCCACGCGCCAGCGTTACTGGGCGCGCAGCCTGGTGGGCTGGCGGCGCTTTGGCCGCGCACAGCCCAATGCCACCCATCGCGCACTGGCGCGGCTGGAACAGCAGGGTCGCGTCACCACACTGCTCACCCAGAACGTCGATGGGTTGCACCAGGCCGCCGGCCACCAGAGCGTCATCGACTTGCATGGACGCCTGGATGAAGTGCGCTGCATGAGCTGCGACGTGCGCCTGCCCCGCGACACGTTTCAGCAGTCGCTGGTGGACCGCAATCCCGCCTGGGCATTGCTCGATGCCGGCGACGCCCCGGACGGCGATGCCGATCTGGACGGCCGCGATTTCACGCAGTTTGTCGTGCCGTCGTGCCCGAGTTGCGGCGGCATCCTGAAGCCGGACGTGGTGTTCTTCGGCGAAAACGTGCCGCGCCATCGCGTTGACGCGGCCGTCACGTCACTGAACGAGGCAGACGCGATGCTGGTGGTGGGTTCGTCACTGATGGTGTTTTCCGGCTACCGCTTTGCGGCCGCGGCCGCGCGGGAAGGCAAACCCATCGCTGCCGTGAACCTGGGCAAGACGCGGGCAGACCCCTTGCTCAGCCTCAAGATCGAACAATCGTGCGCCGAGGCCCTGGCCTTCGTGTCATGAGGACGCGGCGCGATGCCGCTCGCGAATTGTGACCATTTGATGCAGAGTAGACATCCCGGTCGTCTGGAATCACTGCATGAATGCCAGGCTGCAACATCGCGCGACGCCCTCGCGGTCTTCCTCGGCCCACGCCAAGAGCGGGCCGGGCAAGCCATCGGAGTTCGACCGGATCTGCGAGGCGTTGGACGGCTATTTCGCCAAGGCATTCGACGCGCGCAAGCGCCTGCTTGAACAACCCTACGAACCCAAGCTGCTGCATGCCTGGCGCGTCAACCTGCGCCGCGTGACGGCCACGCTGAAAGACCTCGCCTCGCTTTCCGACGACGACCTGCGCGATGTGCTCGCCTATCTGCGCTCCTGCCGCGAAGCCACCGGGCAATCGCGCGACCTGGACATCCTGGCGCAGGAAACCCTGCCCGCCTTCCTGGACAAGGACAACGCCAGGCTGCCCGGCGTCGAGGCCGCCACCAAGGCCTTGTCCGAACGCCAGCAACAGGCGCACAAGCAGGCCGTGGTCGAGCTCAAGAAGCACAATCTGGCCGCGTCGCTGCAGTCATGGCGCCACTGGGTACAGACGGTCGAGCCGCCGACCGACAACCAGGTGCGCAAGGTGGCCGCTGCGGCCATCCAGCAACGCTGGAATACCTTGAAAAAGCGTGCCAGCAAGCTCGACGGTGGCCAGAAACGCCTGCACCGCCTGCGCAGCGCCACCAAGAAGATGCGTTACAGCATCGAGCTCTACCAGCACGCCTTCCCCAAGCAGGCGACCTCGGCCTGGCTCAAGCAGCTGACCGATCTGCAAAGCGGCCTGGGCCTGGCGCACGACCGCATGACGGGACGCACGCTGATCGGCGACTTTCTCGTCGCGGAAGACACCCAGACCCTGCTCAAGCCGTTCCGTCAGTGGGGCAAGCGCACCGCGTTCCATGCCTCGGAAGAGGCCATGCAGTCATTGGCGAAGCTGGAAAAGTTGAACTCGTTCTGGCGCAAGGCCGCGCACTAGCGCCGGGCGCGGAAAAACTCGCGCAGCATGCTCGATGAGTCGTCGGCCAACAGGCCGCCCTCCACCGTCACGCGATGATTGTGGCGATCGGAGATCAGGGTATCGAACACGCTGCCTGCCGCGCCGGTCTTGGGATCGGTCGCCGCATACACCACGCGCCCGATGCGCGCATGCACCAGCGCCATCGAACACATCGCGCACGGCTCCAGCGTCACGTACAGCGTGGCGCCCGGCATGCGGTAGTTGGATAGCTTTTCGCCCGCGGCGCGCAAGGCCATGATTTCCGCATGGGCGCTGGGATCGTTCAACGTGATGTTGCGGTTCCAGCCCAGCCCGATGATCTCATCGCCCTGCACCAGCACCGCACCCACCGGCACTTCGTTTTCCGCATCACGCGCGTGCGCGGCGAGCTGCAGCGCGCGGCGCATGTAGCGTTCGTCCGCGTCGGAAAAGGCCGGGGCGGGCAATGGTGTCTGATCGGTCATCAACAAGGCTGCAAAGGCGTGCTAAACCACCATTCTACCGCCTAGATCGCCGCGGTGATCCCGATGACGAAATCGAGAAACGCGCGCACCTTGGCCGATGGATGGTGGCGCGAGGGATACAGCGCATAGAGCGGGAAGCGCTCGTCCGGCCAATCCGGAAACAGCTCCACCAACTGACCGCGGCTGACCAGTGGCCCGGCGGCCACCGCCATCACCTGCGCGATGCCATAACCTGCCACGCAGGCGCTGTGCATGCTGCCGCCATCATTGACCACCAGCCGCCCCGAGGTCTTCACCGATAGGCGCTTGCGCTTGCGATGAAACTCCCAGGGAAAGGTGTGACCCGTCGCCGGATCGCGAAACTCGATGCAGACGTGTCGATCGCCTTCCAGCTCCTGCGGATGCGCAGGCCTGCCGTAACGGCGCAAATAGGCCGGCGATGCCACCGTGAGAATGCGCGTCTCCAGCAGCTTACGCGCCACCAGGCTTGAATCGGGCGGCTCGCCGAAGCGCACCGCCAGGTCGAAGCCGTCGGCCACGATATCGCCCAGTTGGTCGCGCGTGGCCAGCTCCACGTCGAGATGCGGATGGGCCGCCATGAACTCACCCACGCGCGGCGCCAGCACCAGCCGCGAGAACAACGGGTCCGTATGCACGCGCAGGCGCCCACGCACCATGGTGGCGCCTTCCGTCGCGCTCGCGGCAGCCTCTTCCAGCCCCGCCAGCAAGGGCATCACCTGGGCATGGAAACGACGTCCTTCATCGGTCAGGCGAACGGATCGCGTGGTGCGGTCGAACAGGCGAATGCCCAGCCGCGCTTCAAGCCGCGCAATGGCACGGCTGACGCCGGGCGGCGACATGTCCAGCGCTTCGCCGGCGGCGGCAAAGCTGCCGCCATCGACCACGGCGGTGAACACACTCATGCCGTTCAAGATGCGCTCGTCGAAGGCCATGCGTTCATGCCCTTTTGTCACTTATCCATTGCCATTGATGTTATCGCGAAAGCAGTGGCCGGCGCGGAAAATCCTCATCCGAACGCGGCAGGCGCCGCTCTCTTGAGGATCCGAACATGTATGCAGTCATCGGTATCACCGGCCAGGTCGGCGGTCAGGTGGCCAACGAACTGCTGGCCGCCGGCCAGCGCGTACGGGCCATCGTTCGCGACCAGGCCAAGGCCGCTCGCTGGATCGAGCGCGGTTGCGACACGGCGATCGCCACGGCCAACGATGCCGATGCCTTGGCCGCCGCCTTCGAGGGCGCCAGCGGCGTGTTTCTGATGATCCCGCCCGACTACGATCCGGCCCCTGGTTTTCCGGCCGTCCGCGAGATCATCGCCGCCGTGCAGCAGGCCGTGAAAATGGCCCGCCCCGGCAAGCTGGTGTATCTCTCCACCGTCGGCGCCCAGGTGGACACCTTCTCGCTGTTGAACAACGGCCGTTTGGTCGAAGCGGCGCTGCGCGAGCTGCCCTTGCCCACGGCCTTCGTGCGTGCCGGCTGGTTTATGGAAAACGCCGCCTGGGACGTCAGCGCAGCTCGCGCGGGCCTTATTCCCAGCTATCTGCAGCCGCTGGACCACGCCATCCCGATGGTCGCCACCGCGGACATCGCACGCACTGTGGCGAGCACCCTGCTGGACACCTGGCAGGGCACGCGGGTGATCGAACTCGAGGGACCGCAGCGCTACTCCGCGCTCGACATCGCCAACGCCTTCGCCACCGCCCTTGGCCACCCCGTGCGTACCGAGCCGGTGCCTCGCGAAAGCTGGGAAGACCTGTTCCGCACGCAAGGCATGCAGCACCCTGAGGGCCGCATGCGTATGCTTGATGGCTTCAACGAAGGCTGGATCGACTTCGAACAAGGCCAGGCCGGCTCGCAGAAGGCTTCGACGACACTGGAACATGTCCTGCGCGATCTGGTCGAACGATCACCCTGATTCACAGCTCACCAGGCGACCCTCATGACTACGAACAAGCAGCAAACCGCTCTCATCGTCGGCGCGTCCCGCGGCCTTGGACTGGCTTTGGCGGCCGAATACCTCAAGCGCGGCTGGCAGGTGATCGCCACCGTGCGGGGTTCGGCACGCACGCCGTTGCACGACCTCCAGGCCTCGGCCGGCGATCGGCTGGAGATCGAACATCTGGACATTGATGTCCCTGAGCAGCTCGACACGCTGCGCGCCCGCCTCAAAGGCCGCGTGCTGGAGGTGTTGTTCGTCAACGCCGGCGTCGCCATCGAGGCCGAGAAGCCGATCGGCGACGTCAGCACCGAGGGCTTCACCCGCATGATGGTGACCAATGCGCTCAGCCCCATGCGCGTGATCGAAACGCTCGACAAGCTCGTCGTGCCAGGCGGCGCCATCGTCGTCATGTCGTCTGGTCTGGGCAGCGTGGCCAACAACGTCGATGGCGGCTGGGAAACTTATCGCGCCAGCAAGGCGGCGCTCAACACGCTGATGCGCAGCTACGCCTCGCGCCAGCCCGAGCCCAGCCGCACCCTGCTGTTGATCGCACCGGGTTGGGTGCGCACCGACATGGGCGGCCCCGACGCGGCGCTGGACGTCAGCGAAAGCATCCCGCTGGTGGTCGACGTGGTGACCCAGCAGACCGGCCGCAGCGGCCTGCAATTTCTCAACCGGCTGGGCGAGACCATGCCCTGGTAAATGGCAAAGACGGTGCCGTGGTTGCACGGCACCGCCATCGGCTAGAACGTCACCCGCAAGCCCACCCTCATGGCACCCTGCTGGCCATTCGACGAAGGGATGAAATACGGCAAGGCCGCCACCGCCAGCTGGCCGGTCGAGTCCCGCCCCGTGGCCTGCTGGCGATACAGCAAGGCATACAGCAACACCTGCTTGGAGAGGTTGTACCAGGCACCGGCATTCCACTGCTGGTAAGTCGCGGTCTGGGCCTTGGTGTAGTCGTATGAAGCGCCCAGCATCCAGGTCGGGTTCAAGCGGTAGGTCGCCAGCACTTCGTAATTGTCGAAGGTCGCCGTGCCCGAAAACGGCGTCGACGGGGTGCGCACGACGTCCTCGAATCGGGTCGACGTATAGGTGAATCCAGTCAGCACCGGGCCCCAGAGATAATTCACTCCCGCACCGAACTCCACCCGCGTCTGTGCCGACACATAGCCGCTGAAGACGGGACTGGTGATCGGATTGCTGAAGCTTGCACCCGCCACCGGCATCGAGCCCGCATCGTAAAGCGTCGTTGCGGGCTTGCCGATGCGCGAATAGAAGGCACTCGATGTCAGCACCTCGTTCGCATAGCTCACGCTCGCCGAGCGCTTGCTGCCCACCGAAGGCTCGCTGCCGCCGCCGGCAGGGCCGAACAGCGCCGCAAACTTGAATCCGTCAAACACTGGCGAGTTGTACTTGATGACGCCGGTGAGCGAGTAGCTGCCCCACATATTGTCTTCGTCCGACGCATGGGTAGCCGCCACGCCGCCGAAGCGTCCCGCACCCGACAGGCCAATCAACGAATCAAGCGCGAGATCGTATTGCCGGCCTACGGTGATCGTGCCGTAGGGAGACTCCAGGCCCGCAAAGGCCTGGCGGCCAAACAGACGTCCACCATTGGCAAGCTTGCCCGTGTTGATGTCGAAGCCGCCTTCCACGCGACCGAACGCGCGATAGCCGTTGTCCAGTTTGTAGTCGGCCACCAGTCCAAACTTGCTGCTGCCGAGCGAACCGTTGGTGAGCTTCAGCTGGCTGTGCCCCGACTGGTTGGTGGTGTAAGTGAGACCGTCGTCCAGCACGCCATAGAAGCTGACATTCTCGGCGTGGCACGTCAGCGCCGTGGTCAACGCAAACCCAGCGAAAATCCTTTTCATGAGCAATCCACCCCTGTGCATTGAACAGACGATTGAGTGATGGCGTGCGAGCTCTCCCGTGTTGCGAGAAAGCGCGCTGCTTCAACCGGCGAGCAGCGCCGGTACTGCCGTGTGGGCAATGATTCGAACGAGGTCGATATCGAGATGGGCGTAGCGCCCTTGGGCATCGAGCATGTTCACGCTGCCCAGCACCTGGCCTTGCCAGCGCAGCGGCATGTTCACCACGCTGCCCAGGCCGAGAAGAATCAGCCGTTCGTGGTGAGCAAACACCGATGCGAGTTCTTCTGCGCGATGCCCCACGAACGGCAACCCCCAGTGCAGCACCTGGTCAGCCCAGGCGGGCGACGCCACCGGATCGGTCGCCCCTTCGGGATACGTCGCCGGATCGCTGGAGTAGAGTCGTGTGGCGAGCGCGCCGGCATCGTCGTAGACCAGCACGGTCAGCAGGCGGTGCCCGACCAGGCGCTGCAATGCGGAGTCGACCGCTCGGAACACATCGCTCGCGCGTCGGGCGTGGAAGCAGGCGCGTTCGAGCACACCCAGCTCTTCGATCAGGCCATCGCTCATCGACTGCCCTCCTCTGCGGCAATGGCTTCCAGCGAGCGGCCCTTGGTTTGCGGGCCCAGCACGATCACCGCGCAGACACCCGCAGCCAGCACCACCGTGGTCATGGCGAACACACCGCCAAAGCCCAGCACCGGGTACAGCAAGCCCACCAGCAGGGGTGCGCTGATCGCGCCGATGCGTCCCACTGCCGACGAACTGCCGGCACCGATCGCGCGAATGGCGGTGGGAAAGATTTCCGCCGTATAGGCGTAGACGCCGGCATAGGCGCCATTCATCGCGAACGAGAGGCAGGCACCTGCCAGCAGGATCGCCTGGTGATCGCGTGCGAAAGCCATGGCCAGGGCGAAGGCGGTGCCCATCGTCATGTACAGCACGATGGTGCCCTTGCGCCCGATCTTGTCGTTCAGCAGCGCCGCGGAAAAATAACCGGGAATCTGCGCCAGATAGATGATGAACGAATAGCCGAAGCTCTGCGTGATGCCCATCCCTTTCTGCATCAGCAGGCCGGGAATCCAGGTAAAGAACAGGTAGTAGCTGAAAGTGAGCGAGAGCCACATCAGCCATGCCATCGCCGTGATGCGTGCCTGCCTGCCCTGCCACAGGCCCTGCAGCAACGCCTTCAACGACGGACGTCCCATCTCAGTGCTGCCAGGCGCCGGTGTCGCCTCGGCTGCCGAACGGGGTAGATACGTGCCCTGATCGAAGCTCGATTCGATCTTGGCGATGATCGCCTTGGCTTCCGCATGCCGGCCGCGACTTTCAAGCCAGCGCGGCGATTCGTCGAGCGATCGGCGCCACCACAGCAGCATGCCCACCGGCAACGCGGTGATGATCAGCACGACCCGCCAACCCTCCGCGGACGAGCGGACCACGAAGTAGCCGAGCGCCGCGGCGGCCACGAAGCCGAACGAGAAGAAGCCGGTGAGTGCGCCAACGAAGGTGCCGCGATAGCGCTTGGCCACGAACTCCACCAGATACGGCGCAATGATCGCGCTCTCGGCACCGGTGCCGATGCCGGCGATGATGCGCAGCACCAGGAACATCGACCATGACGTCGACCATGCCGAGGCCAGCGAGGCCGCCGCATAGATGGCCAGCGCATACATCATCACGCGACGCCGGCCGAACACGTCGCCGAGCAAGCCGGCGCCAAGCGCGCCGAAGAAAAAACCGATGTACGCCACGCTGCCCAGCACGCCGGTCTGGGCGCTGCTCAAACTCCATAGCGATCGCAGGACTGGCAGGATGAAGGCCAGCACAGCGGTATCCATCGCATCGAATGCGTAGCCCAAGCCGCCGATCAGGAACAGGCGGCGGTGATAGCGGGCGTACGGCCAGCTTTCCGTCCTTGACGAAACGAATGACAAAGTAACCCCCATGCATCGGCAAGCGACGCTGTTTGACGAGAACGACGAGTGGGCTGGACCGGCGGCCATCCCCATGGCCACACGGCGTTGCGGTGTCCGGCCTTGCCGGCTTTCAGGCTTGCGCGGGCGCGAGCCGGTTGATCACCGGCTTGCCCGCTTTGAGCACCATCAAAAGATTGGATTCGTGCTGGAAGGCGCGCAGATCGCGCAGAGGGTCACCGTCCATGACCAGCAGATCGGCGCACGCCCCTTCGGCGATGACGCCCAGCCGCCCCGACTCTCCTATCAGCTCTGCGTTGACGTGGGTCGCGCTGCGCAGGACCTGCGCCGGCGACATCACCTGTTGGCGCAGCACGAGCTCGTCGTACTGCAGATCGTGCATGTCGCCCAGCAGGTCCGAACCCAGCGCAATCTTGACCCCGGCCGCCTGGGCGATGCGGATGGCCTCGAGGCCCCGATCCTTTACCTGCGCGCATTTCTCCAGCATGGCGGGCGACCAGCCGAGCGCTTTCCCGCGTTCGCCCAACGCCGCGTAAGTGGCCAGGGTGGGCACCAGGTAGACGCCGTATCGCGCCATCAACTCGGCCGTGGGCTCGTCGAGCAGATTGCCGTGCTCGATGGAACGCACACCCGCTCGCACGGCACGACTGATGGCCTCCGGCGAATAGGCGTGCGCCATTACATAGGTCCTGGCGGCATCCGCCTCTTCCACCAGCGCGTTCAATTCTTCGATGGAGAATTGCAGGCCCTCCAGCGGATCGTTCGGCGTCGAGATGCCGCCGCCAGCCATCACCTTGATGTGATGGGCGCCATTGCGGATCTGCTCCCGCACGGCGCGGCGAACCTCGGGCACGCCGTCGGCGACATGGCCGAGCAGGCCGGCCGAGCCGCAGCAAATGCAGTTGGTAGGGGAGAAGTGCGGAGGACGCGGATCACCATGCCCGCCGGTCTGGGTGATCGCCTGCCCGGCAATCAAGAGCCGCGGTCCGGCGATATGTCCTTGCTCGATCGCCTGCACCAGCCCCGAATCGGCCCCGCCCGCATCGCGTACCGTGGTGTAGCCACGCCTAAGCATGGCCTCCAAGACGGTCTCAGCCTGGGCGGTGATGAGCGATTGCGTCATCAAAGAGAGCTTGAAGAAGTCAGTCACTATCGCGGTGACGTGTACGTGTGCATCGATCAGCCCTGGAAGCAAGGTAAGACCGTCGAGCGCGATGCTGACTCCTCCGTTGTCAGGCAAATCTCCATGGACGACAGCGGTGATGGTCTCACCCTCGATGCGCACTGACATCTGGGTTAGAAGCTCGCCGGTACTGCTGTCGAACATGCTTGCGTTGCGGAACGTCAACGATGCCATCGGCGAATCCCTTCGTGTGCCTTGGCATCGATTGTGTTGACCGCCTGCTATGCGAACAATGACATCGTCCCGACTGCGTCTTTGCCTTCAAGGCAACACGCTCTGCTCGATGTTTCGCCAAGGATTGCGAATGAATGGTTTGTCGATGGGTCGCCTGAAATACCTGTTTGAAGCATCGCGGCTGGGCAGCATGCGTGCGGCGGCAGACTTCCTCGACGTCGCGCCTTCGGTGGTCAGCAGACAGATCGCCGAACTGGAGAAAGTCACCTGCACGCCGCTGGTCGAAACCAATCGCCGCGGCGCCAAGCCGACCGAGGCCGGTCGCTTGCTGATCGAGCACTATCGCAACCACCTGGCCCAGGAGGAATCGCTGGCGTCGCGCCTGAACGCGCTGGTGGGCTTGTCGATCGGCACGGTGAGCATCGGTGCGGTGCAGGGTTTTGCCGATGACCTCATGCGGCATGTGCTGCAGCCCTTCCATGCGCAGCATCCGGGCATCGCCATCAAGCTGCAGCTGGGCAGCATCAACGACATACTTGGCTGGCTCGAACAGGATGAGGTCCACCTCGGCCTGATCTACGGGCCGGGCTTTCACTCGCATCAAGGCCGCCTGAAGGAAGTGCGGTCCCAGCTGCAGCCGCTATGCGTGGTGGTTTGTGCGCAGCATCCGCTGGCCGATGCGCCGCTGCTGCCGGTCGAGGCGCTGTTCGAGCATCCCTTTGCGCTGGCGCATGCCGGATTCGGAACGCGCAAGATCGTCGAGCAGGTCGAAGCCAACCTGCACCGACGGCTCAAATTGGCGATGGAATCGGATCATCTGATCTGCCTGACCGGTTTCGCCCGCTGCGGCATGGGCGCGACCCTGCTTCCCGCCTTTGCCGTCTACGACGACCTCAAGCGCGGGACCCTGAAAGCGATCCCCGTGGCGCACCCCTTGTTGACCGAGGTACAGGCGCAGCTGGTGGCACGACGCGGTCGGGCGCTGCCCACCGCCGCGCAGCGACTGCAGCGCCACATCGTCCAGCACATGGAGGCGTTCAATGCGCTTAGCGCGCCAGGCTGATGCCACGCCGACAGGCAACGATGCGGCACAAGCATGCCCTGGTGAAGGCGCTCAGGCTTTGATGTAGACCCAGGCCTGTTTGCCCGACTTCAGGCGCACGGCAACACGCTGGTAGTCGGCGACCTCGTAACGATCAGCCGCGGCCAGCTCGGTCGCGGTGATGCGAAAGACCTTCCCGGCGACTTCGTCCGACGGATCGTCGCTGGGCGCCACGATGGGGTGGAAGCGCTCGCCGCTCTGGCGCAGCACCTCCGGATCGGTGATCTCGATCAGCGTCCGGTGGTAGCCCGGCATGGCGTCGTCTTCGCCCTCGAGCACGCGGCCGAACGAGGTGAGCTGCACGCGCTCCAGTTGCAGGGTGCCGTAGGAGAACAACAGCTCGTTGCGGGCCTCGTCTACCATCACGATCATTCCTTTGATATCAATCAATTACGGCGACTTCCTGAGAAAGTCGCCGTCGCTCCATGCCCTAGAGCCTACTCCCACTCAATGGTTGCGGGCGGCTTGCCACTGATGTCATAAACGACACGAGAAACGCCACGCAACTCATTGATAATACGATTGGAAACCTTGCCAAGGAAGTCATACGGCAGGTGCGCCCAGTGCGCCGTCATGAAGTCGATTGTCTCGACCGCACGCAGGGCGATCACCCATTCGTAGGCACGTGCATCGCCGACCACGCCCACCGACTTCACCGGCAGGAACACGGCAAAGGCCTGGCTGGTCTTGTCGTACAGGTCCCAGGCGCGCAGCTCTTCGATGAAGATGGCGTCGGCACGGGCCAGCAGTTCGGCGTATTCGGGCTTCACTTCGCCCAGGATGCGCACGCCCAGGCCGGGGCCGGGGAATGGGTGGCGGTAGACCATGGCGCGCGGCAGGCCGAGTTCCACGCCGATGCGGCGCACCTCGTCCTTGAACAGCTCACGCAGCGGTTCGACCAGCTTGAGCTTCATGTGCTCCGGCAGGCCGCCCACGTTGTGGTGGCTCTTGATCACGTGCGCCTTGCCGGTCTTGCTGCCGGCGGACTCGATCACGTCGGGGTAGATGGTGCCCTGTGCCAGCCACTTCACCTGGCCGTGGCCGGCGTTGGTGACCTTGGCCGATTCCTCGTCGAAGATCTCCACGAACAGGCGGCCGATGATCTTGCGCTTGGCTTCCGGATCGGCCTCGCCTTCCAGCGCCTTGAAATAGCGCTCGGCGGCGTTGACGCGGATCACCTTCACGCCCATGTGCTCGGCCATGGTGGCCATCACCTGGTCGCCCTCCTGGAAGCGCAGCAGGCCTGTATCGACGAACACGCAGGTCAGCTGATCGCCAATGGCCCGGTGCAGCAGCGCGGCCACCACCGAGGAATCCACGCCGCCGGAGAGGCCCAGCAGTACGTGGTCATTGCCCACCTGCTCGCGCACGCGGGCGATCTGGTCTTCGATGATGTGCGCCGCGGTCCACAGCGTCTGGCAGCCGCAGATTTCCGTGACGAAACGCTTAAGCAGCGAGGTGCCCTGCTTGGTGTGCGTCACTTCCGGATGGAACTGCACGCCGTACCAGCGCTTGTCCTCGTTCTCCATCACGGCGACCGGGATGCGGTCGGTGGTGCCGGTGATGACGAAGCCCGGCGGCGCCTTCGACACGTGATCGCCATGGCTCATCCAGACGTCCAGACGATGCGCGCTGTCGTGGTCACTCAGGCCGGCGAACAGCCGGCTGGTCGTGGCGATATCCACTTCGGCGTGACCGAACTCGCGCGCGTCCGCAGCCTCGGTGGCACCGCCCAGCTGCGCAGCCATGGTCTGCATGCCGTAGCAGATGCCCAGGATCGGCAGCTTGGAATCGAACACTTCCTGCGGGGCAGCGGGTGCGCCCGGCAGCGTGGTCGACTCCGGACCGCCGGACAGGATGATGCCCTTGGCGCCGAACGTGGCGATCTCGGCCGGGTCGTGGTCCCACGCCCAGATTTCGCAGTAGACGCCGATCTCGCGCACGCGGCGGGCGATCAGCTGCGTGTACTGCGCGCCGAAGTCGAGGATGAGGATTTTGTCGCTATGGATGTCGGTCACGGTCCGGCTCCGATGCGCTGCAGGCTTGCCCTGCCCGCGCTTGATTCAGTGAATGCGAAGGCGACGCGCGTGGCGTCGCCTCCCGTCAAAACGAATGCGCCGGCCATCAGGCCGGCGCGTATCCATCAGGAATTGAGCCGGTAATTCGGCGCTTCCTTGGTGATCTGGATGTCGTGCGGGTGCGCTTCGGTGACGCCGGCGCTGGTCACCTTCACGAACTGCGCGTTGTTGCGCACATCGTCGACCGTGGCGGCACCGAGGTAACCCATCGAGGCACGCAGGCCGCCGATCAGCTGGTGAATGATGTTGCGCAGCGAACCGCGATACGGCACGCGACCTTCGATGCCTTCGGGCACCAGCTTGTCGGCGTCGGCTTCGTCCTGGAAATAGCGGTCCTTGGAACCCAGCGCCATCGCGCCCAGCGAACCCATGCCGCGGTAGCTCTTGTACTGGCGACCCTGGAACAGTTCGACGTCGCCCGGCGATTCTTCGGTACCGGCGAACATCGAGCCCAGCATCACGGTGGATGCACCGGCGGCGAGCGCCTTGGGGATGTCGCCCGAGTAGCGGATGCCGCCATCGGCGATCAGCGGGATTTCGTCCTTGAGCGCCGTGGCAACCAGGTCGATCGCAGTGATCTGCGGCACGCCCACGCCAGCGACGACGCGCGTGGTGCAGATCGAGCCCGGGCCCACGCCCACCTTCACCGCATCGACGCCGGCATCGAGCAACGCACGCGCCGCTTCGCCGGTGACGATATTGCCGGCGATCACCTGCACCTGCGGGTAGCGCTTCTTCACCCAGCCAGCGCGTTCGATCACGCCCTGCGAATGGCCGTGCGCGGTGTCCACCACCAGCACGTCCACGCCGGCATCCACCAGCGCTTCGACACGCGCCTCGGTGTCGCCGCCCACGCCTACCGCGGCGCCGACCAGCAGACGCTCGAGGCGGTCCTTGGCGGCGTTCGGGTTGTCACGGGCTTTCTGGATGTCCTTGACGGTGATCAGGCCACGCAGCTGGAAGTCATCATTGACCACCAGCACTTTCTCGATGCGGTGCTTGTGCAGCAGCTGCAGCACTTCGTCCTGGCTGGCGCCCTCACGTACCGTCACCAGCTTCTCCTGGCGGGTCATGATGTTGCGCACGGGATCTTCATGCTTGCGCTCGAAGCGCAGGTCGCGGCTGGTGACGATGCCGACCAGCTGTTCGCCATCCACCACCGGCACGCCGGAGATGTTGTGCGCGCGGGTGAGCTGCAGCACTTCGCGAATGGACGTATTCGGACCGACGGAAATGGGGCTGCGGATCACGCCAGCTTCGAACTTCTTCACCAGGCGCACTTCGGCGGCCTGCTGCTCGGCGGTCATGTTCTTGTGGATGATGCCGATGCCGCCCTGCTGGGCCATGGTGATGGCGAGGCGGGCTTCGGTGACCGTGTCCATGGCGGCGGACACGATGGGAATGTTCAGGCGCAGGTTTCGGGTGAGCCGCGTGGAAGTGTCTACATCACGTGGCAGAACGGCCGAATGAGCCGGAACCAGATAAACATCGTCGTAGGTGAGAGCCTCGGCGAGGATGCGCATGCGTTTTGTCCCGCTGCAAAGAGGAGATTATACGCAGAAGGCTTTAGGCCCGCCACTCTTTGCATGAACGCAATGTCGCAGCCCGCCTTTTGTGGGAGCGCACCCTGTGCGCGACAAACCTACCGAGCGACATGCCGCAACGTTGCAGTCGCGCACAGGGTGCGCTCCCACAACTAACGAGACGGCTCAGCCCTGGCGAGCCGCATCCCGTGCCTCGGCCGCTTCCAGCGTATTTTCCAGCAGCGTCGCTACCGTCATGGGACCCACACCGCCCGGCACCGGCGTGATCCAGCTGGCACGTTCGGCGGCCGTGGCAAAGTCCACGTCGCCGACCAGCCGACCGTCTTCCAGGCGGTTGATGCCCACGTCCACCACCACGGCGCCCGGCTTGATCCATTCGCCCTTGACCAGGCCAGGCCGGCCGACGGCGACGATCACGATGTCGGCCTGGCGCACGAAGCTTTCCAGGTCGCGGGTGAACTTGTGGCAGCACGTCGTGGTGCAGCCGGCGATCAACAGCTCCAACGCCAGCGGTCGGCCCACGTGATTGGACACGCCCACCACCACCGCATGCTGACCACGCACCGGACGATCGGTATGACCCAGCAAGGTCATCACGCCACGCGGCGTGCACGGGCGCAGGCCGAAGCGACGCAGGGCCAGGCGGCCGACATTGACGGCCTGGAAGCCGTCCACGTCCTTGCCCGGATCAATGCGATCGACCAGCGCATCCTCATCGATGTGGTCGGGCAGCGGCGATTGCACCAGGATGCCGTGCACGGCCGGATCGGCGTTGAGCTGGTCGATCAGGGCGATCAGTTCTTCCTGGGTGGTGCGCGAAGGCAAGTCGAAATCGAACGAACGGAAGCCCACCTGGTGGCAGGCTTTGCGCTTGTTGCGCACATACACCGACGAAGCCGCGTCGTCGCCGACCAGCACCACGGCCAGGCCCGGCACGTCCAGCCCCTTGGCCGAACGCTCGGCCACCCGGCGCCCGATCCGATCCATCAGTTCCTGCGCGATGCGTTTGCCGTCGAGGATACGTGCGCTCATGATCGGGGCTGCCTGCAAAGGAACGTATTATCCCGGCTAGAGCGCACGCATACAAACGAGATTCAATGGCTGACACACCACTCCCGACCGCCCCGCTCGAACTGGAAGCGCAAGGCATCCGCCTGCGGCCATGGCAGGCCGACGACGCGCAGGCCTTGTTTGAAGCCACGCGAGAATCGATCGCCGCGGTCGGGCCATGGCTGCCCTGGGTGCATGAGGGCTACACCCGGGAAGACAGCGTTCAGTGGATCGCCGACTGCCAGGCCGGCCGTGAGCGCGGCGATGCTTACGCCTTCGGCATCTTCGACGCGCAAGGCCGCGTATTGGGCGATGTGGCGCTCAATCGCATCGACCCCAAGCGCGGCGGTGCGAACCTCGGCTACTGGGTGCGCCAGTCGGCCCAGGGCCAGGGCGTGGCCACGCGCGCCGTCCGCGCCCTGGCCGAGTTCGGCTTCGACGTCCTGGGCCTGGTGCGCATCGAGATCGTCATCGCCGTCGACAACGTGGCCAGCCGGCGCACCGCCGAACGCCTGGGCGCTGTTTTCGACAGCATCTCGCCCAACCGCATCATTCATCGTGGCGAAGCCGCGCCAGCCGCGGTGTACTCGCTGTTGCCGCCGGAGCGCGATGAACCCTCACCGGGGCCGGTGCTGGAAGAAGGCCATCTGCGCCTGCGTCCGTACCGACTCTCCGACCTGCATGCCTTGCACGCGGCCCTGCACGAATCGATCGCCACCATCGGTCGCTGGCAGGACTGGTGCACCCCGGCATACAGCCTGGACGACGCCCGCCACTGGATCGCCAAGACCCGGCTGGCCTGGCAGGGTGCCGGCGACGAATGCGCGCTGGTGATGGCCGATCGTGCGACGGACGAACTCGTCGGCAGCATCTCGCTCAACCACTGGCAGCCCGAATACGGCATGGCCAATCTTGGTTACTGGGTGCGCCAGACGCGCCAGGAGCAAGGCTTTGCCACCCGCGCCGTGCGCTTGCTGGCACGGCACGCGCTGCAGGCTACGGATCTGCGTCGACTGGAAATCGTGGTCGCCGTGGACAACCAGGCAAGCCGCAGCGTCGCCAAGAAAGCCGGCGCCCGCTTCGAAAGCATCGCCCGCCAGCGGCTTATGTTGCGCGGCGAACCGATGGACGCGGCGATCTATTCGCTGATCGCCAACGACCTGCGCTGATCAGCCGGCCGAGGCGCAGAGCTGCACTAGGTCCTCGTAACCCTTGAAGGTGGCGCCAGTGCCGCAGCCGGGGCAAGCCGGATCGCGCGGCAGCCGGGTTTCGCGGAAACGCATGGCCAGCGCATCGAAGTTCAGCAGACGGCCGACCAGCGGCTCGCCGATGCCAAGGATCAGCTTGAGTGCCTCGGTGGCCTGCAGCAGACCGACGATGCCGGGCAGCACACCCAGCACACCTGCTTCGCTGCAATTGGGTGCGTCGGCGGCGGCAGGCGGTTCGGGGAACAGGCAGCGATAGCACGGCGAATCCGCGCGACGCGGATCGAACACGCTGACCTGTCCGGTGAAGCGCTCCACCGCGCCGTAAACCATGGGTAGCCGCAAACGCTGGGAGGCTGCTGCAATCAGATAGCGCGCAGGAAAATTGTCGGCGCCATCGATCACCAGATCGTGATCGGCCAGCAGGCGCTCGACGTTGTCGGCCTGCAGACGTTCATTGCGGATTTCAACACGCACACGCGGATTGAGTGCAGCCAGCGCGATGCGCGCCGACTCTGTCTTGGCCATGCCGACGCGCGCATCGGCGTGGATGACTTGCCGGTGCAGATTGGATCGCTCGACGCGATCGTCGTCGATCAGGGTGAGCTGTCCCACGCCAGCGGCTGCCAGGTAAAGCGCAGCCGGCGCACCGAGGCCGCCTGCACCCAGCAAGACCACGCGTGCCGACGTCAACTTCGCCTGCCCTGCTTCGCCTACCTGGGGCAATTGCAGTTGGCGTGCGTAGCGTTCGGCGGCATCGGTGTCCAAGGCACCCTGGGCAACCGGCAGACCTTCCGCCTTCCAGCGCTGGAAGCCGCCGGCCACCGAGAACACCTGCTGATAACCCATGCGTTGCAGCGCTTCGGCGGCGAGCAGCGAGCGTTGGCCGCTGCCGCAGAGGAGGAGCACGGGGTGGTTGCGATCGGGCAGCAATTGTTCGATACGCAGCTCAAGAAAGCCGCGCGATACACCGACCGCGCCCAGCGGCAGGCCGCTGGCACGTTCGCCGTCTTCGCGCACATCGATCAGGAAGCTGCCTTGCGCCTGCCGGGCCAGCGCCTCGGCGGGGGATATCTCGGCAATGCTGGCGCGCAGGGAGGCCAGCCAGCTGTCGCGGTTGAGGCTCGTCATCGCGTTAGCTTACTCCAGCCCGCCTGCCACCCGCCTTCTCTGTGGGAGCGCACCCTGTGCGCGACGGTGCGGAGCGCGGCACCGGAGCGTCCTCAGGCTACCTGCAAGGACTGAGGTGGAACGACAGGCCGCGGTCGCGCACAGGGTGCGCTCCCACAAGGCCTGAGGTACAACGAAGCGCTGCGGTCGCGCACAGGGTGCGCTCCCACAGGGTCTGAGTTACAACGATGCGCCGCGGTCGCGCACAAGTGCGCTCGTACATGGAGCGAGGTTAGCGCTTGCGCTTCTTCATCTCGCGCACCATGCGCTGGCGCTTGCGCTGCTGGGCTTCGGTGAGCACGTTCTTCTTGCCGGCGAACGGGTTCTCGCCGTCGCGGAAGGCGATGCGCACGGGTGTGCCTTCGAGCTTGAAGCGCTTGCGGAAGAAGTTTTCCAGATAGCGGCGATAGGCCGGCGCGATGTGCTTGGTGCGGCTGCCGTGGATGACGATGGTCGGCGGGTTGTTGCCGCCCGGATGCGCAAAGCGCAGCTTGGGGGCGTGACCACGCACCAGCGGCGGCTGGTAGCTTTCGTAGGCCTGCTCGAGCGTCTTGGTCAGCTCGGACGAACCCAGTTCCTTGGTCGCGGCATGATGCGCACGCACCACCGCCTTCATCAGCTCGCGCAGGCCCGAGCCATGCAGCGCGGAGATGAATACCGTCTTGGCCCAGTCGACGAACTGCAGGCGACGCTCCAGCGCGCGCTCGCACTGTTCGCGCTGATAGCTGTCCATGCCGTCCCATTTGTTGACGCAGATGACCAGCGCCCTGCCCTCGTCGACAGCGTGGCCGATCAGCGTGAGATCCTGGTCAGCCAGGTTCTCGCGCGCGTCGATCATCACCACCACCACCTGCGCGGCGGCCATCGACTGCAGCGTCTTGATGACGCTGAACTTCTCCACGGCCTCTTCGACGCGTGCCTTGCGGCGCACACCGGCGGTGTCGATCAGGGTGTACTTGCGGCCGTCGCGCTCCAGCGATACGCGGATCGGATCACGCGTGGTGCCGGCGACGTTCGAAACGATCAGGCGATCCTCGCCCAGCAGGCGATTGATCAGCGTCGACTTGCCCGCATTCGGACGACCGACGATGGCGACACGGATGCTCTCCGGGTCGACCGGATCGATTTCCTCGTGCGTATCTTCGGGCAACAGCAGGATGCCCGAAGCGATCAGGTCGTCAGTGCCACGATTGTGGGCAGCCGACAGCGGCAACGTGTTGGCGATGCCGAACACGGCGAACTCGGCCATGGCGTCCTGCAGATCCATGCCGTCGGTCTTGTTGACCGCCGCGATGATCGGCTTGCCGCTGCGGCGTAGCTCGTCGAGGATGCTGCGGTCCTGCGGCAGCAGGCCGTCGCGTGCATCCACCACGAAGACCAGCACGCTGGCCTCTTCGATGGCCAGGCGCACCTGCTGCGCAGTCAGGCCTTCGATGCCTTCCTCTTCGCCGGACAGACCGCCGGTATCGACCACCACGAACGGGCGTGTGCCGGTGCGGCACACGCCGTAGTGTCGATCTCGCGTAACGCCCGGCATATCAGCCACCAGGGCGTCACGACTGCGCGTCATTGCGTTGAATAGGGTCGATTTACCGACATTGGGACGACCGACCAGGGCAACGACGGGCAGCATGATTCAAACAACCTTTATGACGATCAGTGGCCGCCGAGACGGTAAGCGCCGATGCGGCCCTTCACGTCTTCGACGTACACAATGTCGCCAACCACCAGGGGTTGGGCGCGAATGGCTTTCTTGGACAGGCGCTCACGTGCGGCCAGCGCGCCGTCACCGGTCTGCAGGAAGTGCACGTAGCCCTCGAGGTCGCCGACCACGACGTAGTCGCCGAGCACGGCCGGCGCAGTGAGCCAGCGGTACTTCAGTGCATCGTTCTTCCACATGTCGGCGCCGCCGGCCTTGTCGAACGCCCACACCTGCGACTCGTCGCTCACGCCGTAGAGACCGTTGCCGGTGACGTCCAGCGAGGTGAAGGTCGAGAACGGGCGCCCCCACAGCGGGCGACCGCTGGGACCGTCGATCGCGGCGATATTGCCGTGATAGGCGGCGCTGTACAGCGTGGTGCCTTCGAGCAGGATCGAACCGTCGGCATCGGCCAGGCGATCGATTTCGGTGCGGCCTTCACCGCTGGCGAGGGTCTGTTCCCACAGCTTTTCGCCGTTGTCCAGACGCAGCGCGACCAGCTTGCCGGCATCGTTGCCGTAGAACACCACGCCGTTGGCCACCAGCATCGGGCCATTGCCACGCAGGCTGAGCAGCGGCACGGAGTCCTGGTCGTAGACCCAGCGGCGTTCGCCATTGGAACTATCGAAACCGTACAGACGGCCGTCCTGGGTGCGGGCAACCACGAGGTTGCCGGAGATCACCGGCGGGGAGATCACTTCGGAGTTGACCACCGATTCCCAGCGCGGACTGCCGTCCTTCGCATTGATGCCGTAGACGTGGCCATCGAGCGTGCCGACCACGAGCAGGTCGCCCGAGACCATCGGGCCACCGGCGTACAGGGCGTCGGCGCGCTTCTTGTCGCCCCAGCCAAACCAGCCCTGGGTGCGCGAGCTCTTGGTCCACAGCGTCTTGCCGCTGGTGGCGTCGATGGCGGCGATCTTGCCGTCGGTGCTGCAGGCGTAGAGCACGCCGTCGGCAAACGCCGGGCGCAGACGCACGCCGCTGTCACCGGAGCCGTCACCCACGCTGGTGGTCCACAGCTTGGTCACCTGGGTGGTGGGCTTGAAATCCTTGGCCAGCGGAGTCGGCGGCTGGACGTTTTCTTTCTTGAACGAATGGCAACCGGCGAGCACCACCAGAGAGGTCAGCGCCACCAGCCATACGCGCTTCATCGCACCGCGCTTGTTCACTTCAGGTTTCATGCACCCTGCTTCCCGGCCACGGCCAGATCATCGATTTTCATCTGCACGCTCTGAGGCGCGTTCTCACCCAGCGCCGCCTTGGCGGCTTCATATGCCTTGCGGGCATCGTCTGGGCGCCCAAGCTTGACCAGCGCATCGCCGCGTAGTTCCTGTGACACACCTTCATAGGTCTTGGCCTGCATGCGATCGAGCGCGGCGATCGCGTCGGCGGCCTTGCCCTGCGCCAGCTGCACGCGCGCGATGCGCATCTGCGACAGCGCCTTGAGGTTCGCATCGGCGGCGTGGCTCTCGGCCCAGCCCAGCGATTCGATGGCCTTGTCCAACTGCTTGGCCTGCACCTGACGCTCCGCCCGATCGCTCACGGCGAACACGGCGTAGGTGGAATCGGTGTAGTCCTTGAGCAACTGCTCGGTCAGCGCATCGGCGTTGTCGGACTTGCCGGCGGCCACGGCGACCTGGATCTGCTGATACAGGTTCGCGGCGTCAGCCTGATGCTCTGCCTTGTGCTTGTTCCATTGCTGCCAGCCGAAGATGCCGACCAGGCCGATCGCGATGCCGACGACGATGGACAAGCCGTTCTGGCGCAACCACTGTTGTACGCGTTCGCTCTGTTCGTAATCGTCGTACGCTTCAAATGCCATGCAATCACCCTTGGGGAACCGCACGCCAAAGGCACCTGGCGGCGCCCGTCATGCGGAAAAGAAATCAGCCCGAATGCCCGCTCGTTGCCGAGCGGACAATGGGCAAGCATAACCGATTGCGCCAGGCCGCACAGGCCTGGCGCGCTGGGACTCAGGCGCCGGCCGGGGTGGCCTTGCCGTCGCGCATTTCGATGCGGAAATGCGCCACATTGGAACGGCGATAGCTGTCCAGCGCCATCGGCTGGCCATCCAGCATCACCTGCGCGCCACCGGCGTTGCCGATGCGCACTTCCAGCGGCTGATCGCTGTGGTAGGTCTTGGAGCTGCCAGCCGGCAGCAAGCCGTATTCCAGACGCGAGCCGTCCTTGCTGGTGACTTCGACCCAGCTGGCGTTCTGCAGGCTCAGCACGAGGCTGTGCGCGCCGCCGCCTACCGAGCCGGCATCCGTGGTCGGCGTCGGTGCCGCCGGCTGCGCTGCCGCATGGGTGTCGCCCAGGAACGGCGTCATCGAAGCCATCAGCGGCTGGTCCTGTGCAGGCGTGGCCGCCGGCACCGGCGTGGTGGCCGGCGTGGACGTACCTTCCTGCGAATTGGGTGCAGCGCTTGCCACGGTCGACGCCGCGATGCTCGAACTGTTGGCCGGCGCATCGACCTGCGCCACCGGCGCAGCATCGAGCGGCGCCAGATGACTGACGTCGCGATCCAGCGTGCCGCGCACACCCAGCCAGATGGTCGGCACCACGATCGCGGCGGTCAGCACCACATAGGTCGCTGCGCGCGCGTAGTTCTCCAGCAGATAGCGCGAGTGCGAGATGCCGCCCGTCGCCACCAGGGTGGGTTCCGGCGGCTTGATGCGATCGAGCTCGAGCCTGACCTCGGCCTCGTCGACGCCGAGATAGCGCGCGTACTTGATCAGATAGCCGCCCAGATACACATGGTCGATGCCGCGGTATTCGTTGCTCTCCACTTGCTTGAGCACACGGGTCGGCAGGCGCAGCGCATGCGCGCAGGTTTCGACGTCCAGCCCGCGCGCTTCACGCGCCGCGCGCAGACGACCGCCCAAGGTACCCTTGGTCGCTTCCAGCGAATTGTGTTCGGTTTCCATGGTGGCGTTGGGCGCTTCGGTGAAAGGGAATTCTCGGTTGCCGCTGTTGGCCGAATTTGACTGCTGAGTGGTCATTGGCGTGCAGTTGCGTCGAGGGCGCGGGCCTGTTCCGAATCCGGGAACTGGCTTTGCAGTCGCCTGCTGTAGTTAAGAGCAGCATCCGTGTTGCCCAACCGTGCTTCGATATCGTGTCCGAGCTTGAGCGATCCCGCGGTCGGCTGGCCCAGCGCATCGAAGCGCTGGATGAAGGCACGAGCACGGAACGCATCGTTCTGAAGATAAAGCACATTGGCGAGCTGATACAACGCCCCGCCGTTTTGCGCGTCGATTTCGATGGCCTTGCGGAAATCTGCCTCAGCCGCCGCCATGTTCTGCGCCTTGGCCTGGCAGATGCCGGCATTGGTCCAGGCCAGCGACGGCGTCTGGTAGAACGGGTCGGCCACGGCCTTCTGGAAATACGCCTGCGACTCGGCCGCCTTGCCCTCGCGATTGCACAGGAACCAGCCGAGGTTGTTGTTGGGATCGCCCTTGTCCGGCGCCAGCGTGACGGCCTTGCGGTAATGCAGCTCCGCATTGGGCAGGTCGTTGATGCGCTCGTAGATCACCGCGGCCACGGTTTGCGCAGGCACGTAAGTCGGATCGAACTGCATGGCCTTGTTGATCTTGACCATGGCGTCTTCCAGGTCACCGTTGGCCATGTACTGCTGGGCCAGCTCGGTGTGGATGCGCGCGCCTTCCTGTTTCTGCTCGGCCTTGGACTGGCGGGTGATCTTGCTCCCCTCGCTAGAACTGGAACCGGTTTTCGACACCGGCACGCACGCAGCCAAAAGCATGGCTACGCCCGCACCCAGCACCACTCGATCAAGCCGCATGACTCGCCCCTTCGTCCAGACGCTTGCGAAATTCGGCCTGGCGACGGGTGCGGTCCAATACCTGCCCTTTGAGCTGGCCACATGCCGCATCGATGTCGTCGCCGCGGGTACGGCGCAACATGGTCAGCACATTGGCATTGAGCAACTGGGTCTGGAAGGCGCGGATGGTCTCGGCGTCGGAGCGCTCGAAACGCGTGCCAGGAAATGGATTGAACGGAATCAGGTTGACCTTGCACTGGGGCATGCGGCGCATCAGCTTGATCAGCTGGCGGGCGTGCTCGGGCTGGTCATTGACACCCTTCATCAGGGTGTACTCGAACGTGATCGAGGTGCGCGGCTTGCGATCCAGCCAGCGCTGGCAGGACGCCATCAGCTCGGCGATCGGATAGCGCTTGTTGAGCGGTACCAGTTCCGTGCGCAGCTCATCGTTGGCTGCATGCAGCGATACCGCCAGCGACACATCGATGGTCTCGGACAACTTGTCGATCATCGGCACCAGGCCGGCGGTGGACAGCGTGACGCGCTTGGAGGCCAGGCCGAAGCCCAGGTCGTCGCGCATCAGGCTCATCGCCTTGGTGACGTTGTCGAAATTCAGCAACGGCTCGCCCATGCCCATCATCACCACGTTGGTGATGCGACGGTTCTGGTGCGTGATGTTGCCGAGGTATTTGGCCGCCACCCACATCTGGCCGATCACTTCGGCCGTGGACAGGTTGCGGTTGAAGCCTTGCGTGGCGGTGGAGCAGAACTGGCAGTTCAGGCCACAGCCCACCTGCGAGGACACGCACAGCGTGCCGCGGGTCGGCTCGGGGATGTACACCGCTTCGATGGCGTTGCCGCCATCCATGCCGAGCAGCCACTTGTGCGTGCCGTCGGTGGCGCCCTTGTCGAACAAGGTCTTCGGCGGACCGACATAGCAGGACGCTTCGAGCTTGGCCCGAAGCGTCTTGCCCACATCCGTCATGTTTTCAAAGTTGTCTTCCAGGCGGTGGTAAATCCACTTCATCACCTGCTCGGCGCGATACGGCTTCTCGCCCAGCTGCGCAAAAAAATCACGCAGTCCCTGTCGATCGAAATCGAGCAGGTTGACCTTGTCGGTGGTGGTGGGTACTGCCTGGCTCACAACAATTACCTGCTAAAAGTTTCAGTCGTCGCGAAGAAGTACGCGATCTCGACGGCAGCCGTGTCGGCAGCGTCGGAACCATGCACAGCGTTCGCATCGATGGAGTCGGCGAAGTCTGCGCGGATCGTGCCCGGCGCAGCGTCCTTCGGATTGGTGGCGCCCATCAGGTCGCGATGCTTGAGGATCGCGTTCTCGCCTTCCAGTGCCTGGATCATCACCGGACCGGAGATCATGAACTCGACCAGCGCGTTGAAGAACGGACGCTCTTTGTGCACGGCGTAGAAGCCCTCGGCTTCCTTGCGCGACAGATGCTTCATCTTCGCGGCAACGATCTTCAGACCGGCCTTTTCGAAACGGGCATAGATTTCACCGATCACGTTCTTGGCAACGGCGTCGGGCTTGATAATGGAAAGGGTGCGCTCCAGCGCCATGAGGGTCTGCTCCGGAAAAAACTGGTATCTGAGTGGGCGGGCCGGTCGTTACCGGCGAACTTACGCCAAATCCCGACTAGATATGGGGATTTAGCTCACGAAAGTTTGACAGATTCTACCTGATACGCAAGCCGGGCGCAGGGGATCTCGGCGCCCCTTGAAACGACCGTTTGACGGGCGCAAATCGTCCCGCGTATCCTCAAACGATCGTTTGATTCCTGCCCGGGGTTGCGCACCATGTCAGTCTCCAGTGCTTCCATGCCGACCAAGGAGCGCATTCTCGGCGCCGCTGAGGAATTGTTCGCCCGGCACGGCTTCGAAGGGGCCTCCCTGCGCCAGTTGACCGCCGCCGCCGGGGTCAACCTGGCCGCGGTGAACTACCACTTCGGCTCCAAGGACCGCCTGATCGAAGAGGTGTTCCGCCGCCGCCTTGACCAGCTCAACGGCCGCCGCATGGCCGCCCTGCAAAAGATCGCCGGCGAGCCGGGCACCACCATCGAGGACGTGCTGGCGGCCTTCATCGTGCCTGCACTGGAGCTCTCCCACGATGGCAACGGTTCGCTGTTCATGCGCGTGCTCGCCCGCGCCTTCGCCGAACACGACGACACCCTTCGCAAGTTCCTGTCGGACAACTACGGCCACGTGATGCGCCAGTTCACCGCGGAATTCGCTCGCCTGTTGCCCCAGCTGAGCAAGGAAGAACTGTACTGGCGCGTCGACCTGGTGACCGGCGCGCTGACTCACGCCATGTCGGGCTTCGGCATGATCCAGCGCAAGAGCGACGTGCCCGAAGAGCGCCATCGCGCGCAGACCGCCGAGCACCTGATCCGCTTTGCCGCCTCCGGTCTCAAAGCCCCCTGATTTGCCCCAACCACTCCCCTCGGCCGCTCGCGGCCGTTCGTCTCACTACCAGCGTTTCGCATTACGGAGAAGCCAATGACCGCTCCATCCACCCCTAAAGCGCTACGAATCCGCAAGGCCGCGGTACTTGGCGCCGGCGTCATGGGCGCGCAGATCGCCGCGCACCTGAGCAACGCCGGCGTCGAAACCGTGCTGTTCGACCTGCCCGCCAAGGAAGGTCCCAAGAGCGGCATCGCGCTGAAGGCCATCGCCAACCTGCAGAAGCTCTCGCCTGCCCCGCTGGCCGACAAGAACGTCGCTGCCACGCTGATCCCGGCCAACTATGACGAGCACCTGGATCATCTGAAGGACGTGGACCTGGTGATCGAAGCGATCGCCGAACGGATGGACTGGAAGCTGGATCTCTACAAGAAGATCGCGACCCACCTGTCGCCGACCGCAGTGATCGCGTCCAACACCTCGGGCCTGTCGATCAACCAGCTGGCCGAGGCGCTGCCGGAAGAGATGCGCCACCGTTTCAGCGGCGTGCACTTCTTCAACCCGCCGCGCTACATGCACCTTGTCGAGCTGATCCCGACCAAACTCACCAACAAGAACGTGCTGGAAGGCCTCGAGGCCTTCCTCACCACCGCCCTCGGCAAGGGCGTGGTGTATGCGAAGGACACGCCGAACTTCATCGGCAACCGCATCGGCGTGTTCTCGATGCTGGCCACCATGCATCACACGCAGCAGTTCGGCCTGGGCTTCGACACCGTCGATGCGCTGACCGGCCCGGCCGTGGGCCGTCCCAAGAGTGCGACCTACCGCACCGCCGACGTGGTCGGCCTGGACACCATGGCGCACGTGATCAAGACCATGGCCGACACGCTGGCCGATGATCCGTGGCACGAGTACTTCAAGGCGCCGGTGTGGCTGTCCGCGCTGATCGAAAAGGGCGCACTGGGCCAGAAGACCGGCGCCGGTTTCTACCGCAAGGCGGGCAAGGACATCGTCGTGCTCGACGTGGCCAAGCAGGATTACCGCCCGTCCGAGCAGAAGGCTTCCGACGAAGTCGCCGCGATCCTCGCCATCAAGGATCCGGCCGAGAAGTTCGGCAAGCTGCGCGCGTCGAATGATCCGCAGGCGCAGTTCCTGTGGGCGACCTTCCGCGACCTGTTCCACTACAGCGCCTATCACCTGGCCGACATCGCCGATACCGCGCGCGACGTCGACTTCGCCATCCGCTGGGGCTACGGCTGGAAGCTCGGTCCGTTCGAGACCTGGCAGGCCGCCGGCTGGCAGCAGGTAGCGGGCTGGATCGCCGAAGACATCGCCGCCGGCAAGGCCATGAGCAAGGCGCCGCTGCCGGCGTGGGTGACCGATGGCCGCAACGGCGTGCACGGCAAGGACGGCTCCTGGTCCGCGGCCGAAGGCAAGAACAAGCCGCGTTCGCAGCATCCGGTGTACCAGCGCCAGTTGTTCCCCGATCCGATCCTGGGCGAGAAGTTCGACCAGGGCACCACGGTGTGGGAAAACGAGGGCGTGCGTCTGTGGACGCTGGGCGACGATGGCGTCGGCATCATCTCGTTCAAGACCAAGATGAACACGGTCAACGACCATGTGCTCGATGGCGTGCAGCAGGCGATCGACGTCGCCGAGCAGCAGCTCAAGGCCGTGGTGATCTGGCAGACCGGCGAGCCGTTCTCGGCTGGCGCGGACCTTAAGGGTGCACTGGGTCTGCTGCAGGCCGGCAAGTTCGACGACTTCGAGAAGATGGTCGCCAACTTCCAGGCCACCAGCATGCGCATCAAGCATTCGCTGGTGCCGGTCGTGTCCGCCGTGCGCGGCCTCGCCCTGGGCGGCGGCTGCGAATTCCAGATGCATTCGGCCCGCACCGTGGCGGCGCTGGAAAGCTATATCGGCCTGGTGGAAGCAGGCGTGGGCCTGTTGCCGGCCGGTGGTGGCCTGCACGAACTGGCCATCCGCGCGGCGAAGGCCAACCCGGAAGATCCGTTCGAAGCGCTGAAGAAGGTATTCGAGACGGTCGCCATGGCCAAGGTCTCCGGCAGCGCGATGGAAGCCAAGCAGCTGGGCCTGCTGCGCGACAGCGACATCGTCGTGTTCAACGCCTATGAGCTGCTCTATGTCGCCAAGAAGGTCGCGCTGTCGCTGGCCGAAAGCGGCTGGCGTCCGCCGATGATGGCCCGCAACATCCCGGTCGCCGGCGATGTGGGCACGGCCACGTTCCAGGCATCGCTGGCCAATCTGGCGGAAGGCTATTTCGCCTCGCCGCACGACGTGGCGATCGCCACGCGCATCGCGGACACGCTGTGCGGCGGCAAGATCGAGCGTGGTTCGCAGGTGGACGAGGAGTGGCTGCTGCAGCTGGAGCGCAAGCACTTCGTGGAGCTGGCCAAGACTGAAAAGACTCAGGCCCGCATCGCGCACACCATGACCACGGGCAAACCATTGAGGAACTAGTGAGCGCGCAAGCGCGCAGGAGTGAGAAGCGAGAGAGAGCCCCGCTTCCTCTCACTACTCACTCCTCTCCCCTCACTACTTTTCCATCCTCGCCTGATATCTGGAGTTCCCCATGAGCAAGCAAGTGCAAGACGCCTACATCGTCGCCGCCACCCGCACGCCGGTCGGCAAGGCGCCGCGCGGCGTATTCCGCAACACCCGTCCGGACGACATGCTCGCCCACGTGATCCGCGCCGTGATGGCGCAGGCGCCGGGCATTGATCCGCATCGCATCGAAGACGTGATCGTCGGCTGCGCCATGCCCGAAGCCGAGCAAGGCATGAACGTGGCGCGCATCGGCGCCCTGCTCGCCGGCCTGCCGTACACGGTGCCGGGCGTCACCATCAACCGCTTCTGCTCGTCGGGCGTGCAAGCCATCGCCATGGCCGCCGACCGCATCCAGCTCGGCGTGGCCGACCTGATGATCGCGGCCGGCACCGAGAGCATGAGCATGGTGCCGATGATGGGCCACAAGGTGGCGATGAACCCCGCCATCTTCGCCAACAAGGAAGATGTCGCCATCGCCTACGGCATGGGCATCACCGCCGAGAAAGTCGCCGAGCAGTGGAAGATCACGCGTGAGCAGCAGGATGCGTTCGCGGTGGAAAGCCATCGCCGCGCGCTGGCCGCCATCGCCGCCGGCGAGTTCAAGGACGAGATCACTCCGTTCCAGCTCGACGACCATTACCCCGACCTGGCCACGCGCGGCATCAAGACCGACAGCCGCCTGATCGACACCGACGAAGGCCCGCGCGCCGGCACCACGCTGGAAGTGCTGTCCAAGCTCAAGACGGTGTTCCGCAACGACCGCTTCGGCGGCTCGGTGACGGCCGGCAACTCCTCGCAGATGTCCGACGGCGCCGGCGCATTGCTGCTGGCCAGCGAAAAGGCGATCAAGGAATTCAACCTCACCCCGATCGGCCGTTTCGTCGGCTACTCGGTGGCGGGCGTGAAGCCGGAGGTCATGGGCATCGGCCCGAAGGAAGCGATCCCCAAGGCGCTCAAGCAGGTGGGCCTGACCAAGGACCAGCTGGACTGGATCGAACTCAACGAGGCCTTTGCCGCGCAGGCGCTGGCCGTGATCGGCGATCTGGGCCTGGACCCGGCCAAGGTGAACCCGCTGGGCGGCGCCATCGCGCTCGGCCACCCGCTGGGCGCCACTGGCGCCGTTCGCGCCGCCACCCTGCTGCACGGCATGCGTCGCCGCAAGCAGAAGTACGGCATGGTGACTATGTGCATCGGCACCGGCATGGGCGCGGCGGGCGTGTTCGAGGCGCTTTGATCGTCCGGTTTGCGCAGTAAGCGAAACGGCGCCGTAGCGATACGGCGCCGTTTTTTTGTGGCTGCAAGACGGCACACCACTGCCATAGCCTCGCCCCCTCACCGTCATTCCTGCGAAAGCAGGAATCCAGTGCCTTCTTTTCTTGTGGTGCCTCCAAAGACGCTGGATTCCTGCTTCCGCAGGAATGACATTGTCGTTGCCTGGATTCGGCTCAACTCAGCGCCGCAATCTGCCTTGCCACGTACATGGTGAGAAAAATCGCCATCAGCACCAACAGCACGGCCATACCCCGGGCCGTCCACGAGTCGCCATACATCGAGGTATCGGCTGCCTCGATCGCCTTGCGATTGCGATAGAAGCGAATCGTGGCGCCCACGATCATCAAGGCTCCCACCAGCAGCAACCCCAGGCCCAGCCATTGCGACGCTTGCGTATGCAGGCCCTCGGTCACCTTGGTGGCGGCACGCAAGGTGAACAGCAGGAAGATGTCGAAGCGCTCCAGCAGGAAGCCGAACGCCATCACCGAGATGGCGGTGCGCACCCAGGCGAGATAGGTGCGTTCGTTGGCCGAATGGTCGGTGAAATGGGGGATCACGGCACATCCTTAGGTGAGGAACCCTGCCCGCCCGCATCATGCCACGACGCGTCTCCCCCGGCCCCGGATCGAGTCGGGCCGGAGCCGCGCTACAATCCCCGGGCTATGTTTTCCGGACGCTCCACGCATGCGCAATCCCCTGCAGGAACAGCTACTCAAGGCCGGCCTCGCCAAGAAGGGCAAGGTCGATCAGATTGCCCGCGAACAGGCCAAGCAGCGCCAGGGCAAGCCTGTCGCGTCCGAGGCCGCCGAAAAGATCGATACCCAGCGCCTGCAGGCCGAGCGCGCCGAACGCGATCGCGCTCTGGCCGCCGAGCGCAATGCGCAGGCCCATGCCCGCGAGATCGCCGCCCAGGTGCGCCAGATCATCGATGCCAACAAAGTGAAGCGCGAGGGCGAGATCAGCTACCGCTTCAACGACGGCGAGAAGATCCACAGCGTGCTGGTAAATGAAACCCTGCGCACCCAGCTGGCCAAGGGCACGCTGGTGATTGCCCGCGCTGGCGACAGCTATGAACTCTTGCCGCGCGCCGCGGCGGACAAGATCCGCGAGCGCGACGCCAGCGTGATCGTGCTGGACCACGGCCAGGCCGCGGACACCAGGCCGGCCAGTGAGGACGATGAGTTCTACAGCCAGTTCAAGGTGCCCGACGACCTGATCTGGTGATGCGCAAGAAACGGAGTGTGGCAGCGGTCGGCGGCGGCTAGTTTTGAGGTTACGCCAACTGACTTGCCACCATGCACGCACAACTCGCCAACTCGCCCAACCAGCCACTTGTCTCGCGCATCGAGGCCATCGATTGGCCGACCCTGCTGGCGGATCTCGTTGAACGCGGCAGCACAGTGATTCAAGGCTTGCTCGACGCCGAATCCTGCCGCGACATCGCCGCCCACTACACCGACGAGTCGCGCTATCGCAGCCGCGTGGTGATGGCTCGCCATAATTTCGGACGGGGCGAATACAAGTACTTTCGCTATCCCCTGCCCGATCCCGTGCAGCAGTTGCGTGTCGCGCTCTATCCGCAGCTGGCGCCGCTGGCCAACCAATGGAACGCCCGCATGGGCATCGACGTGCAGTATCCGGCCACGCACGAGGCCTTCCTGGCCCGTTGCCACGACGCCGGCCAGACGCGGCCCACGCCGCTGCTGCTCAAGTACGGCCCCGGCGACTACAACTGCCTGCATCAGGATCTTTACGGCGAACACGTGTTTCCGCTGCAGGTGGCGATCCTGCTGTCGGAACCCGGGCGCGACTTCGCTGGCGGCGAGTTCGTGCTCACCGAACAGCGTCCCCGCATGCAGTCTCGCGTCGAGGTGGTACCGCTGCGCCAGGGCGACGCGGTGATCTTTGCGGTCAACCAGCGTCCCGTCGCCGGCACTCGCGGTTCATATCGAGTCACCATGCGTCACGGCGTGAGCCGCGTGCGCAGCGGCCAGCGTCACACGCTGGGTGTCATATTCCACGACGCCATCTAGGTAGGCAGCACGACCAGGTGCGTATCCTTTAGGATGGACGCTTTCGACCATCGAAAGGATCGTGCCGCCTATGCAGAACCACGAACCGACCGTTGCGAGCGGCCAACCCGAACATCACCTGCAGCGAAATCTGCGCAACCGTCACCTGCAGCTGATCGCCATCGGCGGCGCCATCGGTACCGGCCTGTTCATGGGTTCGGGCAAAACGATCAGCCTCGCGGGCCCATCGGTGATCTTCGCCTACGCGATCATCGGCAGCGTCCTGTTCTTCATGATGCGGGCGATGGGCGAGCTGCTGCTGTCCAACCTGAACTACAAGTCGTTCGTCGACTTCAACTACGACTTGCTCGGCCCCTGGGCGGGCTTTTTCACCGGCTGGACCTACTGGTTCTGCTGGGTGGTCACCGGCATCGCGGACATCGCCGCCATCACCGGCTATATCCAGTTCTGGGCGCCGCACGTGCCGTTGTGGCTGCCCGGATCGGCCTGCATTCTCCTGCTGCTGGGCCTGAATCTGCTGACCGTGAAGCTGTTCGGTGAAATGGAGTTCTGGTTCGCGCTGGTGAAGATCATCGCCATCGTCGCGCTCATCGCCGTCGGCATCGTGCTGATCGCGATCGGCTTCACCTCGCCCACCGGTGCCAAGGCGGCCGTATCCAATCTGTGGGCGAATGGCGGCTGGTTCCCGCACGGCGGTTCAGGATTCATGGCAGCGTTCCAGATCGCCGTGTTCGCCTTCGTCGGCATCGAACTGGTGGGTACCGCATCGGCCGAAGCGCGCGATCCGGAAAAGACCCTGCCCAAGGCGATCAACTCCATTCCCATCCGCGTGATCATCTTCTATGTGCTCGCCTTGCTGGTGATCATGACGGTCACGCCATGGAACGAAGTGGCGCCCGATCGCAGCCCGTTCGTGAACCTGTTCATGCTGATCGGCATCCCGATCGCCGCCAGCCTGATCAACTTCGTGGTACTCACCTCGGCGACGTCCTCGGCCAACAGCGGCATCTATTCGACGGGACGCATGCTCTACGGTCTGTCGGCAGGCCGGCTCGGCCCCAAGCCATTTGCCAAGCTGAGCAACAACAACGTGCCGGCGAACGGTCTGGCGTATTCGTGTTTCCTGCTTTTCATCGGCGTGTTCCTGCTCTACCAGGAAGGCGACGTCATGAAGGTCTTCACCATCGTCACCACGATTTCGAGCATCTGCTTCATCTTCGTGTGGTCGCTGATCATGATCGCCTACATGCGCTACCGGAAACTGCATCCGGAACGCCACACGACGTCGATCTTCAAGATGCCCGGCGGCGTGGCGATGTGCTGGATCGTGCTCGCCTTCTTCGCCTTCGTGCTGTGGGTGTTTGCGCAGAAGCAGGACACGCTGCAGGGCCTGATCTATACGCCGATCTGGTTCGTTTGCCTGGCCATCTGCTACCCGCTCTACCGCCGGCAGGCGATCGAACATCGCAAAGAGACCCATTGACGGCGCGACGCATGGCGGCGCGCGGCCCAGGCCCGCGCCGCCACGGCAGGTTCAGGGTCCGGATCGCGGGCATAAAAAAACGGCCACCAGGGCCGTTTTTTTTGTGAATGGCGATGCTTCCATTCACTGAATCTGGAGCGGGAAACGAGACTCGAACTCGCGACCCCGACCTTGGCAAGGTCGTGCTCTACCAACTGAGCTATTCCCGCATCGGAGTCGCGCATTGTAATGGCTAATCCGCAGCCGTCAAGCACCTGTCACACAGAAAGTCAGTCTTCGTTACGGGGCAGCGGATGGCCCGAGCCGTCGCCCTTCAGGCTGGGCCAGGCGGCGCGCAGGTAGTACAGGCCCGACCAGATGGTGAGGATGCCGGCGATCACCAGCAGCCCCTCGCCGATGTGATACAGGCGCAAGGCCTCGGCGTCTTTCTCGTGCTGAACGATCAGCACGATCAGCGCCACCATCTGCATGGCGGTCTTGAGCTTGCCGATGAAAGCCACCTTGATGGTGGCGCGCATGCCGATCTCGGCCATCCATTCGCGCAAGGCGGAGACGCTGATCTCGCGCCCCACGATAATCGCCGCCGTGATCGCCATCAGGATGCCCGGCCAGCCGCCGCGGTGGGTTTCCACCAGCAGGAACAGCGTCACCGCCACCATCAGCTTGTCGGCCACCGGGTCGAGGAAGGCGCCAAAGGCCGAGGTGAGATTCATGCGCCGGGCGAGATAGCCGTCCAGCCAATCGGTGATGGCCGCCAGCGCGAACACGATGGCCGCGGTGATGTTGTGCCCCGGGAACTGCCAATAGAACACCACCACCATCACCGGCAACAGCAGGACGCGAAACAGGGTCAGCCAGGTGGGCAGGTTGATGTGCATAAATCCTTTCCGGTTTGCAGCAGTCAGCAGGGCAGCTTGTGGATCAACGACATCATCGACCATGCGCGCCTTCGATCATGCACGATTGTGGCGTACGCCGGCATGACCGTCTGCATCGACTCGCACGGATCAGCCATGGAGTGCAGCATAAATGCGTTCGGCCAGTCCGCGATCAATGCCTTTCACGCGGGTGAGTTCCTCCACGCCGGCCGCCTCCACGCCGGCGAGACCGCCAAACGCCTTGAGCAGGGCCGAGCGGCGGCGCGCACCGACCCCGGCGACATCCTCAAGCACGCTGCGCTCGCGCGCTTTCTCGCGCCGCTTGCGATGACCCGTGATGGCAAATCGATGCGCCTCGTCGCGCACGGCCGCCACCAGGTGCAGCGCCGGCGATGACGGACCCGGATGCAGGTTGCGGCCCGAATCGGCCAGCACCAGCGTTTCCTCGCCGGCGCGCCGGCCCGGGCCCTTGGCCACGCCCACCACATGGATGCCGGTCACGCCTAGCTCACGCAGCACAGCCAAGGCCTGCGCCACCTGCCCGCTGCCGCCGTCGATCAGCAGCACGTCGGGTCGCGCGCCCTCGCCTTCGGCCAGTTTGCGGAAGCGGCGCACCAGCGCCTGATGCATGGCCGCGTAGTCGTCGCCGCCGGTGATGCCGGTGATATTGAAGCGGCGGTAGTGCGATTTCTCCGGACCTTCCGGGCCAAACACCACGCAAGACGCCACGGTGAGCTCGCCCTGCGTGTGGCTGATGTCGAAACACTCGATGCGCCGCGGCGGCTCGTCCAGCTCGAGCAGCTTCTGCAGATCGTCGAAACGCGCGCCCAGGGTCTGCCGGCTGGCCAGCCGGGCCGTCAGCGATGCCTGCGCGTTGCGCTCGGCCATCTGCAGGAAACGCGCGCGTTCCCCGCGCACGCTGGATTTGAGCTCGACCGCGTGGCCCGACTGCTGCGCCAGCATCTCGCCGAGGATCTGCTGGGTGGGCAAGGTTTCACCCAGGATCAGCTCGCGCGGCACCGGGCGGTCCAGGTAGTACTGCGCGATGAACTGTTCCAGCACGTCAGACGGTTCGGCATCCAGCGGCAGGCGCGGGAAGAAATCGCGCGTACCCAGACTGATGCCGTTGCGGAAGAACAGCACGCTGACGCAGGCCATGCCCGCCTCGATGCGGCAGGCAAGCACGTCCATGTCCGCGCTCGCGCCCTGCACATGGTGCTCTGCCTGCAGCTTGCGCAGGGCCCCGACCTGGTCGCGGAACGAGGCCGCGCGCTCAAATTCCAGCGCCTTGCTGGCCTGCTCCATCTGGCCGGCCAGCTCGTCGATGACCGCACTGCTGCGGCCTTCGAGGAACATTTCCGCGTGACGGACGTCGTTGCGATAATCCTCGACCGTGACCAGCTGCACGCACGGCGCGGTGCAACGACCGATCTGGTGCTGCAGGCAGGGCCGCGAGCGGTTCTTGAAATAGCTGTCCTCGCACTGGCGCACCTTGAACAGCTTCTGCATCAGGTTGAGGCTTTCGCGCACGGCGAAGGTGCTCGGGTACGGCCCGAAGTAGCGCCCCGGCAGGTTGCGCGCACCACGATGAAAGGCCAGCCGCGGATAGTCCTCGCCGCCGGACAGATAGATGTACGGGTAGCTTTTGTCGTCGCGCAGCAGGATGTTGTAGCGCGGCTTGAGCGACTTGATCAGCTGCGATTCGAGCAGCAGCGCCTCGCCTTCGGTGCGCGTGATGGTGATCTCGGTCCGCGCGATCTGCGCGACCATCGCCGCGATGCGCGGCTCCATGCGCGGCTTGAGGAAATAGCTGCCGACGCGCTTCTTGAGGTTGCCGGCCTTGCCCACGTACAGCAGCTCGCCGTCCTCGTCGAAATAACGATAGACGCCGGGCGACGTGCTGAGATTTTTGACGAAAGCCTTGCCGTCGAAGGCTTGCGGCGGCGGTGTGGACTGCATCGTGTGATTCTATCCGTTCACCGCTGCCGCAGGCGGGCGATCAGGCCATCCACGCCCTGCTCCGCCAGCGCCACGGCATGGCGAAAACCTTCCGTATCGCCAAAGTACGGATCGGGAAACTCCTCCGGCGCGGCCACGCCTGCCCACGGCAGGAACAAGGCAGGCGCCGTGCCACCCGACCGCCGCAGCCCCTCGAGCGTCTCCAGGTTGTCCCGGTCCATCGCCAGCACCCAGTCGAACGCCTGGAAATCGTCCGCCCGCACCTGTCGCGCGCGATGCGGCGACAAGTCATAGCCCGCCTCTGCGGCCGCCTGCAGCATGCGCGGATCGGCGCCCTTGCCGATATGCCAATGGCCGGTGCCGCAGGAGGCCAGCGAAAGCGACAGGCCGGCCTGCGCCGCGCGCTGGCGCGCCACCGCTTCCACCAGCGGCGAACGGCAGATATTGCCCAAGCAGACAAACAAAATGGACGGGACCGCCGCGGTTTTCATCAGTAATCACGTCCTCGTCGCGACGCCCTGGCGCAGGGATCGCATGAAAACCCGAAATGGCTGCGGAGAGGGCCGCAATCAAGTCCTGCGGTAGTGACCAAAGTCACGATTGTTGTGTAACGCGAAGTCTGCCTATGCTTGCGCGGTCCACAGGGAGGAAGAAAGTGAATCGCAAGCTCTTTACGATAGCGGCCGCCGCCATGCTGCTGTGCCAGGCGGCCATCGCGGGAAGCGCCGGGCAAGACGCGCCGGCTCCGGCAGCCGCCTCGTCCACGGCGGGGGCCAGCGGCAACACCGCGGGCGATCATCCGGCGAGCATCGACGAGGATCGCCCCCAGCCCGCCCCGCGTTTTTCCGCCGCCATGAAGAACAACGCCGGCACCGGCACGGTGGTAGTGATGGTGCAGGTCGGCCCCGACAACAAGGCCAAGTCCTTCCACGTGATGATGTCGTCAGGCTCCAAGGCCCTGGACGACGAGGCCATTCGCACGGCGAAGGGCTGGTCGTACAAGTCGGCCGTCAAGAACGGCGCGCCTGCCGATGGCTATGTGCAGGTGCCGATCAGCTTCAACAAGTAATCGGAGCCGTTCCCTGTCGACGGTCGCCCGTCGGCAAGACGGCTCGGAGTAGCGCTCGTGGGCTGCCTGCCACTCCCCATCCTGTTCGTGCTCGGCTTTCTGATCGGCCGCGCCGTTGCCGGCGACAACGGCGCCCTGTGGGGCGCCGGCATCGGGCTGGGGGTGGGTCTGGTCCTGGGCGGCCTGTTCGTGATGCTGATACGTCGCCGGCGCTGACGGCTCAGCGCTGGGCCAGCCAGCGCTCCGCACGCTCAAGGTCGGCCTCGGTATCGATGCCCGGCGGAAACGGCTCGGGCGTCAGCCGCGCGGCGATCGCAAAGCCGTGCTCGAGCACGCGCAGCTGCTCCAGCGATTCGGCCTGTTCCAGCAGCGTGCGCTCAAGCGTGGTGTAACGCTTGAGGAAGCCCGCGCGATACGCGTAGATGCCGATATGGCGCAGGAACGGCACGTTTGCCGGCAACACGTCGCGATCGACCGCAAACGCGTCGCGCGCCCACGGCAGCGGCGCACGGCTGAAGTACAGCGCCCGTCCGCTGGCCGAACGCACCAGCTTGACGACGTTGGGATCGAACAGTTCGTGTGCGTCGGTAATCGGCGTGGCCAGCGTGGCCATCGGCGCATCGTCCTCGGCCAGCGCGCGCGCCACTTCGCGGATACCCGCCGCCGGCGCGAACGGCTCATCACCCTGCAGATTCACCACGATGGCGTCGTCGGGCCACGCGTAGAACTCGGCGCATTCGGCCAGGCGATCGCTGCCCGAGGCGTGGTCGCTGCGGGTCATGCATACGTCCACACCATGTCCCTGCAAGGCATCGGCAATGCGTTGGTCGTCCACCGCCACCACCACCTGCGTGGCGCCAGCCTCAAGCGCGCGCTGCGCCACCCGCACGACCATCGGCACGCCGGCAATCTCGCGCAGAGGCTTGGCCGGCAAGCGCGTGGAGCCGTAGCGGGCGGGAATGGCGACGATGAAGGATGGGGTGGCAGTGGGCATGGCGATCTCGAAGCGGACGGCCAAGGGTAACGTGAGGACCTCAGGTTCGCCTACGCCTGTAGGAGCGCACTGGTGCGCGACCGCGGCACATCGGCAGGCGCCGGTCGCGCACAAGTGCGCTCCTACAAGGGTTCAGAGTGTCTATTGTGGGAGCGCACCCTGTGCGCGACTGAGGGTGCCCCAGTCGCGCACAGGGTGCGCTCCCACATGGTCACTCCTCGAGGAGGAAACCGCAGCCGTTGGCAAGCTCAAGGAAGCCAGGGAACGATGTGGCGACGTTCGCGCAATCGTTGATGCGCACCTCGCCATCGGCGATCAACCCCGCCACCGCAAAACTCATCGCAATACGATGATCACCATGGCTCTCGATCGTGCCGCCATGCAGGGGACCGCCGTGGATGGTGGCGCCGTCAGGCGTTTCATCGATGACGGCACCGAGCGCCCGCAGTCCCGTAGCCATCGCTGCCAGGCGATCCGATTCCTTCACGCGCAGTTCGGCCGCACCGCGCACCACGGTGTTGCCCGTGGCCGCCGTGGCCGCGACGAACAGCGCGGGGAATTCGTCGATCATGTCCGGCACCAGCGCCTCGGGCAGTTCGATGCCGTGCAGCGGCGCATGGCGCACCAGCAGATCGCCGACCGGCTCGCCGCCGCTCTCGCGTTCGTTTTCGACGCGGATATCCGCCCCCATCAGGCGCAGCGCCTGCAGCAGGCCGGTGCGGCGTGGATTGAGGCCCACCGCCGGCAGGCGCAGCTCGGCACCCGGCACGATGCTGCCGGCGACGAGGAAGAACGCTGCCGACGAGAAGTCCGCCGGCACGTCCACTGCCGTGGCGCGCAAGGTGTGTCCGCCACTCAATCGCGCACGTCCCGGCGCGAAATCGATGGGCCAGCCAAACGCCGCCAGCATGCGCTCGGTGTAGTCGCGCGTGGGATGCGGCTCGATGACTTCGGTGTCGCCTTGCGCATACAAGCCAGCTAGCAACAGCGCCGACTTCACCTGGGCGCTCGCCACGGGCAAGGTATAGGCGATGCCCTGCAGCGTCTGCCCGCCGCGCACCTGCAGCGGCGGAAGGCCGTCCTGCGTATCGATCTTCGCACCCATGCGGGCCAGCGGATCGGTCACGCGGCGCATCGGACGTTTGGACAGCGATTCGTCGCCGATCAACGTGCTATCGAAAGCCTGTCCTGCCAACAATCCTGCCAACAGACGCATGCCGGTGCCGGCATTGCCGCAATCGAGCAACTGCGTGGTTCCTTTCAAACCGTGCAGTCCAACGCCATGCACCAGGCGTTCGCCATCGGCCGGTGTTTCGATGCGCACGCCCAGCTGCTGCAGCACCGCGGCCGTGGCGCGCGTGTCTTCGCCTTCGAGGAAACCACGGATATGAGAAGCGCCTTCCGCCAGCGCACCGAGCATGAGCGCTCGGTGTGAAACGGATTTATCGCCAGGCACGCGCACGCTGCCCTTGAGCGCGCGCGCGGGGTGACTGGTCCAGTCGAGTCGGGTCACGAAACATTCTCCAGCGGCTGCCCAGTGGCGGCCTAAGTTCTATCAGGGCAGCGCCACCGGGTAGGAGCCGAGCACGCGCACCTGCGCGGCGGCTTCGCCCATTTCCTTCATCGCGGCCTGCATGGGCTCGTCGTTGATGTGACCGGAGACATCGATGAAGAAGGCGTACTGCCACTTGCCCGAATGCGCCGGACGCGATTCGATGCGATTGAGGCTGATGTCGTGTTCGGCAAACGGCTTGAGCACGTGATACAGCGCGCCCGGCTTGTCGTTCACAGTGATCAGCAGCGAGGTGCGATCGTTGCCGGACGGCGGGAACAGCGAGCGGCCGATGACCAGGAAGCGCGTAGTGTTGTCCGCGCGATCCTCGATGCCTTGAGCCACCGTCTTCAGTCCATACACGCGGCCAGCGGTTTCACCGGCAATCGCAGCAACGTCATCGGCGTGACGCGCCATGCGCGCCGCCTCGGCATTGCTGCTCACCGCCACGCATTCGACGCCGGGCAGATTGATGCGCAGCCAGGTCTTGCACTGCTGCAGCGACTGCGCGTGCGCGTAAACGCGCTTGATGCCTTCCAGCTTGCCCTGCATCGAATGCAGGCACTGATGCACGCGCAGCTCCACTTCGCCGCAGATGGTGGCTTCGGAAGTGAGGAACATGTCCAGCGTGACCTGGATCATGCCCTGGCCGGAATTCTCCACCGGCACGACGCCGAAATCGGCGTGGCCCGCCGCCACTTCCTGGAACACTTCCTCGATGCTGCCCAGCGGCAGGCCGTACGCGGCGTGGCCGAAATGCTTGCGCACGGCCTGTTCGCTGAAGGTGCCCTCGGGGCCGAGAAAACCGACCTTGAGCGGATCCTCCTGGGCCAGGCACGAGGACATGATTTCGCGGAACAGCCGCACCATCTCCACGTCGGTCAGCGGACCATCGTTGCGGTCCACCACCATGCGCAGCACGTGGGCTTCGCGTTCCGGGCGGTAATAGTCGATCGCCGAAAGCCCCTCGCCCTTCACGCGGGCCACTTCCTGCGCCCAGCCGGCGCGCTCGGAGATCAGCTGCTGGATCTGCTGATCGATGCTGTCGATGCGCTCGCGCACATCGGAAAGCGAGGATTTCTTATCGGTCATGTCGTGGGCTGCGCAAGCTACGGAAGTCCAAATGGGAATCGGGGATAGTCCTTGATGTACGACCAGGCGTGCAACGGTTTCATCCGTGACGATGCGCGAAATCGCGCATGAAGCCCACCAGCGCCTGCACGGCCTCAAGCGGAACCGCGTTGTAGAGCGAGGCGCGCATGCCGCCCACCGCCTTGTGTCCCTTGAGCGCGAGCAGGCCGGCTGCTTCGGACTCCTTGAGGAAATCCGCATCCAGCGCGCTGTCGTGCAAGGTGAACGGCACATTCATGCGCGAGCGCGAGTCCAGCGCCACCGGATTGCGATAAAAACCGTTGGAGTCGTCGATGGCGCCATACAGGAGCGCAGCCTTGGCCGTGTTGCGCTCGCCGATGGTGGCCAGGCCGCCCTGCTCCTTCAGCCACTGGAAGGTGAGGCCCGCCAGGTACCAGCCCCAAGTATTGGGCGTGTTGAGCATGGAATCGTTGGCGGCGTGCTCGGCATAACGGAAGATCTTCGCCATCGGCCGCGTGGCGCGCTCCAGCAGGTCGCGGCGCACGATCATCACGACCAGGCCCGAGGGGCCGATGTTCTTCTGCGCGCCGGCGTAGATCAGCCCGAATCTGCTGACATCGATGGGCCCGGAGAGGATGTCCGACGACATGTCCGCCACCAGCGGCACGTCGCCCACCTGCGGAATATCGTGGAATTCCACGCCATGAATGGTTTCGTTCGGCGTGTAGTGCACGTAGGCGGCACGCTCGTCGAGCTGCCACGTCTCGCGTGGCGGCAGGCGCATGTAGTGCTCGTCCTTGCTGCTGGCAGCCGCGTTCACTTTGACGTACGGAGCGGCCTCGCTGGCGGCCTTTTCGCCCCAATGGCCGGTCACGATGTAGTCGGCGCTATCGCCGTCACCGGCCAGATTCATCGGGATTTGCGCGAAATGCTGGGTGGCGCCGCCCTGCAGGAACAACACGGCGTAATTCTCGGGTACAGCCAGCAGCTCGCGCAGGTCGTTCTCAGCCTGCTTGGCCAGGCCCATGAAGGCCTTGCCGCGATGAGACAGCTCCATCACCGAGGCGCCGCAGCCCTGCCAATCCAGCAATTCGCGCTGGGCGCGCTCGAGCACCGGTTGCGGCAATGCAGCCGGGCCAGCGCTGAAATTCCAGAGTCTGCTCACTGACGACGCCTTTGAAGGAACATCGCCGCATTATGCCGCGTCGCAGCAACCGCGAGTCAACCAAGGTTGACCATGTCTCGGAACTGCCTCAGAAACGCACCAGCAAGGCCACCGCAATGCCCAGGGCGAGCACCGCGGCGGTAGCGATCAGCCACCAGACTTCGCCGCGCGGGCCGGCATCTTCTTCGGGCAGGTGCGGACGCTCCGGCTCCGGCTGGATGATCTCCGGCTCCGGCTCCAGCCCCGGCGCATCGACCACGAAGCGGTGCATGCCCAGGCCCACCTGGTCGCCGGGCCGGAGCGCGGCCTGGGTCACCGGCACGCCGTTGACGCGCAGGGGATAGCGCTCGGACTGCTGCCCGGCCTCGAGCATCAGCTGGCCGTCGCGCCAGAACACCACCAGCGAAGCCGTCTCGCCCTGCGGGAGCTCCAACGGAACGCGCCCATGCGGGCCCAAGTCCAGCTTGTCCTGCAGGGTCAGCACCCGACCGGACAACGGCCCCGCCACCGCACGCAACGCCACCGTGCAACGCCCTTCGGCCGGCACGGTCACGGGCAGATTGTGGGCGGGCTCTTCCTCCGCACGCAGCAGCATGCGGCAATCGCCGACGCTCAGGATGTCGCCGGCGCGCAGCAAGGCCTTTTCACGCACCGGGCGCGCATTCACGTAGATGCGGTTGCCCTGGGGCAGGACCTGCAGCACCCAGCCGCGGCGATCCAGCTGGATGCGCAGGTGATAGGTGCCGGCCTGATGCGCGGCCAGGATCAGGTCATTGTCCGGCGCACTGCCGATGCGCAGCGCCGGCCCGTCCCAGTGGAAATCCTCGCGGGGCGAATTGGGAAACTCGATGCGCATCTGTGAACCAGTCGATGGACGGGCGGGACTCTAGCAGATGCCTACGTGGTTAAGGATGCTCTGAACTCGTGCACGAGCCTCGCTGGCAGCGCCCATCGCGCTGCTGACGGCAGTTCCGGGTGGTCTGGCTTACCATGTGTCTTTGCCTCCGAGGAACGCCCATGCCCAAGATCGACATCCGCCGCCCCCATCAGCTCTCCGTGACCGAGGCCCGCGCGGTGGTCGACAAGGTGGCAGCCCGCATGCACGAAAAATTCGGCATGGAGGGCCAGTGGCAGGGCGACATCCTGCGTTTTTCCCGTCCGGGCGTGAACGGCAGCATTGCCGTGGGCACCGACGCCATCCAGGTCACGGCCGAGCTGGGCATGATGCTGGCGCCCCTCAAGGGCATGGTGGAACAGGAGATCCGTCGCAAGCTGGATGAGCATTTTGGCTGATGATTCTTTAACCATTGGAACTTCCGTGGCATAATCGACGGATTAAGCAGCCACGACGGCTGCCCTGCCCCCACGGAACGCATGGCCAAAGACGACGTCATCGAAATGGAAGGTACGGTCCAGGAGACCCTGCCCAACACCATGTTCCGCGTGCAGCTGGAAAACGGCCACGTCATCACGGCCCATATTTCCGGCCGCATGCGCAAGCATTACATCCGCATTCTTACCGGCGACAAGGTGAAGGTCGAAATGACCCCCTACGACCTGACCAAGGGTCGCATCACCTACCGCATGAAATAATCGCTCCTCTGTAGGAGCGCACTTGNNACAAGTGCGCTCCTACAAGGTATGGCACCACGAAGGCCGCGCCATGACGCGGCCTTTTTGTTTGCCCTTTCTTCGACACCAACAAAAACGGCGCCGTATTGCTACGGCGCCGTCCTCTTGTGCAGCTAAAACCCAGCCTTACCAGTTGTAGCTGGCGCCCACACCCACGCCGGCGTCGCCCTGGGAGGTGGCGCTGACGTTGAGCTTCACGGCAAATTTGCCCGTGGCGCTCATGGCCGACATGCTGACCGCCACGCTGGACTGGCCACGGAAGCTGCCCACGCCGGCACCGATGGAGTGACCACCATTCACCACCGCCTGCGGGATGGCGGACATCGCCATCGCCGAGGCCACGCCGCTGTTCGCCTGCCGGCCCATGTTGCGAACCTGCTGGTCGGTGTAGCTCTTGGACCAGTCGGCCACCTGCTGCACCTGGCCCACCGTGGCCGCGTCCGATGCCGACGTACCCGGGGCCACGTTGTGGATCACCGCCGCATTGCCGCCACCATTCAAGGTCACGCTGGTGCTGCCATCGGCGTTGGTGTCATAGGTCACCGCCGTATTGGTCGAGCCATCGGCATTCATCACACCTGCGGCCTTGAGCTGGCCTACGTTCACGGCGTCCGTGTTGGCCGTACCGGCCGCCACGTTGGTGAGCTGACGCTCATGGCCGGCCGAGCCCACCGACACGCTGTTGCTGCGGTCGGCGACCGAATTGGCGCCCAGGGCCACGCTGTTGTCAGCCGACGCCACTGCAGCATTGCCCAAGGCCGTGCTGTTGTTGCCGGACGCCACGGTGCCGTTGCCGCCAGCCGTCGACTTGCTGCCCGAAGCCACCGGCTGCGTGCCGTTGCTGTCCTTGCTGACCTGGAACATGCCGCTCTGACCGTTGGTGATGTTGGTGACATTGCTCACGGCGCCAGCCATGTTGTTCACCGTGTTTTCCACGTTGGTCACGCGGCCATCGAGGTTGTTGACGGCCTGGTTGGTGGCGTTGAGCTGACTGCCGTTCACCGCATCCGTGCTGGTGGCGGACAGGTTGCCGGCCGCCACGTTGGTGATCTGGCGTTCCTGCCCTGCCGAACCCACCGATACACTGTTCGCACGATCAGCCACCGAACCGGCACCCAGCGCCACGCTGTTGGCCTGGCTGGCCTGCGCGCCGTTGCCGATCGCCACCGCATTGGCTGCGGAAGCCTTGCTGTTGCCGCCCACGGCCACGCTATCTGTGCCCGCAGCGCTGGCGCCCGCCGCCGTCGAATTGACCTGCACGTACTTCAGGCCACCGGTGTTCATGTTGTTGATGGTGCTGTTGATGTTGGCGATATCACCGGTGTTCTGCGCCACCTGCTGGTTGGTCGCATACAGCTGCGAGCCGTTCACCGCATCGCTGCTGGTCGCCGACAACGCACCGTCCTTCACATTGGTCACCTGCACCGGTGTGCCGGCATTGCCCAGTGTCACCTTGTCGTGGGCCGCGGAGTCGTACTTCACCGCGTCAGCGAGCTGACCGTTCATGCCGGTGATGGTGCTGTTGATGTTGGTGATGTCGGTGGTGTTCTGCGACACGCGGCCGTCGAGATTGGTCACCGCACTGCCCACATTGTTGACCGTGGTGATGGTGCCGTCCGCCTGGTGCACGACGTAGCTCGGTGCCGAGATGGAACCGTCGCTGTTCACCGTCGAGCCGCCGCCGATGGCATTGGCCACCGACTGGCTCGCGCCGTACAGCTGACCGCCGTTGACGGCATCCTTGCTGCCAGCAGCGACCGTGCCGTCGGCCACGTTGAGCAGCTTGCGAGCGCCCGTGGTGCCCTGGAAATCGACCGCCGCACCGTCGGTGCCCTTGCCCACCGTAAGGTTGGCACCGGCAGCCGCCTGCTGCACCAGACCGATCGTGCCGCTGTTGATCTGGGTGTTGATGGTGTTGATGTCGGAGGTGTTCTGCACGACACGGCCATCAATGTTGCTTACCGCAGTGCCCACGTCGTTCGCCGTGGTGACGGTGCCGTCAGCGTTGTGCATCGTGTAGCTCGGCGCCGTGATGGCACCGGTGCTGCTGCTGTAGCTGGCACCGCCGCCCAGCGCCGCCGCCGTCGTGCTGCCCTGCTGGTCGGCCTTGCCTTCCACGCGGGTCACGCTGGCGTTGGTGGTGTTGAGCTGCGACATGTTCACCGCATCGGTCGCGGCCACGCCAGCCGTCACGTTCTTCAGGGTGCGGGTGTTGCCGTTCTTGTCGGCAAAGTCGACCGCCACGCCGTCGGTGGCCTTGCCCACCGTGAGGTCGGCACCAGCCGCCGCCTGCTGCACCAGGCCCACGGTACCGCCGCTGATGTTATTCACCGTGGTCTGCAGGTTGCTGATCGAGGTCGTGTTACCCGCAATGTCGGTGGTGTTCTGGGTCACCTGCTGGTTGGTCGCGTACAACTGCGAGCCGTTCACCGCATCGGTGCTGGTAGCGGACAGCGCACCGCTCTTCACGTTGGT
>NZ_JPLA01000127.1 GCF_001010355.1 Dyella japonica DSM 16301 | reverse complement strand
CGAATAACAGTGTCTTCATACGAAGCTCTATGATGAGAAACCAAACGAAGGTGGAAACGATCAAACTGTACTACGGATGACTCACGCGACAGTTGCACACAGCGAACGAACTCAGGATCTTCGCGCAACACTTCTTCGAGCTGACGACGATACTCGTTAGTCGGACACAAAGTAAAAGCGACGCGATCGTCTTTCAACTGTGGTCTCAACATAGACCAGGCTTTAACTATATTCTCGTTCATATAACCCCCTTTAACGTTAACGGAATAACTATAGCAGGATAAGTCAATTGATTAATATACTCACTCGCCATTATTTTTATGGAAACCATATTTAGACTCGGCCGATTTACGCGCTAAAACAGCATCATTAAAGATTGTGAACAAACCAAGAGATATATGCTTTCCATCGACATAAATTTCCGCCCTCCATTTACCAGCCTGACTATTCCAATTCACACCAGTTACACCTGACGTATTTGTCGCAAATTTAGACTGATTACGCCCATTACCTGTACGCGTCACCAACCGTAGATTTTCAATCCGATTATCTTTTCGGTTATGCCGAATGTGGTCAACTTCCATTGCCTCTGGGATTGGCCCATAGCGCAATTCCCAAATGATGCGATAGGCTTTCCAGTCCCTCCCTTTTCGC
>NZ_JPLA01000126.1 GCF_001010355.1 Dyella japonica DSM 16301 | reverse complement strand
GTTGCAGAAAATTACCCAGAATTGAAAGCAAGTACGAACTTTGTAAAATTGCAAGAAGAACTGACTAACACTGAAAATAAAAGTTCGTATTCTCGTCAACTTTATAATAGTGTAACAAGCAATTACAATGTGAAGCTGGAAACATTTCCAAGTAATATTATTGCTGGAATGTTCAGCTTTAAGCCGGCAGATTTCTTAGCTGTCCCAGAAGAAGAAAAATCTGTACCAAAAGTTGATTTTAGCGGTCTAGGTGACTAATATGCTCTTTGATCAAATTGCTAGTAATAAAAGACGAACGTGGGTTCTCTTGATTGCTTTTTTTGCTCTGTTAGCGATTATTGGAGCAGCAGTCGGCTATTTATGGCTAGATTCAACTCTCGGTGGTGTGATAATTGCCTTTATCATTGGTGTAATTTATGCTTTTAGCATGATTTTCCAGTCTACTGAGGTTGTCATGTCTATGAACGGTGCTCGACAAGTCACTGAGGCTGAAGCTCCTGACCTTTATCATGTGGTAGAGGATATGGCAATGGTAGCACAAGTTCCGATGCCACGGGTGTATATTGTAGAGGATTCATCGCCCAATGCTTTTGCGACTGGTTCAAAGCCTGAAAATGCAGCAGTTGCTGCAACGACAGGATTGCTAAATCTAATGAATCGTGAAGAGCTGGAAGCGGTTATTGGACATGAAGTGAGCCATATCCGTAATTATGATATTCGGATTTCAACAATTGCGGTAGCACTTGTTAGTGCAGTGACCATGCTATCTAGCCTAGCTGGACGAATGATGTGGTTT
>NZ_JPLA01000125.1 GCF_001010355.1 Dyella japonica DSM 16301 | reverse complement strand
CCATTGTGGATTCTACGAACTGCATTACTTCCTTTGTGGACATCCCGGATTCTGAAGCTGTTTTTGCAGCTTTACACAGTCCGATACTAGTCTTAATAACGTTATCGGCATATTTCTTATCAATATTGTAACGCTCATTCTTAATAAGAATCTCTTTATTTACAATATTTGAGACAGTTTCACAATCGAAAGTATATGCGTTCGCGTTGACACATACAACCAATCCTAACAAAACAAGTAGCTTTTTCATTTCTAGCTCCTTTTCTTAATGAGGGTATGTTACCCAACTAAGACGTTGATTTAAATACCCTCGGAGCTTATTACAACTTACCAGTAGAACCAAAACCGCCGCGGCCTGTTTCTTCTACCACACCAGAAACAATACGCGTACGAACCAGCTCCACAAGACGCGCCTGTGCAATACGTTCACCGACCTGAACCGTGTAAGGTTCACAGGAGTCATTATGCAGACGTATTTTCAACTCATC
>NZ_JPLA01000124.1 GCF_001010355.1 Dyella japonica DSM 16301 | reverse complement strand
GGTCAACACCTGAATGTTAACGTTCTGCGTCGTGAAACTCTGGAAGATGCAGTTAAGCATCCGGAAAAATATCCGCAGCTGACCATCCGTGTATCCGGTTATGCAGTTCGCTTTAACTCTCTGACTCCGGAACAGCAGCGCGACGTTATCGCTCGTACCTTTACTGAGAGTCTATAATGGCTAAATTGATTATAGAAGGGTCTGAAGATGTTTTAAAATGTTTTGCCGCCTGGTTTAGTTGCTCAGGCGAGCAATCATTCATTGAAGCATTTAGAATGGGTGATATTACTGAAAACTATGCGGCAACTGATATCACTGTACGTGGGTATGGTATTAATGAGCCTATCCAATTGGTCGAATATGACCTTGCCACCGATGAGGAAATTCCTTATGTCGATTGAAGACATCAAAGGCTACAAGCCGCATACCGATGATAAAATCGGTAAAGTGAACGCTATTAAAGATGCAGAAGTCCGTCTTGGATTGATGTTTGATGCTCTGATTGAAGAAGCCTATATCT
>NZ_JPLA01000123.1 GCF_001010355.1 Dyella japonica DSM 16301 | reverse complement strand
TCTTCTCTGCATCATAAACGGAAGTGTTACCTGGTTTACCGTTACCTAAACGAGCAGCAGCATTGCGCCACAATGCCTTGAACAGACGCCCTTCATCAAAGGTCATATTTAGTGCTTGGATAATATCCTCACACTCGGCCTGATATGGAGGCTGTTCCATACGTTGAGGGTTGGTTACCTGAACCAGATAGTAGTTATTAAAACCACCTGATAGTTTTTCGGACATGATTACTCCCCAGCTTTCAGTTTAGCTTTCTTCGCAGCAGTATCTTTAGTTACCAGATTTTGCTGAAAGTCAGGCTGGCTCATATGACCCAGGTAGCTGACGTTCAGGAATACAATATCCCGTACATCTACCACTTGACCAAAACGGTCATTCAGATTCTGAAATAGAGCAGACTGAGCACGTCCCAGGTCACGGAAAGTTACCTGTTTCTCTTCAGTAAGCAGCATAGTGTTCTGAACAATAACAGCACCTTCC
>NZ_JPLA01000122.1 GCF_001010355.1 Dyella japonica DSM 16301 | reverse complement strand
CCCGCGACGGTGTAGGTGTAACTCCAGGAATCACACCAGAAATGTGGTTACAGGGCATTCAGGATAAGAACCCTCACTGGTTCCCTGGAAACGTTGGCGGTGGTGCTGGTGGCTCCCGTACTCCTGGCGCTGCCGGTAAGAACCCGTGGAGTGCTGAAGGTTGGAACCTTACTGAGCAGGGTAAAATTCTACGTGAAAACCCTGAAAAAGCAGGCCGTTTGGCAGCCATGGCTGGCGTGGACTTGAAGCGTCCAGTACGTCCAGTTAAAAAATAATAAAATTTGTTGACACTCCCTCCGGTTGGTGTTAGTTTTACATCAACCGGAGCA
>NZ_JPLA01000121.1 GCF_001010355.1 Dyella japonica DSM 16301 | reverse complement strand
CTACTGACAATACAGCTACTGTATCTGTTACTGCCCCACTCCGTTTTAAAGCAGACCTAACTGCTAAAGCAATCTCCGGTGTGGATACCCAAGAGTGATGCCACCATATGCATCTACATTCAGAGTCACTGCACTGGAAGGCATGATACGGGTATTCACACCGGAGATTGCTTTAGCAGTTAGGTCTGCTTTAAAACGGAGTGGGGCAGTAACAGATACAGTAGCTGTATTGTCAGTAGTAGATGCACCCATAATCAGGCCATCCAATGCCATTTGTTGACTAGGTGCTACCAACAAACCACTAACTTTACCGGCTTTATAATTAAGAACCAGGTTAGCTACTGCACCAGCAGTAGGGGCATTCATGTTGATGGAACCAGTAGCTAACGACCATACTCCACCAGTAGAGGTCAGTTTACCTGCTACAGCATAACCCCCTTTGTCATTACCCATAGTAATAACCTGACGGAGCATTGCACCTACTGTATTAGCTGCATAAGTCTGTGCCTGATTAAAGCCAATCAGACCTGCACCTTCAGCAGTAGCATACTTTTCATGGTCAGCAATGATTGTGTCTAGCTGCTCTGCAATGGTAACTAAGTCACCTAATCTGGCATGTACAGCTAATAGTTCAGTCATGTGATTATCC
>NZ_JPLA01000120.1 GCF_001010355.1 Dyella japonica DSM 16301 | reverse complement strand
GCAGGGTTGGTTATGGAACTGCTACCTGTAGGAACGCGAAACGAGGGTTTATTTGTAGCTAACTCCACGGACTTCACAGCAATATCCAACGCAGCCTTTCTCATGACTTGTCAGTATTCCCAGTACGTATGGGTTAACGGTAGTATGCCATTACCTGTTGGTGGTGTTCCGTTTGCTCGCTGGAACGATCCTAACGTGTCAGTAGGCTTTGATGGTTCGAATATTATCGTTCGCAACGCAGCATATGGTGGAATCGA
>NZ_JPLA01000119.1 GCF_001010355.1 Dyella japonica DSM 16301 | reverse complement strand
ATTCGACACCGGCCGGCGCGGCCTGGGTAACGTCGCCCGCGCAGGTACCGACGCTGCCTATCTCCACTTGGACCTTGCGCAGCTCATTGAGCGCACGACATGCATCGCGACTTCCTGACCATCGTCGATCTTGAAGCGCAGCTCGATCAGCAGCTGCAAGTGCCGCGTGTCACGAATCTGGACGCGGTGCGTCAGGCGGCGGTGGCCTGGTCCGAGGCGGTGTGGTCCGCTGCCGAGTCCGCAGGCCCGGTGCTGCTCACGACCAGCGAGATCGAGCGGGCGTTCGACATCGCGCG
>NZ_JPLA01000118.1 GCF_001010355.1 Dyella japonica DSM 16301 | reverse complement strand
TGTGTATAAGAGACAGACATTGCAGTAATCACCTTTGATGTTGTTCTCATACTGGAATAGGTCATAGTTGGCTAGTATATCAATGATACGTACACCTTCTTCTACTGAATCTACTTCAACATAGAAGGCTTTGCCGGGTACTTGAGGGATATGCCATACACGAAGACGGCTCTTATTAGCCATAATTATTTACTCTCCTATAGATACTAAAAAGCCCTCACAAGGAGGGCTACATTCATAAAAATAATCACATTACTCTGTA
>NZ_JPLA01000012.1 GCF_001010355.1 Dyella japonica DSM 16301 | reverse complement strand
CTTTGTGCGGTTTGAAAATAATTCCTGCAGAAAGCACGCGAAAGTGCGTCTGATTGCGCGGTTTCGAGCAAGTTTGATCTGAAACCGCACGAGTTTGTCCCTGCGCGCTATCCAGCAAAACCATATCGCCTATGATGCAGACCTCGCCTGTCCTGCATGCCGCGGAGCGTTTCAGTGTTTGTCCATGTCGAAACCCGCCGTCGTCGGCATGTGCAATGGGCAACCGTGCTCGTTGTGGTCGTGTGCGTGATCAGTTTTGTCGGCCTGGCCTTGATGCCGGGGCCGCAGCGCATGTCGATGTGGTTGGAATGGGGAACCGTGCCGGCGAACATCTTCGATCCCAAGGCCCCGCTGCTGCCGCAACTGCACGATCCTTCGCTGCTGCGCCTGTTCACCGCACTGTTCATCCATCTGGCCTGGCTGCATCTGCTGGGCAATCTGCTGTTCCTGGTGATCTTTGGCTTGCCCGCGGAGCGAGCACTCGGATCACTGCGTTTCCTGCTGCTGTTCGTACTGGGTGGCATCGTGGCGAACCTGGTGGGTGCGCTCTCGCTGACCGGTGTGCGCTCGCCGATCATTGGTTGCAGTGGCGCGGTGTCGGCCGTACTCGGCACCTATATCGCGCTGTTTCCGCGCGCGCGTCTGGGTCTGGTGCTGCCGCTGGGCCTCTATCTTGAGTTCGTGCGTGTCCCTGCCTTCCTGCTGATTGGCATCTGGGTCCTGCTGCAGTTGCTCTTCAGCTACGCCGGCCCGAGCTATGGCGCGGTGGTGTGGTGGACGCACATCGCGGGCTTCCTGTTCGGGGTGGCGTTCGCGCTGTTCTCGCGGGATGCGATCGCGCGGCGTTTGCGCGGATAATCGGCCTCATGCGTAACAAGAAACTCTACAAAGTCACCTTCCTGCACCTGGGCAAGTGCTACGAGCTCTATGCCCGCCATGTGGCGTCCAGCAGCCTGTGGGGTTTCACCGAAGTCGGTGAACTCGTGTTCGAACCCGTCGGCGAAGGCCTGCTGGTGGATCCCACCGAGGAGAAGCTGCGTGATGAGTTCAAGGACACGCGCGTGCTGCACCTGCCGATGCAATCGGTGGTACGGGTCGAGGAAGTGGAGAGCAAGGGTGCGCTGGTGATCCGCGATGCCAGCGATGGCCAGAAGATCACCCCGTTCCCGATGCCGCCGCGCGGGCGCTGAACCGTCGGCTAGACGTGGCGGATGAACGCGATCACGATTTCCACGGCGATCAGCAGGATGATGGCCAGCTCCATCAGCTCGCCGCGCTTGCTTGAGGCTTCGTCGTACAACGCCGCGTAGCTGTCGCGGATGATGGCCAGCTTGCGATCCACGGCCTTGCTGACATGAGGTACGCGGAACAGCTCAAGGGCTGCCGCGTAGACGCGCGCGAGATAGACGTCTTCGGTCACCTGCAAGGCGTTGTCCACCTTCTCGGTAATCTCGGTGACCTCCGCCACCAGCGTATACAGATGCCGTGCGAGATCCGCGTAGCGCCGCGCTGCGAAAGGGTTGGCGACGTTGTGCGTCGCTTCGACCAGGTCGTACATGCGAGGCAGTTCGGCGTCGAGCCATTCGTCGTAGTAGCGCAACTCCAATAGCTGAGCATTGGCCACTTCGAGGATGTCGACCACATCGGACTCGCCACGCGGTTCATAGATGAAGGCACGATCCCAGGTGACCACGGCCAGGTCATCGGTGTAATACGAAAAGCGCTGCCGCAGCAGCTCCTGTCGCGCCGATTCCGAGAGTGGTCGCGATTCGCCCGCAAGCAAGGGCACCAGATCGAGTTCGTCATGCAGCGTCGCCGTACTCTCGACGCCCTCGAGCGCATGCACCAGGCCGAGCAGATAGTCTTCATGCAGGATGGAGGGACTCGGGCGCTGCAGCGCGGGTCCCACGATGTCCGTGATCTGCGCGAGCAGGCGCGTCCAGGCGTCCGAATCGGAGGCCAGGCCGAACGCGGCATCCACGGCATTCACGCGCGCGCTGAAATCGATCCAGGACAGATCATCGGCAGGCACGCTGATGGATAATGCAACGACGCCGAACTCATAGAGCCGTGCCAGCGCGGTGGCCTGCAATGCGTGGCCGCCAATCACGATGTCGAGCGGTCCCAGCGTCAACTCCACCGGCGGCACACCAAAGGTCAGTGCCTTCGTCGGCGCCGTGACCAGTCGACTGCGCGCGGTAGCGGTGCGCGCCCGTTGCGCCCACAATGACTCGGCTGCCGTCAGATCAATCGTGTCGGCGACGTCCATCAGCCGCATCGCCATGACCGATGCGCGGTGTACATGCGGTTGTCGACCCATGGTGTTCGTCCATGTGGCGGCGCCTGCTTCCTCACGTTCGCGCCGATGGACCGATTCTAGACCGTGTGCGTGACAGCCATGTCAGCCGGCGGCCAGACCGTGATGACGCGAAAACTGCCGGAACAGACGACGCGCCAGCGGGGTCGGGGCCACCTGCTTGAAGGTGTGGTGCGGATCGAAGCCTTCGCGCTTCATGTCGTGGTGTTTGCGATCGATGTAAGCGCGCATCACATCCGCATTGAATTCGGGATGGAACTGCGCGCTCATCGCGTTCTTGCCATAGCGCACGAGGTGATGCGGGTCGCGCGAGGAACTGGCCAGCACGGTGGTGTTCTTCGGCAGCTCGAGCACGCTTTGTTCATGCGTGGCATGGGCACGAAATGCCGACGGGAAACTGCCGGCCAGCGGATCGTTCTTCGCCGCGTCGAGCATGTTGATCGTTACGGTACCGATCTCGCGACCGCCTGGCAGATAGTCGACGCGTCCACCCAGCGCATGCGACATCAGCTGATGGCCGTAGCACACGCCGAACATCGGCAGTTCCAGATCCATCGCGTCACGGATCCATCCCGCCGTGCGTTCGCTCCACGCAGCGCGCTCGGTGACCATCGCGGCGGAGCCGGTGATCAGTGCGCCGGCCACTTCGCTCGGTGCAGGAAGCTCCTCGCCCGCCTCCACGTCGACCACGCGGATGCGTTCAGGCAGCAGTTGTGCGCCGAGGCGGAACCAGTGCGGGAAATCGCCGTGACGCGCGCGGATGGGAGCGGGGGCGCGACCGGTGCGGATGATCAGGACAGGCTTCATGCGATGCGATACGACGAATGCGTTGAGTGAGCGGGCAGCGTCGTCAGACGATGCCATGTTCAATGGGTGGAATCACCGTCAGCACTTCCTTGACGGTGGTGACACCGCGCGCGACTTGCGCCGCCGCGGATATGCGCAAGGGACGCATGCCTTCGGCGAGCGCGGCATGTCCGAAGTGACCCAGGTCCAGCTGCGACGAAATCAAGCCGCGCAGCCGCGATGACAGCGGTAGCATCTCGTAGATGCCGGTGCGTCCCATGAAGCCGGTATTGCGGCACTCCAGGCAACCCACCGGTTTGTAGACCTTCTCGGGCAGCGGCACATCCCAGCCGTGCGTGAGCGCGGTCCATTCGTGCGGCTCCTGCTCGGTGGCCTGCTTGCAATGGGCACACAGTGTGCGTACCAGGCGCTGCGCCACCACGCCGGTCAGGGTGGACTGGATCAGGTAATGCGGCACGCCCAGATCAAGCAGACGGGTGATCGCGCTGGGCGCATCGTTGGTGTGCAGGGTGGAGAGCACAAGGTGACCGGTGAGCGAGGCCTGCACGGCCATCTGCGCCGTCTCCAGGTCGCGGATTTCGCCGACCATGATGATGTCCGGGTCCTGTCGCAGCAGCGTGCGCACGCCCATGGCAAAGTCCAGGTCGATCGCCGCCTGCACCTGCATCTGGTTGAACTCGGGGCTCACCATTTCGATCGGGTCTTCGACCGTGCAGACGTTCAACTCCGGCGTCGCCAGATGCTTGAGCGTGGAGTAAAGCGTGGTGGTCTTGCCCGAACCGGTCGGGCCGGTCACCAGCACGATGCCGTGCGGGCGCTCCACCATGGTGCGCCAGGCCTCGCCTTCCTCGGGCGAAAAGCCCAACTGCGAGAAATCCTTGGCCACGATGTCCGGATCGAAGATACGCATCACCACCTTCTCGCCGAACGCGGTCGGCATGGTGGAGATACGCAGTTCCACTTCACGTCCCGAAGCCGAGCGTGTCTTGATGCGGCCATCCTGCGGGCGGCGCTTTTCGGCCACGTCCATGCGCGAGAGGATCTTGATGCGCGCCGTCACCGCGGTCATCACCGGGGGCGGCAGCTCGAACACCTTGTGCATCACGCCGTCGATGCGGAAACGCATCAGGCCGGCTTCGCGACGCGGCTCGAGATGGATGTCCGAGGCGCGTTGTTCGAACGCGTACTGCAGCAGCCAGTCCACGATGTGCACGACGTGGCGATCGTCGGCGCCGACTTCGCCGCCCTTGCCCAGCTCCAGCAGCTGCTCGAAGTTGAGGATGGCGGAGGAGTCGTAGCCGGTGGTCTTGGCGTCCTGCGCCAGCTGGATCGAGCGCTGTACGCCGTAGAACTCCAGCAGGTAGCGGTTGATGTCGATCGGGTTGGACACCACCCGCTTCACGTCACGCCGCAACATCTGCGAGAGATCGGCGGCCCACGCATTGTCGAACGGCTCGCAGGTGGCGAAGGTCGCTTCGCCCGGCGCCACCGCCACCGGCAGGATGCGATGGCGCTCGGCGTAGGCGCGGCTGACCACCTGGGTCACCGCGGCCACGTTGATCTTCATCGGATCGATTTTGAGATACGGCAGCTGGGCGTGGCCGGCCAGCCACTCGGTCAGCGCCTCCAGGCTCAGCGGTCGACCGGGATCGCGCTGGTTGGGCAGCTTGGCGTTGGCCACCAGCACCAGCGGATGCAATTCCACCGTGGCGCGGCCGCTGCGCGTGCCCATGCGCACCTGCTTGGCGTCTTCGGCGAGCAGATACCCGTCGACCACCAGCGTGGCGAGCATTTCATCCAGCGCCAGCCGACTGCGGCGGCCGAGCAGGGACACGGTTTGCGGCGAAGCGGCCATGCGGCGATCTCTCCGATAGGCTTTATGCGCTGGATTCCAGCGGAGAAAGCGGTCCCGGCTATACTAACCCGCTTTATTGAAGCCCACGGAAAGCCATGTCCGCGCGCACCTTCCAAGATGTGATCCAGACCCTTAACCGCTATTGGGCGGCGCAGGGTTGTGTCCTGCTGCAGCCCCTCGACACCGAGGTCGGCGCCGGCACCTTCCACCCTGCGACCTTTTTGCGTTCGCTCGGCCCCGAGCCCTGGGCGGCGGCGTACGTGCAGCCCTCGCGCCGACCCACCGACGGCCGCTACGGCGAAAACCCGAACCGCCTGCAGCATTACTACCAGTACCAGGTGGTGATGAAGCCGAACCCGGACAACATCCTGGACCTGTACATCGGTTCGCTGAAGGAGCTGGGACTGGACCCGCTGGTGCACGACCTGCGCTTCGTCGAGGACAACTGGGAATCGCCGACGCTCGGCGCCTGGGGTCTGGGCTGGGAAGTCTGGCTCAACGGCATGGAGGTGACCCAGTTCACCTACTTCCAGCAGGCCGGCGGCCTGGAATGCCGTCCCGTGACCGGTGAGATCACCTACGGTCTGGAGCGCCTGGCCATGTACCTGCAGAACGTGGACAACGTCTACGACCTGGTCTGGACCGATGGCCCGCGCGGCACCGTCACCTATGGCGATGTGTTCCACCAGAACGAAGTGGAACAGAGCACGTACAACTTCGAACACGCCAACGTGCCCGAATTGCTGCGCTGGTTCGATGTGTGCGAAGGCGAGGCCAACAAGCTGATCGCCGCCAACCTGCCGCTGCCTGCCTACGAGCAGGTGATGAAGGCCAGCCACACCTTCAACCTGCTCGACGCGCGCCGCGCCATCAGCGTCACCGAGCGCCAGCGTTACATCCTGCGCGTGCGCACGCTGGCCCGCGCGGTGGCCGAGACCTATGTCGCGCAACGTGAAAAGCTCGGTTTTCCGGGCCTGAAGAAGAACGTGAAGGAGCAGGCTGCATGAGCGCCGCCACCAAGCCGCTGTTGATCGAACTGGGCACGGAAGAATTGCCGCCCAAGGCGCTGGACGAACTGTCCGCGGCCTTCCTGCGCGGCATCTGCGACGGACTGGCCAAGCGCGGCGTGGATGCCGGCCTGGACGAAGCGAAGCTGTATGCTTCGCCGCGTCGTTTGGCCGTCTATATCCCGGCAGTGGCAGTCAATCAGCCGGAGCAAAACGTCGAACGTCGCGGCCCGGCCGTCAATGCGGCACTCGATGCCGAAGGCAATCCGAGCAAGGCGTTGCAAGGTTTTGCGCAGTCTTGCGGCGTGACGGTCGAGCAGTTGGAAAAGCTCGAAACCGACAAGGGTGCGTGGTTTGTGTATCGCGCGGTCAAGCCCGGCCAGCCGGTGGCGGCCTTGTTGCCCGAGATCGTGGACGAGGCACTCAAGGGTTTGCCGATTCCCAAGCCCATGCGCTGGGGCGATCACGACTACACCTTCGTGCGTCCGGTGCACTGGCTGGTGATGCTGCACGGCGCGGACATCGTCGACGGCAGCGTGCTGGGCCTGACCAGCGGCCGCAAGTCGCGCGGCCACCGTTTCATGCACGGGCAGCCCGTGCACGTGTCCGACGCCGATATCTGGCTGGACTCGATGCGCGCGGCCAAGGTGCTGGCCGATCCGACCGAGCGTCGCCAGAAAGTGCGCGATGAAGTCGCCCGTGCGGCGAAGGAAACCGGTGGCGTGCCGCAGCTCGACGACGCGCTGCTCCACGAAATCGCCAACCTCACCGAATGGCCGGTGGCGATTGCCTGCACCTTCGATCGCGAATTTCTTGCGGTGCCGCCCGAGGCGCTGGTCACCACCATGGAGACCAACCAGAAGTTCGTGCCGGTGTTCGACGCGAACGGCAAGCTCACCGAGCATTTCATCGGTGTGGCCAATATCGAGAGCAAGCAGCCGTCGGAAATCCGCAAGGGCTATGAGCGCGTGATCCGTCCGCGCTTTGCCGACGCCAAGTTCTTCTGGGACGAAGACCTCAAGACGCCGCTGGCCGGCTACCAGGATCAGCTCAAGCAGGTCACCTACCAGCAGGCGCTGGGCAGTCTGTGGGACAAGAGCGTGCGCGTGGCCGAGCTGGCCCGCATCATCGCCGGCCGCGTGGACGTGGATGCCGGCGCCGCGACGCGCGCCGCCTCACTCAGCAAGTGCGACCTGCTCACCCGCATGGTCGGCGAATTCCCCGAGCTGCAGGGCGTGATGGGTCGTTACTACGCGGCGCATCACGGTGAGGCGGCCGACGTGGCCGACGCACTGGACAGCTATTACCAGCCGCGCTTCGCGGGTGACGCCATTGCCGCCGGCAAGGTGGGCCAGGTGCTCGCCGTGGCCGATCGCTTCGATACGCTGGCCGGCATCTTCGCCGTCGGCATGAAGCCCAGTGGCAACAAGGATCCGTTTGCCTTGCGCCGTGCCGCGCTCGGTCTTGCGCGTACCCTGGTCGAAGGCGGACTGGAGCTGGATCTGCGCGGCAGTTTTGTCGAGGCGCTGGAGCTGTTGCCGGAAGCGGCGCTGGCCGCCGGCCTCAAGCCGGGCAAGGACGGCAAGGCGCCCGCGCTCGACGCCGGCAAGCGCCGTGCGGCGCTGGCGGACGAACTGGTCGAATTCGTGCTCGATCGCCTGCGCGGCTATTACGCCGAGCAGGGCTTTACCAGCGAGCAGTTTGAGGCCGTGGCAGCCGTGTCGCCGTCCAGCCTGGTGGATTTCGACCGTCGCCTGCGCGCGGTCGGCGAGTTCGGCCGCCGTCCGGAAGCCCTGAGCCTGGCGGCGGCGAACAAGCGCGTGGCCAACATCCTGCGCAAGCAGGCCGAGGAAGCCGGCGCCGCGCCGGTGGGCACCACCGTCGACCCCGCGCATTTCGAGGCGGAGGCCGAACGCTCGTTGCATGCCGCCCTCGACGCCGCCCGCGCCGATACGCATGCGCCGCTGGAAGCGGGCGATTACGCCGCGGTGCTCACGCGCCTGGCGCAGTTGCAGGCGCCGGTGGATGCGTTCTTCGACAGCGTGCTGGTCAACGCGGAAAATCCGGCGGTGCGCGCCAACCGCCTGGCCTTGCTGGGCCAGCTGAAGGCGCAATTCGGCGCCATCGCGGACATCGCCCGCCTCTAAGACCGGCGTTCGCACCCATGCAAAAACGGCAGCCCTAGGGCTGCCGTTTTTGTTTCAGGCCGTAGGCACCGGTGCGTTTACGCGGCGACCTGACGGCCGCGCTTCACGCGTTCGTGCAGGCGCTGGTTGAACGAGACCATCGCGGTGGCGTCCACGTCGGTGCCGCCCGGACCAAGGATTTCATAGAGGTCGGCCAGCATATCGGCGTTGTCGGCCAGGGTCAGGCGGCTCTCGGCCAGGTCCAGCTCCGACTGCAGGATGCGCAGCGCCGTGTTGAGGCGGTTGGGATCCATCGCCAGGCCGCTGGCATGCAGCGTGTCCGCGGCGGTACGCAGCTTGGAGCGATGACGGTTCGCCATCGTCTCCGTGTTCGTCTGGTCTTCGCCCGAGGCCATCGCGTCGGTGGTCTGGATGGTCCCTTCGCCGGCCACCAGCCACACCAGGGAAATACCCAGGGTCTTGGCCAGGGTCACGCAGCGCGCGCGCGAAGGATCGGTATTGCCGTCCCGCCAGCTACGCACGACGCCTTCAGAAAAACCGCACATCCGAGCGATCTCGGTGACGCTGCCCACGCGCTGGATCAGCACTTTTATGCGATCGGCAAAGGTGGACGAAGACTCGTTAGTCGAAAGTTTTTGCATGTTCATCGCATTTTCCTGGCGGATGGCGACTTGTAAGGGGAGCGTGGCCCGAAATTTAGAAACGTCAGCGTGAAGCAAGCGTTACGAAATCGTTGACACTCGTAAGAAAATTCTCATATGGTCGTAAGTTCATGGTAGCGGGAACTCGTGGGGAGCAACTTCTACCGAGACCAAGAACGCAACGGCTGCGAATTGGTAATCAAGAATGCGCCGGGTTGTTCAGCTGGCAGACAGCAAGTTTCGAGGTGCAACGCCTTTGGAGCCTGCCACTTGCAAGCAAGTCGGCATTTTGGCGTCGGTTGGGGCCGGCGTCTTTACTGGGGAGTAAATATGCAGTTCCGCAAGAAAGTTGACAATAAACTTACGGTTGCCGTCCGCCTGGCACTTGCCGTAGGTACCTTCGCAGTCGTGGGTCCGGCCTTTGCGCAGAATGCGGGCGGCCCGGCAGCCAGCGAAAACGAAGCGAAGAAGCTCGAAACCGTCACCGTTACCGGTACGCGCATTCCGCGCGTCGATGTGGAAACCGCCCAGCCGGTGGTGACCATCGACCGCAAGCAGATCCAGAACCAGGGCTTCACGTCGGTTGCTGACATCCTGCAGAACCTGACCGAAGTCGGTTCGCCGCCGATCAGCCGCGCCAACGCGCTGTCCTCGGGCGAAGACGTGGGCGGCTACTACGTCGACCTGCGCAACCTCGGTCCCAACCGCACGCTGATCCTGATCAACGGCAAGCGCCTGGGCGCCAACACCTCCGGCCTGCAGGATCTGGGTCAGATCCCGGTCTCGGTGATCGACCGCATCGAAGTGCTCAAGGACGGTGGTTCGTCGATCTACGGTTCGGACGCCATCGCCGGCGTGGTGAACGTGATCACGCGCAGCAACTTCACCGGCGCCGAGGCCAATGCCTACGTCGGCCAGTACGACAACAACGACGGCAAGGGCCAGAGCTACGACTTCACGCTGGGTACCGCCAACGATCGCGGTTCGATCATGGCCAGCGCGCAGTACCAGAAGGACGATCCGGTCTGGGCGAAGGACCGCGAATTCAGCGCCTACCCGTCGGGCCCGTTCCACCCCACCGCCGGCTGGAGCGGCATCAGCCAGTACGGCTCGTTCAGCGGCCCGTGCGGCCCGGGCGGCGCCAAGGCGACCTGTACCCTCAAGCCGGGCACTGACCCGCGCGATATCGCCAACTATCAGCCGCTGACCTCGGCGCGCTACGCCAACTCCAACCAGGAGATGACGCTGGCCACGGGTCAGGAGCGCACCTCGTTGTTCGTGGCAGGCAAGTACAACCTGCTCGACAACCTCGCGTTCAAGACCGACTTCCTCTACAACAAGCGCGACACCCTGCAGCAGATCGCCGGCTATCCGTACCAGTCGGCCGCGTTCGGCACGCCGATGGCGGCCACCAGCTACTTCAATCCGCTGGGCACCACGCTGAACTTCGCGCGTCGTGGCTGGGAAGTGCCCCGTACCACCAACAGCGAACTGGAAACCTATCGCTGGACCGCCGGCTTCGAAGGCTTCTTTGAGCTCGGTGGCCGCAGCTGGAACTGGGACGTTGGCGCGATGACCAATCGCAACAACATGCTCAAGACCGGTCATGGCGACTTCAACCTGATCAATACGGAAGCTGCCGTCGGCCCGTCGTACATGGGTACGGACGGCAAGGTGCATTGCGGTACCGCCGCCAAGCCGGTCGCCGGCTGCGTGGTATGGAACCCGCTGCTGCCGTACGGCCAGGCTGGCGCCGGCTCGCTCGCCGATCCGGACCTGCAGGCCTTCCTGTTCCCGGAATTCCACGACACCGGCAAGACCACCACGACCGATTACACCGCCAATATCGCGGGCACCTTCCAGGGTCTGCCGGCGGGTGACGTCGGTGTGGCCGCCGGTATCGAGCATCGCCAGGAAGACGGCCGCTTCGTGCCGGACGCCTTCAACCAGGCGGGCCTGAGCTCGGGTCTGGCCGCGACCACGACTGAAGGCAAGTACTCGGTCAACGAGGCTTACCTCGAGTTCGACGTGCCGCTCCTGCGTGACGTGGTGATGGCGCGCGAACTGTCCATCGACGTGGCCAGCCGTTACTCCGATTACGACAACTTCGGCACCACCACCAACAGCAAGGCCAGCGTGAAGTGGAAGCCGATCGACGACCTGCTCGTCCGCGGCAGCTGGGCGCAGGGCTTCCGCGCACCGACCATCTCCGACCTCTACGGCGGTATCGGCAGCAGCTTCGAGTCGTACACCGATCCGTGCGATACCAAGAGTGGTTCGGCCAAGGGCAACCCGGCGGTGGCCGCGCGTTGTACCGGCGGCTTTGGCGGCCAGGCGGCCGTGGCGGCGAACTATGTGCAGCTGGGTCAGGCGCTCAACCCGTGCACGACCTATCCGTGCCAGACCAACTATCAGTTCACCACCGGCTCCAACTCCAAGCTGACCCCGGAAACGGCGACCACCCGTACCTTCGGCGTGATCTACAGCCCGCACTACGTCGAAGGCCTCGACGTGTCGCTGGACTGGTACAAGATCGACATCAAGAACGTGATCGCGCAAGACGCCGTGCAGGACATCCTGGACGACTGCTACGTGGCCGGCATCGCCTCGCGCTGCTCGGGCTTCACGCGTGATCCGGCCAATGGCGTGATCACCAACATGTTCTACGGCCTGACCAACAAGGGCTGGCAGAAGACGGCCGGCTACGACTTCGGTGTGAACTACCGCTTCACCATCGATTCGATCGGTCAGTTCGCCACGCACTGGAACACGACCTACGTCGACTACCTCAACGTCAAGGCCGACGACAATCCGGACACCACCGTGCAGCCGCTCACCGGCTACGGCGGCAACTTCCGCACCCGTTCCAACCTGTCGCTGGACTTCACGCGTGGCCTGTTCGGCATGACCTGGACGATGCGTTACTACTCGGGCATGACGGAGCGTTGCTCCTACGTCACGCCGGCCGAGTGCAACGACATCGACCACGTCGATCCGTTCAACGGCGCACAGGCACAGCGTCACACCGGCTCCACCACCTTCAACGACGTCCAGTTCCGCTGGACCATGCCGTGGAAGGGCGTGATCTCGGTCGGCGCGAACAACGTGTTCGATAAGCAGGGTCCCATCATGTACTCGAAGCCGAACAGCTCCTTCGTGTACTACGGCGGCTTTGACATCGGTCGCTTCTACTACCTGAAGTACAGCCAGCGCTTCTAATCGGCGCGGGTGCAAAACCCAGGGGCGGCCCGGTGACGGGCCGCCTTTTTTGTTCACTGGTCGTTTAGGCGGCTATCCCTGCTTTTGCATACGCAAGCGCATGGAGCCAACTTTTACAAGCCCTTACGTTTGGGCTATGCTCAAGGGCTCCCCCGTGTAGAGTCGAGGCGTGTTGGGCGCCTGTTGGTTCTCGCGCTAAGCCCTGACTATCGATAGAGGTTTTTCACATGCGCCGTCTTGTTTGGTCGCTGATGTCGGTCGCTGCTCTGGCACTCGCCGGTTGTGGCAATTCTTCCCAGTCGCCCGAGGGCGGCGCGCAGGGCGGTGACGCCGCGCAGACGCCGGCTCAGGCCAACCAGATCACCGGCCAGGTGGCCCTGCGCGATGCGGGCACCACCGTATCGCCGGCCGCGAAGCTCGATCTGACCCTGATCGACGTGTCCACGCCGGACGCCACCCCGCTGGCCACCAAGACGATCGAGTCGGCGAACACGCTGCCGATCACCTTCCAGCTGCCGTTCAACCCGGCCGACGTAAACCCGGCCGGCCTGTACGTGCTGAAGGCCACGCTGACCGACGGCGATCGCAAGTACAACCCGCCGCTGCAGACCCAGGTGCTGACCAAGGGCATGCCTACCCAGGTGAACATCCAGCTGGTGGGCGAGCAGACCCAGGGCGAAAAGGAACTGGCTGCCTTCACCTCCGTGCAGAAGCAGATCGGCGGCATGAAGATCAGCAACGGCACCAAGCTCGAAGACAAGGTCTCGCGCGGCTGGCAGGTGTTCCGTGAAGCGGGTGAAGTGAAGTTCATCCGCGAAGAAGTCGATTACGGCGACAAGGGCTTCACCAGCACCGACTACGCCTACAAGGACGGCAAGCCGTGGGTGGTCGTGCAGCAGAAGAAGTCCAGCAAGGATTCCAAGCCCAGCTCGACCGAGCGCGCGGCCTGGGGCCAGGACGGTACGCTGGTGCTCAAGACCAACGACCAGGGCAGCAAGAGCTCGCCGCTGTCCGACGATGAAGCGGCCAGCCTGCAGAAGCAGAGTCAGTCGATCCTGAATCTGGCGACGAACGGCAAGGGCAAGTAAGCCCCTCGCCGGCTCGACGCCGCGAAAAGCCGTCCGCGCAAGCGGGCGGCTTTTTTGTTGGGCGTCGTTTGGACGTCCATCCGTCCAAAGGTGACGTTGTCACTCTCGTCGTCAATGCCCTATCCCTCACCGTCATTCCCGCGAAAGCGGGAATCCAGTGCCTTTAAGGCGTCAGAGCAAAGTCGCTGGATGACCTGCTTCGCCGTTGTACAGCGCCTCCCGCTTTCGCGGGAATGACGGTGAGGGAGAATTCGAGTCGTGTCCAAGCCAACAAAAAAGCCGCCCGCTTGCGCGGACGGCTTCGTTGCGGAATGCAGGTAAGCCTTAGAAGGCGTACTTCATCCCCAGGTTCACGCTGTTGTACTTCTGGCTGTTGTCGCCGAAGCGGCCGCTGTAGCCCACCCAGCCGCTCAGGGCCTGGCTGAACTGGGCGCTCAGGCCGATGTCGCCGGTGCCCCAGGTCTTGTCCGGCGAGAAGCCGACCAGTTCGAACGAGCCGGGCATGCCGTTGAGGCCGGCGGTGACGAAGCGCGGGTCAGCCTTGCTGTCGTAGTTGAAGGCGAGCTCGGCGTACGGCGACAGCATGGTGTTGCCAGCCTGCCAGTGGCCTTCCAGGCGCCAGCCCAGGGTGGAGACCTGCGAATCGCGCTGCTGGCTGCCGAACCACATGGCCGTGCTGTCGCTGCCGCTCTCGTTGTAGCTGTCGACCTTGACCGTCTGCCATTCGAAGTTGGCGAACGGACCGGTGCGCAGCGTGCCCAGGTCGAACCAGTAGCCGCCGTTGATGCCGCCGCCGACGTGGTTGCCGTCAGCCTTGGCCGTTTCGCTGCGCAGCATGTTGCCGAGCTGGATCTTGCGCTCGATGTCCGAGAAGTTGTCCTGGCCGAAGTCCACGTAGCCGCCCACGTAGGCGCCTTCCTGGTGCCACATCATGTAACCCAGGCCCGACACGTCCTGCAGCTTGTAGCCGCCGCCGCCGGCGTAGTCGGCGTTGTGCTGGCCGATGTTCAAGGCGATGCCGCCGGACCAGTTGTCGTTGAAGCGCACGTCGACGCCGGTGGTCAGGTTGACGTTGTCGCTGGAGGTGCGCGGCGAGCCGGAGCTGGCGTCGAAGCGCTGATCGCCGTAGTCGATGTTGGCGAACACGCGGGTGTCGCTGCCCTGGCCATCGGCCAGCATCTGGTTGCGGATCGCGCGGTTCTGCGCCTGGATCGAGGCCAGCGGTGCTTCCGCCAGCAACGAGGCATAGCCCGGTGCGCTGAGGATGGAGACCACGTACTGGCCCAGCATCACGTCAGCGGCGGTGGTCGGGTGCACGCCGTCGGCGAACAGATAGGTCTGGTTGGCGCCCGCCGGGTAGGTGTAGGGCAGGCCCGAACCGGCCGGGCCGCAGGCGACCGAGCTGGAACCCACGCCGCAAGCTTCGTTGGTGACATTGGTGAAGCCGTAGGCGCCCGGGTTGGCGATCACTTCATTGAGCAGGCTGAAGGTGTCGACCGGGATGATGCCCTTGCCCAGCTGGGCGATGCCGGCGCTGAGCGTGCCATTGAAGATCAGGCTGAGGCCGGTCAGCGACGAGGCGGCGCTGGCGCCCTGCTCGAGCGCGGACGGGGTCAGGCCGATGTTGGGCAGGTTGAACACCAGGATGTTCTTGGCGCCGGCGGCCTGCATCTGGCCGATCAGCTTCACTTCCTGCTGCGCGGCGGCGGCCACGGAAGCCTGCGCCTGTGCGGCCGTCTGGAAGCCCGACACGCCTGCGGCAGCCAGCACCTGCTGGGTCACGGCGGCGGTCACTGCCTGGGTGATCTGCGGGGTCAGCGCGGCGATCTGCGCCGGCGGCACGCCAGCGGCCTGCAGCTGGGCAATCTGCAGCTGCACGTTCTGCTGGATCAGCTGCTGCGCGGTGGCGCCAGCGCCGGCGGCGGTGGCCGAATAGAAAATGTCATTGGCGCCGCCCCACACGGAGTACAGCGCCTTGCTGTCGAACTTGCCGGCAGCGAGGTAGGCATTGACCTGGGTGGTGATGGTCGGCACGGCCGACGGCGTGCCCGGCGAGTTGGTCAGCACGCCAGCGCCGCCCCAGGCGTAATCGCTGCCGCCCGCCAGTGAGGCGGTGAGGCTGTAGCCGTAGTGGCCAGCCACGTTCTGCACCGTCACGGCACCCGGGTTGGTGGTGAATTCCAGCGGCGGCTGGATGGCCGGATTGGTGGCCAGCGAGATGTTGCCGGCGTCGCTCAGGCTGTCGCCGAACACCACCACGCTATCGAACTGGGATTTGGCGGCGAACGCCGGAGAACTGATCAGCAACGCGGCGGCAATGGCGCCGGCAATGGTGCGAGTACGAAGCATCGGTAACACTCCTTGAACCGGGGCGGCTTTGTTATGGCTGCGTTACGGTAATGCATGCCCATACGTAAGCGCATGCTGCGCCGCACCGCAACGGATTGGGGCGAGTCCAGCCCTCAATCCTGTAGGAGCGCACCCTGTGCGCGACCGGGGCGATCGATGGGGATCGCTACGCGGTTCGCGCACAGGGTGCGCTCCTACAGAGGGCGGCTCAGCGCTTTTGGGCTTTGGAGAAGGCGTCGGCAAAGGCGCTGTTGGACGGCGCGGGCGCCGGCTTGGGGGCGCCGCCACCCGGACGCGGGCCGCGGTTGTCGCGCGGGCCGCCGCGGGAGGCGTCGTTGCCGCCGGCCGGGCGGGCGCCACGGACCTGCTGGCCCGGTTCGTCGTCCAGACGCATGGACAGGCCGATGCGCTGGCGGGGCAGGTCGACCTCCATCACCTTCACCTTGACGATGTCGCCGGCCTTCACCGCATCGCGCGGGTCCTTGACGAAGGTGTGCGAGAGGGCCGAGACGTGCACCAGGCCGTCCTGGTGGACGCCGATGTCGACGAACGCACCGAACGCCGCCACGTTGGTTACACGGCCTTCCAGCACCATGCCGGGGCGCAGGTCCTTCACGTCTTCCACGCCGTCGGCGAAGCTGGGCGCCACGAATTCCGGGCGCGGATCGCGGCCGGGCTTCTCCAGCTCCTTGAGGATGTCGCGCACGGTCGGCAGGCCGAACGTCTCGTCGGTGAACTGCTCGGCCTTGAGGCCGCGCAGGAAGCCGGTGTCGCCCATGATGGAGCGCACCTCGCGGCCGCACTGGGCAATGATGCGCTCGACCACCGGATAGGCTTCCGGATGCACCGCGCTGGTATCGAGCGGATTGTCGCCGTTGGGCACGCGCAGGAAGCCCGCGCACTGTTCGTACGCCTTGTCGCCCAGGCGCGGCACCTTCAGCAGTGCCTTGCGGTTGGCGAACGGGCCGTTGGCATCGCGATGCTTCACCACGTTCTCGGCCACGCTGGCGCTCAGGCCGGCGACGCGCGAAAGCAGCGCGGCCGACGCGGTGTTTACATCCACGCCCACCGCATTCACGCAGTCTTCCACGCGTGCATCGAGTGCACGTGCCAGCTTCACCTGGTTCACGTCGTGCTGGTACTGGCCCACGCCAATGGCCTTGGGCTCGATCTTCACCAGCTCGGCCAGCGGGTCCTGCAGGCGACGCGCGATGGACACGGCGCCACGCAGGCTCACGTCGAGATCCGGGAATTCCTTGGCGGCCGTTTCCGACGCCGAATACACCGAAGCACCTGCTTCGCTCACCACGATCTTGGAGAGCTTGTGTTCCGGATGCGTCTTGGCCAGGCCCTTGATCAGTTCGCCGGCAAGCTTGTCGGTTTCGCGCGAGGCGGTGCCGTTGCCGATCGCGATCAGATCCACGCCGTGCTTCTGGCACAGCCGTGCCAGGGCAGCGAGCGATTCGTTCCACTGGCGGCGCGGCTCGTGCGGATAGATCGTATCGGTGGCGAGCAGCTTGCCGGTGGCGTCGACCACGGCCACCTTCACGCCGGTGCGGATGCCCGGGTCCAGGCCCATCACGCTCTTGGCGCCGGCAGGGGCTGCGAGCATCAGGTCCTTGAGGTTGTCGCCGAACACGCGGATCGCTTCGTCTTCCGCGCCTTCGCGCACACGGCCGAACAGGTCGAGCGTGAGATGCAGGTGCAGCTTCACGCGCCAGGTCATGCGCACCGTCTCGCGCAGCCATGCATCGGCCGCACGACCGCGATCGAGAATGCCGGCGTGCGCTGCCACGCGGCCTTCGCCTTCGACGTGACCCTGTTCCTGGTCCAGCGCCGGCGACAATTCAAGTTCGATCACGCCTTCGTTGCGCGCACGCATCAGCGCGAGCAGGCGATGCGAGGGGATCTTGCCGATCGGCTCGATGTGATCGAAGTAGTCGCGGAATTTCGCGCCTTCGTTTTCCTTGCCTGCAACCACTTTGGCGCGAATCTGGCCCTTGTCCCATAGCCACTGGCGCAGCTCGCCGACCAGGCCGGCGTCCTCGGCAATCGATTCCATCAGAATGGCGCGCGCGCCATCCAGCGCGGCGCGCACATCGGCCACGCCCTTCTCGGCATCGACATAGGACTCGGCAGCGGCTTCCGGCGACTGCGTGGGATCTTCGCGCAGGCCCAGCGCCAGCGGCTCCAGGCCGGCTTCGCGGGCGATCTGCGCCTTGGTGCGACGCTTGGGCTTGTACGGCAGGTACAAGTCCTCCAGGCGCGCCTTGGTGTCGGCCGAGAGGATGTCGTTCTTCAGCGCATCGCTGAGCTTGCCCTGTTCCTCGACGCTGGCCAGGATCGCGCTGCGCCGCTCTTCGAGTTCGCGCAGGTAGCGCAGGCGCTCTTCCAGCAGGCGCAGCTGCGTGTCGTCGAGACCGCCGGTAGCTTCCTTTCGATAGCGCGCGATAAACGGCACGGTGGCGCCGCCGTCGAGCAAATCCACCGCGGCATGAACCTGATCCGGCTTGGCGGCGATGTCCTGGGCAATACGTTGTTCGATGCTGAGCATGGGGCTAAGACGATTCCTGAGCGTTCGACAAAACAACGGACCGCCACGCGATCCGCCGGACCGTCGATCATAGCAAGACGATGCGTGTTTACAGGTTGGCGGCCGGTCCCTGCTCGGGACGCAGCATCAGAAAGCCCGCCGCGCCGAGCTCGGCAGGCGTGGCGTCGCGATCGCCCGGATATTGCGTGGCCACGCGGTGGTAGTGCGGCCAGCGGCGCACGCGCATCGGACGCAACTCCTCCTGCTCGCGTGCCACCGGCATCACCGCAAGGGCCGGTTGCGGCGTCACGCGCGGCGCGCGCCCTGCATCCGCGGGCGCATGCCACAGGCTGACCGCCGCGAGCACGGCCACGATAAGCACCAGGGTGATCGCCGCGGCCACCCAGCGAGTGGAGGGCGGCGGGGCTGGCGTTGGCGCAGGCGCCTTCGCCGTGAGGGTCGAATCATCGTTGCTTGCGACGTCGGGCAGGGGATCGTGGTCAGCGGGCAATGAGCTCGACGGTATGCGATGCACCTCGCCGATGAATCGATAGCCCAGGCTATGCACGGTGGCGATGTAGCGGGGCTGCGCTGCGCAATCGCCCAAGGCGTGCCGCAAATGCGAAATCACGCGGGTGAGTACGCCTGGAGTGACGTGTCGATGTCCCCATGCGGCATCGAGCAAGGTGTCCTTGCCGACCACCTCTCCGGCTTGCTGCAACAGGACCACCAGCACCGCGTAAGCCTTGGGCTCGACGGAAATCGGGCTGCCTGCCCGTTCGAGACGGTGTGCGCGCGGTTCGACGACGAGGTCGTCACACTGGTAAATCCAGCCGCAATCAGGATGTGACTGGGCCATGAGCTTGCCTGGTACACGGCCCCCTGTATGACAAGCATGCGCTTCTTGCGCGAATACGCGCATCCGCCATAGGTCATAACGCGCGCGGACGTGCAAGCAACGCGCAGCGAAGCGATCGGACGTCCATTTGCCGATGGGCCATGTCGCCATCGACGAGGTGGCCCATTGGCCGAGCAGATGCAATGTGCGCGTGAACGTGATGTCCCCGTAACGTCAGTGCCGCCGTGTTGCCACGGCGGAACGTCTCACGGGGAGAAAGCCCCTACGACCAAAGCCCCTACCACCAAGGTTCGGTGTATCAGGCGTTGAACGAACTGTCGCTGTTGCCTGGGTCCGTGCGGCGCGTGCTCGTGGCGACATCCTTGGCACGGCCATTGAGCACCAGCGTCTTGGCGAGCATGTCGTGCAGACCTTGTTTGCGCTGAGTCCAGGCAATCATCAGGAAGCCGAAGCAAAAGATCATGACGCTGAGGATCTTGCCGAAATAGCGGCCGGTGGCACGCATGAAATCGATGCGATGGCCATCCAGGTCGGTGACGCGGATGCCCAGCGCCAGCTTGCCCAAGGTGCCCTGCCATGCCGAGCTCTCGCACAGGCCGAAATACAGCCAGACCAGGAGCGTCTGCGCGATCACGGCTGGCCACAGCGCGTTCATGTACGTATCGAGCGCCTGCAGCACCAGGTGCGGATCGTCGCCTGCCGCGAGCTTGGCCTGCACATACGCTTCGGCTGCCTTGCTGGCGCCAAGCATGTTGCTGAGTATCGTGTTGGGGATCCACAGCACCAGCGCATCCACGATGTAAGCCGCCAGACGCTTCCAGAAGCCGGCGTAGTCCTCCAGCGCGGCCACGGCGCTGCTGCCATACGATGTCGCAGGTGCTGCCGCATAGGGCGGTGCCGGCGGCGCGGGTGAAAATGCCGGCGGCTCGGCGCGCAATTCCTCGGGGAACAGGGACGATAGCGGCGCCCAGTCCGTCATGCCTTCATACCAGCCCAGATCGTCAGGGCTGATTTCTCCGCTGCGCAGCCACTGGCGGATATCCACTTCCTTGTAGGGGCCGTGTCGCTCGCCGTCCCGTCCGATCCAAACTTCCATGGTGCGCTCCGAGATGCATCGTCAGGCCCGCATGATGCCATGCGGGCACGTGGTCTTGGTGCAGCGAAGACGCCGAATCAGGCCGCGTCGCGGCGCTTGAGGTGCACCAGCAGCAGTGAAATGGCGGCGGGCGTGACGCCGCTGATGCGCGCGGCCTGGCCGATGGTTTCCGGTTGCACGCGCTTGAGCTTCAGCAGCACTTCGGCGGACAGGCCGCGCACCTTGTCGTAGTCGAAGCTGCCCGGAATCGCGGTCTGCTCGTGGCGGCGCTGGCGCTCGATCTCTTCGCGCTGGCGCTCGAGATAACCGGCGTACTTGGTCTGCACCTCGACCTGCTCGGCCACGCTGGCGTCGTCAACGGCCGGACCGATGCCCTCCACCGTCGTGAGCGTGGCGTAGTCGAGTTCGGGACGACGCAGCAGGTCCAGCACGTTGGTCTCGCGGCTCAACGTGATGCCAAGCTGCTGCGCCACGGTGGCGCCGAGCGCATTCGCGGGCGCGGCCCAGATGGCGCCGAGTCGCTGCGTTTCGCGTTCCACCGCCTCGCGCTTGGCGCGCAGCACGTCGTAGCGAGCCTGCGGCACGACGCCCAGACGATGGCCGGTTTCGGTGAGACGCAGATCCGCGTTGTCCTCGCGCAGATGCAGGCGGTACTCCGCGCGCGAGGTGAACATGCGATACGGCTCGATGGTGCCATTGCTGGTGAGATCGTCGATCAGCACGCCGATATAGGCCTCGTCGCGGCGCGGATACCACGGCGCTTCACCCTTCACGGCCAGCGCGGCGTTGAGGCCGGCGATCAGGCCCTGTGCGGCGGCCTCTTCGTAGCCGGTGGTGCCGTTGATCTGGCCGGCGAAGTACAGGCCCGGGATGGTCTTGGTCTCCAGCGACGGATGCAGGCCGCGCGGATCGAAATAGTCGTACTCGATCGCGTAGCCCGGTCGCGTGATGTGCGCCCTCTCAAAGCCCTTGATCGAGTGCACCAGCGCCAGTTGCACGTCGTACGGCAGCGAGGTGGAGATGCCATTCGGATACACCTCGAAGGTGTCCAGGCCTTCGGGCTCGATGAAGATCTGGTGCGAGCTCTTCTCGGCGAAGCGCACCACCTTGTCTTCGATCGACGGGCAGTAGCGCGGGCCCACGCCCTCGATCTGGCCGCTGTACAGCGGCGAGCGATCGAGCGAACCGCGGATCAGCTCGTGGGTGTGCTCGCTGGTATGCGTGATCCAGCAGCTGACCTGGCGCGGATGGTCCGCGCGCGAACCCAGGTACGAGAACACCGGCGCCGGGTTGTCGCCGGGCTGCTCTTCCAGGCCGGTGAAGTCGATGCTGCGCAGGTCGATGCGCGGCGGCGTGCCCGTCTTCAGGCGATCAGCCGCCACCGGCAGTTCGCGCAGCTTCTGCGCCAACGTGCTGGCCGGCGGATCGCCGGCACGGCCACCGGCGTACTGCGCGGGACCGATATGGATCTTGCCGGCGAGGAAGGTACCGGCGGTCAGCACCACGGCGCGGGCGCGGAACGACAGGCCCATCTGGGTCACCACGCCGGTGACGCGGCCACCTTCCAGGATCAGGTCGTCCACCGCCTGCTGGAACAGCTCCAGGTTCGGCTGGGTTTCCACCATGCGGCGGATCGCCGCCTTGTACAGCGAGCGATCGGCCTGGCAGCGCGTGGCGCGCACAGCCGGCCCCTTGGAGGCGTTGAGCGTGCGCCACTGGATGCCGGCCCGGTCCGCCGCCTGCGCCATGGCGCCGCCGAGCGCATCGATTTCCTTGACCAGATGCCCCTTGCCGATGCCGCCGATGGCCGGGTTGCAGCTCATCTGGCCGATCGTTTCGATGTTGTGGCTGAGCAGCAGCGTGCGCGCGCCTGTGCGGGCCGCGGCAAGCGCAGCCTCGGTACCGGCATGGCCGCCACCGACCACAATGACGTCGTAGGAAACTGGGTGAAACATAGAAAACTGCCCCGGAAGCGCAGGTTTGGACCAAGTTGGACGCTTATGGTAACCCCGTGACGGCACTTTGACCGTTGGCACGCTTCCTGCTTTTGCTTCCATGCACTTTCCACGGGCAGAAGCTGCGCTGCATGCGCGCCGAGATCGAACGACAGGGGTTCGATCGCGTGCCGGGGAGAGGAAGCAAGACGGCGCCCCTCGGGGCGCCGTCGCCTTTTCTAAGCCTTGTAGGGTCGCAATGAGCCTGCAAGCGCTCTGGATAAGATCTGGCGCCCGGCGGTCTCAGGAACAGGGGGAATCCAGGATGACCGTGTTGCCGGGCGCCAGAAACCGAAAATTCGTCACTGGCAGCAGCAAGTTGCTGCGCGTCTTGGGGCGATATTTACCCCTTACGCGTGAACGTGGAGTGACTAAAACGCCCGTTTGTGCCGAGTCTTGGCACCTCATGACGTACAGCGTCATTCCGTGATCCAGCACCAAAATGAATGTGATGGTGATCACATCGCTGGCACGCGCATTGCTTCTGCTCTCATGCCGGACAAGGCTATGGTTTGGGGGATCAACGTCATGGAATTCAGTGTCGAACTGCAACCGGTTTATCCGCACCACGATCTGCTGATCGAACTTGGCCGCGTTGAAATGGCCATGGACTATCTGGAAGAACGCAGCGAGAACGAACGCCAGGCCCTGCACCCGCGTCTGCTCTCGCGCATGAGCCGACTGCGCGACGAGCTGGCGCAACTGGCGATCTGATCGTCGCGTTCGCGACGACCGTTGATCACGGGCGCCAGCGCGTCAGCAACACCGCAACATCAGGTTTCATCCTCTCGATTCACCTCATTACGCCCGGGTGCCCCGTCCAAGGACGGGCAGCACTCGGGTGTTTTCTTTTGAGGACTCGCCTCAGCCGTGCTGCATGCTGCGCACGATTTCGCCGAGGTTGCGCGAGAGCTGGGGCTGCGCCGCCAAGGATTCGATTGCCGCACGCGCCGCCGCATGGCGCGCGGGTTCCAGCCGCTGCCAGCCGTTGAACGCCGTGGCCAGGCGTGCAGCCACCTGCGGATTGAGCGCATCCAGCCGCTGCAGGCGCTCGGCGAGCAGCTGGTAACCGCTGCCATCGGGACGGTGGAAACCGTCGGGATTGCCGCGTGCCCACGCACCAAACAACGAGGTGACGCGATTGGGATTCTTCATGGTGAAGGCGGCATCGAGCTCCAGCGTCTGCACGCGCTCGATCACCACATCGCCAGGCAGCTGCGTCTGCACCGAGAACCACTTGTCCATCGCCAGCGGATTGTCGGCGTAGCGTTCGCGGAAATGCAGCAGCGCGGCATGCGCCTGCGTGGCATTGCCACGCACCAGCACCGACAGCGCGGCCAGTCGATCGGTCATGCTCGGTGCGTTGTCGTACTGCAGCGTGGCCAGCGTCTGCGCGCCCCACGGATCGATGGCGGCGATCAGGTCCAGCACGCGCCGCTTCAGGCGACGCTGCGCTTGGCTGACGGCGTCGAGCTGCACGTTGGTATGCGCAACCAGGGCGTCATAGCGCTGCTGCAGCACCTCACGACCGATGCGCAGCGCCAGATGTTCCTGCAGCTTCAGGCGCAGCGCGTGCACATGGGAGGGATCGACCACACGTTCGCGCTCGGCCAGTTCGATTTCGCTGGGCGGCGTCAGCAGGTCGGCCAGCAGGGCATCGTCGATGGCGCTTTCGCCGAACAAGGCGGCCAGTGCATCGCACCACGCATCCAGCGCCTGGGTGGCGTCGCCGTCGCGCAGATTGTCGAACGCGCGCGCAGCCAGTTGCTGGCCCGCTTCCCAGCGGTTGAAGCCGTCCACGTCGTGGCGCAGCAACAGCGCCAGCTCCGCGGGCGAGTAATCGCACTCCAGGATCACCGGCGCGGAAAAGCCGCGCAGCAGGGAGGGTACGGGCGCGGACGCGACCTGCTGGAACACGAACGATTGCTCGCTTCGGTCAAGCACGATCACGCGCTCGGTGGCACCGGACGCCGCGGCATCCTCGTTCGCCAGATGCAGGGGCATCATGTGGCCCTCGCGGTCGAACAGCGCCAGCTTCACCGGTATCGGCAAGGCCTGCTTGGTCGGCTGGTTGGGCGTAGGCGGCGTGTGCTGCGACAGCGTCAAGGTGAAGCTGCGATGCGCGGCATCGTAGTGGCCACGCGCCGTGACGCGCGGCGTGCCGGCTTGCGCGTACCACGCCAGATATGGCATCAGGTCGATGCCATTGGCTTCCCCTAGTGCACCGAGGAAATCCTCCAGCGTGGCGGCGCGACCGTCGTTGCGCGAGAAGTACAAGTCCATCCCGCGACGGAATCCGTCGCGGCCCAGCCGGCCGGCAACCATGCGCACCAGCTCCGAGCCTTTCTCGTAGACGGTCGCCGTGTAGAAATTATTGATCTCGCTGTACTGCGCGGGACGCACCGGATGCGCGAGCGGACCGGCATCTTCGGGAAACTGCGCGCGGCGCAGCAGGGCAACGTCCTCGATGCGCTTGAGCGGCGCCGAATTCATGTCCGCCGAGAACTGCTGTTCGCGAAAGACTGTGAGGCCTTCCTTCAGCGACAGCTGGAACCAGTCCCGGCAGGTGACGCGATTGCCGCTCCAGTTGTGGAAGTACTCGTGCGCCACCACGGCTTCCACCGCGCGGTATTCGTCGTCGGTGCTGCTGTCGGGATCGGCCAGCAGGTATTTCGCATTGAAGATGTTCAGACCCTTGTTCTCCATCGCACCCATATTGAAATCGTGGGTGGCGACGACATGGAACACGTCGAGGTCGTATTCGCGGCCGTAGGTCTCTTCGTCCCAGCGCATGGAGCGCTCCAGTGCATCCATGGCGTAACCGCACTGGCCGATCGCATCGGGCTCGGCCCAGATCACCAGCTGCACCTGGCGGCCGCTGTGGGTGACATAGTCGCGCGTGATCTTCTGCAGGCGTCCGGCCACCAGCGCAAACAGATAGCTGGGCTTGGGGTGCGGATCGACGAAGCGCGCCCAATGGCGGCCGCCTTCCAACTCGCCGTGGCCATCGGGATTGCCGCCGGCCAGCAGCACCGGGAAGCGTTCGCGATCGGCGCGCAGGGTAACGGTGTAGCTGCTCAGCACATCCGGGCGATCGGGAAAGTAGGTGATATGGCGGAAGCCTTCGGCCTCGCACTGGGTGAGCAGGAAGCCGGCCTCGCGCGAGCCGGACAGATACAAGCCTTCCAGCGCCGTATTGGCGGCTGGCTGCACGCGCACGCGCGTCTCCAGCACGCTGCCGTCGCTTGCGCCATCCACTTCGAGCACGTTGTCGGCGACACGCCAGGCGTGTTCGGGCAAGGCGTGGCCGTCCAGCGAGATGGACAGCAGTTCCAAACCTTCGCCGTCGAGCCGCAGTGGTTCGTTCTGCGCGCTGCCCTGTTGCAGATGCAGGCGTGAAGTGACCTCGGCGCTGTCGATGCCCAAGTCGAAGTCCAGCTCGATCTTCTGCACGCGCCAGGCCGGGGCGCGGTAATCGCTGAGCCGGATCACGGGGGAGGCGCTGTCGTTGCGAATGCTCATGAGGGGCCGAAACTGCGGAAGCGGGGGATGAGTCAGGCTAACATGCGGGCCTTTCCCGGCAGGACAAGACAATGGCGGAGTTTCTTGCGGAACGCGGAAAGCTGGGCGAGCACGAGATCGCCGTGCTGACCGACCCGGCACGGGGCCGCAGCGTGCGCATCGCGCGGCGCGGTGCGACCTTGCTCAGCTTCGAGGTGCCCTCGCCGCAGGGCACCCATAACATTGCCGACGGCTATCGCGACGCCGCTGAACTGGACACCCGGCCCAGCTCGCGCTTCGCCATCATGGTGCCGTTTGCCAACCGCATCGACGACGCGCGCTATGTGTTCGACGGCGAGCCCTACGACTTGCAGCCTGGCGTCGAAGGCGATGCGCGCGCGGCCCGGCATGGCTTTGTGCGCGGTGTCGACTTCGACATCACCCAGCTCGCAGCCGGCGAGCAGGGCGCACGTGTCACATTCACCACTCAGGCGATCCGACCGGGTGTGCATCCGGGTTATCCGTTTGCCATCGACCTGGCAGTGACGTACACGCTCGACGCCAGCGGCCTCACGCTGGAAGCTGCGATGCGCAACGTGGGCAAGCACGCGGCGCCGTGCTTCTTCGGCTGGCATCCGTATTTCCGGCTGTCCGATTCGCCGATCGACGGCTGGGAGCTGCAGATACCGGCAGACAGTTTCGTGCGGACCGACGAGGCGTTCATCCCGATTGCTGGCGCAGGCGCTCGGGCGTCGCTGGGGCAGGCGCCGGAACTGGATTTCCGCACGATGCAGGCAATTGGCCGGCGCGAACTCAACCATGCGTTCGCCGATCTGCGCTGCGATACCGACGGCCGTGCGCGCACGCGCCTGCGCGATCCGCAGAGCGGCATTGGCATCGCCGTATGGCAGCCGTCTGGCGTGATGCTGGCCTTCACGGCTGACACCGTGACGCGCGATGTACGTCGCTCGGTGGCGCTGGAGCCAATGGAAAGCTGGTCCGACGCCTTCAATCGCCCCGATTGCGCCCAGGCCATCCGTCTTGAACCCGGCGCCGAGCGCCGTTTCACCTGTGGTGTGGAGATCGAAAGTCCATGAGCGTTTCCCTTCATCGCGTCGCCCTGCCCACTTTTGCGCAGGTGCAGGAAGCTGCCGCACGCATTGCCCCCTATGCGGTGGTGACGCCGGTGCTGCGCAATGTGGTGCTGAACACGTTGACCGGCGCGGATCTCTACTTCAAGTGTGAAAACCTGCAGCGCGGCGGCGCCTTCAAGTTTCGCGGCGCCTGCAATGCCGTGTGGTCGATGGATGATGAGCAAGCCGCGCGCGGCGTGGTGACGCATTCTTCCGGCAATCACGGCAATGCGCTGGCCCTGGCTGCGGCGACGCGCGGGATTCCTGCGCACGTCGTGGTGCCCGACGGTGCCGTGCGCACCAAGTTGGCAGCGATCGAACGGGCTGGCGCGATTCTCCATCGTTGCGAAGCCACCCAGGCGGCACGCGAAGCCAAGGCCGCCGAGGTGCAGCGCGCGACGGGCGCCGAGCTCGTGCATCCCTTCGAAGACACGCGCGTGATGGCCGGACAGGGCACGGCCGTGCTGGAGCTGCTCGAACAAAGCGGCGGCCTGGATGTGGTTGTCACGCCGATCGGTGGCGGTGGCTTGATCGCGGGCACGTCGATCGCGGCGCACGGCATTGCGCCGCAGCTGCAGATCCATGGCGCTGAACCGATGGGCGCCGATGACGCGGCGCGCTCACTGGCGGCCGGCACGCGGGTTGGGCCGTTCGTGCCCGATACGATTTGCGATGGGTTGCGCACGCTGGTTGGTGCAGCGAATTTCGACGCGTTGCAGATGCATCGCGTCGAGGCGACCACGGTCAGCGATGCCGAGGTGATCGCGGCGATGAAGCTGCTGTGGAACGAGTTGAAGCTGGTGGTGGAGACGTCGAGCGCCACCGTGTTGGCGGCGGTGTTGAAGCGGCCGGAGCTGTTTCGGGGGAGGCGGGTGGGGTTGGTGCTTAGTGGGGGGAATGTGGATATTGAGGCGTTGCCTTGGTGACCGCTTTTTTCTCCCTCTCACCTTTGGGGAGAAGGTTGGGGTGAGGGGGCATCCTTGCCTCGGTGTCTCATACTTGCCGTCATTCCTGCGAAAGCAGGAATCCAGTGACTTTGCACTGCGATTGTCGCGATATCGCCAGCGTGCCGCCTACGCGGCGGGCGTTTCGACTGCCTGCCGGCAGCCGAGTCACTTTTCTCTTGCTGGCCCAAGAGAAAAGTAACCCAAAGAGAATGGCCTAAAACGCCCGCAGCATTGTGTTGGGACAAGCCCGAACGCTTGAGGCAGGCCGTCAGGTGACAACCTCCGAGGGTACACAGCGGGTACTGCAAAGCGCTGCGCAACGCGCNNGTCACTTTTCTTTTGCTGGCCCAAAAGAAAAGTAACCCAAAGAAAATGGCCTGATAACGCCCGCAGCATTGTGTTGGGATAAGCCCGAACGGTCGAGGCAGGCCGTCAGGGGATAACCTCCGAGGGTACACAGGGGTACCTCAATGCGCTGCGCAACGCGCCCGAGTCGCTGAGGACTTAAAGCGGGGCCTCGCTGCGCATTGGCTTTGGGCAGCACGTTGCGAATTGGATATCGCGCCTGGCGCTTGTCTGTGGGAGCGCACCCTGTGCGCGACAGCCACGCTGCGGTGTACCGCTCCGTCGGCTTGTCGCGCACAGGGTGCGCTCCCACAAATAGCCGTCCGGCAACGGTGACCCGCCATCCACAGGCCTGCATCTTCCCTTGTAGGAGCGCACCTTGTGCGCGACCGCAGCGCTGGGGTGTACCGCTCCGTAGGTTGGTCGCGCACAGGGTGCGCTCCTACAGTCGGGGTTGCGGCGAGGGGCCAGTCTGGCGCTGTTCCTCATCGGCGCCGTGGGCGCGCTACCTCAAACCTTCTTGATGAAACACGTCTTCAACACCAGGGTCGAGCGTCCATCGCGGCATTCGACTTCTTCGGGGTTGTCTTCATCCACGCGGATCGACTTGAAGACGCTGCCGCGCTTGAGTGTCTGCGAGGAGCCTTTGACCTTGAGGTCCTTGATCACTAGGACCGAGTCGCCGTCGGCGAGTACGGCGCCGTTGCTGTCTTTGACGTTCATGGGTGGTCTCCTGGTCGGCGCAAACCCGACATTTTAACTGCGCGCAGGTGGTGAGCGGCGTAGGCGCAGGCCGCTCACGGCGAGCAGGCCGAGCAGGATGAAGATGATGCCGAGGATCTCCATGCCGCTGGGCTGCTCGTGCAGGATCGCCCATGCCAGCAGCACGCTGACGATGGGCACGCCCAGGCTGGCGACGCTGGCGAGGGCCGTCGGCAGACGCTGCAGCACGATCAACCACAGGCCCCAGGCCACGCTCGAGGCCAGGACCACGCTATAGGCCAGGCCGGCGATCAGGTCCCAGGTCCATTCGAACGGACGCTGGGGGACGCAGAGCGCGACGACGATCAGCGCCAGCGCACCAAACAGCATCTGCCACGCCGTGAGGCTGAGCGGCGTGGGCTTGTGGCGAATGAACACGCGTTTGCTGAGCACCGTGCCCATCGCCCAGGCCAGGCCGGCGCAGATGGCCAGCAGGGTGCTCTGCGGGCTGCCCAGGCCGTGCCAGGGTTCGATGATGCAGGTCAGTCCGATCGCGGCCAGCCCCAGGCCCCACCAGTGGCGGCGGGTCAGACGGTCGTCGAGGATCAGCCACGCCAGCAGCACCGACCAGAACGGCATGGTGTACGCCAGCAGCGCCACGCGGCCCGCGCCGCCGGTCACCAGCGCCAGCTGGCCCAGCCCCTGGAACGCCGTGGTCTGGCACAGGCCGATGGCGAGGGTGGGCAGCAGCGGCGGCGGTCGCAGCGACTGCCGGGTCGCTGCCAGGGCGCCGAACAGCACCAGCGCACCGAGCGAATAGCGCAGCGCGGAGAAGTTGAACGGGCCGGCATGCTGCAGCACCTGCTTCATCACGATCCAGCTGTAGGCCCAGATCAGGATGGTGGCGAGCAGGGCGAGCAAGGCGCCGCGTGTGGCTGTGCTTGATGTCATGGCGTTCTGCACGTGGCATCGCGCGCGGCAGGCTGCCCTTGTCCGGCGCGCAGGGGTGGGATAGCGTCGTGGCTTTCCCGGCAGCTTACAGGGGATGGGCGTGACAGGAACCCGTGCGAGAAACGTCCTCGTGGCCTGCATCGGGCTGCTGGCCTTTGCCGGCATGCTGTTGGTGTTTCCCGATGTGCTGCAAGGCGTGCGCGCAGGCATCGCATGGCCAAAGGCGGCCCCGATGGTGCTCGGTGCGCTGCTGCTGTTGATCGCCAGCGTCGGCTTGCTGCTGCGCCGTCCGGAGCACGGCTGGATTTACGCCGTCGCGGCCATCACTCTGCTGCTGGGTTTGTTCTGGTTGCCGTCGTTGCGGCAATCCCTCTGGCCATGGCTCGCGGTGCTGGCCGCGTGTGCCGGCGCCATCATCGGTTTTCGCACGGGGCGCGGCGATCGAGCCGCGGATTGAATCATGGCGACATCCATCAAAAAGCGCTGCCCTTGGGGCAACAGCGAAGACATGCACGACTACCACGACACCGAGTGGGGCACGCCGCTGCATGACGACCAGGCGCTGTTCGAATTCCTCTGCCTGGAAGGTGCGCAGGCGGGACTGTCGTGGCGAACCATCCTGCTCAAGCGCGACAACTACCGCCGCGTCTTCCACGACTTCGACATCAAGCGTGTCGCGGCGATGAAGGAGCGAGAGCTGGAGAAGGCCTTGCTCGATGCCGGCATCGTGCGCAATCGACTCAAGGTTTATTCCACGCGCGACAACGCCATTGCGGCGCTGAAGGTGGTCGATGAGTTCGGCAGCCTCGATCGCTACCTGTGGTCGTTTGTCGACGGCAAACCCATTCGCAACAAGTGGACCGGGCAAGGCGATGTGCCAGCGAGCACGCCGCTATCCGATCGCATGAGCAAGGATTTGAAGAAGCGCGGGTTCCGCTTCGTCGGCACCACCATCTGCTACGCCTTCATGCAGGCGACGGGCATGGTGAATGACCATGTGGTGAGTTGCTTTCGGTACAAGCAGGTCTAGGCTGTGGCGGCCACTTGTGGGAGCGCACCCTGTGCGCGACTGCGGGCCGCGACATGCTGGGAAGTTTCGATATCTATGAGGCCGTCGCGCACAGGGTGCGCTCCCACAGACAACGATGACGGGGTGCCCTAGCGCCGCCGCGATCCGCGCAGGCTGTCCACCGAGAAGCTGGCCATCTCGCCGCCGCCGGCCAAGCGACGTGACTGCCCCGGCGGCGGCCCCCAGGCGTGGGCGGTGACCACTTCCCAGGTGGCGGGAATGCGGCCATCGACGCGCATGGTTTCGTAGGCCGCCAGCATGCGCTGGTAGTGGCGCTTGCCCAGCAGATGACGTTCGCGTTCGCGATCGGCGTTGGTCGCGCCGAGCCCCTGCAGTTCCTTCAGCAGTTGGCGTGGCTCGCTATAGGTGAGCGTGTAACGATCCACGTCGAGCACGGGATCGCGCAGGCCGGCGCTGATCATGGCGTCGCCCAGGTCGTGCATGTCGAGGAAGCGGCTCACGTGCGGCTGCTGGTCGGCATCGGCCCAGGCGGCGCGCAATTCCTTCAAGGTGTCGGGGCCGAAGGTGGAGAACACCAGCAGGCCGCCGGGCTTGAGCACGCGCACGCATTCGCCGAACAGCGCCGGCAGATCATCGATCCACTGGAAGCACAGGTTGGAATGCAGCACGTCCACGCTGTGGTCGGGCAGTGGCAGCGAAGTCGCTTCGGCGCACACGCGCTGGAACGGTTTCAGCCAGCTGATGTTCTTCTTGGCCGCGCGCAACATCGGCAGCGCCAGATCCATCGCGAGCAGCTGCGCCTTGGGATAGCGCTTGCGCAGCAGGGCCGTGCCGCGGCCCGGGCCGGCGCCGACGTCGATGACGCGTTCGGGCGTTTCCAGGTAGAAGCCCAGGCGATCGAGCAGCAGGGTCTGCACTTCGCGTTGCAGCGCGTCGTGCTGCTCGTAGGTCGTGGCCGCACGGCTGAAATTGCGGCGTACCTGCCGGCGGTCGAAATGCGAGTCGGTCATCGAAGGCTTTCCAGCAGCGGCGCCAGGCCATCGGCGACCTCGCTTGCATAACCAAAGAATGGTGCGTGGCCCGCGTGCGCGATTTCCACATAGCTGCCACGCGCCTGTTCGGCCGACCACGCCATCGCCGGCGGCGGCACGATGCGATCGCGGCGGCCGACGATCCAGGCACTGGGCACGCTCAGTGTGGCCAGATCGGCGCGGCGGTCGGTGGTTTCAAGGATGCGGATGCCTTCCTGCAGCACGCGCAGGTTCGGCTCGCCACGCTGGAAGATCAGACTGCGCAGGTGGCGCACTTCCGCCATGGGGTCGCGGCTGCCCATCGCTTCGAGCGCAATGAAGCGCTCGAGCGTGCCGTGGTAATCGGTCTCCAGATCGTCGGCCAGCTGGCGTACCAGCTTGGGGTCGCTGCCATGAGGCCAGCTGTCGTCGCGGGAGAATTTCGGCGTGCCATCAATGACGCCCAGTGCGCGCGCGTGCTGCGGATGTTCCAGCGCGGCAGTCATCGCGACCAGTCCGCCCAGCGACCAACCCACCCAGATGGCCGGCGGCGTCATGCGCGCAATCGCCTCGGCGACCAGCGAAGGCTCCAGGGGCAGCGTGCTGTCGCGCGAGTAGCCGTGACCGGGAAGATCGACCACGTGCAGCGTGCAGCGATCGGCGAGCGCTTCGCACAGCGGTTCCATCATGCCGCCATGCATGGCCCAGCCGTGCAGGATCACGACGGGGATCTCGCCGTGGCCGTGAGTTTCGATATGCAGACTCACCAGCCCTTCTCCCCCGCGGGGAGAAGGTGCCCCGAAGGGGCGGATGAGGGGCGGGTGCTCGCGGAGGCGTTGAGCGGAGCGCGCTCCTCTTCAGCCATGCCGCAAGATTGGCCCCTCACCCCGGCCCTCTCCCCGGAGGGGAGAGGGGGAATGGCAGCAGGCGCGAGGCTCTTGTCCACCGCGCCGCGTTCATCGAACACGAAGCACTCGCCGCGCCAGTGCGTGCCGTCGGTTTCTTCGAAGTATTTCAGGATGCCGCCTTCCAGCTGGAAGACGTTGTCCATGCCGATGTCCTGCATATGCAGCACCGCCTTCTCGCAGCGGATGCCGCCGGTGCAGTAGGAGACGACCGTCTTGTTCTCGTAGCGCGCGCGGTCGGCCGCGATGGCATCGGGAAAGGCGGTGAAGCTGCCGATGCGATAGTCCACCGCGTTCTCGAACAGGCCGACATCGGTTTCGTAGTCGTTGCGCGTGTCCAGCAGCATCACTTCGCGGCCGTCGTCGTCGTGGCCCTGCGCCAGCCAGCGTTGCAGCGTCGCAGGGGCCACCGATGGCGCGCGACCGCCTTCGGGGCGGATGGTGGGCATGCGCATGGTGATGATTTCCTTCTTCAGGCGCACGCGCATGCGGCCGAACGGCACGTCCTCGGAGATCGATTCCTTCGGCTCCAGTCCGGCGAAGCGCGGATCGGCGCGCAACCAGTCCATGAACGCATCGATGGGCTCGCGCGGGCCGGCCAGGAACAGGTTGATGCCTTCGGGTGCGAGCAGGATGGTGCCCTTGAGCGCGAGCGCCAGGCAGCGTTCCAGGATGCGCTCGCGCAGCGCGGGTAGATCGTCCAGGCCGACGAAGCGGTAAGCGGAAAGATTGATGATGGACATGGCGGGGGGGGGGTACGGCAAGACCGCCATTATACGGGGCCGGCCTGGGGGAGCCGGGACAGCGCCTCCAGCAGGCGGTCCACCTCGGTCTCCTGGTGGGCGGCCGACAAGGTGATGCGCAGGCGGGCCTTGCCCTGCGGCACGGTCGGTGGGCGGATGGCGGTGACCAGGAAACCCGCCCGCTCCAAGGCCTCAGAGGCTGCCAGGGCGGCTTGCGCATCGCCCAGCAGCAGCGGCTGGATGGCCGTGGGCGAGGGCATCAGCGGCAGGCCGAGCTGGGCGGCGCCCGTGCGGAAACGGGCGATCAGCGCGTGGAGTTTTTCGCGTCGCCAGGTTTCCGTCTGCGCCAGCCGTACCGCGGCGAGCGTCGCGGCAGCGAGCGCGGGCGGCATGGCGGTGGTGTAGATGTAAGTACGTGCGGACTGCACCAGCCCATCGATCAGGGCGGCGGAACCGGCCACAAACGCGCCGCTGCAACCAAGGGCCTTGCCCAGCGTGGCCATCAGCACGGGCACCTCGTCCTGCGTGAGGCCCGCTGCCGATGCGCTGCCTTCGCCATGCTCGCCCAGCACGCCCAGGCCGTGGGCGTCGTCGACCATCAAGGTGGCTGCTTCGTGTTGGCACAGGGCGGCCAACTCGGCGAGCGGCGCGATATCGCCATCCATGCTGAACACGCCGTCGGTGGCAAGCAGCGCAGCGGCGCCGGGCCGTGCACGCAGCTGGCGTTCGGCGCCTTCCACGTCGGCATGCGGATAACGCTTCAACTCACAGCCCGCGAGCTGCGCGCCGTCGAGCAAACAGGCGTGGTTGAGCTTGTCCTGCACGCAGACGTCGTCGCGTTCAAGCAGTGCCTGCATCACGCCGAGATTGGCCATGTAACCGGTGGAGAACAGCAGCGCGCGTTCGCGGCCGGTCCATTCGGCGAGGGCGTCTTCCAGCGCGGCATGGGCGTTGCGGTGGCCGCTGATCAGATGCGCGGAACCGCTGCCGACGCCATCGCTGTCGGCAGCGCGTTTGAGTGCATCGATCAATGAGGGATGCTGGGCCAGGCCGAGATAGTCGTTGCTGCAGAACGAGAGCAGGCGACGGCCGTTGCGTTCCAGCCACATGCCGTCGGCGTGGGTCACCGTGTGCAGGCGGCGGCGCAGGCCAGCCTGCTCGCGCTGTTGCGTGTGGGCGGCGAGGCGGGTGAGCAGATCAACGCGCATCGCGATGCGCCTCCCTGTGGGAGCGCACCCTGTGCGCGACCGCGGAGCCGCGGTGTGCCTCTGTCAACGGTGGTCGCGTCATGCAGGGAGCGCTCCGGGCCCGTCGCGCACAGGGTGCGCTCCCACAACAGATCAGGCTGCGGAGAGTTTCACCATATGCATCGCGATGCGCCTCCCTGTGGGAGCGCACCCTGTGCGCGACCGCGGAGCCGCGGTGTGCCTCGGTCATCGGTGGTCGCGTCATGCAGGGAGCGCTCCGGACCCGTCGTGCACAGGGTGCGCTCCCACAACAGATCAGGCTGCGGAGAGTTTCACCATACGCATCGCGATGCGCCTCCCTGTGCGCGACCGCGGAGCGGTGGTGTGCCTCTGTCATCGGTGGTCGCGTCATGCAGGGAGCGCTCCGGGCCGTCGCGCACAGGGTGCGCTCCCACAGGGGTTAGAGGTGGCGGATCAGGCTGCGCAGTGCTCGACGATATCCGCGTGCACCGTGCTCGATGTCTCCACCACTTCCAGCGCATGCAGGTTCAGGCGCTGGAACAGCTGGCGGTCGTGTTCCACGTCGGGGTTGCCAGTGGTGAGCAGCTTCTCGCCGTAGAAAATCGAATTGGCGCCGGCGAAGAAGCACAGCGCCTGCACGGCGTCGTCCATCTGCTGGCGGCCGGCGGAGAGGCGGACCATGGAGGCGGGCATCAGGATGCGGGCGACGGCAATGGTGCGCACGAAGTCGAACGGGTCGATCGCCTCGGTGCCGCTGAGCGGCGTGCCTTCCACCTGCACCAGCTGGTTGATCGGCACCGACTCGGGATGTTCGGGCAGGTTGGCCAGGGTCTGCAGCAGGCCGGCGCGCTGGTCGCGCGTCTCGCCCATGCCGACGATGCCGCCGCAGCAGGTCTTCAGGCCGGCTTCGCGCACGTGTTCGAGCGTGTCCAGGCGATCCTGGTACTGGCGGGTGTGGATGATCTCGCCGTAGAACTCCGGCGCGGTGTCCAGGTTGTGGTTGTAGAAATCGAGGCCGGCGCCCTTCAGGGTCTTGGCCTGCTCGCCATTGAGCATGCCCAGCGTGGCGCAGGTCTCCAGGCCCAGGCCCTTCACCGCGCGCACGATCTCGGCGACCTTCTGCACGTCGCGGTCCTTCGGGCTGCGCCAGGCGGCGCCCATGCAGAAGCGGCTGGCGCCGGCGTCCTTGGCGGCCTTGGCGCGTTCCAGCACGGCTTCCACGCTCATCAGCTTCTGCGCCTGCACGCCGGTGTCGTAGCGCGCGGCCTGGGGGCAATACGCACAGTCTTCCGGGCAGCCGCCGGTCTTGATCGAGAGCAGGGTGGACACCTGCACCGCGTTCGGATCGTGGTGTTCGCGATGCACGCTGTGGGCGCGAAACAGCAGTTCGTTGAACGGCAGCGCGAACAGCGCGGCCACGTCGGCGCGCGTCCAGTCGTGACGGATGGGTTGGGCCATGGCGACAGCTCTGGGGTTGGGGATGAGGACAAGTGTGGCAGCGCGTGTTTTCTTGTCAACTTTCAATGAAAGTCGCCGGTTGACGATGCGCGGACGTATGGCTGCCGCTACCATCGGGCCATTCACCAAGCGGGAGTGGCTGGCATGAGTGCGGGACAAGGCAGCTCGGGCAACGTGCTCGCAGCCATCTGCAGTTTCTTCATCCCCGGGCTCGGCCAGCTGGTGCAGGGGCGTTTCTGGATCGCACTGGTGATGTTCGTGCTGGCCGCCATCCTGTGGATCGTCTGGCTGGGCTGGATCATCCATCTGTGGTCAATCCTCGACGCGGCCTTGTTCAAGTCCAAAGTCTGATCGACCCTGCGCATGGACGCGCTACCACTCTGGCGACCCCTGCTCCAGTCGCTGCAACGCTTTGTGCTCCCCTACCGGTGCCTGCTGTGCGGCGCCGCCGGCGACGATGGCCTGGATCTGTGCCGCCCCTGCGCCGCCGAGCTTCCCCGTAACCAGGCCTGTTGCGCCCGCTGCGCGCTGCCCCTGCCGCAAGCGGCCGCGCTTTGCGGCCAATGCCAGCGCCATCCGCCACCGTGGGATGCGGCGTGGGTGCCATTCCGCTACGCGTGGCCACTGGACCGGCTGGAATCGCGCTTCAAATTCGGCGCCGACCTGGCCGCCGGCCGCGTGCTCTCTTCTCTGTGGCTGCGGGAATCGCCGCCCGCAGCGTTGCCGGAGTGGCTGCTGCCGGTGCCGCTGCATGTCGGCCGACTGCGCGAACGCGGCTACAACCAGGCGATCGAGCTGGCCAGACCCCTGGCGAGCCGACTTGGTCCCTTGCTGCAGATCGAAGCCTTGACCCGCTCGCGCGCCACGCCGGCCCAAACCGAGCTGGGCGCGTTGGCGCGTCGCCGCAATGTGCGCGGCGCCTTCACCGCACAACCGAGCACGAGCTGGCCGGCGCATGTGGCGCTGTTCGACGATGTGATGACCACCGGCGCCACGCTGGGCGAATGTGCGCGCGTGCTGAAGCGCGCAGGGGTGCAACAGGTGGATGTCTGGGCGCTGGCCCGCGCGCCAGCGGCGAAGCACTAGGCGGTTTCGCAGGATTCGCCCAGCCACTCCTGCAGCTTGCCGTGCCAGAGGCGGTATTTGCGGCGCTGGCGCGTGCCATTGCCTGGGCAGTGGTAGCGGGCCCAGCCCGTGCTGCTGGCCTCCACCGTACAACCCGAACTGAAACAGCTGCTGCCGAGCACGGGCGCGAGACAGCGCAGTGCGCGGCGCAGGTCGTTGACCGAGCCGCTGCCGAAATGAAACACGAAGATGGCCGAGCCGCGTTGCAGCGGAAATCGCTGCAGATCGAGAAAATCCGGATTGCAGGTGAGCAGCACCAGTTCGCGTTCCAGCGCATAAGCGACATGGGCGGACTCGGTCTGACCGAGCAGGTCGCAGTCGGCAGACGTCCAAACCTGGGCGCCGGCCGAACGCAATAATTCAACGCCCCGCGACGGAAACGATGCATCGACCAGAAATCGCGCGCGGCTTTCCACCTTGCCTTCTTCCGGCGCGGTGCTGTCCCTGGAACCTTCGAGTTCCCGCCACATGACGCTGCACATCCCCGCTTGCTGCGTTCCAAAGCACGGCCGATCAGTCCGGACGGTGCACGCAACGGCGGCACCGACGCAGCGATCAGAGGGGTTGTCGCGCGCTGTCATCCCGCGTGGCAAGCCACTGGCAGCACGACCAGCGGGATCGTGGATTCCCCCTGCGCTTTTCTAACGTTGGCATCGTTTCCAGGGCAATACGACCTTTAGACCAGGGTCGGCGAACGACAACGTTGTCAGTGCGGACTGCGCGCCTCGATCGCGATGCGGATGGCATCGGCGCTGGTGGTTGCCCCCAGTCGCTTGAGCAGGCTGGCGCGATGCATCTTCACGGTCTTTTCCTCGATGCCCAGCAAGTCGCCGATCTGCTTGTTGCGCATGCCGCGCGACATATGTTCCAGCACCTGCTTTTGCCGGGGCGTGAGCGCATCGACCAGGGCCGAGGCATGGGCGATGCGCTGGTTGTGCGCGCGATCGGGCGTGCCGGAGACGTCCATCTGCGAGCCGATGAAGTACTCCACGGTGCCATCGGCGCCGATCAGCGGCGCCACCATCACGGCATTGCGGAACGCGGTGCCGTCCTTGCGGTAATTGGTGAGCACCGTCAGCGAGGGGCGCCCATTGGCGATGGCGTCGCGCAGCAGGGCACGCTGGTCGGGCTCGCTGCCGGCGCCCTGCAGGAAGCGGCAGTTTCGGCCCAGGATTTCGCCTTCCTGGTAGCCGGTGAGCTCGCAGAACGCGGCATTGACGCAGACGATGGGGTTGTCGGGCAGACGCGGGTTGGTGACCAGGGTCGCAAGCGGAGAGAGGCCAATGGATGCGAACAAGGCGCCTTCAAACCCAGTTTGATGCATGTGCGATTTCCTCGGTCACCGGTTGGCGCTTGTGTCTGTGATTCGAACAGAACGGATCCGCAATACCAAGCCCTGCACGCGGGTTTTGCGATGTTTTTCAGACGACTTGCAAGACGCGGGCCGTCCGGCACCACACCATCGAGGTATCCATGCTGGCTTATTCACCCCGCTCATCGATCGGGCGCAGCATGAGGGTGTTGTGTCCCCAGGAGAGCCCCATGCTGAATTGGCCTGAATACCGCAAACAGCTGCTCGGCCGCATTGGCGAGATCGCCAAACTGAGCCCCGACACCGTGGCCGGCTACCAGACCCTGTCCGCCGCCGGCAGCAAGACCGGCCATCTGGACGCCAAGACGCGCGAACTGATCTCGCTGGCGGTCGCCGTCACTACGCGCTGCGACGGCTGCATCACCGTGCACACCGCCGAGGCGCTGAAGCAGGGCGCCAGCCAGGACGAAATTGCCGAGGCCCTGGGCGTGGCGGTGGCCATGAATGCCGGCGCGGCGCTGGTGTATTCAGCGCGCGTGCTCGATGCAGTGCACAGTTATCAGGCGGAACGATAGGGGACCGCTCGATACGAGTCGGCCACGACCCAGGCGCCACAGGCGATGGCGGCGGAAATCGCCAGCGCCGTCCAACCCGTGCGGTCGTGCGGCGCCGAGAACACGGTGGGCACCCAGACCAGCAAGGTGATGATCCACAGCATCACCGCTTCGAGCCGCGCCGCCAGCTGCGGCAGCACGCCGAACAGCACCGCCAGGCACGCGGCGATGCTGCAGGCGCCGGTGAAGTACGCCCAGCCGAGTGGATACGGCAGCCAGCTCGGCACCAGCGCCACGGTCTGCTCGCTGTAAACAAAATGAGACAGCCCGATCATCGGCAGCGATAGCGCAAACACCACGCGCGCCGCGCGCACGCCGCGTCGTCCGGTCAGGGGGCGCAACCAGCCACGGTATTCGCCCATGTGGCAGGCGAACAACACCCAGGCACCCGCGAAGATCACGGCGATCTCGCCAAAGCCCAGCCAGGTGGCTTCCATCGACGGCACCACGATCACGGCGGGAAGTTTGAGCAATACCGTCCACACCAGCATGAAGGCCACCAGCAACGCCGAGGCGGGCTTGGCCCACTGGCGCAGCAGCAGGCCGATGCCGGCCACCAGTTCGATCAGCGCGAACAGATAGGCGATGGGTCGCGCGCCCGGCATGTGCTCGATCGGCAGGTGCTGCCATACCAGCGCGACGTCGCCGTAGATGAAACCCAGCGCACCCAGCGACATCATGCAGAGCGCCAGCCACTGCTGGGACAGGCGTGCCTGTGCCAGGGGTTCGGCAGCGCCGTGGATCCACGCGTCGCCACCGGCCAGCGCGGTGGTTGATGCCCGATACGAACGTTCCATGCCTTGCTCCTTCACGATGAACGGACAGAGGGGGAACTGCGCTTCGATGCGAGGACGGCCGATGGGCGGCCACGGGTTCCCGTGGGAACTCGACGCGCCATTTAATCGGCAGATACGCCGGGGCGCAATGGAGTGCGATGATGGGCTGGCGCGCCGCGCTCTTCGATCACGCCCAGAGGAAGCCAAGGCCATGTATCGCCCCCGCCCCATTGTGAACCTGCCCGCCGATACCGACGCCGATGGCATCAAGGTCTACACGATTGCCGCCAGCGACGCAGCGGTCGATATCTCGCGCTATCTGCCGCGCATGGCGGCGATGAAAAGCGCGCGAGCCATCGCCTGGTCGAGCACACCGTCCTTCGCGATCTGCCACGAAGCGGCGCAGGCGCGCTATCTGGTGCTGGGCTGGTGGGGCAACGACAACGAGATGTTCATCGCGGTGGCGGTGGAAGATGCCACCGGCTGGGTCGAGGATATGTCGCGCTATTCGTTCTGCCTGTGGGACATGGAAGTGATGTGGTACGAGCGCAACGCCTTCGTCGACTGGATGTATGGCGCCGTGCCCAACCTGGATGCTTATCGGGCTGACCGGCTGTGCAAGACCTGATCGCCTTCAAGCCGCGCTGCTCGCCGCCGCACGCTGCAACAGCAACTCCCGCTCGCGCAGGTTGCGCGTGAGCGAGGCGGCGCGCTCGAATTCCTCGCGCGCTTCGCTGTGTCGCCCCAGCTTGCCGAGCAGGTCGCCGCGCACGCTGGGCAGCAGGTGATAGTGGCGCAGCAAAGGCTCGTCGCGCAGTGCGTCCACCAGGCCCAGACCTACCTCAGGACCAAATGCCTGCGCGTGCGCCACCGCACGATTGAGCGCCACCACCGGCGAGGGCAGGCGGCGTGCGAGTGTGTCGTAGAGCGCGGCAATGCGTGGCCAGTCGGTCGCTTCGACGGTGCGTGCCCGCGCATGACAGGCAGCGATCGCCGCCTGCAAGGTGTAGGGACGTTCGCTGCCGCCCAGGGCTTCGGCGCGTTGCAGCGCAGCCAGGCCACGCTGGATCAGCAGTTGATCCCAGCGCCCGCGGTTCTGCTCGCCGAGCAGGATGGGCTCGCCGTGCGGACCCTGCCGTGCGGCGGTGCGCGACGCCTGGATTTCCATCAGCGCGACCAGTCCGTGCACCTCGGCTTCGCTGGGCGCCAACCCGGCCAGTACGCGGCCCAGGCGCATGGCTTCCTCGCATAGCGCCGGACGCATCCAGTCGCTGCCCGAGGTGGCCGCGTAGCCTTCGTTGAAAATCAGATAGACCACTTCCAGCACGGAGGCCAGGCGCATCGCGAGTTCGTCGCCGCGCGGTACTTCGAACGGCACCTGCGCCTCGCTGAGCGTGCGCTTGGCGCGCACGATGCGCTGCGCCACCGTGGGCTCGGGCACCAGGAAGGCACGCGCGATCTCGCTGGTGGTCAGGCCGCCGAGCAGGCGCAGCGTCAACGCCACGCGCGCCTCGGTGGACAGCACCGGATGGCAGGCTGTGAATATCAGGCTGAGCAGATCATCACCGACCGGGTTGTCGAGCATGGCATCCGGGTCTCCCACGGATTGTTCGAGCTGGTCTTCGATCTCGCGCGTCAGTTCCCCTTCCTTGCGACGATGCAGCGCATGGCGTCGCATCTGGTCGATCGCGCGATGCTTGGCGGTGGTCATCAGCCAGGCGCCCGGATTGCGCGGCACTCCCGTCTGCGGCCACTGCTCCAGCGCCGTGACCAGCGCGTCCTGCGCCAGTTCCTCGGCCACGCCCACATCGCGGACGATGCGGGCGAGGCCGGCGATCAGGCGTGGCGATTCCATGCGCCAGACCGCTTCGATGGTGCGATGGATATCAGTGGCCGTCATGGCCGCCGATCACAACACCACGCCGGTGGCGGCGCAAGTTCGCGCGCACCATGCCGCCGGGATCAGGGCGGCGACATCACCATCCAGTGCACGCCGAAGCGATCGCGCAGCATGCCGAAGCTGGAGGCGAAGAAGGTCTTGGACAGCGGCAGGGCCACCTCGCCGCCGTCCTCCAGCAAGGCGTCGAACGAGCGCTTGGCTTCGCTGTCGTCCTTGGCGTTGATCACCAGCGAAAAGCCACGGAAATCCGGCGTGCCGCCGCATTCGCCATCGGACGCATTGACCAGCGATTCGCCGATCCGCATCGAGGCATGCATGATCTTCTCGCCATGCGGCGGGCGCGGACCGGCGGCCTGGTCGCCCGGCTGTTCGGGGCTGTCCTTGAAGCGGACCAGCGTTTGCACCTGTGCGCCCACGGCCTTGCCGTAGAAGGCGAGGGCTTCCTCGCAGCGGCCGTCGAAGAACAGATAAGGCTGGATCAGCATGGCGCCATCTCCTGGTGGGTTCAGCGTGGATCGCCCAGGCGGGCGCGCTGCTGGGCTTCCAGCTCGCGCGCTTCGGGCGTGAAGGCATCGCCGAAATCCTCCGCTTCGAACACGCGGCGGATCTCGATCTCCGAGGCGCCGTCCTCGAACGGGTTGGGTGCGCGCTTCATCCACTCGATGGCTTCTTCCAGCGAGCTCAGCTGCAGCACCCAGAAACCGGCGATCAATTCCTTGGTTTCCGTAAACGGGCCGTCGATGACGGTACGCCGGTCGCCCTCATAGCGCACGCGCGCACCGCTGCGGCTGGGATGCAGGCCTTCGCCGGCCAGCATCACGCCGGCCTTGACCAGCTCCTCGTTGAAGCGGGTCATCTCGGTCAGCAGTTTCTCGCTCGGCATCTCGCCGGCCTCGGAGGCCCGGGTGGCCCTGACCATGGCTACGAATCGCATGTGCTTGCTCCTGTGGTGGTGTGGCTCTTATGCACACGACGAACGACCCCGCGTGGAATCGACAGGGTAGGGCAGCGGAGTTGCACGGGGCGTGGACAGTCCCTGTGGGAGCGCACCCTGTGCGCGACAACCCGGCGGCGCGGCGATCGGCGATGCCGCGTCGCGCACAGGGTGCGCTCCCACAGGGGAAGAGGGGTGACGCGGCTTAGCGGAACGCCAGCGCCAGCACGATGCCGATCCACACCGCCATGCCCAGCCAGTTGTTGTTGCGGAAGGCCCACAGGCAGGCGGCGCGGTCGTGGCTGCGGATGCGCCACAGCTGCCAGCCGAACAGGCCAGCCGCCACCAGCAGGCTCAGCCAGTAGGGCCAGCCCAGCGTTGCGCGCTGGCCGACCAGCAGCATGGCCAGCAGGAAGGTGGCCATCAGGATGCCGAGAATCGGCAGATCCGCGTCGCCAAACAGGATCGCGGTGGATTTGGCGCCGGCCTTGATGTCCTCGTCGCGATCGACCATGGCGTACTGGGTGTCGTACACCACCGACCACAGGATGTTGGCGATGAACAGCAGCCAGCCCACCGGCGGCACGGTATTCATCACGGCCGCGAACGCCATCGGGATGGCCCAGCCGAATGCCGCGCCCAGCACCACCTGCGGCAGGTGCGTGTAGCGCTTGGTGAACGGGTAGATCGCCGCCAAACCGGCGCCCGCGAAGGACAGCCAGATGGTGAGCTTGTTGGTGAACAGCACCAGCACGAAGGAGAACACCAGCAGGCTGGCGAAGATGATCAAGGCCTCGCGCGGCGTCACGCGCCCCGCGGCGATGGGCCGCCCCGCGGTGCGTTCCACCTGGGGATCGAGCTTGCGGTCGGCGAAATCGTTGATGGCGCAACCGGCCGCGCGCATCGAGAACACGCCCAGCGTGAAGATCACCAGCAGCTTCAGCGGTGGGAAATCTGAGGCGGCCAGCCACAGCGCCCACCAGGTCGGCCACAGCAACAGCAGCGCGCCGATCGGGCGATCCATGCGGGTCAGCACCAGATAGTCGCGCGCCTTGCTGCGATAGGGCGCCGGCAAGCGCTGCAGCAGCCAGTCGAGTACGCGCGTGGCGCGGGAAGAACTATCCGACGGCTGCGCGGAGCGCGCCGGCTTGGGGCCCACGGCAGGACGCGGACGCGGTGTACTCGTGGTCGGCAGGTTGCGCCGCTGGCGCTTGCGGGATGTAGGAGCCATCCATCAAGTGTAGCGTGGCCCACCGTCATGGGTGGCGTGACGCAGCGCCGGTTTGCGGGGCGCGTGTTGTCGCAACACGGTCACAAAGCGGCCTACACTTTCCCTTTCCCGACCGGAGGCCAGTCCATGCCCAAAGCCCTGAGCCACGTCGCCCTGATCGTTGCCCACCCCACGCGCACGGCCCACCTGTTGACCGGCGTGTTCGAGGATGCGCGCATCCTGCGCGAGGAAGACCCGGCCGACAGCCATCCCGAAGTCATCGTCGCGCTGGCGGGCCTGGAGTTCGCCCTGATCCGCGGCAATGGGCCGGCCTCACGCAACGGCGACCACATCGCGTTTGCCGTGACCAAGCAAGAGCAGCTCGATTGCGCGCGCCGCATGGACGAGCTGGCGCTGGACTACCAGATGGCGCGCGAGGATACGGCGCTGTATTTCAGCGACTACGACAACCATGTGTTTGAGTTGGAGGTCGTGGAGTCGTGAGGGAGAGCGTCGCGCACAGGGTGCGCTCCCACAGGAGGTTCCAGCTACCTGCGGGCTCACTGTGGGAGCGCACCCTGTGCGCGACTGACGTGCCTCATTCCCTCAACAACAACCGATACGCCGGGTTCTCACTTTCGTCGCGGAACGGATAGCCGAGCGTGTCCAGAAACGCCTGAAACAGGAGGCGTTCGTCGGGCGGCACCTGGATACCCACCAGGATGCGCCCGTAATCCGCACCCTGATTGCGGTAATGGAACAGACTGATATTCCAATCCGGATGCATATGCCCCAGAAAGCGTGTGAGCGCCCCGGGCCGTTCGGGAAACTCGAAGCGGAACAGCTGCTCGTCGCGTGCCAGCGGTGAGCTGCCGCCTATCATGTGGCGCAGATGCAGTTTGGCGAGCTCGTCGTCGGTGAGATCCAGCACGCCGAAACCGTGTGCCCGGAACGCATCGATCAGGGTTTCGCGCTCGTCCCGGTGCGCCGTCTGCACGCCAACGAAGATATGCGCCTCGCTGGCATTGCCGATGCGATAGTTGAATTCGGTGATGCTGCGCTGGTCCAGCGCCTCGCAGAAGCGGCGGAAGCTGCCGCGTTCTTCGGGGATGGTCACCGCGAACACGGCTTCGCGCTGCTCGCCCACTTCCGCGCGCTCGGCCACAAAGCGCAGGCGGTCGAAGTTGAGATTGGCGCCCGAAACCACGGCAACCATGGGGTGTTCCGACGCGCCGTGCATGGCGACGTATTGCTTCAGGCCGGCCAGAGCCAGCGCGCCGGCGGGCTCGGGCACGCTGCGGGTGTCCTGGAAGACATCGCGGATGGCCGCGCAGATCGCGTCCGTATCCACCCGCAGCATGGCGTCCACATGGCGCTGGCACAGCGCGAAGGTGAGTTCGCCGACGCGCTTCACGGCCGTGCCGTCGGCGAACAGTCCGACTTCCGTCAAGGTCACCGGTGCGCCTGCCTCCAGCGATTGCACCATCGCATCGGAGTCGCAGGTCTGCACGCCGATCACCTTCACCTCCGGACGCAAGGCCTTCACATAAGCCGCCACACCCGCGAGCAGACCGCCTCCGCCCACGGGGACGAAGATCGCGTGCAGCGGCCCCGCATGCTGGCGCAGGATTTCCATGCCGACGGTGGCCTGCCCTGCGATCACCGCGGGATCGTCGAAGGGATGGACGAAGGTGTAGCCGTGGTCGTGCTGCAGTCGCGCCGCCGCGGCCTGCGCATCGCTATAGGAGTCGCCGGTCAGCACGATGTCGACCTGTTCGCCACCAAAGCGGCGCACCGCGTCCACCTTCACCTGGGGCGCCGTCACCGGCATCACGATCACGGCGTGTATGCCCAGCCGCGCCGCCGCCAGCGCTACGCCTTGCGCATGATTGCCCGCCGAAGCGGCGATTACGCCGCGTGCGCGTTGCGCCGCATCCAGCTGGCACATGCGGTTGTACGCGCCGCGCAGCTTGAACGAGAAAACCGGTTGCTGGTCTTCGCGCTTGAGCAAGACCCGCTGGCCCAGTCGCGTGGACAGCAGCGTCGCCGGCTCCAGCGCGGTTTCGCGCGCCACATCGTAGACGCGCGCACCCACCGTCTGGCGCAACAGTTCGTGTTCGCTCAGCGGGTCAGTGGTGTCGAGCGTGGCAGCGAGCGCATTCATGGCGTGGCGAGCGGGTGGCTCACTTCGATCACGTCCACCAGCTTGCGCGTCTGCTTGATGATCTGTTCGACGGTGGCGTCCGCGCCATGCAGCACCAGGGTGAGTTGCGATACGGCGGGATCTTCCGTGGCGGCGACGGTGAGCGTGTCGATATTGCAGTGACGCGCGGCGAACAGGCCGGCCACGCGCATCAGGGCGCCGGATTCGTTTTGCAGCAGGATGGAAAGGGTGTGTTTCATGATGACTCCAGAGTCGGTGTGAGTCGGTGCAAGGAGTGAGTTGAGAGGAGTGAGGAGTGAGAGAAGCGAGCCTCTCTCTTGCTTCTCACTCCTGTTCACTCACTTCTGCCCCTAAAACATGTCGCTTGCCGTCTCTTCCGTCTCAGCCGGCGCCACCCGCGACGGAATGAAATCGCCCGTAATCATCTGCGCATACGTCGCCCCCGGACCCACCATCGGATACACACCGGCATCCGGGTCGATCATGACCTCGAGAAACGCCGGGCCTTCAAAGGCAAGAAAGTCCGCGATCGTCTCGGCCAGTTCGGCTTTGTCTTCCAGCCGCTTCGCCCACTCGAACCCGTCGGCCTGCGCAGCCTTGATGAAGTCCTTCTTGTGCAGGCTCTTGTCCGACGAAGCAAAGCGCCCGCGGAAGAACAGCTTCTGCCACTGCCGCACCATGCCGTCGCCGATGTTGTTGAGCACCACCACTTTCACCGGCAGGCCATAGGTGGTGACGGTTTCCAGCTCGCCCAGGTTCATGCGGATGCTGGCATCGCCATCGATGTCGATCACCACCGCGTCGCGCCGCGCGAACTGCGCGCCGATGGCGGCGGGCAGGCCGAAGCCCATCGTGCCCATGGAGCCGGAGGTGAGCCAATGGCGGGGCTCGCGGAAATCGAAGTACTGCGCGGCCCACATCTGGTGCTGGCCCACGCCGGTGCTGATCACCGCGCGGCCCTGCGTGTGTTCGTTGATCGCCTGGATCACCGCCTGCGGCTGGATCAGCGCGCTGTCACGGTCGTAGTTCAGCGCATGCGTGTGCTTGAGCGCGGCAATATGCGCGTGCCAGTCCGCGTAGCGCCCGTCGTTCGCAAAGTGCAGGCCGTGGCGGATGCCGTACTGATGAAGGCGCGACAGCGTGGCGTCGAGGTCGCCGTGGTGATGCCAGTGCACGGTCTTCACCTTGCCGATCTCCGCCGGGTCGATGTCGATCTGCGCAATGAAGCGTGCATGCGGTGCAAAGCGCTCCGGCACGCTGGCCACGCGGTCGTCGAAACGCGCACCGAGCGCGAGCAGGAAGTCGCAGTCCTCGACCGCGTAATTCGCATAGGCCGTGCCGTGCATGCCCAGCATGTGCAAGGCGAGCGGCTCGGTGGTGTCCATCGCGCCGATGCCCATCAGGGTGGTGGTCACCGGCAGGCCGAACTGCTTGACGAAGGCGCGCAGCGTGGCAGAGGACTCGGCCGAAATGATGCCGCCGCCCGCATAGATCAGCGGCCGCTTCGCCTTGGCCAGGGCGTCGAAGAAGGCCTCGCACTGGAGGTCATCGACGCGCGCGTTCTGGATGGCGTGCTGGCGTGCGCGGTAGCCGGGAATCGGCAGCGTGCCTTCGCCGGCGAAAGTGAGCGGACTGTTCTGCACGTCCTTGGGAATATCCACCACGACCGGACCCGGCCGGCCACTGCGGGCGATCTCGAACGCCGTGCGCAGCGTCGCTTCAAGACGCGCGGGGTCGGTGAGCAGGAACACGTGCTTGGCGCACGGACTCATGATGTTGCTGACCGGCGCCTCCTGGAAGGCGTCGCTGCCGAGCGCGCCGGTAGGCACCTGGCCGCAGATCACCACCATCGGCACGGAGTCGGACATCGCATCGCGCACTGGCGTGACCATATTGGTAGCGCCGGGGCCGGAGGTGACGATCGCTACGCCCACCTTGCCCGACGCGCGCGCATAGCCGGCGGCCATGAAACCGGCGCCCTGCTCGTTGGCGGGCACGATCAAAGGCATCGGCTCGCCACCCATCGGCGACAGATGCGTGGCATTGAATCGGAAGACCGCGTCGTACACCGGCAGGATGGCGCCACCCGAATAGCCGAACAGCACGTCGACGCCTTCATCGGCCAATACCTGGACGACGACTTCTGCACCGCTCATGGTCTGGCCGGCGAGCGCATGTGTCGATGCGGGCATGTCGCGACTTTCAAGAGCACGTTGCAGTGGCACGTTCACGATGGTCGGGTTCCCCAGGATGCGCCGATGCTTCGGCGGGTCGAATTGCTTGGAAAAGTGCCCTCCCCCCAATCATCGGGGGAGGGCCAGGAAGGGTCTTGCGTGCTTGCGGGATAAGCACCCCTCTTAAGTCGAACAACAACCTTTGATGTCGCCGAAAACTCTGCTCGTCATCCCTGCGTTCACAGGAATGACGAGCCAAACATCAACCTACTTTCTTGAGCGGCTCCGCCGAAGGCTTGGGCGCATTCGCCTGCAGCCACGGCATGCGTGCACGCAGCTTGGCGCCGACCTGCTCCACCGGATGCTCCAGGTCCGCCTGCTTGAACTTCTTGTAGTTCGGCAGGCCGGCCTGGTACTCGGCGATCCAGTTGCGCGCGAAGGTGCCGTCCTGGATGTCGGTGAGCACGTCCTTCATGCGCGCCTTGGTGCCGGCATCGATCACGCGCGGACCGCTCACGTAGTCGCCGTACTGCGCCGTCTCGGAGACGAACTCCAGCATGCGAGCAATGCCGCCCTCGTAGAACAGATCCACGATCAGCTTCAATTCGTGCAGCACTTCGTAATAGGCGATTTCCGGCTGGTAGCCGGCTTCCACCAGGGTCTCGAAACCAGCCTGCACCAGCGAGCTGGCGCCGCCGCACAGCACGGCCTGTTCGCCGAACAGATCGGTCTCGGTCTCTTCCTTGAAATCGGTCTTGATCAACAGCGCGCGACCACCGCCGATGCCGTCGGCATAAGCCTTGGCTCTCGCTTCGGCGTTACCGCTGACGTCCTGGTGCACGGCCCAGATGCTGGGCACGCCACGACCGATTTCGTATTCGCGACGCACCAGTGCGCCCGGGCCCTTGGGCGCCACCAGGATCACGTCGATGTCGGCGCGCGGGTCGATCTGCTTGAAGTGCACGTTGAAGCCGTGCGCGAACAGCAGGGCTGCACCCGGCTTGATGTTCGGCTCGATGTGCTCGCGATACAGCTGCGGCTGCACCATGTCCGGTGTGAGCACGGCGACCAGGTCGGCGTCCTTCACGGCCTCGCCCGGCTCGGCCACGGTGAAGCCTTCGCCGCGGGCCTTCTCCCACGAAGGGCCACCCTTGCGCAGGCCAACCACCACGTCGAGACCGGAGTCGCGCAGGTTGAGTGCGTGGGCGCGGCCCTGGCTGCCAAAGCCCAGGACGGCGATGCGGGCCTTGGCCAGCGTGTCGTTGGTGGTATTGCTGCTCATGCGGTGACTCCTGCGGTCGTGTCTTCGTTGACGTGTCGGGAAACAGAGGCGGATGGACTGCGTGATGCGATGGGTTGCGTGGTGGCTCCCTCAGAAGCGGAGCCCACCAGTGAGACGTACTTGGCCATGGCGCCGCGCGTGACCTTGGGTGCAGGCGGTTGCCAGCTGGCGCGGCGTGAGGCGAGGTCGGCGGTGGTGCTGATCTGGCGTGATTCGGCGTCGATGCGGATGCGATCGCCCTCGTGCAGCAGCGCAATCGGGCCGCCGCGCGCGGCTTCCGGTGCGATATGGCCGACCATATAGCCGTGGGTGGCGCCGGAGAAACGGCCGTCGGTGATCAGGGCCACGTCGTCGCCCATGCCACGGCCGATCAGCGCGGCGGTGACGCCCAGCATCTCGCGCATGCCGGGGCCGCCCGCAGGTCCTTCGTTGCGGATCACGATCACGTCACCCTTCTCGATGCCGCCGCCCTGCACGGCGGCAAACGCCTGCTCTTCGCTTTCGAATACGCGGGCGCGTCCTTCGAAGTGGTTGGCGCCCTTGCCGGCGAGCTTGAGGATGCAGCCTTCCGGCGCGAGATTGCCGTAGAGGATGGAATAGCCACCGCGCGGCTTCAGCGGCTTTGACACCGGATGCACCACATCCTGCGTTTCTGCTCGGGGCGCTGCAGCCACTTCATCGAACAGGCTGCGACCGGTGACGGTGGGCGCATCGGTCAGCATGCCCGCGGCGATCAGTTCCTCCGCCACGCGTGCGCTGCCGCCGGCGCCGAACATTTCCACGGCCGTGTAACGGCCACCAGGCAGCAAGTCGGCAATCACCGGCGTGTGCTTGGAAGCCGGCTCGAAATCCTCCAGCGTCCACGGCGTGCCCGCTTCGCGCGCGATGGCGAGCAGATGAAGCACGGCGTTGGTCGAACCGGCGGTGGCGGCGACCATGCGCGCGGCATTGCGGAACGCGGTCTCGGTGAGCAGTTCGCGTGGCGTGCGGTTTTCCTTCAGGCACTCCATCACCAGCTCGCCACAGCGGCGTGCGGCCACGGCTTTGGCGGGATGCGTGGCGGGAATGTCATTGAAGCCCAGCGGTGACAGGCCCAGCGTGGATAGCACCATCGCCATCGTGTTGGCGGTGAATTGGCCACCGCATGCACCGGCACCGGGGCAGGCATCGCGTTCCACCGAAGTCAGTTCGGCATCGCTGATCTTGCCCGCGCCGTGCGCACCGACCGCCTCGAATACTTGCTGGATGGTGATCGGATGGTTGTCGTGGGTGCCGTGCGCAATCGTGCCGCCGTACATCGCGACGGCTGGGATATTGAGTCGCGCCATCGCCATCGCAGCGGCAGGAATGGTCTTGTCGCAGCCGCACAGCACCACCATCGCATCCAGGCAATGGCCATCGACGGCCAGCTCGATGGAATCGGTGATCACCTCGCGACTGATCAGCGAGGCGCGCATGCCCGGTGTACCCATGGCGATGCCGTCGGTCACGGCGATGGTGTTGAACTCCACCGGCGTGCCGCCCGCGGCGCGGATGCCGTCGGCGACATGTTCGGCCAGCTCGCGCAGATTGAGGTTGCACGGGCTGACGTTGGACCAGGTGTGCACCACCGCCACCAGCGGCTTGGCGATCGCTTCGTCGTCCAGGCCGGTGGCGCGCAGCATGGCGCGCGCGGGGGCACGGTCGGGGCCGGTCTTGATCAGGTCACTGCGCATGGGTGTTCCTTGAGGTGTGCTCGAATGACTCAGCCACAGGCGCGCCCCCAGCGAAGAAAGGCCGCCGCGTTGCAGGCGTGCTCGTCGATGGCGGCCAACACCGCCTCCAGTACCTGCTGCGTGCCGGCATCGCCGCCGATGTCGCGGGTATGCGGGCCGCGTTCCAGCACTTCGGCCACCGCCGCTTCCACCGTGCTGGCTTCTTCTTCCAGCCCCAGCGAATGACGCAGCAGCATCGCGGTGGAGAGAATCGCGCCGATGGGGTTGGCCACACCCTGGCCGGCGATATCCGGCGCGGAACCGTGGATAGGCTCATACAGTCCACCCTTGCCTTCGCCCAGCGAGGCCGAAGGCAGCAGGCCCAGCGAGCCGGCCAGCGCGGCGGCTTCGTCGGTGAGGATGTCGCCGAACAGGTTCTCGGTGACCACCACGTCGTACTTGCCCGGCTGGGTGAGCAGCAGCATGGCCATCGAATCGACCAGCTGGTGTTCCAGCTTCACGTCGGGGAACTCATTGGCGATGCGCTGCACGGTGCTGCGCCACAGGCGCGAAGTCTCCAGCACATTGGCCTTGTCCACCGAGGTGACGTGCTTGCGGCGTTCGCGCGCCAGCTGGAAGGCACGGCGCGTCACGCGCTCGACTTCCGCCACGGTGTATTTGCATTCGTCGATGGCGGTGTCGATGGTGCGCGTCTTGGCGCCGAAATACGCGCCGCCGGTGAGTTCGCGCACGAACAGCACGTCGACGTTCTTGAGCTTCTCGTTCTTGAGCGGCGACAAGTCCGCCAGTGCGGGATGCACCTGCAGCGGACGCAGGTTGGCGTACACGCCCAGCGCCGCGCGCAACGCCAGCAGGCCTTGTTCGGGGCGCACCGGTGCATTCGGATCGGACCACTTCGGTCCACCCACCGCACCGAGCAGCACGGCATCAGCGGACTTGCAGGCCTCGAGTGAGGCGGTCGGCAAGGGTTCGCCGGTCGCATCGATGGCGCAGCCGCCGATCAGGTGTTCTTCGAAATGGAAGTGATGGTCGTAGTGCGCCGCGACGGCATCGAGCACGGCCACGGCCGCTGCGGTGACTTCAGGGCCGACGCCGTCGCCGGGCAGGGTGACGATGTGCGCTCTCATGCGGCTTTCTCCGTGCGTTGTTCGTAGGCAGCGATGGCATCGCTGTGCTGTTGCAGATAACCGAGCTGGTCGACGCCGTTGAGCAGGCAGTGACGTGCGAACGCTTCGAGCTGAAAATGGATGTGGCCGCCGTCGGGCAGGGCGATCACCTGCTCCTTCACGTCGATGGACAGCTCGATGCCCGGGTGCTCCAGCAACCAGCGGTGTTCGGCTTCGTCCAGCACGATGGCGAGCAGGCCGTTCTTCAGTGCGTTGTTGCGGAAGATGTCCGCGATCTCGCTGCACAGCACCGCCTGGATGCCGTAGTCGAGCAGCGCCCACGGCGCGTGTTCGCGCGAGGAGCCGCAGCCGAAATTGCGGCCGGCAACGAGGATGGAGCAACCTCGTGCCTGCGGCTGGTTGAGCGGAAACGTCGGGTTGTCGCTGCCTTCGGCCTGGTAGCGCCAGTCGTTGAAGCACAGCTTGCCCAGGCCGGCGCGTTCGGTGGTGGTGAGGAAGCGCGCGGGAATGATGCGGTCGGTGTCGATGTTCTCGTCCGGCAGCACGGCGGTACGGGAGTGGAGGCGGGTGATAGGGCGCATCAAAAAACCTCCAAAGGACAAAATCCCTTCTCCCCTCCGGGGAGAAGGTGCCCCGAAGGGGCGGATGAGGGGCGGGTGCTCGCGGCTGCGCACATCGAAGCGCGCTCTGATATCGGACTGAGGCAAGACTGGCCCCTCACCTCGGTCCTCTCCCCGCAGGGGAGAGGAAGAAAAGCTCGCGCCTTCATGCCGCCACCTCCGTCGCATACTCACGCGGATCAGCAATGCGCCCCGCGACAGCCGATGCAGCCGCAGTGGCGGGACTAGCCAGCACCGTCCGTGCGCCCTTGCCCTGGCGCCCTTCGAAATTGCGATTGGAGGTGCTCACCACCAGCTGCCCCGGCTGTGCAAAGTCGCCATTCATGGCGATGCACATCGAGCAGCCCGGCTCACGCCACTCGGCGCCCGCGGCGGTGAAGACGTGATGCAGACCTTCATTCTCCGCATCGCGGCGCACCGCTTCGGAACCGGGCACGACCAGCATGCGCACACCGTCGGCGACGCGACGGCCGCGCAACACATGCGCGGCCTCACGCAGGTCGGACAGGCGCGAGTTCGTACAGCTGCCGACGAACACCACGTCGACCGGCGTGCCCTGCATCGGCTTGCCCGCCTCGGCCTTCATGTAATCCAGCGCGCGCTTTTCCTGCGCGTTGCGTGCTGCCGGCACGGGCTTGTCCATCGCGATGGCCATGCCCGGATGCGTGCCGTAGGTGACGGTGGGGCGCACCTTGCTCGCGTCGATGCGCACTTCGCGGTCGTATTCGGCACCATCATCGGTGCGCAGCGACTTCCAGCGTGCGACCGCTGCATCCCACGCGGCTCCCTGCGGTGCGCGGGGACGGCCTTTGAGCCAGGCGAAGGTGGTTTCGTCCGGCGCGATCATGCCAGCACGTGCGCCGGCTTCGATCGACATATTGCACACCGTCATGCGCTCTTCCATCGACAGCTGCTCGATGGCGTCGCCGCGATATTCGATGACGTAGCCGGTGCCGCCGTCCACGCCGATCTCGCCGATGATGTGCAGGATCAGGTCCTTCGCGCCCACGCCGGCGGACAGATGACCGTCCACGTGGATGGCCAGCGTCTTCGCCTTGCGCTGAAGCAGGCACTGCGTGGCCATCACATGGCCCACCTCGGTGGTGCCAATGCCGAACGCCAGCGCGCCGAACGCGCCGTGCGTGGAGGTGTGGCTGTCGCCGCAGACGATGGTCATGCCGGGCTGGGTGGCGCCCAGTTCCGGGCCGAACACATGCACGATGCCGCGGTCGCGGCTGTTCCAGCCGTGCAGCTCCACGCCGAACTCGCGGCAGTTGGTTTCCAGCTGCGATACCTGCGCCTTGGCTTCGGCGTTGGCGTAGGGTCGCTCGCCATCGGCGCCCGCGGGCAGGGTGGGCGTGGAGTGATCCAGCGTGGCGAGCATGCGGTCCGGGCGACGCAGCTTCAGGCCGCGCTCGCGCAGTTCGCTGAAGGCCTGCGGCGAGGTCACTTCATGCACCAGGTGCAGATCGATGTAGAGGATCGCAGGCGTGTCGGCGCTTTCGGCAGCGACGACATGCGCATCCCACACCTTTTCGAACAATGTCTTTGCGGTCATGCCGTCGCTCCCAACGAAGCGGGTTGTTGTTGAGGAGTGCGGCCATGGATGGCCGCTTTTTGATCTTCGTGGTCAGGGACGACCACATTGGATACAGCCGTGAGCCAGCCCCACTGGTCAGCTGTGGTGCCATCAAACAAACCAAAGAAAGCCTTCTGCAGCGCACGCGTGACATCGCCAGGGCGGCCAGCGCCGACGGGTTTGCGATCCACCGAACGCACCGGCGTGATTTCCGCGGCGGTGCCTGTCATGAAGATCTCGTCGGCGGTGTACAGCGCCTCACGCGGCAGATCGCGTTCTTCCACCACGATGCCCAATTCGCCAGCCAGCGTGATCACCGATTCGCGCGTGATGCCGGCCAGGATGCCGGCGCTGGTCGGCGGCGTGAGCAGCTTGTTGTTCTTCACCAGGAACAGGTTTTCGCCGGCGCCTTCGCTCAGCAGGCCGTTATGGCCCAGGGCGATGCCTTCGGCGTAGCCGCCGCGGCGCGCTTCGAGTGCGATCAGCTGGCTGCTGAGGTAATTGCCGCCGGCCTTGGCCCAGCTCGGAAAGGTGTTCGGCGCCGGGCGCTGCCACGAGGACACGCACACGTCGGCGCCGTGTTCCAGCGCATCGCCCAGGTATGCGCCCCATTCCAGCGCCATGATCGCCACGTCCACCGGCGAATCGGCCTTCGGCAACACGCCAAGGCCACCCGCGCCGCGGAACACGATGGGACGCACGTAGGCGGACTTCATGCGATTGGCGCGGATCACTTCCTGGCAGGCCGCGTTGATTTCCTCTTCGCTGTAGCCGATCTCGATCTCGTAGATGCGCGCCGACTCGAACAGGCGGCGGGTGTGATCGGCGAGGCGGAAATAGGCCGGGCCCTGCGGCGTGGCGTACACGCGCTCGCCTTCGAATACCGAGGAACCGTAGTGCAGCGCGTGGGTGCTGACGTGGACCGTAGCCTCGGTCCAGGGTTTGATCTGGCCGTTGTGCCAGAGGAAGGGCGTCGTCATGGGTAGCTCCTCGGTTTCACAGGCTCGCGACCGCAGCCCGTGGCGACACGGGTTGTTGTCGTTCGATGCGGTTGACGATGGCGAGCGCGGCATGCGCGGTCGCCTCGATGATGTCGGTGCTTACGCCAGAACCGCGCCAGTCGCGCTCGGCGTGGCGCGCGGTGAGTTGGGCCTGGCCTTGCGCGTCGCCGCCTTCGCTCACGGCGCGCACCTGGAACTGGGTGACATCGAGCGAAGTCCCGGTGGCGCGTTCGATCGCGCGCAACACGGCATCGACCGGGCCGTCGCCGATCGCGGCTTCGCCCACTTCATGGCCGCTGTCGTGAGTCAGCTTCACCGATGCCGACGCGCTGCCGCCCAGGTGCGAGTTGGTGTTGAGCTGCACGATGCGCCAGGGGCCGGTCGCTTCCGGGTCCATGCCCAGTGCGATCGCTTCCAGGTCCTGGTCATGCACTTCGCGCTTCTTGTCGGCCAGGGCTTTGAAGCGCGCGAAGATGTTGTCCATCGCCGCTTCGTCCACCTCGTGGCCCAGGCTCTGCAGACGCTGGCGCAGGGCATGACGGCCCGAGTGCTTGCCCAGCACCAGCCGCGTTTCGCCCATGCCCACATCCTGTGGACGCATGATCTCGTACGTGCCGCGATGCTTGAGCATGCCGTGTTGATGGATGCCGGACTCGTGCGCGAACGCGTTATCGCCCACCACGGCCTTGTTGCGCGCGACGGCTTGCCCGGTCAACTGGGTCAGCAGGCGCGAGGTCGGGTAGAGCTTGCGCGCGTCGATGCCGGTATCCACGCCGAAGTAGGCGGCGCGCACACGCAGCGCCATCACCACTTCTTCCATCGAGGCATTGCCGGCGCGCTCGCCGATGCCGTTGATGGTGCATTCCACCTGGCGCGCACCGGCCGCGACGCCGGCGAGGCTGTTGGCGACTGCCATGCCCAGATCGTCGTGGCAGTGAGTGGAAAAGATCACTTTGTCTGCCCCGCGCACGTTCCGGCGCAGGTAGGTGATGCGCTCGGCCATTTCGATGGGCGTGGTGTAGCCGACGGTATCGGGCACGTTCACCGTGGTGGCGCCGGCCGCAATGGCCGCGCTGAACACCTCGACCAGGTATTCCGGCTCGGTGCGCATGGCGTCTTCGGCGGAGAACTCCACCTCGTGGCACAGCTGCTTGGCGCGTTCGATCGCCGCGCAGGCGGTGTCGATCACCTGCTGCTTGCTCATGTTGAGCTTGTGCTCGCGATGCAGCGGACTGGTGGACAGGAACAGGTGGATGCGCCCGTGGCGCGCCGCTTCCAGCGCGCGGCCGCAGGCGTCGATGTCGTTGTCGTGGCAGCGCGCCAGGCCGCACACGGTGGGGCCGCGCAGCACGCGGGCAATCTCCGCGACCGAGGCGAAATCGTCCGGCGAGGCGCTGGGGAAGCCGGCCTCGATGATGTCCACACCCAGCGCCTCGAGCGCATGCGCCATGCGGAGTTTGGCCCGGCGATCCATCGAAAAGCCGGGGGCCTGCTCGCCGTCGCGCAGGGTCGTGTCGAAAATGCGCACGCGTTCGGCTACGTCGCCCACGTCGCTGTTCTCGCTGTTGCCGCTCTCAGGCGGTGTGTTATCGGGGGTCATCGCTTTGCTCCATGGGCACACGCCTCAGGCAACAAAAAACCCCGCATCCGTTACCGGGTGCGGGGTTCTTTGGTCGTATTCAGGTGGTCTTTCTAGTTACCTGGACACACGCCCTCAGCCCGCACCTCCGTTGGTAATAAGGAGTACGAGTACAAGGGCAAGAAGGAGGTTGGTGCGAAGTCGCAGCAGGCCGGCGACCGTCGGAGGACGGATCGGTTCGGCAATGCGGTCATGGCTGTTGCGCTGCGACATGCAGACGAACCTAATGGCCCGTCCGACGGGTTGTCAACAGTTTCTTTTGAAAATGTTTAAATCGCGTGTCGAGCTAGGCATTCGGACGTCCAGATGGCTGGACGTCCTACGCACGTGTTGCACGTGCGACACAGTGGTCGCCGCGATCAGCGCGACGCGAGTTCGCGCAGATAGAGCGAAAGTGCTTGCTGCAGCTGGTTTTGCGCGGCTTTGCGCAGGCTCGCGGGTTGCTCGCTTTCGAGTGCGACTGCGGCCTTCATGAATTGCTGCACCACCATCGCTGCCGGACGTAGCTCGCCTGCGGCAATCCCTGGCGCGTGAATGGCGACAATCTGACTCAAATAATCGCGCATGCGCTGGCGAATGGTGCGGCCCAGCATCGTAGGCAGCGAACCGGCGGCCTCGACCAGGGTGGCGAACGCCGGATGCTGCTTGCGGTAGTCGGCGAACGTGCGGATCAGCCGGGCCGCAAGTTCCTCCGTCGACCAGTGGGGCGTCTGCGCGACCAGGCTCTCCATGCGCTCGTTCAGGCCGTTGGCATGCTGGGTGATCAGCGCCTCGGCCACGGCTTCCTTGGTAGGGAAAAACTGATAGAGCGAACCAATCGAGGCCTGAGCGCGGGCGGCGATCTCGGTCATGGTGGTGGCGTCGAAACCTTTTTCGACGAAGCAGTCCGAGGCCGCCGAAAGCAGCGCCGCCACGCGTTCGTGGCCGCGGCGACGGCTGGGTGCACGCGCCCCCTGGCTTGTGTTTTGCGAGGACATCCTCATAAACTCCAATGTGAGGCTGTCCTCACATAATAATCCCTAGAGCCGGCATGTGGGCGTGGCCCGAACAGGGTCGATTGTACGTTGATGCCGGCGCAATCCCTGCCTGATCCCCGCACATCGCTGGAGTTATCCCATGGAAAAGCTTGATCCCCGCAGCACCGCGCTCGTCCTGATCGACCTGCAGAAGGGTATCGCCCCGTTCGGCGCGGGCCCGCATGCCAGCGCTGAGGTGTTTGCCCGTGCCGGTCGCCTGGCGGCGCGTTTTCGCGAGCTGAAGGCGCCCGTGGCGTTGGTGCGTGTCGGCTGGTCGGCCGATGCCGGCGACATGCTGCGTCCCCTGACGGACGAGCCGGCACGCAACTTCACCCTGCCGGACAACTGGTGGGACTACGCCGATGAGCTGGCGGTGGCCGAGGGCGACCTGCACATCACCAAGCGCCAGTGGGGCGCCTTCTATGGCACCGAACTGGAGCTGCAGCTGCGCCGTCGCGGCATCACGCAGATCGTGCTGGCCGGCATTTCCACCAATATCGGCGTGGAATCGACCGCGCGCCAGGCCTTCGAACTGGGCTTCAATCAGGTGCTGGTGGAAGACGCCATGAGCTCGGGCGATGCCGCGCACCATCGCTTCGCGGTGGAGCACATCTTCCCGCGCCTGGGTCGCGTGCGTTCCACTGAGCAGGTTCTTGCTGCTCTGGCCTGATCCGTCGCGCGGTCTGTACTCTCCGGGGCATCGACTGACGGAGAGTGCGGACATGCTGATGAAGCGAGTGGGATGGATGGCAGCCTCGCTGCTGCTTGGCTTAGCCGGATCGGCGCAGGCCACTGACGCGCACTTCGTCGCCAGCGAAGTGACCGTGGATGGCCACCGCTATCCCTTCCAGGTCTTCGTGCCCACCGGCTGGAGCGCGGATCGCGCCTGGCCGGTGGTGTTGTTCCTGCACGGCAGCGGCGAGCGCGGCAGCGACAACCAGGCCCAGCTCAAGCAGGGCCTGCCGCCGTGGCTGGAAAAACATGGCGATGCGTTTCCCGCCGTGGTGGTGGCTCCCCAGGCGCCCGACGACACGGTGTGGAGCGGCGAAGTGGAACGCGCCGCCGTGGCGGCGCTGGAGCAAAGCATCGCGACCTATCACGGCGATCGCTCGCGGCTCTACCTGACCGGCCTCTCGATGGGTGGCTACGGCGTGTGGCAGCTGGCGGTCGATCATCCGGGCATGTTCGCTGCGGCCGCGCCCGTGTGCGGCGGCATCCTCGGACTCGATGACATGCCGGAGCTGAAGGTCTACGGCGTGCCCAGCGGCGCCGATCCCTACGCCTGGGTGGCCAGTCGGGTGAAGCCGACGCCGATGTGGATCTTCCATGGCGCGATCGACGACCAGGTCCCGCCGGCCGACTCGCGCGCCATGAACAAGGCGCTGACCCACGCTGGCGACGAAGTGCGCTACACCGAATTCCCCGGCGTGAACCACGGTTCCTGGGTGCCCACCTACGACTCGCCGGCGCTGTGGCCGTGGATGTTTGCCCATCGCAAAGCTACGGCAGGCTGACGATTCGTTCACATCGATGTCTGGTTCCCTACCGAAATTTTAGCGTTCGATGTTGCGACGCCGTATGGACGACAGTCCAGGCGGCGGCGTTGCTGCGCCTCCGGGTCGCAAGTTCTTATGCTTGAAAGTTTTGCAGCGCAGCGAAAAAAGCGCGAAATGGTGGCTTTACAAGTTTCGATGAAAACGTTTACGTTCCGCCGCAGCGCCGCCGGGGAATCCCCAGCCGCCCTGTCCTAGGAGCCGATGTGACCACCAAGAAGGCCACCATCAAGGATGTGGCGCGGGAGGCGAAAGTCTCGATCGCCTCGGTATCCCGTGTGCTCAATGGCCTGGGCGGGGTCACCACGGAAACGCAGAATGCCGTGCGCAAAGCCGCCGCCCATCTGCACTACGTGCCCGATTCGGCCGCACGCAGCCTGATCACCGGCCGCACCCACACGATCGGTGCGGTGCTGCCCGACCTGTACGGCGAGTTCTTCTCCGAGCTGATCCGCGGCATCGATCTGGCGGCCCGCGCCAAGGGCCTGCATCTGCTGGTGTCCAGCTCGCACGACGGCGTGGAAGACGCTGCGGCGGCGGTGCGCACCATGCGTGGCCGGGTGGACGGCATGATCATTCTTTCCGAATTCGTCGACGGTCCGTTCCTTGACGGGAACCTGCCGTCGGACCTGCCGGCCGTGCTGCTGGACAGTCCGGTCGACCATGCGCGCTATCCGTCGATCAACATCGACAACATCGCCGGCGCCCAGGCAATGGTGAAGCACCTGCTCGATGCAGGTCACGAATCGGTGGCCTTCATCACCGGCCCGGCCGGCAACTACGATTCGCAAGAGCGCGAAAAGGGCTATCGCGCGGCGATGGCCAAGCACGCGCCCAAGGCCAAGCTCAACATCATTGCCGGCGACTTCACCGAGGAATCGGGTTATCGCGCCGGTCAGGAAATACTGGCGCAGGCCAAGCGGCCGCGTGCCGTGTTCGCTGCCAACGACATGACGGCCGTGGGCTGCCTGATGGCCTTCAAAGAGGCTGGCGTGAAAGTCCCCGAGGACATCGCGCTGGCCGGTTTCGACGACATCCTGATCGCACGGTACGTGACCCCATCGCTCAGTACCGTGGGCGTCAGCATTGCAGATTTGGGCAAGAGCGCACTGCTCCTGCTTACCGAGCTCATGGAAGGCAAGGGGCACACCGGCTCCAACAGCCGCACTTTGCGTTGCGACGTCGTCGTGCGTGAGTCGTGCGGAGCTCATCAGACCAACGTAGCAACGAAACAGCCTCCGGCGCTCGTCTGAGCGGCGGCCTTTTGTGGGAGGGGAGACACCTTATGAATAATCAACGCCAAAAAAGTAAACGTTTACTAGCTACCGCCATTGCCCTCGCGATGGCCTCTTCCGTGCCGGCAATCTCGTGGGCGCAGAGCTCGGATGCGAACATTCGCGGCCAGGCTCCCGCCGATGTCGACGTGGTGGCCAAGAACACCGCCACGGGCGCTACCCGCCGCACACATTCGGACAAGGACGGCAGCTACGCGCTGGTCGGTTTGCCGCCGGGCACCTATCAGGTGGATGCCGGTCCGGGCACCGCGCGCACGGTGACGGTGACGGTGGCTTCCACCTTCACCCTGAACCTCACGGCGCAGCAGGCCGCGGCGGCAGCGCCGGCTGAAGCCAATGCGCAGAACCTGGGCGGCGTGACGGTCTCGGCCACCACGCTGCAGGAAGTGAAGACCTCCGAAGTGGGCCAGCTGGTGTCCCTGCGCCAGATCGAAACCACGCCGGCTGCCTCGCGCAACTTCCTCGAATTCGCCGACACCGTGCCGGGCATGGTGTTCACGCGCGACGCCAACGGCAACACCAGCCTGCGCTCGGGCGCGCAGGCCAGCTCCAACATCAACGTCTATATCGACGGCGTGGGCCAGAAGAACTACGTGCTGCCCGGCGGCGTCACCGGCCAAAACAACAGCCAGGGCAATCCGTTCCCGCAGCTGGCGGTGGCCGAGTACAAGGTCATCACGTCCAACTACAAGGCTGAGTACGACCAGCTCTCCAGCGCGGCCGTGACTGCCGAAACCAAGTCGGGCACCAATGAGTTCCACGGCGACGTGTTCGGCAGCTTCACCAACACCGCCATGCGCGCAGAGACGCCTTCTGAGCAGGCGAACAACAAGAAGGTCGATTCCAAAGAGAAGGATTACGGCTTCGACATCGGCGGCCCCATCCTCAAGGATCAGGCGCATTTCTACCTCGCCTATGAAGGCAAGGAATTCAACAGCCCGATCACCGTGGTACCCACGGGCAACTCTGCCCTGTGGGCCAATCTGCCGGCGAGCGCGCAGGCCGGCATCGGCCCGGCCAACCTGCCGTTCAAGGAGAACAACTGGTTCGGCAAGGTGGACTGGGAGCCGACCGATCGCGACCGCATCGAAGTGAGCGGCAAGTACCGTGACGAAACCGCCATCAGCGGCATCGGCGGCAACAGCACGGCCAACGCCTCGCTCAATACGCGCAACACCGACAAGCGTTTCGACCTGCGTTGGGATCACAGCACCGACAGCTGGTTCAACCGCCTGCAGGCGACGTACGAAGACGCCCAGTACAACCCCACGCCCATCACCACGGGCTACGGCGCGTCGTACACCGATGCCAGCGACCAGAACTCCACGCTGCTGGTGGACGGCTCCTCGCCGCTGTCGTACCAGAACAAGGGCCAGAAGGGTCCGGCGATCTCCGACGACTTCACCCTCAACGACATCCAGTGGCATGGCGACCACGTGATCAAGATGGGCGTGAAGTTCAAGTCGGTGAAGCTGACCGCGCAGGACGCGGGCGACACCAACGCGTTGTACACCTATGCGGTGGGTCCGGATGGCACCGAGTCCATCCCGTACAAGGTGCAGTTCGGCAACCCGACGCCGGGCCAGAGCCCGGTGGCGACCAGCCGCGACAAGCAGTTCGGCACCTACATCCAGGACGACTGGCAGGTCGACGACCACTGGACGTTCAACCTGGGCGTGCGTTGGGACTACGAGAAGACGCCTTCGTACCTCGACTACCAGACGCCGGCTGGCGTGGTGTCCGCGCTCAATTCGCAGGACCCGAACGGACCGGCGGGGCAGACCTATGCACAGTCGCTCGCCATGGGCGGCGTGAACATCAACGACTACATTTCCAACGGCAGCAACCGCAAGGCGAAGAAGAACGAGATCCAGCCGCGCCTGGGCTTCTCCAACGATCTGTTCGGCGATGAGGCGCACGTGATCTTCGGCGGTTGGGGTCGTTCGTACGATCGCAACCTGTACGAATCGCTGCAGGTGGAAGAGACCAAGTCGGTGCTGTCCCAGCCCACGCTGTTCTTCAACACGCCGTCGCAGCCGTGCACGCCCAGCGCCACCTGCCTGGCCTGGAACCCGGCCTACCTGAGCATTCCTGCCTTGCAAGCGCTCGTTGCCAACAGCAACGCCGGCAAGGAAGTTGACATGATCAACAACAACCTCAAGGCGCCGTATTCCGATCAGCTGAGCATCGGCATGCGCAATCAGATCGGCGAGTGGAACACCAGCGTCGCCTTTGTGAACATCAAGAGCCACGACGGCATCGTGTACACCCTGGGCAACCGTCGTCCGGACGGCACGTTCTGGGGCGGCGGCAGCCAGCCGTGGAGCTTCGGCATCCCGGGCTACGGTACGCTGATCATTGGCAACAACGGCCTGCAGACCAAGACCAACCAGTTCCTGATCTCCGCCGAGAAGCCGTATACGGTGGATTCGCACTGGAGCGCATCGTTCGCGTACACCTACACGAACGCCGTGCAGAACAACGACAACAACGATCCGACCGACCAATACGCGTTCGACTACGAGAAGATCGGCAACTATCCGTACTCGGCCGCCCCGGGCGTTGCCAAGCATCGCCTGGTGGCTACGGGCTCGCTCGACGGTCCGTGGGGCTTCGTGTTCGGCAGCAAGCTGACCTTGGCCACGCCTGTGCCTGATCTTGGCCTGTCCTGCTACGGCGCACCCGCGCCAGGCTACGACAGCGGCTTCACCAACGGCGGCGGTTGCCTTAACTTCGCGATCCGTCCGCCGGGCGAAGGCAAGTTCCTGATCGGTGGCAAGGTGTTCGGTTACCGCGACATCGATTTCCAGGCGACCAAGAACTTCAAGATCTACGGCAACCTCAACGCCTATGTGCGCATCGACCTGCTCAATGCGTTCAACTGGAACAACTACGTCAACTACATCGAGACCATCGGCGAGAACGGTGTGCTCAACAAGCGTCAGGTGATCTACAACCCCACGGGCGATATCACGGGTTATCCGCGTACGCTCAAGGTCACTGCAGGTATCAACTTCTAAGTGGCACCCCCCCATGGCCGTCATGATGACGGCACTTCGAGGCCCGCACTTGCGGGCCTCTCTTTAAGAGCAGCGGATCATGATCAAGCCACTCCTTCGCGCCGTCCTGGTCGGCGCTCTCACGCTCGCCATCGGCACCGCCTGGGCGGCGCCTGCGTCCGATGCCGCCACCGGGCTCAAGTACAACGCGCTGCCCAAAGACCAGCGCGCCGCCATCGACGAACTGGAACAGCGTACTTTCCAGTGGTTCTGGGACAGCGCGGATCCGAAGACCGGGTTGATTCCCGATCATTGGCCGGGTGACTCGTTCGCCAGCATCGCCTCGGTGGGTTTCGGGCTAACCGCCTATGGTGTTGGCGCGGAGCGCGGCTATGTGACGCGTGAGCAGGCGGTGGATCGCACGCTGGCCACGCTGCGCTTCTTCAACGACGCCACGCAGAACGACAGCGAAGACGACGCCAGCGGCAATCACGGCTTCTTCTACCACTTCCTCGACATGAAGACCGGCAAGCGCTACGGGCGCGGCGTCGAGCTGTCGAGCGTGGACACCGCCTGGCTGATCAGCGGCGCGCTGTTCGCACAAACGTATTTCGATCGCCATACCGCCAAGGAAAAGCAGATCCGCGAGCTGGCGGACGCGATCTACAAGCGGGTCGAATGGACCTGGATGCAGCCCAAGGCACCGTTGATCAGCATGGGCTGGACGCCGGGTGGCAAGTTCATCCCGGCCAACTGGAAAGGCTACGACGAGGGCATGATGGTGTACGTGCTGGCCATGGGTTCGCCCAGCCATCCGGTGAGCGACGACGCGTGGCAGGCCTGGACCAAGACCTATCCCAAGCAGTGGGGCCAGTTCCAGGGCCGCACCTTCCTCAACTTCGCGCCGCTGTTCGGCCACCAGTACAGCCATGCGTGGGTCGACTTCCGCGGCATCCAGGACGCCTGGAGCCGAGATCACAACACCGACTACTTCCAGAACAGCCGTGAGGCGACCTACGCGCAGCGCTCCTATGCGATCGCCAATCCCAATCATTGGGAAGACTACGGCGAGAACATCTGGGGCCTCACCGCGTGCAACGGTCCGGGCGATGCCGTGGTCAAGCGCGACGACGGCAGCACGCGCGCGTTCTACGGCTATACCGCACGTGGCGCCGGGCTCGACTACATCTCCGATGACGGCACCATCGCGCCCACCGCGGCCGGCGGCTCCATCGCGTTTGCCCCGGAAATCGTGGTGCCGGCACTGCTGGAAATGAAGAAGCGCTACGGTGACGCGGTGTATGGCAAGTACGGTTTCGTGGATGCCTTCAACCCCAGTTACGATACGGGCGCCAAGCCGAGCGAAGGCCGCGTCGTGCCCAATATGGGTTGGGCGGACGACAAGCAGATCGGCATCGACCAGGGCCCCATCGTGTTGATGATAGAAAACTGGCGCAGCGGTTTCGTCTGGAACGTGATGCGCAAGAACCCTTATGTCCGCAAGGGCCTGGAGCGCGCCGGCTTCACTGGCGGCTGGCTGGAGTCCAAGCAGCGATGAGCGATGCCTGAGCTGTCCCGCCGCAGCAACGCAACGACGAGCCGGTTGGCGTGCCGCCTGCTGTCCGTCGCTGCGTTGCTGCTGGCTGGCTGCTCGTCATCGCAGGACGCCCACACGCTGACCTTCTGGACCATCGGCCGCGAAGGCGAGGCGGTGGTGAAGCTGCTGCCCGAGTTCGAGCGCGAGCATCCGGGCATCCATGTGAACGTGCAGCAGCTGCCGCTCAGCGCGGCACATCAGAAGCTGCTCACCGCGTTCGCCGGCGGCTCCACGCCGGATCTGAGCCAGCTCGGCAACACCTGGCTGCCGGAGTTCGTCGCGTTGCGGGCGCTGGCGCCGTTGCAGCAGCGCGTGGCGGCATCAACGGTGGTCAAGCCCGACGATTACTTCGACCACATCTGGTCCACCAATCTGATCGACGGCGAACTCTACGGTGTGCCGTGGTATGTCGACACGCGCCTGCTGTTCTATCGCCGCGATCTGTTGAAGGCCGCCGGCTTCGATGCACCGCCGCGCAACTGGGCCGAGTGGCGACGCATGCTCGCTGCGCTCAGCCAGCCGGGCAAAGGCACCTACGGCATCCTGCTGCCCACCAACGAATACGAGCAGCTGATGTCGCTGGCGCTGGAACAGCCCGAGGCCATGCTGCGCGACGGTGGACGCTACGGCAATTTCCGCAGCGACGGGTTCAAGCGTGCGCTGGCCTTCTACGTGGATACGTTCCGTTTGCAGCAGGCGCCGGCGATCACGGCGGTGGAGGCGGGTAACCCCTGGGAAGAATTCGGGCGCGGCGTTTACGCATTCTATTTCTCCGGCCCTTGGAACATCGGCGAATTCCGCCAGCGTCTGCCGGCCGCGCGCGAGAACGAATGGGCCACCGCGCCGTTGCCCGGGCCCGATGGCGCGGGTACTGGTGCAGCCGGCGGGTCGAGCCTGGTCGTATTCCGCCGCTCAACGCATCAGGACGAGGCCTGGGCCTTGATCGAATTCCTCTCGCGGCCCGACGTGCAGCAGCGCTTCTACGATCTGCTCGGCGACATGCCGGCACGACGCAGCGCCTGGGACGGCGGCAGTCTGCGTACCGATCCCAAGGTGCAGGCCTTCCGCGAGCAGCTCGAGCACGTGAAGGCGACGCCACCCGTGCCGGAATGGGAGCAGATCGCCAACGAGATGCAGCTGGTGGCGGCGCAGGCGGTGGCAGGCGAGTTGACCATCGATCAGGCTGCGGCCGAGATCGACCGCCGTGCCGATCGCATTCTCGAGAAGCGGCGTTGGATCCTCGACCATGCTCGCGTAGACAAGGTGGCGCCATGAATACGCAGCGTGCGGCCTGGTGGTTTCTCGCGCCGGCCTTGCTGGTGCTCGGTGTGTTCTTCCTGCTGCCGGTGGTGGCGGCACTGGGATTGAGCCTCACCGACTACGATCTCTACGCCTTGGCGGATATCCGTCATCTGCGTTTCGTGGCGCTCAATAATTACTGGGATCTGCTGCACCAGCCGAAGTTCTGGTCTGCGCTGGGACATACGCTGTATTTCGTGACTGTCGGCGTGCCCTTGTCGATCATGGTGTCGCTGGGCGCGGCTCTATTACTCAACTCGCCGTTGGTGCGCTACAAGACGCTGTTCCGCACTGCGCTGTTTGCGCCGGTCGTCACCACCGTCGTCGCGGTGGCGGTGGTTTGGCGCTACATCTTCAACACCAAGTACGGCTTGCTGAACTACGCGCTTGGTCTGGCAGGAATCCATCCGGTGGACTGGCTCGGCAATCCGCACTGGGCGATGCCGTCGATCATCGTGTTCGCCGTCTGGAAGAACTTCGGCTACAACATGATCATCTTCCTCGCCGGGCTGCAGGCGATTCCGCGGGATCTCTACGAGGCGGCGCGCATCGACGGCGCGTCCGTGCTGCAGCAGTTCCGCCATATCACCTTGCCCATGCTCGGACCCACCCTGCTGATGGTGGGCATCCTCACCGTGTCCGGCTATTTCCAGCTGTTTGCCGAGCCCTATGTGATGACCGAAGGCGGGCCGCTGCAAAGCACCACCAGCGTGCTGTACCTGATGTACAACGAAGGCTTCAAATGGTGGAACTTCGGCACCGCTTCCGCCGTGGCCTTCCTGCTGTTCGTGATCATGTTCGCCGTCACCGCGCTGATGTTGCGCGTGGGCCGGCGCGGGGAGCCGGCATGAGTCCGCGCTTCGCCCGAGCCATCATCTACGGCTTGCTGATCGGCGGCACGCTGGTGGCGGTGTTTCCGCTGCTCTGGATGTTCTCGGTATCGTTCATGCACCCGGGCGAAGCCAGCAACCTGCCGCCGCCGCTATGGCCTGCGCATGCGAGCTGGCACAACTACGAAGTGCTGTTCCTGCGTGCTGGCGTGGGCCGTTACCTGTTCAACAGTCTGGCGATCTCGGCGGCCATCACGGCCTTGTCGCTAGCGTTCAACGTGATGGCGGGCTATGCCTTCGCGAAGTTGCGTTTCGCCGGGCGCGAACGCCTGTTCCAGGTACTGCTGGGCATGCTGGTGATCCCGGCGCAAGTGGCGATGCTGCCGTTGTTCCTGATGCTCAAGTACCTGGGCATGGTGAACAGCTATGGCGCGGTGATCGTGCCGGCGATGGCCACCGCGTTCGGCATCTTCCTGGTGCGCCAATACGCGCGTGGCATTCCCGATGAATTGCTGGAAGCGGCCCGCATCGACGGCGCGGGCGAGTGGCGCATCTTCGGCCAGATCGTGCTGCCGCTGCTCAAGCCCATCATGGTGACGCTGGCCATCTTCACCTTCCTCACCGCATGGAACGATTTCATGTGGCCGCTGATCGCGCTGACCGGGCAGGAGCATTACACCCTGCCGCTGGGCCTGGCATCGCTCTCGCGCGAACACGCGCAGGACAGCGAACTGATGATGGCCGGCTCGGTGGTGACGGTGATCCCGGTGCTCGCCCTGTTCCTGGCGATGCAGCGCTACTACATCGAAGGTCTGTTGCTGGGCAGCGTGAAGGGGTGATGACCCGCTCAGGCGATACGTGCGCCGGCGAGGGGCTCGAACACATGCAGACGATCAAGCGCCAGCTCGAAATGCATCACGCTGCCAGCCTCAGGCAGCGCGCCGGGCGCTATGCGCGAGACCAGCGGCTGCTCGCCTCGACGCAGGTTGAGGAAGATCTCGTTACCGACTGGCTCGGTCACCTCAAGCACCGCGCTCAGCGTGGCGTTCGCTTCACCGGTGGGACGCAGGTCTTCGGGGCGCACGCCGATCACCACCTCGCGATCGATCCACGGCAGCAGCTCGGGCGTCTGTGCGTCGAGCGACCCCAATCGCAGCGTGCCTTGCGGCGTTTCGAGCTGCCAGCCATCGCCGTGGCGCAGCGGACCGCGCAGCAGATTCATCGCCGGCGAACCGAGAAAACCCGCCACGAACAGGTTCGCGGGCTTCTCGTAAAGCCCCATCGGCGTGTCGATCTGCTGGATCTGTCCGCCATTGAGCACCACGATGCGCTGACCCAGCGTCATCGCCTCGACCTGATCGTGGGTGACGTAAATCATGGTGGCGCCGAGCTGGCGATGCAGGCGCGCAATTTCCACGCGCATCGACAGGCGCAGCTTGGCGTCCAGGTTGGACAGCGGCTCGTCCAGCAGAAACACCTTCGGTTCGCGCACCAGTGCACGGCCCAGCGCCACGCGCTGGCGTTGGCCGCCGGACAGCGCCGCCGGCAGCGACGTCAGCCGGTGCTCGATTTCCAGCTGTTTGGCAGCCTGCGTCACGCGCTGGTCGATCTCCGCCTTGGTCTTGCCGCGCAGGCGCAGGCCGAAGGCGAGATTCTCGGCCACCGTCATATGCGGGTAGAGCGCGTAGTTCTGGAACACCATGGCGATGTCGCGATCTTTCGGCGATACATCGTTCACCACGCGCCCGCCAATGCTCAGCGTGCCGGAGGAAATCGACTCCAGGCCCGCGATCATGCGCAGCAAGGTGGTCTTGCCGCAGCCCGACGGGCCCACCAGCACGAGCAATTCGCCATCGGCGATATCGAAGCTTGCTTCGGCCACACCGATATGGCCGTTGGAGTAGACCTTGCTGACGCGATCCAGATTCACCGTTGCCATCGACGCCTGACGCTCCTTCTTTCCGGCGGCTGCGTGGCTCACCGTATACGAATGTGGATGCAACCGGTGCACATCTCGGCCGCGCTCCGCTATTCTCAGTATGTAATCGTTTACATCAAGCCGCACTGCGGCATAGGGGATTTTTTCCAATGACCCAGAGTTATCGCTTTCCCCCAGGCTTCCATTGGGGCGCCGCGACCTCGGCCTATCAGATCGAAGGCTCACCCCTGGCCGACGGCGCGGGTCCGAGCATCTGGGAACGCTTCGCGCATACGCCCGGCATGATGGCCAATGGCGACACCGGCGACATCGCCTGCGATCACTACCACCGCTACAAGGACGACGTGCAGCTGATGCGCGCGCTCGGCCTGCAGGGCTATCGCTTCAGCATCGCCTGGGCGCGTGTGTTGCCCGAGGGCACCGGCCGGATCAACCAGAAAGGTTTGGACTTCTATTCGCGCCTGGTCGACGAGTTGCTGGAGAACGGCATCGAGCCCAACGCCACGCTGTTCCACTGGGATCTGCCCGCCGCACTGGACGATCGCGGCGGCTGGCTCAATCGCGATATCGCCCACTGGTTCGCCGAGTACGCGAGCGTGATGTACAAGGCGCTGGATGGCCGCGTAAAGCGCTGGACCACGCTCAACGAGCCCTGGGTGGTCACCGATGGCGGCTACCTGCATGGCGCCCTGGCACCGGGTCATCGCAGCAAGTACGAGGCGCCGATTGCCGCGCACAACCTGATGCGCGCCAGCGGCGCCGGCATCCAGGCGTATCGGGCGGAGGGTAAGCACGAGATTGGCGTGGTCTTCAATATCGAGCCGAAATATCCGGCCTCGAACAATCCCGCCGATATCGCGGCCGCGCGCCGCGCGCATGCCTATATGAACGAGCAGTTCGCCGACCCCGCGTTGCTCGGCAGCTATCCGCCGGAGCTCAAGGAGATCTTTGGTCCGGCATGGCCGGATTTCCCGGAAGACGACTTCAAGCTCACCAAGCAGAAGGTCGATTTTGTCGGCCTCAACTACTACACCCGCGCCGTGGTGAAGCACGATCCCAACGCCTATCCGCTGAAAGCCGTGCCGGTGAAGCAGCCCAACACCACCTATACGGAAACGGGTTGGGAAGTGTACGAGCAGGGTTTCACGGACATGTTCACCTGGTTCAAGGATCGCTACGGCGATATCCCGATCTATGTCACCGAGAACGGCTCAGCCTTCTACGACGCGCCCGTGGCCGAGGGCGATATCGTGCAGGACCCGCTGCGCAGCAGCTACCTGCGCAAGCACCTCAAGGCGATGCATCACGCCATCGAGCAAGGCGTGAACGTCAAGGGTTACTACGCGTGGTCGCTGCTGGACAATTTGGAATGGTCGCTGGGTTTTGCCAAGCGCTTTGGTCTTTACCATGTGGATTTCGCCACGCAGAAGCGCACGCCGAAGGCGACGGCGAAGCTTTATGCGAGTGTGATTGAAAGCAACGGTGCCGTGCTCGACATCTGACAAGATCGTGTGGGAGCGCACCCTGTGCGCGACAGCCTGACGGAGCGGTGCCAACATGGCACCGCGTTCGCGCACAAGGTGCGCTCCTACAACAGAATCGCCGCATAGTTCTTCTGTAGGAGCGCACCCTGTGCGCGAACACCTGACGAAGCGGTGACGACATGCCGCCGCAGTCGCGCACAGGGTGCGCTCCCACAATAGAGGGGCTCGCCGGTATTTAACCTGCCGCGGCCCGCGCGCTCTCCACCCGCTCATCCAGCCAAACCTTCAACGCCTCATCACTGGCCGCCATCGGCTCCGCATGCGCCGGACGCTGCAGCATCGCCGCCAAGGCCGGCGGCACCGCCAGCTGACGGCCGATCAATGGCTCGACCACGCTGTCGAACTTGGCCGGATGCGCCGTCGCCACCACCGCCCAAGGCAGCCCCGTCGAACCCATGCCATCGAGCACGTGCATCGCCGTGGCGGTATGCGGGCAGAACACCTCGTCATGGTCGCGCGCATGCCGCACGATGGTGTCGCGGATGGCGTTGTCGTCGACGCTGCTCGCGTGCAGCTGCAGGCGCAGCTCGTGGTCGTGCGGATAGGTCCAGCGCAGCCGCTCGAAATTGCTGGGCGCGCCCACGTCCATTGCGTTGGCCAGGGTGGCGATGGCCGGACGGGGCGAGTAGGGCGAGCCGTCGAAGTAATCGCTGAGCGTGGCGTTGGCATTGCAGGCGAGGTGGATCTCGCCCACCGGCAGGCCCATGTCGCGCACCCATACACAGGCCAGGGCATTGCCCAGGTTGCCGGTGGGCACGATGAAGTTGAGCGGCGCACGATGTTGGTGCCACCAGCTCAGGGAGGCCTGCGCGTAGTAGCTCATCTGCGGCAACAGGCGGCCGAGGCTGATGCTGTTGGCCGAGGACATCGGCACGCGCTGCTGCAGCGAGCTGTCGTTGAGTGCAGCCTTCACCATGCGCTGGCAATCGTCGAACGTGCCGTCCACGCGCAGCGCCTGCACGTTGTCGCCGAAACAGCCCAGCTGATGCGCCTGCCGCGGCGACACACGGCCATCCGGGTAGAGGATCACCACGCGCACACCGGGTTGCCGATGGAACGCAGCCGCCACGGCGGCGCCAGTGTCGCCCGACGTTGCCACCAGGATGGTCAGCGGCGCTTGTGCATCACCACGCAGACGCCGGAAGCAGGCAGCCAGGAAGCGCGCGCCGACATCCTTGAAGGCGGCGCTAGGGCCGTGGAATAGCTCCAGCACCATGGCATCGTCGCGATAGGCCAGCGGTCGCAGTGGTGTATCGAAGTCGAACGCTTCGCGGCAGATCGCGGGAAGCTGGTGGGCAAGCGAGGAGCCGCGAAAAAACGGATCGAGCAAGCTGGCAGCGGTCTGCGCCAGCGACTGGCCGGCGTCGAAATCGCTGGCATCCCGTTGCGGCAACGCTTCGGGTACGTAGAGGCCGCCATCGGGGGCCAATCCTGCGGCGATGACTTCGTCGATCCGTGCAGCATGTTTTGCGCTGCGCGTACTGCGGTAATGCAACGGCTCGCTCATGCGGCCTCGTCCTCGTCGACCAGCGTGGCAGCCGGTCCATTGATGGGTGACACCAGCACGTCGCTGGCGAGGCCTGCGTCGGCAAAGGCCGCCGACATGGCCGCCGCTGCGCGCTCGGCGTCGTCGCGTCGCTCATACCAGCCAAACACGCTGGGACCGGCGCCGGAAATACTTGCGCCGAGCGCATGGTGATCCAGGGCAGCCTGTTTCACGCGCGCGAAGCCTGGGACCAGCGGCGCACGCCTTGGTTCCACCAGGACATCCTTGAGGCCCTCGCGCACCAGCTCCGCGTCGCCACGGTGAAGTCCGGTGAGCACGAGGGCAAGGTTGGCCTGTTGCGCCACCACGTCATGCAGCGAGAAACCATCGGCGAGCACGGCGCGCGCCTTGCGCGTTTCCAGCACGGCATGCGGATGGACCAGCGCGCAATGCCAGCTCTCGGGCACGGGCAGGCGCAGCAGGCGATCGCGCGTGGCCAGCACCAGGCCGCCGAGCAGCATCGGTCCCAGGTTGTCGCCGTGGCGGCTGCCGCTGGCCACGGCCTCGCCGTCCAGGGCGAAGCCATACAGCGCTTCGCGCGGCAGCGGGCGTTCGAGCAAGGCGTTGGCGGCCACCAGCGCGGCCACGCACGAGGCGGCCGAGCCACCCATGCCCGAACCCAGCGCGATGCCCTTGTGCAGCTCCACTTCAAAGCCATGGCGCAGGCCAAGCGCGCGGCGCAGCGACAGCAGCGCAGCGCCTGCCGTATTGCTGCCCGCCTCGAGCGGCAGATCGGTCACACGCCCGTGGATGGCGGCGATGCGCACGGTGGGTTCGTCGATGCGACGCACGATGGCGCGGTCACCGGCGCCGGCCACGCTATGGCCAAGAATGTCGAAGCCGACCGCGACGTTGCCGACGCTGGCATAGGCCATGGCTTGTGCGCTGAACGCGCGTTGGGGAGTGGGCATGGGATCGATCAGTTGTGCATTCATCACCGCGCCTCCAGCGTTTCGGCAATACGCAGGAGATCGGCGAATACGCCTGCCGCCGTCACTTCCGGCCCGGCACCAGGACCCTGCACCAGCATCGGGTTGTCGCGATAGCGGTGCGTGGTGAACTGTACGATGTTGTCGGTGAGCCGCGTATGGGCAAACGGATGCGAGGCGGGCAACAGCGCCAGCCGCACGCTGGCATGGCCCTTGGCATCAAGGCTGGCGACATGGCGCAGCACGCAGCCCTGCGCCTGGGCATGCGCCACCTGGCGCGCCATCGGTGCGTCGAGCAGGTGCAGCTGGTCCATCACTTCATCGGCCGCCACCTCGGCCAGCTCCGGCGGCACCAGGCTCTGCACGTCGACGTCTTCCAGCGAGAGCGACCAACCCGCTTCGCGCGCAAGAATCACCAGTTTGCGCGCCACGTCCAAGCCGGACAGATCGTCGCGCGGATCGGGCTCGGTATAGCCCAGGGCGTGGGCTTCGCGCACCAGTTCGGAATACGGGCGACTGCCGTCGTAGCGATGGCAAAGCCAGGCGAGCGTGCCGGAAAACATGCCTTCCACCGCGAGCAATTCGTCGCCGGTATCGAGCAGATCGCGCAGCGTCCGCACCACCGGCAGGCCGGCGCACACCGTGGCTTCGTAGCGGAAACGTGCACCGCTGAAGGAGGCGGCGCGGATCGCCTGCAGGCGCGCCAGCGGGCCGCTGCTCGCCAACTTGTTCGGCGTCACTACGTGCAAGCCGGCCGCGAGCCACTCGGCATAGTGCGAGGCCACCGCTTCACTGGCGCTGCAGTCGATCACCAGCGCATGGCGGCCATCGTCGCCACGCAGATGCGCGGCGAACTCGTTCAGATTGCTCGGGCGCCAGGTCTGCGCGCTGCCGTGACGGCCATTGAGCTCGGGATCGTCCGCGTCCAGCCACATGCGGCGGCTGGCGGCCACCGCGCACAAACGCAGTTCCAGTCCGGCACGCGCGAGCCGCGGCTGGGCGGTTCGCAGCTGCTCGAGCAAGGCGCTGCCGACGCGGCCGGGACCGACCAGGCCCACGGCGAGGACGCGCTGGCGCGCGGTGGTCGTCGGCAGCGCCATGGCATGTGGCGGTAACGACGGTTGTTCGAGCGAGGGTGATGCGACAGCGTTCACGATGGCCTCTCCTTGTGGATGGCCCGTGCTCGCGGAGGGGAGTCGGAGAATGCGCCGGCCCGCCTCATCGAGGGCGGGGCCGTTTGCGTCAGAAACTTATTCGCGCACGCAGCTCCACCCCGACCTGGTGGTAATAGTGGTCGTGGTGGTGGTCGTGGTGGCGAGGGTCATGGCACCGGCGAACAGCGACGCGGCCCCGGTGTGGACCGGGTGCGGGAACATGCGTGCTGGCGCAATGGACGGCGACATGGCTTGACCTTAGGCCCGATGCTGCACTGCAGTCAACAGATTCGTTTGAAACTTTTGGCGCGCTTTGGGCGAGGTCGTCGAGCCGGCGATACAAGGTGTTGCAGCGGTGTAGCAGTTCAATGCCTCACCTGCGCGAACCGCTCTTGTAGGAGCGCACCCTGTGCGCGACCCACCTACGAAGCGGCGACGCTGCCGCGCCGCGGTCGCCCACAGGGTGGGCTCCTACGAGGCTGCGTCAAGCTGGAGGCTTCTTGTAGGAGCGCACCCTGTGCGCGACCACCCTACGGAGCGATGACGACGTTACGCGGCGGTCGCCCACAGCGTGGCCTTCAACAAACGCTCAGTCCCGATCGCCCCAGCGCCAGCTCGCCGGCTCGCCCTTGAACCAGCAAACAAACAGCAGCACCGCCGTAAGCGCGAACGCATAGGCCAGGAACCAGCCCTGCGCATGCTCGGCCTTCAACCACACCGTGCCGCAGCCCATCAAGGCGATGTACCCGAACAAGACCAGCAAGCCCTGCCACGTGGTGGGAAAACCCCAACCCCAACCGTAACGTTTAGCGGGGAACCAGTAGGTCTTGTCGCCTTGCATGGCTTTGCCTCCGGGCATGCCGTGGGTGAACGCGCGGCGCAGTCTACGCCGCCGCGCGTGCGCCGCCAGTGCCTGGCTCAGTGCGACAAGTCGATCGCGTACAGCGCCGTGCCGTCGCCGTTGTCCTTGAGCTGGCGGATGTTCTTCAGCCCCGCTTCGCGTGCCACGTCCTGCTTGTTCGAGGCAGCTTTGAACACCACCTCGCCGCGCGTCTTCACCGGCACGAAATGCCACGACGTGGCGGGCAAGTCCTTGGCGGTCAGGGTCTGCTTGCGCTGCAGCCACTTGGCCAGGATTTCGCGGGCGCCGTCGGGTGCGGCCAGCACGATGTTGTTGCCGTCCAGACCCGGGAAGTTGCCGCCGCCGCTGGCGCGGTAGTTGTTGGTGGCCACCACGAATGGCTGGTCCGGCTTCACCGGCTTGCCCCTGTAGCTGAGCTTGACGATGCGCTCGCCGGCCGGCTTGGTCACGTCGATCTGGTAGCTCAGCTCGCCTTGGATCTGGTCGAAGTTGTAACCAGGCAGGCGGTCGCTGATCAGTTCCTGCACGCCGTCCTTGCTGGGGTCGATGCGGTTGAAACGCTCGGCCGCTTTTTCCAGCCAGGCCTTCAGGCCGGCACCGTCCACCTTCACCGCCGAGAGCGTGTTCGGATAGAAGTACAGATCCGCGGCGCTGCGCAGGGTGAGCGGGCCGACGGCAATGTCGGTGTAGTCATCCGGACCGCCGAAGCCGGTGCGGAACGCCGCGGCGGCCGAGAGCACCGGCAGCTTGGCCAGCTCCGGATGCGTCTTGGGCAACTCGCTTTGCACGTAGTCGCGCATGGCCGCGTTGATTGGCGCCAGCGCCGTCATATTGCCCTCGTCGGCGAAGTAGCTGCTCAGATGCACGCGCGTCTCGCCGATCGGCGTGTTGACGTATTGCACGGCCGCTTCGTGCGCCTGCTTCACCAGCGGCGCAATGGCCGGGTCCGCCGGCACGCACTCGTTCTTCTTGGGGCAGATCGGGCGCACTTCGCTGTGCGTCTGGCTGTCGTCGATCACCCAGTGGCCGTCCTTGCGCTGCAGCGCCAGGTCGATCACGCCCAGGTCCTTGCCGAAAAAGCCGCCCATCACCGCCGGCTTGCCGCGCACGAAGCCGCGTTCGGCGTCCACGTCCTTCATGCCCTTGTAGTGTGGGCCCGGGAACTCCGTGTGCGAATGGCCCATCAGCAGCACGTCGATGCCGGGTACGCCGGCCAGGTACCAGCCGCCGTTCTCCATGTCGGGCGTGTACGGCGCGGTATTGAGGCCGCCGTGCAGCACGGCGACGACGAGGTCCGGGTGCTGCGCTTCCAGCTCCGGCAGGTATTTCTGGGCGGCTTCGACCACGCCGGTGACGGTCACCTTGCCGGCCAGGTTCTGCTTGTCCCAGTCCAGGATCGGCGGCGGCGTGAAGCCGATGATGCCGACCTTGAGCGGCACTTTGCGCGTACTGCCATCCGGGCCGGTCACGGTGATGTCCTTCTGCACCACCGTCCAGGGCTTGAAGATCGGCGCGCCGTCGCGGCTGCTGAACACATTGGACAGCACCAGCGGGAAATGCGGGCCAGCGCAGTGGTTGGCGTGGCCGCCCTCCACGTTCATCGGCGTGCCGGTGACCTGGGAGAGAAAGCCCAGGCCGTAGTTGAACTCGTGGTTGCCGGCGGTGCCGCCGTCGTAGCCCATGGCGTCCATGGCGCGGTAGATGCCCAGTTCCTCGTCGCAGCCCACCGGCTTCACCAGCGACTGGTAGTCGGCCAGCACGCTGCCCTGGATGGTGTCGCCGCTGTCGAACAGGAAGCTGTTGGGGTACTGCGCCCGGGCCCGGCGGATCAGGGTGGCCACGCGCTCGTAGCCCACGGTGTCGTCCTCGCGCTGCTTGTAATAGTCGTAGCTGAGCACGTTGGAGTGGACGTCGGTGGTTTCCAGGATCGCCACCTGGGCGCGGCTGCCGTCGGGCAGGGCGGTGGAATGGCGGGTGGCCTGGCTGGCGCAGCCGGCCAGCACGGCGGCGGCGAGGGCGGCGAGGGGAAGAAGGCGGTGGGTCATCGGCCTGTCCATGGGTGGGCAACGGGGGAAACCGGGAAACCTAGCAGATCGGCATGTCCGCTTGCCGGCGCAACGGCTGCTGAACCGCATGGGGCCGCCGTTTGGCCGTTGCCGGCCATTGTGCATGTGACAGTTGCAAGTCCGTAGAATTGCGCTCGAATGACACCCGGGCCAAACAGGGGGCCTCTCGACCATGCCGCAACGAACACTAGGCTTTCTGAAGAAAACCGGACCATGGCTGGTCGCGGCAGGATTTTTCCTGTTCTGCGTCAACATGACCGCGCTGCGCGAGCCCGCCTTGTTGCAGCAGGCGTTCGTGATCGCGCTGATGGTGTGTGCGTTCGGCATGCTGCTGTCGGCGTTCGCGCGTCCGGCCACGGCCCTGGTGCTGAGCGGCGGCCTGTTCCTCGGGCTGAACTTCCTGTCCGTGATGAAGCTGCGCTACCTCGATTCGCCGCTGATGCCGGCGGACTTCGTCTATTACGCGCGCAGCAGCCTGCTCGAAACGCTGGGCCATTACCCGCACCTGTGGATGCTGTCCCTGGTGGTGTGCGTGGTGACGCCGCTGGTGCTGTGGGCGGTGTGGCATTTCGATCGTCGACTGGTGGCGCATCTCAGCCGCCGTCGTGCGTGGAGCGTGCGCCTGGGTGGCATGGCGCTGTGGGGGCTGGCGTTCTGGGTGTGCCTGCTGCCGAACGGCCCGTTCGCCGAGGTGCATGCGCGCAACGTGTGGGAGAAGCTCTCCGACGACGCGCAGATCACCAACTTCTTCGTCAACTTCAGCGACTCGGACGTGCGCATGCCGGACATGGGCGATGACGCCCAGGCCGAGCAGGAGTGGGGTTCCACGGCGTCGGGCGAACCGGCCGCGATCCCGCGCTCGCCCGAATCGTATCCGGACATCGTGCAGGTGCTGGAAGAGAGCACCTTCAACCCGTCCAACTTCACCCAGTGCAATATCCCCGAATGCCGCGTGGCGATGTTCAAGCCGGACGTGCGCACGCGCTCGACCGGCCCGATGCGCGTGCACACCTTTGGCGGTGGCACCTGGGTAAGCGAATTCGCCACGCTGACCGGCATGCCGCAGGACATCTTCGGTCCGGGCGGCATGTACGCCCCGTACGTGCTTGCCCCGCACGTGCAGGACAGCCTGCCGCGCCAGCTGCAGCGCCTAGGCTATCTCACCGTGGCGATCTATCCGACCAATGGTGCCTTCCTCAACGGACGCAACGCCTATCGTGCCTATGGCTTCGATCAGTTCTACGATGCCGGCCAGCTGGGTCTGGAAGAGTGGGAAGAGACCGACAAGCAAATGTTCGACGCGGCCAAGCGCGTCTACGACAAGGTGAAGAAGCCGGGCCAGCCCGTCTTCGTGATGATCCTGACCCTGGCGCAGCACGGCCCGCACGACACCGATCCGTTGTCGTCGCTGCCGGCGCCGTTCAACAAGGGCGTGCTCAAGGGCCTGCCGACGCGCGAGTCGCTCAACTTCAACACCTACCTGGCGAACCTGCACAACTCCGACGCGGCGATGCACGGCCTGGAACATGATTTCCTTGATCGCGCGCAGCCTACCGTCATCGTGCACTTCGGCGATCACCAGCCCTCGTTCAGCGGTTTGATCCGCGAGATGCCGCGCACGTGGCCGGATGAGTTGTCCTCGGTCAAGGACTACCTCACCTATTACATGATCAAGAGCAACTTCCAGGGTGCGAACCTGCCGCATTACCCGATGCTCGACATCGCCCTGCTGCCGAGCATGGTGCTGCAGGCTGCTGACCTGCCGACCGATCCGTATTTCTCGGCGGCGATCTCGCTGCGCACGCGCTGCAACGGGTTGTATACCGATTGCGCGCAGCCGGACCTGGTGAAGTCGTACCACGCGTGGATCTTCAATCGGTTGCACGTGTACGAGTAAGCACTGTCCGGCGATGACCCTTCGTTGTGGGAGCGCACCCTGTGCGCGACCAGCCGACAGAGCGGCGACGCCGAGCGTCGCGGTCGCCCACAAGGTGGGCTCCTACAAGGGTGCGTCAAGGTTCGATGTTTCTGTGGGAGCGCACCCTGTGCGCGACGCCCCGAGGGCGGTGTGACGTTGCGTCACACCAGTCGCCCACAGGGTGGCCTCCCACAAAGAGCCATGCATCAGGCCTCGTAACGCACGCCTGAAATCCACGTCTCCGTCACCACCAGCTTCTCGTCCATCACGGCGAAATCCGCCTGCTGCCCTGCGACGAGTCGACCATGCGTACGATCCAGTCCCAGCCACGCGGCAGGATAGGCGCTGGCCATGCGCGAGGCTTCGGCCAGCGGCAGGCCGACCATGTTGACCAGATTGCGCACGCCCGTGGCCATATCCAGCGCGGAGCCCGCGAGCACGCCGTCGTCGCTCTGGCAGATGCCGTCGCGGGCGATGATGGTCTGGCCGTTGAGCACGTACTCGGGACTGTCCGCGCCCACCGGCGGCATCGCGTCGGTGACCAGCACGCTCTTGCCCTTGGCCTTCGCAGCAATCGCCACGCGCAGCGCGACCGGATGCACGTGATGGCCGTCGACGATCAGGCCGCACCAGCTGTGCGGATCGTCCAGCGCCGCGCCGACCACGCCGGGCTCACGGCTGCCCAGCGGCGTCATCGCGTTGTACAGATGGGTGAAGCCGCACACGCCGGCATCGAGCGCGGCACGCGTGGCGTGATACGTGGCGGCAGTGTGGCCGGCGACGACGAGCACACCGGCTTCGCTGAGCTGGCGAATGGTGTCGCGCGGCACTTCTTCCACCGCCAGCGTAAGCATCACCACGCCACGGCGATTGCGCGTGATCGCGGCGATGTCGTCGGCATCGGGCAGGCGGAACAGCGAGGCATCGTGGATGCCTTTGCGCGCGGTGGCGAGAAACGGCCCTTCGAGATGGATGCCCAGCACGCCGGGCACGCCCTGGTCGATAGCAGCGTCCACCGCATCGAGCGCCTTGCGCATCACGTCCGCGGTATCGGTGATCAGGGTGGGCAGAAACCCCGTGGTGCCGAACTTGCGGTGCGCGGCGCCGATGGTCGCCAGTGCCTCCACTGTGGGTTCGGCATTGAACAGCACGCCGCCGCCGCCGTTGACCTGCACATCGATGAAGCCGGGCAGCAGCAATTGGCGCTTGAGATCGTGCTTCGTGGCATCCGCAATGCGCTTGTCGTCCTCGCGCACGATCGCTTCGATGCGCTCGCCGCGCACCAGCACAGCCAGTCCCTCGCGCGGACCGTGATCGGTCAGCAGGCGAGCATTGATGAGTGCGGTCAGTGGCGTGCCCATTACATGGTCTCCGTGACCTTGCGCAGATGCGGCGGTACGTCCGGATCGAAACCGCGCGCCAGCGACAGCGCGCTGGCGGCGCGATAGAAACTCTGCACGGCCAGCAGCGGCGTCACGATGGGCGCGATGTTGTCGGGCAGCGGCAGCTTGTCGGGATCGTGATTGCCCGGCGCCGCGATGAAGACGCGCGCGCCGCGCGCGCGGAACTCGTTAGCGACGGCGATGGTGTTGTCCTGCGTGCCGTCGTCCTGGGCGAAGAACAGCACCGGAAAGTCCGCGCCCACGATGGCCATCGGGCCGTGCTTCACTTCGGCGGCGCTGAAGGCTTCGGCATGGAGTCCGCAGGTTTCCTTGAGCTTGAGCGCTGCTTCCAACGCGGCGCCGAAACCAAAACCGCGGCCGACCACGAACAGGCTGCTCGCACCGGTGAGGCCCTTGACCATCGCGCTCCAGTCGCAGTCCCAGCCACGACGCAGATCGTCCGGCAGGCGATCGACCACCTCGTGCAGCGTGGCGTCGTTGCTCCAGTGCGCGGTGAGCTGCAGCACGGCAGCGAGCGTGGCGAGGTAGCTCTTGGTCGCGGCCACGCTCAGCTCCGGGCCGGCGCGCAGCGGCACGAAGGTGTCGGCCATCTGCGCCAGCGGGGAATCTTCCACGTTGACCAGGGCCACCACGTGGGCGCCGGCGTCCTTGGCAGCCTGCGCGCTGCGCAGCAGGTCAGGACTCTTGCCCGACTGCGAGATGGCGACGAACAAGGCGCCGTCCATATGCAAGTCGGCGTCGTAGATGGACGAGATGGACGGCGAAGCCGACGCGGTGATCAGGCCCAGGCGGGTCTCGAACACGTATTTGGCATAGGCAGCGGCGTGATCGGAGCTGCCACGCGCACAGGTGACGATGAAGCGGGGCGGTTTGGCCCGCAGCTGCTCGCCGAGCTTCTTCAGGATCGGCGCGTTCTCGCGCAGCTGGCGCTCGACCACGGCGGCCGCCTCGTGGGCCTCGCGGTACATCAGGGTCTCGCTTGCTTGTTTCATCGTCCTATCTCGGTGACATGCACGAGGCGCATGCCGCGAGGCCAAGGTGCGCGAGCGCGACCTCAGCCCTTGCGGGGCGCCGGGGTTTGCGGTGGCGCGGTGGATCCACGCACGACCAATTCGGGTACAAAACATTCGCTGTGCGGCAGTTCGACCGCGGCGCCGGATTTGCGCTGCAATTCGGCCATCAGCTGCAGCGCCGCATGGCGGCCGATGTCGCTGGTGGACTGCCGCGCGGTGGTAAGTGCGGGCCAGGCCTGCTTGGAGAACGGACTGTCCTCGAAGCCGGCGATGGACAGCCCCCACGGCACATCCACGTTGCTCGAACGGGCCGCGGCGAGCACGCCCGCGGCGATTTCATCGTTGCTGCCGAAGATCGCGGTCGGCGGATCCTTCAGCGCAAGCAGCTTGCGGGCGCCGCGGAAACCATCGTCGAACGCATAGCGGCCGGGCAGCACCAGCTTCTTGTCCAGCGGCAGGCCGTAATCGCGCAGCGCGTCGGCATAACCCTGGTAACGCTCCGGGCTGGACCGATGGTGCGGTTCGCCCCACAGGAAGCCGATGCGCTTGTGGCCCATCTGGATCAGGTGTTCGGTGATCGCGTAGGCGGCGCTGCGGTCGTCGATGTAGACGCACGGTGCGCCGTCATGGGGATCGTCGCGCGAAGAAATGATGCGCACGAAGCTGATGTCGTTGGCGATCAGCGTATTGACCAGCTCCGCCTGCTCGGACATCGGCGGCGCCAGCACAAGCCCGGCGAGTCGATTGCGTTCGACCAGCGCGCACAGTTCCGCCGCCAGATCGGGCGAGGTCGAATCGCAGGGATGGATCAGCAGACCGAAGCCACGCTCGCGGCAGGCGGACAACACGCCGTCCTGCATGCTGATCACGTAGTGCGCGTTCGGGTTGTCGTAGACCAGCCCGATCGCATAGGCATGCGTGCTGCGCAGACCGCGCGCGGAAGGATTGGGCTGGTAGCCCAGGGCCTCGATCGCGCGCTCGACCTTTTCGCGCGTATCGGCGCGAACCGAGGCCTCGTGGTTGATGACGCGCGAGACGGTCTTGAGCGAAACGCCGGAACGCTTGGCGACATCCTTGATGGTGGGGTTGCGCAACACAAGAAACTCCGGCAATCGGTAAGTAGCGGCATCGTAGCCCAGCGAAGCCTTACCTGGCGGCGCGGTAGGCGCCGATCCAGGCCTCAGCGCGCGTGCTGGCCGACGCGGTGCCCCTTAACGCCGTAGTAAAGGATGTACAGGTAGCAGGGCACCATCAGGGCCATGAATACCAGCTGGAAGTTGAAGTGCTGTTTCAGGTGCACGAACAGCTGCGGCACCAGCGCACCGCCCGCGATCGCCATGATCAGCAGCGCCGAGCCGCGCTCGGTGAGGCGGCCCAGCCCGTGGATGGCCAGCGGGAAGATTGCCGGCCACATCATGGCGTTGGCGAAACCCAGGGCGGCGACGAAACCCACCGAGGTATGGCCGGTGGTGATGTACGCGCCCAGCGTAAACAGCACGCCGAGCACGGCGGACACCGCCAGATAGCTCTGCTGCGAGATGAAGCGCGGAATCAGCACCAGACCCGCCAGGTAGCCGGCGAGCATGGCGATCAGGGTGAACGAGGTGAAGTGCTTGGTCTCATCCAGCGGCAGGCCGAAACCCTGGCCATAGGTGCCGATGGCGTCGCCCGCCATCACTTCCACGCCCACGTAGAGGAACAGGCACAGCACGCCCAGCCACAGGTGCGGGAAGCTGAAGATGCCGCCCTTGGAGTGACCGATGTCCGACTCGGCATTGGCACCGGACGGCTTGATTTCCGGCAGCGGCGAGCGGACCACCCAGATCGCCAGCACCACCAGCAGGCCGGCCATGATCATGTACGGCATGTGGATCTTGGCGGCGAACGCGTTGAGCAGGGCTTCTTTCGCCTCGGGCGAGGCCGCGGCCTTCACCTGCTGGTCAAAGGTGTCGATGCCCGATAGCACCAGCGCGCCGAACACGAACGGCGCCAGCGCACCGGCCACCTTGTTGCAGATGCCCATGAAGGCGATGCGCTGCGCGGCGCTGTCGATCGGGCCGAGAATGCTGATGTACGGATTGGAAGCGGTCTGCAGCAGGGCGAGGCCCGCGCCGATCACGAACAGGCCGGCCAGCGCCGGATAGAAGATGCGCATGCTGACGAACTGGCCGAACAGCACCGCACCGATCGCCATCACGAACAACCCCAGGCCCATGCCCTTCTTCATACCGGTGCGCCGAAGCACGCTGGAGGCGGGAATGGCCAGGAAGAAGTATGAAAAATAGAAGACCAGCGGTACGAAGAAAGCCGACACGTCATCGACGTTGAAGGCGAGCTTCACGAAGGTGATCAGCGGACCGTTGAGCCAGGTCACGAAGCCGAAGATGAAAAACAGCACGCCGATGATCAGCATCGGCACCACGCTGGAAGAGCGCGGCTCGCCGGCGGCAAGCGTAGTGGCAGACATGGATGGACTTACTCCCCGCGGTTGGCCGCTGAACGATGGACCCGTGACGGCCCGATTCCCCCTAAAGCCCTTACCCCCGCCGCCAGGCAGGGGAGAGATAAGCGTTTATCGGCGCTATGCGTAACGTTGTCAAATTCTGACACGAGTGAGTCATCCAAAGGTGCACAAGGCGGTGCCCGCCATGACCCCGCGAAAACCTCGCATGCTGCGTCGCAATAGGGGTGATTTGGCAGCAATACGACTCGTCGAATTAGTTAAAAAACCCTTTGGTTACAGTGTGTTGCAGTGCGTCATGAACTTGCGGCCAGGGCGTCATTTGCTGCGATTGCTGGACTGCGCCAAACCCTTGTTTCGCATGAAAAAACGGTCTGTTGACAACGTTGTCATCCGTGGCGAGACTCGGGCCAAAATCGGGTCGCATGTCGTGCAATGCGACACAGCAATGACGAGGGGATGACGGTGGCGCAAAGCGGCAACCACAGTCTGGAGGCACGTCGGCTGACGCTCCCTGCGGGGGCGTTTCTGGCGGCTGATGTCGGCGGCACGCATGCCCGGATCGGCCTGGTGAGCCGCGAGCCGGACGGCACGCGTCCGGTGACCGTGCTGCAGTACCACCGCTATGCCTGCGCCGACTGGCCCAGCCTTACCGCCGTGCTGCAGGACTTCGTCGGCCAGCTCGATCGCTCCGTGCACGTCGATCGCTGTGCCGTGGCCAGTGCGGGTTATGTGCTGGGCGACGCCATCGTCAACGACAACCTGCCGTGGCCGGTCTCCATCCGCGACATCCGCGACAGCCTCGGCATCGAGCAGCTCGCCGTCGTCAATGATTTCGAAGCCGTTGCCTATGCCACTCAATTCCTCAGCCAGGCCGACACCACCGCGGTGATCGAAAGCGAGGCCTCGCCCGCCGAAGGGCCGGTGCTGGTGATGGGGCCAGGCACCGGCCTGGGCTCGGCGGTGCTGTTGCCGGGCCAGCCGCACGCCACCGTGCTGGCGACCGAAGCGGGCCAGATTGCGCTGGCGCCGGGCAACGAACGCGAGATCGAGATTCTTCGCGCGCTGTCGCGCGACCGTTCCTATGTGTCCTTCGAACACGCCTTGTCGGGTCCCGGTCTGCTCAACCTGTACCGCGTGCTGTGCGAGTTGCGCGGGCAGACACCGGTACTCACCTTGCCAAGCCAGGTGACGCAGTCGGCGCTGGAGCGCAGCGACGACGCAGCAGTCGAAGCCTTGGAGGTGTTCTGCGGGCTGCTAGGCAGCTTCGCGGGCGATCTGTGCCTGCTGTATGGCGCACGCGGGGGCGTGTTCCTCGCCGGCGGCATTCTTCCGCAGATCCGCGACGTGCTGCTCGCCAGCAGTTTTCGCCAGCGCTTTTTCAACAAAGGCGTGATGCGCGCCTTTCTGCAACAGGTTCCCGTACGACTGATGGAGCACGGCCAGCACGGCGTGATCGGCGCCGCCGGGCTGTTCCTTGACTTGCAAGAACGAGAGGGCGGTTGTGCAGGCCCTCGCGCCGGGGAGAACGAAGTACTCAGATCGTCCAACTGAACCGGGCCCATGCCCAACAGCCACGCCGCAGCCAAGGTCCACACATTGGCTGTCGATTGCCTTCGAGGGGAGGACACCATGTCACAACGCAAATCATTGCTAGCCGCCAGCATCATCGCTGGACTCTGTCTGTCCGGTTCGCTACGCGCCGCCGATACCGCACCTGCCGCGCAACCGGCTTCGCCCGCTGCCGCGCAGCCCACACCGGCGGCTGCGACGCAGGACAACAGCAGTCCGCAGACCACCGCCGATCAGTCGCAGGCCAAGCAGTTGGAAACGGTGACCGTCACCGGCATCCGCGCCAGCCTGCAGCAGTCGCTGGAAACCAAGCGCAATGCCGACGCCATCGTCGATGCCATCACCGCCGAAGACATTGGCAAGTTCCCCGCCACCAACGTGGCCGAAGCGCTGGCGCAGATCCCCGGCGTCACGCTGGATCGCGCCTTCGGCGCCACGCAGCGCGTGAGCATCAACGGCATCGATCCCAGCCTGAATCTCTCTTTCCTTGACGGCCATCCCATCGCGCAGGCGATCTGGCTGTACGGCGACAGCCCGAACCGCGGCTTCAACTATTCGCTGCTGCCGCCGGAAATCCTCGGTTCGCTGGAGGTGTACAAGAGTCCCGAAGCGCGCCTGCCGGAAGGCAGCCTCGGCGGCACGGTGATCATGCACACCATCCAGCCGCTCGATGTGCCGGCAAATTCGCTCAGCGGTTCCTTCGGCATCAACTACAACGACATGGTGGACAAGAACCGTCCCAATGCATCGGTGTTCTATAGCTGGCACAACGCGGACAAGACCTTCGGCGTCGATGTTTCCGCGCAGCACTACGAACAGAAGACCGACCGCCAGGGCCAGGAAATCTTCAGCTATACGCCGGTATCGGCGATTGCGGCCGCCAATCCCGCCATTGCGGCGCAGGTGGCGGCGGGCCAGCTCAAGCCCGGCGACCAGATGCCGACCGAAATCAACTCGGCCGACTTCCAGCAGACCGAGAAGCGCAGCAGCATCCTGGTCAACCTGCAGTACAAGCCGAACGAGAACTTCGACAGCACGCTGAGCCTGCTGTACATGACCGATCGCCTCGACAACCTCAACGTGTCGATGTATCCGATCGCGGGCTTCAACTTCGCCGGCATCTCGCATCTCACCGAAGGCCCGAACGGCATCGTGGTAGCCGGTACGCAGGTGGGCACGCCGTGCTTCAACACCACCTCGTGCACCAGCACGGCCGAAACCTTCATGGATAACGACGCGCGCAGTTCGTTCATCCGTACCAAGGGCATCGACTGGCGTGGCACATACAAGGGCGACGGCTGGCGCGTCAACGGCCAGGTGGGCGTGAGCACCTCGGACAACACCATCAGCCAGGCCTTCAAGGAACTGTTCTACGGCGGCGGCTTCGACTGGAACATCAACAAGGGCTTCAACTACACCGACCTGGCCAGCGCCAACAATCCGCTGTACTGGGCGGACAACAACTTTGGCGGCAACATCGGCTACAAGCCGTACAAGGCGCGCGACGAATACGGCCAGTTCGATTTCACCTATGACTTCGGCGGCTTCTTCAACAGCCTGCAGGTCGGCGCACGCTATGCGTCGCACTGGGAAAGCCAGTCGCTGATCGTCGACAACGTCGGCGTACCCAACCAGACCCTCACCCAGGTCGGCTACGGCGGCCTGAGCAACTTGCAGGGTGCCTCCTCCATCGGCCTGTCGGGCAGCTCGGTGCGTCACGTGCAGACCTTGGGCTTCCAGTCGATCTACAACGCGGTGCTGGACGGCAATACGCTCAGCTCCAACGATCCGGTCGACTACTGGGACAACACCTTCAACGTGCAACAGCAGAACAGCGCGGGCTTTGCCCAGCTGAACTTCGGTAACGACAACGTGCACGGCAACCTCGGCGTGCGTTTCGTGCACACCAAGATCGATTCTTTCGGCTACAACGTGCCCAGCAACTGCAGCACCTGGGATTGCCCGTTCCCGCCGGGCTTCGGCTACGTGGGCAGCACCAGCACATCCAACGACTGGCTGCCGGCGCTCAATGTTGCCTGGAATATCACGCCCGACATCATCCTGCGTGGCGCCGGTTCGGAAACGATCGCCTACGCGCCGTACAACCAGTTGGCGCCGTACTTCGAAGCAAACGACACGGTGCTCACCGCCACGGCCGGCAATCCGAACCTCAAGCCGTATCGCTCGGTGAACTTCGACCTGTCGGGCGAGTGGTATTTCAACAAGGAGTCGGTGATCGCGATCTCCGGCTTCTACAAGAACGTGTTGAATTACGTGGTCAACGCGGCCACCACGCAGGGCCGCCAGAATGGTTCATGGGCGCAGCTGATCCAGGGTTCCACTGGCCAGATGCTGGTGAGCAATGGCCTGTGCACCCTGGAAGGCTTCTGTCAGTACAGCGTGTCCGCGCCGGTCAACGGCGGTCGCGCCAAGGTCAAGGGCGCGGCAATCAGCTATCAGCAGGCCTTTGGTGACAGCGGCTTCGGCGTGCGTGCCAACTTCACGTATTCCGATTCGAGCACGGCGGCCGGCGGCCCGCTGCCGTACAACTCCAAGGACTCGTACAACCTCTCGCCGTATTTCGAGAAGGGTCCGTACAGCGCCAGCATTTCGTACAACTACCGCAGCAAGTACCTCGCGGGTGGCTATGTGGCCGGTGCGCCGGATTCCTACACCGACAGCTACAAGGAACTGGACGCCTCGCTGGGTTACAAGTTCAACGACCACATGTCGGTCACGTTCGACGCACTGAACCTGCTCAACTCGACCTACAAGCAGTTCTACGGCGCCCAGATGACCGAGCTTGCCAACGAATACGCCAGCGGTCGCGAGTACATCCTCGAAGCGCACTTCAAGCTCTGATTTACCCAAACCTCCCCGGTAAGGGCCTGGCGTCTTGCCAGGCCCTCTTTTTATGCGTCGCCGGCGTGATGCTCAGTCCAGTGCGCCGGCGCCGAAGCGCGCGTCGGTGTGCTGCGTGGCAGCCACCTCCAGGGCGATGGAGAGGGCGCGCACCACGTCGTCCCTGCTCATGCTGGGCGCGTTCGGGAAGCGCGCCGCCTGCGAGGGCAGGTAGGGAATGTGGATGAAACCCGCGCGCAGCCCGCGATGCTGCCCAGCCAGATGAAGCATCAGATACGCCACGTGGTTGCACACAAACGTACCGGCCGTATTGGACACTTCAGCCGGCAGCCCTTTGGCCAGCAAGGCTTTCAGCATGGCCTTGATCGGCAGCGTGCTGAAGTACGCCGCCGGACCGTCCGCCACGATCGCCGCATCGATGGGTTGTGCACCCGCGTTGTCCGCGATGCGGGCATCCTGCACGTTGATTGCCACCCGTTCGATCGACAGACGGCTGCGTCCGCCGGCCTGGCCGACGCCCAGCAGCAGCGCGGGTTGCACCTCGTCGATGGCCAGCGCCAGTTCGCGCTGCGAATCGGCGAAGACGGTCGGCAGCAGGCGTGCAACCACGCGATGACCGCCGATGTGATGGCCGTCGAGCGCACGTACGGCTTCCCACGACGGATTGATGTCTTCATTCCCGAACGGCGTAAAGCCGGTCAGCAGGATGCGCGGTTGGCTCATGATGATATCTCAGGTCATGCGGCGTCAGCGAAACACCAGCAGCCACATGATGACGAAGGTGGCGATGAAAATGCTGGCGGCGCTCCATGCCTGGGCGCGGATCACGCCGTAGGGATTGCGCAGCTCCAGCAATGCCGCGGGCACCAGGTTGTAGTCGGCGGCCATGGGTGTGAGCAAGGTGCCGCAATAGCCGCACAGCATGCCCATGGAACCGAGGATGGCTGGATTGGCACCGTAACGCTGCACCAGCAGCGGCAGGCCGATGCCGGCCATCATCACCGGAAACGCGGCGAACGCATTGCCCATGATCACGGTGAACAACACCATGCCCAGCGAGAACACCAGCAGGCACAAGAACGCATTGCCTTCGGGCAGGATCATCTGCGCCAGCGCCGAGATCGCCGCGCCTACGCCGCTCTGCGTAAACACTTCGCCCAGCGCGGCCAGCAACAGCGGCAACAGCGCGGCCCAGCCGATCGCATCGAGCAGCCGCCGGCCCTCCGACAAGCCCTGCCGTAGCGGCGCCTGCGCCACGCGCGCCGCGGCGAACAATGCGATCGCGCAGGCCAGCGTCAGTCCGGTCAAGGTCATCTGCGGCTTGGCGAACAAGGCGTAAGCGCCAACGGAGAGATGTTCGCCGAACAAGGCCACCAGCAAGGTCACCAGTGGAATCAGCAGCGCCGGCACGAACAGCTTGTGGCCAAGGCGCTGCGCAGACGCCACGCGTGCCGACGCACTCGCCGTTTCCGGGTGCGCCTGGCGACGAAGGCGAGGCGCGAGCAGCGCGAGCGCGATCACCATGCATCCGGCGACCTGGGCAGGCAGGATGTTGCCGGCCTTCTGTTGCGCCAGCACCAGGTCGCCGCCGGCAAACAACAGGCCCAGCAGCGCCCAGAAGGTGGCGCGGGCGAGCTGTCGCTCACCCACATTGCGCCACGCCGTGTAGAACAGAAAGGCTGCGATCAGCCAGTACGCGTATTCGATGCGCAGCATGCTCAGGCTTCCGCCTCGACACGGGCGAGCGCGGCGCGCCGTTGCAGTCGACGCTGGAACAGCCACACGCGCACCGACTGGATCACGAAGGCGGCGATGGCCGTTGGCAGCGCCCAGAGCGCGATCGCCAATGGCGTGAGGTCGATGCCGTGCTGGGCGTAGAAACCCTGGATCAACAGCACCGCACCCAGTGCGATGAACACATCCTCGCCGAAGAAGCGGCCGATATTGTCCGTGGCGGCGGCGACCGCGCGCACTTCGTCGCGCTCGGCGTCGCTCAGGTCGGGCTTGATCTTCTCGGCGGCGGCCTCGCCCATCGGAGCCAGCAGCGGGCGCACCGTCTGTGCGGCGCCGGCGACGCCGGTGAGCCCGAACATGGCCAGTACTTCGCGTATGAACAGGTAACCGATCAGCAGCCGGGCCAGCGTGAAGCCGCGCATCCGGCTCATCCATTGCTGCGCGTGTTCGCGCAAGCCGGCATGTTCGAGCAGACCGATCGCGGGCAGGGTGAGCACGAACATCAACAGCATGCGCGAGGACACGAAGCTCTTGCCCAGCAGCGCCAGCAGGTCGGCGGGATGCAAGCCGGCGAGCAGGCCGCTGACCAGGGCGGCGCACACCACCACCGGAACGGCATTGAAGCGCAGGGCAGAGCCGATGACGATCACCGCGACGCCGAGCAGCGGCCAGTAATTCATGCGTGCGCCCCGCTGGCGTGCGGCGCGGCGACGCCGATGTCGGCCGCTTCCAGCGCCGCGCGCAAGCGCCGCGCGAAAGCCACGGCGTGCTCGCCATCGCCGTGCACGCACAAGGTGTCGGCCTGCAAGGCGACGATGCTGCCGTCGACGGCGCGCACCTGGCCTTCGCGTGCCATCGCCATTGCCTGGGCAATCGCCTCGTCGCCTTCCTGGATCACTGCGTCCGGTTCGCGCCGTGGTTGCAACGAACCATCGGAGCGATAGCGCCGATCGGCAAACGCTTCGGCCGCCACCGGTATGCCGGCAGCCAGCCCGGCATCGATCAGCGCCGAGTTGGCCAGGCCGAACAGACACAGCGACGGATCGAAATCGTGCACGGCCCGTGCGATCGCGGCCGCCAGCTTGGCATCGCGCGCTGCCATGTTGTACAGCGCGCCATGCGGTTTGACGTGGCGCAGCCTCGTGCCAGCCGCCTGCGCAAACGCCTGCAGCGCGCCGATCTGATAAAGCGTCATGGCATAGGCTTCGTTCGGCGTCACCGCCATCTCGCGTCGCCCGAAGCCCTGCAGGTCAGGCAGCGAGACGTGCGCGCCGATCGCCACATCGTGCTGTACCGCCATGGCGACAGTGCCGCGCATGATGTCCGGATCGCCGCCATGGAAACCGCAGGCGATATTGGCCGAGCTGACGATGGCCAGCAGCGCGGCGTCGTCGCCCATGCGCCACGCGCCGAAGGATTCGCCCAGGTCGCTGTTGATATCGATGGTCTTGGCGTTGGCGCTTTTCATGCGGATTCCAGACGTTGTTCGATGCGTTGAAGCAGATGTTGCAGCGAGGCCTCGCGCTCGGTGAGGCGTTGCAGTGCCTCGTCCAGGGTGGTCTCACGGAAGGATACGGTATCGCCCGGCCGACGCTGCGCGAGACGCGGCAGATCCACCGCCGCCAGCTGCCCGATGCGCGGATAGCCGCCGGTCACCGGCGCTTCGGCCAGCAGGGCGATGGGCTGGCCCGACGGTGGCAGCTGCAAGGTGCCGGGCAGGGTCGCTTCGGAAATCAGCTCCAGCGGGTGGCGCAACTGCAGCGGCGCGCCTTCCAGCCGATGACCGGTGCGGTTGCTGTCCTTGCTGACCATGAAGCGCTGATTGAACAGGGCGTGTTGCGAGGCATCGTCCAGCGCCTGCCAGTGATGGCCGCGCAGCAAGGCCAGCGGCTCGCGGGCATAGTCGAGCCAGGGTTGCGGATCCAGTCCCCAGCGCAGCGCCTGCATGGTGCGACCGGGGCGGAACCAGGACGCCGGTGTGTGCTCGCCAATGGCGATGACATCGCCGCTCTGCACGGCCCGGCCTACGCCCGCATGCAGATCGCTGCTGCGGCTGCCCAAGACCAGCGTGCCGTCGAACCCGCCGCGCACAGCCAGATAGCTGCGGCAGCCGTGGCGCATGCCACCGAGGCGAAGCACGCTGCCGGCGGGCACGAAGCAGCTGGTCCACGCCGGCAGCGGTTGTCCGTCCACGCGCGCTTCGATCAGGCCGCCGGTGAGCGCCACCACGGCGTCGTGCTGAAACCGCAGCGTCGGACCGGCCAGCGTGATCTCCAGGGCCGCTTCGTCGCCGTTGTTGCCGACGAGGGCATTGGCCAATCGCCGGGCAGGCTCATCCACTGCGCCGGCGCGGCCCAGCCCCAGCTGCGCATAGCCGCGGCGCCCCGCGTCCTGCAGGCTGGTGAGCAGTCCGGGCTTGATCACCTCGACGCTCATGGGCGTGCGCCCGGGTCGATGGCAAGTCGCTCGTACTCACCCTGGTCGATCGCGCGAAAACGCACATGGTCGCCGGGCGCCAGCAGGGAAGGCGATGCGGCGGCGAGGTCGAACAGGCGCATCGGCGTGCGCCCGATCAGCTGCCAGCCGCCGGGCAGGTCTTGCGGATAGATCCCGGTCTGCTGTCCACCGATGGCGACGCTGCCCGCGGGCACGCTGGTGCGCGGGCTGCTTCGGCGCGGCATGGCCAGCGCGGGATCCAGGCCCAGCAGATAGGGAAATCCGGGCGCAAAGCCGAGCATGGCGACGCGATACAGCGCGGTTGTGTGGCGCGTGGCCACTTCTTCCGTCGACATGCCCGCATGCGTGGCTACGTCGGACAGATCGACGCCGTCGTAGCAGACCGGAATGCTCACTTCGCGCGCCGGCTTATCCACCAGCGAGCGCTCGTTCCAGACGGCAGCGATCGCTGCACGCAGGCGTTCGGCAGCAAAGCGGCCGTCGTCGTCCAACCACTGCGTCACCTCGAAGCGCAGCAGCAGGCTGGCATAAGCCGGCACGCACTCCACGTGGTCCAGGCCCGCCTGCAGCTTGGCGGCTGCGGCGTGGACGCGGTCGTTCACGGCGCCATCGATGGTTTGGCCAAAGCGCAGCAGCCAGGCGTCCTCGGCCAGCGCTTCGATCTGGATGTCTGCCAGCGGGAAGGTCACGCGCACACCTTCCCGGCATCGTCTCTATCAGCACGTGTGCTGGGTGGCTTTGTGCGTATCGACATGCAGGCGAGTCGTGGGCGGAGACGGGTCGCGTGGAGTGTTGCAGAACAGGCTGTGTTTGCCGACTTGCACTGCGACAGATCAGGGCCTGGGCAAAAAGCTTGCGCTTCGTTCGCAGCACGAGAGGAAAAACCGCTTGTTTTCGCAGCTCTTTGCGATGTTTTTGGCGCAGGTTCACATCACCGACGAGTGCAGGGGATGTGAAGTTGCGTCGCGAGCTCCTGCGGCCGACGAATCTCGCAACGTTGTCAAACAAGCCCACTTTCGGCTGCCATGACAGGCGAATGGAGGCCGAAAATCCCCCCTTGTCGAGGGCGAAATGGCTGCCCTGGGTCACGCGCCAAAGCCGGCGTCATGGCGCGCTGCGAGAACATTTTCAGGCAACGCTGGAAGCTGTCAAAAAGCCATATTAAACAAGCCATTGATCGCACATGACTAACCTGGATCAGTCCTGCCAGGACGTGTGCATGCTGCCCTGCCGCATAGGACATTTTCGTATGTGCCGGATGGATTGTTGACAACGTTGTCAACCATTACCCAGACTCCGGCCAAATGAGGGTGCGTTCACAGGAACGTGACATCAGGATGACGAGGGGATCGCAAGTGGTCGAAGGGGTCAGCCACAACGCACGTGAGTTCTTGGCGCAAGAAGCCATGTTTCTCGCTGCGGACGTCGGAGGAACGCACGCTCGCATCGGACTGGTGAGCCGCGAGCCTGACGGCACGCGCCCGGTGACGGTGTTGCAGTACCACCGCTATGCCTGCGCCGACTGGCCGAGCCTCACTGCGGTGCTGCAGGACTTCGTCGGCCAGCTCGATCACAGCGTGCATGTGAACCGCTGTGCGGTGGCCAGCGCGGGCTATGTGCTGGGCGACGCCATCGTCAACGACAACCTGCCCTGGCCGGTCTCCATCCGCGATATTCGCGACAGCCTCGGCATCGAGCAGCTCGCCGTCGTCAACGACTTCGAAGCCGTGGCCTATGCCACCCAGTTCCTGCATCAGGCCGACACCACGCCGGTGATCGCCACCGACGCCGCGCCGGCCGAAGGTCCGGTGCTGGTGATGGGTCCGGGCACCGGCCTGGGCTCGGCCGTGCTGTTGCCCGGCAAGCCGCACGCCACCGTGCTGGCCACTGAAGCCGGCCAGATCGCGCTGGCGCCGGGCAACGAACGCGAGATCGAGATCCTTCGCTACCTGGCCCGTGATCGCGAGTACGTGTCGTTCGAACACGCCTTGTCCGGCCCCGGCCTGCTCAACCTGTATCGCGCGCTGTGTGCGCTGCGCGGGCAGGCCCCGCTGCTGAGCCTGCCCAGCCAGGTGACGCAGGCGGCGCTCGATCGCAGCGACGACGCAGCAGTCGAAGCGCTGGATGTGTTCTGCGGCTTGCTCGGCAGTTTCGTCGGCGATCTGTGCCTGCTGTATGGCGCGCGCGGCGGCGTGTTCCTCGCCGGCGGGATTCTTCCGCAGATCCGCGACGTGCTGCTCGCCAGCAGTTTCCGCCAGCGTTTTTTCAACAAAGGCGTGATGCGCGCCTTCCTGCAGCAGGTTCCCGTACGACTGATGGAGCACGGCCAGCACGGTGTGATCGGTGCGGCCGGCTTGTACCTGGACGGACGCACGTAAAGACCGCGGGAAAACGAAGTACCGACTTAGCACCACACCGTTGCACTGAACCGGGCACACGCCCAGACAGCCACGCCGCAGCCGGACGACCCACAACATCCGCTGCAGAAAACGCCTTCGAGGGGAGGACCACCATGTCACACCGCAAGACTCTGCTAGCCGCCAGCATCATCGCCGGACTCTGTCTGTCCGGTTCGCTCTATGCCGCCGACAACACGCCCGCGCCGCAGTCCGGCCCGGCCGCGACGGGCCAGGACAACGCACAGACCGCCGCCGAAAAGGCCAAGGCCAAAGAGCTTGGCACGGTCACCGTGGTCGGTATCCGCGATTCGGAAGCCGAGTCGCTGAACCTCAAGAAGGCCGCTGACTCGCACATCGAAGTGATCACCGCCGAAGACATCGGCAAGCTGCCGGCCAAGAACGTGGCCGACACGCTGCAGCGCCTGCCCGGCATCAACATCAGCTCGTCCAGCGCCAGCGAAGGCGGCTTCGACGAAAACGATCGGGTGAGCCTGCGCGGCACCAACCCGAGCATGACCCAGACCCTGGTCAACGGTCACACCGTGGGCACCGGCGACTGGTTCGTGCTGAGCCAGGTGCAGACCGTGGGCCGTAGCGTGAGCTACTCCCTGCTGCCGTCGGAAATCGTCAGCGAAGTCACCGTGCACAAGACTTCCGAAGCCAAGCTGCAGGAAGGCGGCAGCGCCGGTACCGTGGACATCACCACGCGCAAGCCGCTGCAGTTCGCCCAGCCCTTCACCGCACAGGCCGCCGTGGGCGGTGTGTACTCCGATCTGCCGGGTGACACCAAGCCGCAGTTCGATGGCCTGGTCAACTGGAAGAACAACGACAACACCTTCGGCGTGATGGCGCAGGGCTTCTATGAGAAGCGCAGCCTGCAGCGCGACGGCCAGGAAATCGTCGGCGGCTACAACAAGATCGCTGCCACCGATGCGATCGCCGTGGCCCATCCGGACCTGGCGAACAAGTACTACCCGAACCTGATCGGCCAGACGCTCTTCACGCAGACGCGCACCCGCAAGGGCGGCACGATCGACATCGAGTGGAAGCCGCTGGACAACCTGACGTTGAACCTCGACAGCTTCTACTCGAAGCTGGAAGCGGACAACTTCAACCGCAACTACATGCTGTGGAACAGCCAGTACGTACCCAGCGGCGTGGGCCTGCAGAGCTATGCCGTCAAGGGCAACGTGCTGACCAACGCGGTGTTCGCGCCGCAGCCGGGCAGCACTACGCCGTATGGCGTGTACGACCAGATCTCCCGTCCGGGCGCTTCGTCCTCTTCCGCGTTCACCACGCTCGATGCCGAATGGCGCGCCACCGACCACCTGACCTTCACCGGCCAGGTCGGTACCACCCAGGGCAAGGGCAACAGCGACGAGCAGAACGTCAGCGAACTGGGCTTCGGCGCCGGCGCCGGCGCGAGCTGGGGCATGCGTGGCACCGGCAATCCGACCAACTGGTCGATCGGCGGCGACAACACCACGCCGTCGGGCATCATTCCGTCGGCTGGCTGGATCTTCGGCGACCAGAACATCCACGTGAAGGACAAGGAAAACTTCTTCCAGGCCGACGGCGAATACGCCTTCGACAGCTCGCCGATCGCGCTGACCACGCTCGACTTCGGCGTGCGTTACTCCGATCACACCCGCGAGAACAAGACCGACATCGGTCAGGGTCCGACCGGCGACTGGCAGAATCCGGCCAACTATCCGACCAGCTGGAAGAACTATCCGGGCAGCTTCAACAGCGACCTGGGCGTCAATGGCCCCGGTCCGGCCTGGTATTACAGCGAGGGTGACCTCGCCGCGTTCGATGCCAAGTTCGCCAACCGCGATCCGGTGACGCGCTTCAACTGGCAGAACATCTACAAGGTCAACGAGAAGGACACGGCTGCCTACCTGCAGGCGAACTTCTCCGGCGAACGCTGGAGCGCCAATGCGGGCTTCCGTTACGTCTATACCAAGGAAGACATCAACTACAACTCCAGCGCAGTGTCCGCATACACCGTGGACGGCCCGATCACCGGTTCGGCGTTTGGCGACTACTACAAGAACACCTACAAGCACAGCTACGACAAGCTGCTGCCGAGCTTCAACTTCAAGTTCAACCTGACGGACGACCTGCTGGCCCGCTTCGCCGCCTCGCAGACCATGACCCGTCCGGATTACTCGGCACTGGCCGGTTCTTACTCGCTGGACGACCTCACGCACACCGGCACCGGCGGCAACCCGCAGCTGAAGCCGCTGATCTCGACCAACTTCGACGCAGCGCTGGAGTGGTACTTCGCTCCGCGTGGCCTCGTGTCGGCCGGCGTGTATGACATGCAGCTGAGCGACTACATCAACTTCGGCAACCAGAACATCCAGTTCAAGGACCAGCAGGCCAGCAATACGGCCGGCCGCGATGTGTTCGCGACGTACCAGGTCAGCGTGCCGACCAACGTCGACGGTCACGTCAAGGGCGTGGAGTTGAACTACATCCAGCCGATCGGCGACAACTTCGGCGTGCAGACCAACTACACCTACGCCAGTGGTTCGGCGGAGAACGGCCAGCCGTTGCAGGGCACCTCGAAGAACACGTTCAACGTCTCCGGTTACTTCGAAAACCAGATGTTCAACGCCCGCATCAGCTACACCTACCGTTCCTCGTTCTACGCCGGCGTGAGCCGTACCGATACGTTCTACCAGGATGGCATCGGCAACCTGGCGGCCTCGTTCGGCTACAACATCAACTCGTGGATGTCGCTCACCCTGGACGCCATGAACCTCAACAACCCGAAGCTGAAGTACTACACGCTGAGCCCGAACTACGGCAAGCAGCCCTACGCGTTCTACGTGAACGGCCGCCAGTACTACGTGAACCTTCGCTTCAAGATCTGATTTAAGGCTTCCTCCCCGCCAACGGGCCCGGCACACTTGCCGGGCCCGATTTTTCTTCGGGGCTTCGAGTTTCACTCCAAGAACCTGCGGGAGCCGATGGCATGAAGCAACGTCTTGCGAAGGTCTTCGCGGTGCTGTTTGCGCAGGGTGCGCTGGCATCGGAGGGGAAGGTGCTGGTCGACCAGGTCGGGTACGACACCGGCGCGGTCAAGCAGGCCATCGTGATGGATGCGTCCGGCGCATCGCCGCAGACGTTCCGCGTCGTGGATGCCGACTCCGGCAAGGTGGTCACAGAAGGCACGCTGTCCGCGCCGACGGGTGTGGCGCACTGGAACGGCAGCTACGCTGTCGCCGATTTCAGCAGCGTGCGCACGCCGGGCCGCTACTACGTGGACCTCGTGCAGAACGGTCGCGACGCACGCTCTTCGACGTTTGCCATCCAGGACAACGTGCTCGAGCGCAACACGCTCTCCAACGTGGTCTATTACTTCAGGGGCCAGCGCTCCAGCGGCTTGCTGGACAAGGCCGATACCCATCTTCCGCATCCGGACGGCAGCGCCGGCACGCTCGATATCCACGGTGGCTGGTACGACGCCACGGGCGACTACGGTATCCACCTGTCGCACCAGAATCCGACCAGTTACTTCAACACCCAGCAGTTGCCGCTCGCCGCCTGGAGCCTGTTGCGCACCTGGCAGCAGCTGGAAGCGCGCAACGACAAGAATTTCCGCGAGTACAACCGTCGCCTGCTCGACGAGGGCTTGTTCGGCGCCGATTTCCTGGTGCGCGACAAGCGTCCCGACGGTTCGTTCTACCAGTCCATCGACGGTCCCGGTCCCGGCAAGCTGCCGCAGGATCGCCGCATCGGCGATCCGAACTGGCGCACGCAGATCAAGCTCAAGCCGGGCGATCACACCGAGCGCGTCGATCAGCCGGCCCATGGTCCGCACGCTTACGAAGCAAGCTTCCGCGCCGGTGGCGGCATGGCCATCGCCACGCTCGCGCTGGCCGCACGCACGGGCGTGGATGGCGATTTCACGGCGAAGGATTATCTCAAGGCCGCCGAGGATGCCTACCGGTTTCTCGACGCCCACAATCGCGAGCTGACCAACGACGGCAAGGACAACATCACCGACGACTACTGCGCCTTGCTCGCGGCGGTGGAGTTGTATCGCACGACGCATGACGAGACGTGGCGCAAGGCCGCGGACGCACGCGCGGACCGCTTGCTGGCGCGTCTGATCACGCACGGCGGCCATCGCGACTACTGGCGCGCCGACGATGGCACGCGTCCGTTCTTCCATCCCTCGGACGCCGGCCTGCCGGTGGTGGCGCTGATCGAGTACGCAGGCATCGCCGATACGAAACGCCAAGCCAGGGTGCGCGATGTCGTGAAGCGTTCGCTTGAGGCCGAGCTGGCCGTCACGGGCGAGGTCAGCAATCCGTTCGGCTATGCGCGACAGCTGGTGCGCGGCGGCGATGGTCGCGTGCGCACGGCGTTCTTCTTCCCACACGATACCGAGGCCGCGCCTTGGTGGCAGGGCGAAAATGCGCGCATCGCCTCGTTGGCCGCGGCAGCGCGCATGGCGGCGCCGCTGTACACCGGCGCGGGCGATGCGGCGTTCCGAAGCAAGCTGCAAGCCTATGCCTGGAACCAGCTGCACTGGATACTCGGCCGCAATCCGTACGACAGCAGCATGCTGATGGGCAGCGGCCACAACAACGCGCCGTACATGTTCTTCGACTCGTACGCCTATACCAATGCGCCGGGCGCCATCATCAACGGCATCACCTCGGGCTTGAACGACGACGAGGGCATCGCCTTCGACCTGGGCTATGCCCAGACCGGCAAGGACGAAGACTGGCGCTGGACCGAACAGTGGATTCCGCACGATGCGTGGTATCTGTTCGCCATCAGCCTTCCCCATGATTGACGTCACATGACGAGACGAACCATGAAGAAAACCTCCTGCGTGCTGGCCCTGGCCCTGTGTGGGCTTGCCACCTTCGCTCACGGCGCCGCGCCGGTAAACCTGATCCCGATGCCGGCACAGCTGAGCGTTAGCGGCCAGGGTTTCACGGTGACGCCGCAGACGGCCATCGTGGTCGACAGCGGCGACGCGAACGCTCGCCGCACCGCCGAGTATCTCGCCTCGCTCACCGCCCACACGCGCCATCTGCAGCTCGCGGTGAAGGCGGGTGCGGCCGGCGAGGGCGCCATTGTGCTCAAGCGTGATCCGCAGGCACCTGTCGCCAACGCGGAAGGCTATACGTTGGATGTGACGCCGCAAGGCATCCGCATCACCGCGCGCGATGAAGCCGGCCTGTTCTACGGCGCCATCACCGCATGGCAGCTGATGACGCCAGCGCAGGGCAACGGCGATGTGCGCGTGGAACCCGTGCATATCCGCGACGAACCGCGTTTCGCGTGGCGCGGCATGATGCTGGACTCGGCGCGCCATTTCTGGACGCCGGCCGAAGTGCGCTCAGTCATCGATCAAATGGCCCAGCACAAGCTCAACACGCTGCACTGGCATCTCACCGATGACCAGGGCTGGCGCATCGAGATCAAGCGCTACCCCGAGCTCACCCGCATCGGCGCGTGGCGAACCCCGCCGACGGTCGGCAAGCAGGCCCAGCCGCCTCGCTACGGCGGCTTCTATACGCAGGACGACATCAAGGCCATCGTGGCCTATGCCGCCGAGCGCCATATCACGATCGTGCCCGAGCTGGACATGCCAGGCCACGCGCAGGCAGCGGTGGCCTCGTATCCGGAACTGGGCGTCACCGGCACGCGACCGCCGGTGTCGGTGGACTGGGGCGTGAATCCCTACCTCTACAACGTCGACGATCACACCTTGCAGTTCCTGCAGAACGTGCTCGACGAAGTGATGGCCTTGTTCCCGTCCACCTACATCCACGTGGGCGGCGATGAGGCGGTCAAGGACCAGTGGAAGGCGTCCGCCGCGGTGCAGGCGCGCATGAAGGCATTGGGCATCAAGACCGAAGACGCGATGCAGAGCTGGTTCATCGACCAGATGGGCAAGTACCTCGCGGCGCATGATCGCCGCCTGATCGGCTGGGATGAAATCCTCGAAGGCGGCGTGCCCGCAAGCGCCACGGTGATGTCATGGCGTGGCACCCAAGGCGCGATCGATGCGGCCAAGCTCGGCCATGACGTGGTGTTGTCGCCGGCGCCGCAGCTGTATCTCGACCAGATGCAGAGCGATCTTGCGGATGAAACGACCGGCCGCCTGCCGTCCATGTCGCTGCAGAGCTACTACGATTTCGAGGCGGTGCCCAAGGCGCTGAGCGCCGCGCAGGCGAAACACGTGCTGGGCATGCAGGCCAATCTGTGGACCGAGCATATGCCGACCATGCGGCATGTCCAGCACAATGTGTTCCCGCGCATCGCCGCGTTGTCCGAGGCGGCGTGGACGCCAGCGAAGGAACACGACTGGCACGGTTTCCTCGAGCGCATGCCGTCCCAGTTGGCGCGCTATCGCATGCAGGACATCGCCTATGCCGACAGCGCCTTTGCTGCATCCATCGATACCGATCGCAATGCCGCCGTCAGCAGCGGCCAGGCCAGCGTGAAGCTCTCGAACCAGGCCAAGGTCGGCAGCCTGCACTACACCACCGATGGCCGCGAGCCGGATGCGTCCTCGCCGCTGTACGTGCGTCCCTTCACGGTCAAGCTGCCCACCACCATCAAGGCGGTGGCACTGGCCGCTGACGGCACGCCGCTGGCTGCCACGCGCGCACGCGTGCTCGATCTGCCCTCGCTGCGCACGCGCAGCACCGGCGAGCTGGAGAACTGTCCGGGCAGCGATTTCCGTCTGCGCGTGCAGCCCACGCCCGATGCCACCAGCATGGCGCCGACGTATCTGATCAACGTGTTCGACAACTGCCGCATGTATCGCGCGGCCAAGCTCGACGACATCGCCGCCATCCGCGTGGAGACCGCCAGCCTGCCGCGCAACTATGCGCTGGCGCATGAGGCCAAGCTGGTGAAGTCGTATCCGTCGGCCACGCCGCAGGGCGAGCTGGTGGTGCGCATGGACAGCTGCAAAGGCAAGCAGCTGGCGTCACTGCCGCTGCCCACCGATCAGCCGGCCACCTTCACCCTGAAGGGCGCTTTGGCCAGGCAGGCAGGCACGCACGACCTGTGCCTCGTGTTCACCTCTCCCATTACCGGGCCGATCTACGGCGTTGGCGCCGTGACCTTGGTGCCGGCTGACCAGCCGGTGCCATGAGGGATACGCTTCGTCGCTTAGCTTCGGTCGATGCGTTGCGCGGATGTACCGTCGCGCTGATGTTGCTGGTGAACGATCCGGGCGATTGGGATCACGTGTACTGGCCACTGGAACACGCCCAGTGGCACGGCTGCACGCCGACCGACCTGGTGTTCCCGTTCTTCCTGTTCGTGGTGGGCGTGTCCATTGCGCTCGCCATCGGACCACGCGTGGAGCAGGGGGCCGACAAGGGCGTGCTGATGCGGGCGGCGCTGCAGCGTGGCCTGCGCATCCTGCTGCTGGGCGTGGCCATCAACGTGCTGGCATGGATGATCATGCCGCAGGCGCACCTGCGCTTTCCTGGCGTGCTGCAGCGTATCGGCGTGTGCTTCGCGGGTGCGGCAGCGTTTGCGATCTATACCAGGCCGCGCGCGCAATGGATCACCATCGCCGTGCTGCTGCTGGGTTACTGGGCGCTGCTGCTCGCGGGCGGTTCACTGGAACCCTTCGTCAATATCGTCAGCCGCACCGACTTCGCCATCTTCGGTCGCACCGTCTATCTGATCGACCCGGTCAGCGGCCGCGGTCACGATCCGGAAGGACTGTTGGGCTGCCTGCCTTCGCTCGCCACCAGTCTGCTCGGCCTGCGCGCGGGCCAGTGGTTGCGCGAGCAGAACATCAAGGCGCTGACGCTGGCCGGTATCGCGTACCTGCTGCTCGGCTTCGCCTGGTCGCTGGTGTTTCCGCTCAACAAGAACCTGTGGACCTCGTCGTTCGTGCTGTGGACGGCGGGTTGGGCCACGCTCGCGCTGGTGCTGTTCCATGTGCTGATCGACCGGCGCGGCTGGCCGGCGATCGGGCGACGCTTTGGCGTGAATGCCGTGACGGCCTACGGCGGTTCCGAACTGATGCAGATCCTGCTGCTCGGCCTGGGCATACTCGATCCGCTTTATCGTCGCGCATTCGCCAGCTGGATCACGCCGATGGCCGGACCGTACGTGGCGTCGGTGGCGTTTGCCATCGCGTTCGTGGCGCTGTGGTGGTTGATCGTCTATGCCATGGATAGGAAGAAGATCTATCTCAAACTGTGAATACTGTGGGAGCGCACCCTGTGCGCGACAGGCGCCTTGTCGTCCCCGCTCCGTGAGGTTGTCGCGCACAGGGTGCGCTCCCACAAAAGTATGGCCGGAACGCCTCAGCGTGGTGAGACGGAGCTGGCGCGCTCGCCGTCCTCAGACAGATCGCTGGGCAGCGCCACGCGCACGCGGTTGCCGCCGTTTTTCTTGACCTGGTACATCGCCTCGTCGGCAGCGCGCGTGAGATCGCGCGAGGTGCGCCCGTGCAGCGGATAGGTGGCCACGCCGATGCTGGTGGATGCGTCCAGCGTGCGGTCTGCCAGCTGGAACGGCGTGTTGATCGCGGCGCGCAGTTTCTCGGCCACCGTCAGGCTATCGGCCACCGATTGCAGCCGGCACAGCAGCACCACGAACTCGTCGCCACCCATGCGGCCCACCACGTCGCCCTCGCGCAGATGGCCGCGGATGCGCTGCGCCACTTCGCACAACAGCAGGTCGCCGCAATGGTGGCCGTAGCGATCGTTGACCTGCTTGAACTTGTCCAGGTCGATATAGAGCAGCGCCAGATTGCCGCCGAAGCGCCGGACATTCTCCAGCGCCGCCTCGAACTGCTGGTGGAACAGGTCGCGATTGGCCAGGTCGGTCAGCGGATCGTGGCGCGCAATGTGATGCAGGCGCTGCTCGGCTTGCTTGCGTTCGATCGCCGCCGCGACCTGGGTGGAAACGAATTGCAGCAGTTCCTTGTCCGTTTCCGTATAGCGCGTTGCATCCGAATAACTCTGCACCACCAGCGCGCCCACCGCGGCGCCCTGCGAGCACAGCGGCACGCCCAGCCAGTGCAGCGCGTCGGTGCCGATCACCGGCAGCGATGGATCGGTCGGCGCGCCGGGCGTGACCAGCAAGGCCTGCCCGGTGCGGATCAGCTGCGCGGTCAGCGTGCCCGAGTCGATGCTTTGCGCGGGCGGCGCCTCGTCGCGCTCGTCGACGAAATAGGGAAAGCTCAGTTCGGCGTGCAAGGGATCGTACAGCGCGACGAAGAAGTTGTTCGCAGGCAACAGCGCACCGACGATGCGGTGAATCTCTTCATACAACGCCGGCAGGTTGTCCGCGGTATGCGCGGCTTCGGAAATGGCGTGCAGGGCGGCCGTCATCGATTCGGCGCGCTTGAGCGCGGTGATGTCGCGCGCCACCGCAATGCGCAGTTGGTCGGCCTGGGACCAGCGCGCCGACCACATGATGTGCACCACCGAGCCGTCCTTGCGGATATAGCGGTTCTGGAAGTGCGACTGCGGCTGGCCCGACATGATGGCGTTGGCCACCTCGATGGTGGCCTGGCGATCGTCCGGATGCACCAGCTCGATCATGCGCCTGCCGAGCACCTCCTCCGGCTTGTAGCCGAAGATGCGCTCGTAGGAGGCGCTGACGAAGACGTAGCGACCCTCCATGTCCACCACACAGATGGCATCCCACAGGAGGTCCATCATCTTGTTGAGGAAGTCGGGTTCCATGGGGCGCGTGGCAGGCTAGGGCTGGCTCGGAGCGGGCGGTATGCCACTCTCAGGCAAAGTGCGTGCCGTTGCGGTGATCATGGCGCCAACGTCCTCCTCCGTGCGCGCCGGTGCCGGACGCTAGTCGTCCAGCAGCGCGCGGCCAGCATTCCACATCGTGCGGGTCAGCGGTCGGTTCTCGTGCGGGGTCTGCAGCACCACCAGGGTGGTCGTGCTGATGCTGGCGTGGATCTTCAGCAGCCGGTCCAGCACGGTTTCCAGATGCTGGATGGACATGGCCACCACCCGCAGCAGGGCCGAGTCCTCGCCCGCCAGGCGGCGGCAGTCGAGCACCTCGGGGATATCCGCCACCAGCACGCCCACGCGGGCGCAGATGCCGCCATCGCAGCGCAGGCGGATCATGGCGTCGATCTCATAGCCCAGCTTGCGTGGATTGAGCACGGCGCGGTAACCGGCGATCACGCCGGCTTCCTCCAGCCGTTTCACCCGTTCGGCCACGGCCGGTGGGGAGAGTTTCACCTTGCGTCCCAGCTCGGCGTAGCCCAGGCGGGCATCCTGCTGGAGGGCCTCCAGCAGCAACCAATCCGTGGCGTCCCAGATCGGTTTCGATTCAAAGGTGACTGCGTTCATAGACATTTCGTTCGTTGGCGAAACATCCTCATCCTACGCTGATTCATCATTCAAGCGCAGCACGCCGGAACTTACGATGCGCAGTATTCCCCACCCGGATCAAGCCCATGCAAACCCCGGAACGCCTCGACGGGCGCGCGCTCGCTTTTATTGGTATCGCGCTGCTCACCTGGTCGTCGGCCTATGCCGCGATCGCCTATGCACTGGCTTCATTTACCCCCGGCGAAGTGGCGCTGGCGCGTCTGGCCATCGGCGCACTGTGTTTCGCGGCCCTGCTGGTGGTGAAAAAAGTGCCGATGCCTGACCGGCGCGATTGGCCGCAACTGACGCTGCTTGGCGTGATCGGCCTCACCGTGTACCACTTGTGCCTCAATACGGCCGAAACCCGCGTAGCCAGCGGCACCGCCGCCATCCTGATCTCACTTGTGCCCGCGACAACGGCGGCGTTGTCGGCGATCTGGCTGCGTGAGCGCCTGTCGCCGCGCACGCTGACTGGGCTCGGCATCGCCCTGGTGGGCGTGGTGGTGGTCGTGCTGACCAGCGGCAAGGACGTGAAGATCGAACCCATGGCGGCCCTGGTACTGGTCAGCGTGGTGGCGTGCTCGATCTTCTTCGTGTGGCAAAAGCCGCTGTTCGCGCGCAACACCATGCTTGGCGTCACCGGTTTCACTTTCTTCGTTGGCGCGCTGGCCTCGCTGCCGTTCGGCCTGCATCTGCCGCAGGCCTTGATGCATGCCCCGGCGTCGCATATCGGCGCACTGCTGTGGCTGGGCATCGCGCCCACCTTCATCGGCTATATCGCGTGGAACGCCGCCCTGCAGCGCGCACCCGCCTCGCAGGTGAGCAGCTTCATCTATTTTTCGCCGCCGATCGCCGTCCTGATCGGCTGGGTCTGGCTGGGCGAACGGCCCACGCTGCTGACCCTGCTGGGCGGCGTGATCACCGTCGGTGGCGTGGTCTTGGCCAATGCCCGCCGCCGCGCGCCGGCACGCGCGCCGGTGGTGGCCGCGCCGGCCAAGCAGCACTGAGATGGTGACGCCGATCCGTTTGCTCGACGTCGCCGCCCAGCTGCCGCATGCCTGGTCCTCAGGCGTGCTCGCCAGCTTCGGCGACGCACGCCTGAAGCTGCTGCGCATGGACGAGCAGCCGTACCCGGACGAAAGCCACGACTACGACGAAGGCCTGCTCGTGCTCGATGGCGTGATGGTGCTGCGCATCCGCGGCGAGGTGCTGCGGGTGGAAGCGGGCGAGTTGTATGTGGTTCCGGCGGGCGTGCCGCACAGTGTGGAGGGCGGCAGTCGCGGTACGCTGCTGATCATCGACACCTGATCAGCGCTGCCGGAGCCGCCGTGACCACGCTCTATATCGCCAACAAGAATTACTCCTCGTGGTCGTTGCGTCCCTGGCTCCTGATGACCCAGCTGGGCATCCCGTTCGACGAGCGGCTGCACGTGTTTGGCGAAGGCTCCAACTGGGATGCGTTCCGCCAGTTCTCACCGAACGGTCGCGTGCCCTGCCTGCATGACGGTGACACCGTGGTGTGGGATTCGCTGGCGATCATGGAATATCTCGCCGAACGCCACCCAGGCGTCTGGCCGTCCGATCCGCATGCACGCACCTGGGCACGTTGCGCCTCGGCGGAAATGCATGCGGGCTTCAGCACGTTGCGCAATGCCTGCGGCATGAGTTGCGGTGTTCGCGTGCGCCTGCATGCGGTCGATGCCGCGCTCAAGGCCGACATCGCGCGCATCAATGAAATGTGGAACGAAGGCCTGGCGCGCTTCGGTGGTCCTTTCCTCGCCGGGGACAGCTTCACCGCCGTCGATGCGTTCTATGCGCCGGTGGTGTTTCGCATCCAGAGCTATGACATTGCGATGGAAGGTGCGGCTGCAGCGTACGTGCAGCGCATGCTCGCACTGCCCGCGATGCGCCAGTGGTACGCCGCCGCCCTGGCCGAGCCATGGCGCGATCACGCGCACGAGGCGGAAACGCGTCTGTACGGCGACGTGGTCGACGACTTTCGCTTCGGCTGATCAGGCCACTTCGGCGGCAGCGTGCCGTTGCCGGCGCGCCTGCCATCGACCCACGGCCACCAGCAGCAAGGCGACCACGATGAAGGCCGCCAGCACGCCGACCGCATCGGCCAGCACCTGCACATAGCCCAGCGCGCGCACGTCGAGGAACGGATAGGGATACCAGCCGTTCACCGCGCCGCGCAGCAGCACGTAGAAGAAATACCCCGCGGGATAGCTCTGCCACACCAGCACCTGCGACCAGCGCAAGCTGCCCTTGGGTACCGCCAGCCACCAGTAGCCGACATACAGCAGCGGCATGGCGTCGTGCACGATCACGTCCGCCACCAGCAACCAGCCCGACGGACTCCACAACTGGCGCAGCATCAGGTTGTAGATCGCGCTGACGATCACGATGCTCATCGCCGCCGCCGTCTGCACGCCGGGCCGCGACAGGAACACGCCCAGCCGGCCGCGCGAGCCAGTGGCTGCTACGGTCAATACGCTGGTCACCAGCAGGTTGGAGAGAATGGTGTAGAAGCCAAGAAACAGCCACACGCCCTCCAGTACCGTGCCGCCGTTGCCCTGGGTCATGCGGATCGAGAACCACAACTGCAGCGCCAGGCCGAACCAGCCGAGCGAGGCGGCGAACAGGGCGAGCGGGCGATAGGGCTGCGTCATGGTGTGGTGTTCCATGGACACCAGCGCCGCACCGCTAGATCGCGCCGCGCAAGCATGCGGCGCAGGCCGGCCATACAGGCATGCCGGCCAAGGCAAACATCAGAACTTGTAGCCGCGGTGGATCGCGACGATGCCGTTGCTGAGATTGCGCACGTCCACGCGGCCGAAGCCCGCGCGTTCCATCATGCCCTTGAGCGTCTGCTGATCCGGATGCTTGCGGATCGATTCGGCCAGGTACTGGTAGCTGTCCGCATCGCCGGCAAACAGCTGGCCGAGCTTGGGCAGCACCTTGAAGGAGTGGAAGTCGTAGAGCTTGCTGAAGAGCTCGCTCTGCACGCGCGAGAACTCCAGCACCAGCGCACGGCCGCCCGGCTTGAGCACGCGGCAGATATCCGCCAGCGCCTTGTCCTTGTCGGTGACGTTGCGCAGGCCGAAGGCCATGGTCACCGCATCGAAGCTGTTGTCGGGAAACGGCAGGGCTTCGGCGTTGAGCTGGGTCCAGCGCAGGCCGGACACCAGGCCGCGATCCGTCATGCGGTCACGGCCCACGCCCAGCATGGCGGCGTTGATGTCGCCGACGATGATCTCGCCGTCGGCGCCCACCACCGGCTTGAGCAGCGCGGCGATGTCGCCGGTACCGCCGGCCAGATCGAGCACGCGATCGCCGCGGCGCACGCCGCTGACGGCCACGAAGTGGCGCTTCCACAGGCGATGGATGCCGAACGACATCAGGTCGTTCATCAGGTCATAGCTGCTCGCGACCGAGGTGAACACCTGGCCGACGAGCTTTTGCTTGTCGGCGACAGGGACGTCGCGGAAGCCGAAATGGGTGGTGTTGGGGGACTGGTCGGTCATGGGGGTAATGGTAGCGGATTGGGGGCGGGGCTTCGTTGTGCGCAACGCGCGCTTTTCTCCCTCTCCCCTCCGGGGAGAGGGTTGGGGTGAGGGGCCAATCTAGCCTTATCGTTAGAGGCGCCGAAGTCTTCTTTTGCTCGTCATCCCTGCGAAGGCAGGGATCCAGTGACTCTACGCATGGTTGTCGCGACCCCGCGACCTGGCCCGCCTGCCGCGGGCTTCC
>NZ_JPLA01000117.1 GCF_001010355.1 Dyella japonica DSM 16301 | reverse complement strand
CCAATACATTTGTACTGGCCCACAATAAAATGCCCCAAAATGTCGCACGTTACCTCTGCTTATTCTTCTTTTTCTTGTTTTTATTTGATTGTTGGATGCCCAACCACCACCCCAACCATTTCCGATCCACGAACCGATTAAGCCAATAAAAAGCGCGCCCGAAGACGCGCTTTGTGATTATTTTTTGTTAACTTTCCAGCGTTGTTGGTTTGTTGAGTAACGCCGCCACCGCCGCCTTAAGATCTGCAATTTCAGATTTTAGTGTTTCTATCTCCTCTTGTTGCTTGTCAACTTGATCGCTCCTTTCGTTGAATGCGTTAACCAAAAGAGCAGTAACACCACTATAGCT
>NZ_JPLA01000116.1 GCF_001010355.1 Dyella japonica DSM 16301 | reverse complement strand
CCCCTTACATTAAAACGAGCCTCGCAAGCTCCAGTGTTAAATCTGACAACATCAAGACCAGCAACCCAATCATAACCCCACCGAACGGCCTTAAAGATGTTTGATGCTGCACCATCGCTTGGCAACTCAACAAGAAGACCAGCCGCTCGGTCCCTCCAGTCAACAAAAGATCCACCGGCTACTTGACCGCCAATTAGAGCATTACCGCCACCAGTTCTAGATCCTGAAACTCTAATGCCATTTGCATTATTATCAATAGGCCATATGTTTAAAAGACCGTTAAGATGAAGGTTTTGATGATCAAATGATGCAACATTTGTACCATTACAAAAAACCTGCAATATTCCGTTACCACCTTGCTTAAACCCAGTGCGGCTATCACCTATAGCTAACGAATTA
>NZ_JPLA01000115.1 GCF_001010355.1 Dyella japonica DSM 16301 | reverse complement strand
TCCGAGTACTTACTGAAAGTCTTGCAATGCACATCAACATCACTGAGGAAGTGATACTCTTCTTCAGTAATCAGCCCCTTCCCTAACAATGCACGTAGCTTAGGGTAGCTACTACTTTGTAAGAAGAGATAAGCATTCTCCAGTTCTGGGTCATAACGCAGACCTTTCAATGGGGCATATGTAATATCCAGTTCTCTCAGTAATCTGAGGTGTTTGGAGTAAATACCAATATCACTTAACGTTTTCTGACGTTCTTTAGTGACATACTTAATGAATTGTTTGGATGTAAGAACTGAAGCAATATACGGAGCAGTCCATTCATCCAAATGAACAGCACCTCGCTTAATAGCTTTATTACGTTCAATTTTATTACGACAAACAACAGTTACAGCT
>NZ_JPLA01000114.1 GCF_001010355.1 Dyella japonica DSM 16301 | reverse complement strand
CAGGTGGGCGGCAAGTCCGGTGGTGCGTTTGCGCTGAGCGGTCGCGTGGTGGCCGGTGCGCGTGAATACCTGCTAGCCCAGGGTGGCAAGGCCAATCCGGCCGACGGCAACTGGTACCTGCGTTCCGAGGTGCCGACGCCCGATCCGCAGCCGACTCCGACTCCGACTCCGACTCCCGATCCGCAGCCGCAGCCGCAGCC
>NZ_JPLA01000113.1 GCF_001010355.1 Dyella japonica DSM 16301 | reverse complement strand
GGGTCGTTTACAACCTTCTGAAGTTCACTTTCAATGAACTCACCGCCTCGAGTATGAACACCACTTACATCATACTCTTTCTTTGTTTTACGTGGTACTAACGGAACCAGATAACCTTCATCAATAAACCAGTTGAAGCACTCTACGGTACACGCGTTAAATACAATTTCATCAAAGAGGGCGTTAGGCGCATAGGCGGCTTTGATAATAGAACCAAAGCCAAGGCGCCAGCTTGTAGGAGTAAGGCCGATGATCTTTAGATATGGATTGTTTTCACGGATATGTGCAAAGAACTTCTGATAACTTGTTTGCTGATTTGGACTAATAAGGTCACATTCGTCCACTATAATAATATCAACGTCCTCAAAGTATTTAGCTTGTTTTGCAACAGACTGAATACCTGCGAACGTTATCATTGCGTTCTTATCCTTGCGACCCATACCAGCACTATAAATACCAGTCGGTTCTTCCGGCCATACCTTCTTGCACTTATC
>NZ_JPLA01000112.1 GCF_001010355.1 Dyella japonica DSM 16301 | reverse complement strand
TCCGGACCAGGTGCACGTCGGGAACAAAGCCCATGAACACCACGTCTTTGGCAATCCCCAGGGTGGCGATCGTAGCGTTCAACTCCGGCGTCCCTGTCCCCGTAAGTACGACCTTCAATCCGAGCGTACGCAATGAAGACTGTGAAAAGGCACGTAGAAGCATCTCTACGTTCTTATAACTGCGCATGTTGCCCGGATAGAGGATGTACGGATAACCCGGACGATACGGCTCAACTTGGGCATTGAATCGCGACGAAACACCGTTG
>NZ_JPLA01000111.1 GCF_001010355.1 Dyella japonica DSM 16301 | reverse complement strand
CCTCCCATACGGAAAATGAACTTCCGAGCCAAGTAAAGATTCAATCCTCAAGGTGTTACCGTGTGATTTCTGGCTGGAGATTTTGGTATAAGATTGCAGAGGATTTGGGAGAGAATTATGAGAAACAAGAAAGAGCTTTACTCTGGTGAGTGGATCACCGATCAACAGGTGGGAGAGGTAACCTGCTTCCGATGTTTTACCAGGTACAATCTTAAAACTGCACCAAAAAGTGTTCCAAAGACTGATGGTTATTACATAAAAGAACCTCATTGCCCAAAATGTAAATGCCGCTTATACTGGAGTAATCTGTAAAAGATTGGCATCTGAAAACCGCAGTGTATAATATATGCATAAACTAACAG
>NZ_JPLA01000110.1 GCF_001010355.1 Dyella japonica DSM 16301 | reverse complement strand
TGCTTCATAGTCTACCACCCCTGAACTCTTCGTGCTCAGGCATAATAGAGAACCAGATATCTACGATGTCTTCCCACGTTAGGTCGTCAGCCTCAGGGTCTACCTGGAGCGAAGATGGAGAATCTTCAGAATCGAAGTTTTCCTCTTTCACTGGCTCAGCCAAGGGACATATAGTCACTCCTTTTGATGTCTCTTCAGATGCATGTGTGTTGATCATGTTCCACCCGTGAGTATTCCGGCAACAGCCGCTATGGACGTAATGATCATCAGGATCACTACTAAAACTTCGGACAATGTTTTCATTGTGTATTCCATATTCTCCAAATGATGTGTGGATATTATCACTGGAGCGGCAATGTGTCAACAGAAACGCCGCGAGGGTTTGGTTAAAATCCGAGCGTATGGTGATTTTGGTCAAAACGGACGTGCGTTCTCGCTACGCTCGAAAAAGAGAGTTGTTTGTAGGAAGCTCTTAAACGCTCTGTAAGGAGATTATCTGTCCAAGGTATGCAATCGTGCACCAGATAAAGAAAAGGACGCCACAGAGCGTCCTAGGTGTCTTAAATTTGATATTTTGCTATACCCATGATGGCTTATCAAGGTTGGAGTAGCTGAAAGGTGTCAAAAGGTGACTGTCAAAATCTCTCAAACTATCCAGATCTTTTTCCTCGTCCTGACACCATCTGTGCCTGCATTTATTGTTGTAGTGCATAGAATGCATGGCGTTCTGCAACTTAACAGGCACAAGTGATTCCGGAGTAGATAGTATTGTTG
>NZ_JPLA01000109.1 GCF_001010355.1 Dyella japonica DSM 16301 | reverse complement strand
TAGGGGCCATGTGATGTTCAGAGTGACTGTAAACAGGAATATCACGAACAATAACCATTTCATCACAGTTTTCCCCACCATCTTCAAAAGTCTTGAACAGGGATGCAATATCCACATTGTAACCGCTGAACCATGTTTCAAATGCTTTAGCGACGCGCGATGGAGTTTCAACCAAGCCTTCACGCAGGTCATCCCCACCTTCAATCACCTTTAAAATCTTTTCAATGCTGTGCGAAATTTCTGCTCGGTTTGTCATCTTTGTAAATTCGTTCATGGTTTACAGTTTCCTTGTGTGGTCAATCATTTGCAATAGTTAACATGGCATTTGGACGTTTCTTCAATGGTGCATTCTACCAGTTCAACACCATACTGGTCAAGTAATTGAGGGCCAATCACGTCAACCATATATGC
>NZ_JPLA01000011.1 GCF_001010355.1 Dyella japonica DSM 16301 | reverse complement strand
TGCGCTCCTACAAGGTCTACGTGCACGGTCGATCGCTATGAACGTTCCGGGCGGCTCTTTCACCTAAACTCCTCCCCACCGCCCCCCGAAGCGACCCCGCATGGCCTCTCCATTCACCGCCATCGACCACCTCCACATGGCGCACGCTTTGCGCCTCGCCGAGCGGGGTCTGTACACCACGCATCCCAATCCTCGCGTCGGCTGCGTCATTGCGCACGGCGAGCGGGTGGTGGGTGCGGGGTATCACGTGCGGGCGGGTGAGCCTCACGCGGAAGTCCACGCGTTGCGCGAAGCGGGAGAGCAGGCGCGTGGTGCCACCGCCTACGTCACGCTGGAGCCCTGCGCGCATCACGGGCGCACACCGCCATGTGCGGATGCCTTGATCGCAGCCGGCGTATCGCGGGTGGTCATCGCCGCGGAAGATCCCTTTCCACAGGTCGCCGGTCGCGGCATCGGCAAACTGCGCGATGCCGGCATCACCGTGGAAACCGGACTGATGCGCGAGCCGGCACGCGAACTCAATATCGGCTTTTTCAGCCGCATCGAACGCGGACGTCCCTGGGTGCGGGTGAAGCTCGCCATGAGCCTGGACGGTCGCACGGCGCTCGCCAATGGCGAATCGAAGTGGATCACGGGTGAAGCAGCACGCGCCGACGTGCAGCGCTGGCGTGCGCGCAGCTCGGCGATCTTCACAGGGTCTGGCACGGTGTTGGCTGACAACCCGCGGCTCACGGTGCGACTGCCCGAAGGCGAGGCCTTTACGCCCCCGTGGCGCGTGGTGCTCGATAACCGCCTGCGCACGCCGCCGAACAGCCATGTACTCGACGGCACGATGCCGACCCTGGTGCTGCACAACGAACAATATGCGCCGGTCGATCCGCGGTTCCAGGCGACGGAGCTGGCGGTGGTGGCGGAGCAGGGCGGTGCGATGGATTTGCACGCCGTGATGGACGAACTCGCACGCCGGCATATCAGCGAAGTCCATGTCGAGGCCGGCCCAAGCTTGTGCGGCTCGTTGTTCGCTGCGGGACTGGTCGACGAATTGCTGCTTTATGTCGCGCCCGTGCTGCTCGGTGACAACGCGCAACCACTGCTGGGCTTGCCCTCGTTGAGCGATATGGCGTCACGCTGGAAGCTGCGCACGCTCGATCGGCGCGTGCTGGGTGAGGACATGCGCCTGCTGCTGCGCCCGGTCGCGTGAGCGTTCGAATCACCATCGCGTTTTTTGGCCATTACCCGCCATTCCTGGAGTTGAAGCGCACATGACGAAGGCAGCGATACGTTGGGGCATCATCGGTTGCGGCAACGTCACCGAGGTGAAGAGTGGTCCGGGCTTCAGCAAGACGCCGAACTCTGCCTTGATGGCGGTGATGCGCCGAGACGGTGAAAAGGCCCGCGACTATGCCGAGCGCCATGGCGTGCCGCGCTGGTACGACGATGCGGCCAAACTGATCGATGATCCCGACGTCAACGCCGTCTACGTGGCCACGCCGCCATCGACGCACAAAGAGTATGCGTTGATGAGCATCGCCGCAGGCAAGCCTGTCTACATCGAAAAACCGATGGCGATGGATCACGCCGAGTGCGAGGCCATCATCCATGCGGGGCAGCAGGCCAAGGTGCCGGTGTTCGTCGCCTATTACCGGCGCAGCCTGCCGCGTTTCCAGAAAGTACGTGAGTTGATCTTCGGCCAGCTGGCGATCGGAAAACCGCGCATCGTCAATACGGTGCTGTACGAACCGCATCATCCGCGCTATCAGGATCCGGCCAATCTGCCCTGGCATGTGCGTCCGGAGATTTCCGGCGGCGGTGTGTTCATGGATCTGGGCTGCCACACGCTCGACATCCTCGACTGGCTGTTCGGTCCCATCGTTTCGGTGAGCGGGCAGGCGAGCAACCAGTTGGGCGCCTACCCGGTGGAAGATGGCGTCGCCATGTCGTTCCAGTTCGGCAACGGCATGCTCGGCACGGGGTTGTGGAACTTCGACAGCTTCAAGCGCCACGACCAGATCGAAGTGATCGGCGACAAGGGCCGCATGGCCTTCGCCACTTTCGGCGACGGGCCGATCCACGTGGAGAACATGGAAGGCACGCACGACTATCGCGTGGCCAACCCGCTGCATATCCAGCAGCCGCTGATCGAAACCATCGTGGCCGAGCTGACCGGGCACAAGGGCGCCTGTCCGTCCACCGCCGAAAGCGGCGCGCGCACCAGCTGGGTGATGGACCAGGTGCTGCGCGACTATCGCCAGGAAACCGGCCAGATCACGAGCCTGTAACCGAGAGGCCCGCAGAAGGCACTCACTCCCGGGCGACACATTGTTCCCGGGAGTGGACGCTGCAGCGGCGGCCGCCGCCCGGGATGGTGTTAAACTGCGCCGGTCGGTTCGCCGGCAAACTACAAACGACGTCTTCAGGGCGGGGTGCGATTCCCCACCGGCGGTAGATCCTTCGGGATGAGCCCGCGAGCGCTTCCAGGTCATCGGAAGGTCAGCAGATCCGGTCCAATGCCGGAGCCGACGGTTGGCAACCAGCGATGGTGGCCAGAAAGTCCGGATGAGAGAAGACGGTATGGCGCATGCCTTCGCGGGCGTGCGCCTGCCTGACGCCTTGGGGCGTTTTTCGCATGTTTTTCGACGCGGGAAACGTTTCATGTCCAAGCATCGTTGCCATTCCTTCGCCGCCTCCGTTCCGGAGGTGCGCTGATGTTCACCGGCATCATCCAGAGCGTGGGCCGCATTGCGCGGCTCGAACCACGCGGCGGTGACGTACGCCTGTATGTCGACACGGCCGACCTCGATCTCTCCGACGTGCAACTGGGCGACAGCATCGCCGTGTCCGGCGTGTGCCTGACCGCGGTGACGCTGGAAGCGCGCGGTTTCAGCGCGGACGTCTCCAACGAAACGCTGTCGCTCACTACGCTGGGCAAGCACCGCGCGGGCGATCCGGTGAACCTGGAAAAGGCCTTGCGCCTGGCCGATCGCCTGGGCGGCCATCTGGTGTCCGGCCATGTCGATGGCGTGGGCAAGGTGGTGTCGATCAGGCCGGACGGCCGCTCGCTGCGGTGGTTGTTCGAAGCGCCGGCGACGCTGTCGCGCTACATCGCCGCCAAGGGTTCGATCTGCATCGACGGCACCAGCCTGACTGTGAACGAAGTGAACGGCCATCGCTTCGGGGTCAACCTGATTCCCCACACGGTGGAACACACGGCGTTCAACGCGCGTCGCGCGGGCGATGCAGTGAATCTCGAAGTGGACGTGGTAGCGCGCTACATCGAGCGGCTGATCGCCAGTGGCGATGCGCCGAGGATTGATGAGGCGTTTCTAAAGCAGCACGGCTTTGCTTAAAGCTCGTCATCCCAGCGAAAGCTGGGATCCAGCGACTTTGTTGCGAGGACCGGAAGGCACTGGATCCCAGCTTTCGCTGGGATGACGGGCGAAATAACAACAGCATTTCATTGGAACGACCCCATGAGCTTCAACACCATCCCCGAAATTCTCGAAGACATCCGCGCCGGCCGCATGGTCGTGATCCTCGACGATGAAGATCGCGAGAACGAAGGCGACCTCATCATGGCCGCGCAGATGGTGCGCCCCGAGGACATCAACTTCATGGTGCGCGAGGCGCGCGGCCTCGTGTGCCTTACGCTTACCGAGCAGCGCACGCGCCAGCTGGGTCTGCGGCCGATGGTGGTGGACAACACCTCGCCGTACCAGACCAACTTCACCGTCTCCATCGAGGCGGCCGAAGGCGTCACTACTGGCATTTCCGCGCACGATCGCGCACGCACCATCCAGGTCGCGGTCAAGTCCGATGCCAGGCCGCAGGATCTCTCGCAGCCGGGTCACATTTTCCCGCTCACGGCGCAACCGGGCGGCGTGTTGACACGTGCAGGCCATACGGAGGCGGGCTGCGATCTCGCCGCTCTGGCCGGGCTGGAACCTTCGGCGGTGCTGATCGAGATCCTGCATGAAGACGGCTCGATGGCGCGTCGCCCCGAGCTGGAAATCTTCGCCAAGAAGCACGGCCTGAAGATCGGCTCCATCGCCGACCTGATCCGCTATCGCCTGGAAACCGAGAAGACCGTACAGCGCGTCTACGAGGGCGATGTCGATACGGAATTCGGCGCGTTCAAGCTGGTGGCTTATCGCGATGCCATTCGCCACGGCCTGCATTTCGCCCTGGTGCGCGGCAACGTGGACGACGGCGAGCCGGTGCTCACCCGGGTGCATGTGCGCAACACCTTGTCCGACGTGCTGCATCTGCATCGCGACGATCTGGGCCTCACGGTCACCTCGGCCTTGCGCCGCATTGCCGATGAAGGTCGTGGCGCGCTGCTGGTGCTTTCCGGCGAGGACACCGCCGACGCCTTGCTGCGTCGCCTCAATCGCCAGCCCTCGGTGCAGGCGCCCGAGGAAGCGCAGCAGCAGGAGTGGCGACAGCTGGGCCTGGGCGCGCAGATCCTCGCCGACCTGGGCATCCGCCAGCTGCGCGTGCTGGGTACGCCGCGCAAGATGGTGGGGCTGGGTGGCTTCGGGTTGGAAGTGACCGAGTACGTGTGAGCTAGCCTCTCCCCTGTGGGAGCGCACCCTGTGCGCGACTGACGGTGCCTCATGGCCTGAGGCCGTCGCGCACAGGGTGCGCTCCCACATCAAACTTGCCCGGCGCGGCCACTTCCACGCCATCCAACCACCGGCATACTCAGGCTTTCACCACCAACCATCGCCATGACCTCTCCAAGCATCCGCCTCATCGCCCCTTCGGGCTATCCGCATGACCGCGACGCCATGGCGCGAGGCATCGCGCGCCTGCAGGCGGCCGGTTGCACGGTGGACGGCGTGGACGTGCTCGATCGCGTCGAACACCGCTTTGCCGGCCCCGATGCCGTGCGCGCGGCCGACATCAATGCGCTGGCGACCATGCAGCAGCTGCCGGACATCGCGTTGTCCATCCGCGGCGGCTATGGCGCCACCCGCCTGCTCGAGCACCTGCACTACGACGCATTGCGCGAGCGGCTGGCGGGCTCGAACACCTTGCTGGTCGGCCACAGCGATTTCACCGCGGTCCAGATGGCGCTGTATGCAAAGACCGGGCTGGTCACCTTCGGCGGCCCCATGCTCGGTCCCGATTTTGGTGCGCCCGAACTCAACGGGCTGATGTGGGAGCACTTCTGGCGTGCCGTGGGCGAAGCGCAGGCCACCGCCAGCTGGAGCACCACCAGCACCACCGGGCTGGATGTCGAAGGCCCGCTCTGGGGCGGCAACCTGGCCATGCTGTGCAGCCTGCTGGGCACGCCGTATTTCCCGCATATCGATGACGGCATCCTGTTCGTGGAGGACATCGGCGAGCCGCCGTTCCGCCTCGAGCGGCTGCTGTACCAGTTGCGGCTCGCCGGGGTGCTGGATCGCCAGCGCGCCCTGGTGCTGGGCCATTTCACCCAGTGCCGCCCGCATGCCTACGATAACGGCTACGACACCGAGGCTGCGTTCGAGCAGCTGGCCCGGGTGGCGCGGATTCCCATCATCCGCAACCTGCCGTTTGGCCATGAGCCGGACAAGTTCACCCTCCCGTTCGGCGTGCCGGCCCGCCTGAAGGTGGCGGCAGGCCAGGCCAGCCTGAGCTTTCGCGGCCATCCGACCCTCGCTGGGGCGGTTTCCCGGCCCGACCCGGGCACGCCGCCCTTGCATCCCGTAAAATAGACGGCCCCTCCGGGCCCGGAACCCAGGAAACGCATACCCCATGAAGACCATCGAAGGCGATTTCGCCACGCCCAAGGGCCGTTTTGCCATCGTCGCCGGCCGTTTCAACGGCTTTGTCGTCGAACCGCTGGTGGCCGGCGCACGTGACGTGCTGGTGCGCCATGGCGTGAAAGACGACGCGATCGAGTTGATCCGCGTGCCGGGCGCCTGGGAAATCGCGCTGGCTGCCAACAAGGTCGCCAGCTCCGGCAAGTATGCTGCGGTGATCGCGCTGGGCGCGGTGATCCGCGGTTCCACCCCGCATTTCGACTTCGTGGCCGGCGAATGCGCCAAGGGCCTGGCCCAGGCGGCCTATGCCTCCGGCGTGCCGGTGGCGTTTGGCGTACTGACCACCGACACCATCGAACAGGCCATCGAGCGTTCCGGCACCAAGGCCGGCAACAAGGGTGCGGATGCCGCCCTGGCCGCGCTCGAGATGGTCAATCTGTACGGAAAGCTGTGATGAACTCTCGCCCCGAAGGCATCGATCTGGCTGCACGCTCGCGCGCCCGTCGCCGTGCGCTGCAGGCGCTGTACGCCTGGCAGATCGGCGGCAGCCGCATGAATGCCGTGATCGAGCAGTTCCGCCACGAGCAGGACATGGAAGTGGCTGACCTCGAATACTTCGAGGATCTGCTCAACGGTGTCGAGCGCAACGTCAAGACCATCGACGAGGCGATCAAGCCGTACGTGGACCGCGACGTGGAGCAGATCGACCCGATCGAGCGCGCCGCGCTGCGCCTGGCCACCTATGAGCTCAAGTACCGCCCCGACGTGCCGTACCGCGTGATCATCAACGAGGCGATTGAAGTCACCAAGCGCTTCGGCGCGGATCATGGCCACAGCTACGTCAACGGCGTGCTCGATAAGCTCGCCGGCGTGCTGCGCACCACGGAGAAGCGTCACTGATGGACGGGGCCGCGGAGCATGCGTCCGTGGTTCCGGTGATTGAAACGGCGCGCCTGCGCCTGCGGGCACATCGGGCCGACGATCATGCCGAGTGTCTGGCCATCTGGTCTGACCCGGAAGTGACGCGCTATATCGGTGGTCGCCCGTTCACCTCCGAAGAAGTGTGGAAGCGCCTGCTCCAGTACATCGGCCTGTGGAGCCTGCTGGGCTACGGCTACTGGGCGGTGGAAGAGAAATCCACCGGCCGCTATATCGGCGACATCGGTTTCGCCGACTTCAAGCGCGAGCTGGAACCCTCCCTGCACGGCATGCTCGAATTTGGCTGGGTGTTGGCGCCGCATGCACATGGCCAGGGCTATGCAAGTGAAGCGGTGGCTGCTGCCGTGGCTTGGGGCGAACAGCATTTCAGCACCCTGCGTGCCGTCTGCATCATCTCGCCCGAGAATGCGCCTTCCATCCGCGTGGCCGAAAAGGCCGGTTTTCAGCGTTGGCAGGACACCACTTACCACGGCAGCCCGACGATCGTTTTCAGTCGATAGGTCCTGCCGTTCCGACGAGGCGCCTCGCCATGGAATTCCGACTGATCGACCGCATCCGCGAACGCACCGCGCAAGGCCGCGAAGACGTGAAGCTGGGCATCGGCGACGATGCCGCCGTGGTCGCCCCTCCGGCAGGGCAGGAGCTGGCCATTGCCATCGACACCATGGTCGAAGGCGTGCATTTCCCGCATGGCACAGCAGCAGCCGATATCGGCTGGAAATCGCTGGCGGTGAATCTTTCCGATCTCGCCGCGATGGGCGCGAGCCCCGCGTGGGCATTGTTGGCGCTGACACTGCCGACCCAACCAGCGGAGCAGCTCAGCGCTTTCATCGATGGCTACGCCGAGGGCTTTGCCCAGTTGGCCCAGCCGCATCGGCTGGCCTTGATCGGTGGCGACACCACGCGTGGCGCACTGACCATCAGCGTTGCCGTGCATGGTTTCGTCCCGCCCGGCAAGGCGCTGACGCGCGCGGGCGCTCGCGCCGGCGACGTGGTGCTGGTCACCGGCACGCTGGGTGACGCAGCCGCTGGCTTGCATCTGCTGCAGCGGAGCGCGCGCATCGATGAAGGCGATGGGCGCGCAGCCTATCTGATCGAACGACTGCACCGGCCCACGCCGCGCCTGTCGGTGGGCCTGGCGCTGCGCGATCGGGCGAGCGCCTGCATTGATATCTCCGACGGCCTGCTGGCCGACCTTGGTCATATCTGCGCAGAAAGCGCGGTGGGTGCGGAAATCGAAGCAGCGTTGCTGCCGTGCTCGCCGATGCTGATGGCCAGCTTCGACGACCTGGCCGTGCGCGATTTCGCGCTGGCGGGCGGTGACGACTACGAACTGTGTTTCACCGTTCCGCCTGCGCTGGTGGCTGACGTGCAGACCGATCTGGCGCGCCTGGGCTGCGGCGCCACGCGGATCGGGCGCATAATCGAAGGCGCGGGCGTGCGCGTGCGCGACGTCCAGGGGCAATGGCTGGAAGCAACCCAACGCGGCTGGGACCATTTCGCATGAGCGACAAGACGATCCTCACCCCGGAACAACGACGTTTGCTGCTGGCTACCCCAGCGGGTTGGCTGGCCTGTGGCTTTGGCTCAGGCCTCGCACCCGTGGCACAGGGCACCTTCGGTTCACTGGCCGCGCTGCTGCCTTGGCTGTTGTTGCGCAGCCTGCCAGTGCAGCTCTACGTGTTCGCGATCGCGGTGGGCTTCGTCATCGGGGTGTGGGCCTGCGGGGTGGCCGGGCGCCTGATCGGTGTCGACGATCATCGCAGCATCGTGTGGGATGAGTTTGTCGGGCTGTGGATTGCCTTGATTCCCGCGGTGATGGGGCCGTGGTGGGCGGTGGTTGTTGGGTTCGCATTGTTCCGCCTGTTCGACGTGTGGAAGCCCTGGCCGATTCGGTCGCTGGACCGGCGGCTCAAGGGTGGGGTGGGGGTGATGGTCGATGATGTGGTGGCGGGGG
>NZ_JPLA01000108.1 GCF_001010355.1 Dyella japonica DSM 16301 | reverse complement strand
CAGATAATGGGGCAATTGGTCGTAAAGACAAGGTATCCGATTCTACGGTACGTCTGACTTTGGCAGAGAAAGCTGGGTTACGTCCTATTCAGGGAGTGCCTATTTACGTAGCTGCTGGTGGTGCAGGTATGACGGTAGGTACTCACAAATGGTGGAATACTTCCAGTAATTCCCCAGGTGATGCACTACTGGCTATTGACGATATGGTTAAAGGTTTGGGTGTTAAACCTGATTACTTCATTGAAGCTAATCCGTGGGAAACCATGTATATGAAGGATGTTAATTCTTCTACATGGCCTGCTTTAATGACTGCTTTTGAATCGTCTAACAAAGCAATGCTTGCATGGATGAGAACCAACTGGGGCAATCCTAATCTGGAGATTTGGTTCCAGGGGGCTACTACTGTTTGGTTTGGTGTTGCTCCACCTAATGACCTTAACTCTCAAGCTACTGTTACTGTACGTGATAAACAGATTCAGATGGCTACAGCTAATATAGGCTTTAAACTGGGTTCCTTTGTTCCTGGTTCTAACCTGTACACTGCGTACCGTAATGTGGAATCCAGTTGGATTTATTACACGGTAGAAGCATTCCATGCCACAGCCATTGAGTTAGGTGAAGCACTGGCTCTTAATATTAACCGTGCTACTAATCCACCTGATTGGTCTTACTTACGCCCACCAGCAAATCTGCAAGGTCGTAAGT
>NZ_JPLA01000107.1 GCF_001010355.1 Dyella japonica DSM 16301 | reverse complement strand
AGAATCTTGTAGACAATCTGAAAGCTTCGTCGGGGGGGAGTAAGGTGCCTTTCTCTGTTTTAATTCCGGATTCGCGTTATGGTGTTGGGGTGACTCAGGGACTTGTCGTGTATCCCATCTACGGCGATGGTAAATTGGGTCTACCAGACACTAACGAATTTATTGCCGAGGGTAGTGCGTTTGAGTTCTTGATGGGTACAATGGCGGCAGGTTGCAGCGCAGAAGAGGCTGTGAGATTGGCCTGCCATTACTGCGATAGCTGTGGTCAGGGTGTTGACTTCTATGACGTAGCTTATACTCTTAAAATGGCTCAGTGTGCAGACGAGGAGGAACCATTTTGAAGAAACCTAAGACTGGTCTGTTTCTTTGTATTGGTGGACCTTTTGACGGTAAGCGTATACGC
>NZ_JPLA01000106.1 GCF_001010355.1 Dyella japonica DSM 16301 | reverse complement strand
GTTAAAATATGCTCAGCGTTATGCGCTTGGCCTTGAAGATGTCCCTGAGAATCCTGACCCGATAAGTGTAAAACAGCGATAAAATCAGTTTACAACCAAGGATGGTTGGAGTATAATCTTTCTATCTTAACCAAACAGGAAAAACATTATGAATATCAATACTACGGCTACTTACATCCTGAAAGACGAAAAACAAATCAACTGGTACAGTGCTTCAGTGCGAGCTTACGAAAAGTTTTGTGAAATTTTAGGTGCCACTCAAGGTAATAGTTTCACTATTGTTAACTTCATCAAACAAGCTGAA
>NZ_JPLA01000105.1 GCF_001010355.1 Dyella japonica DSM 16301 | reverse complement strand
ACCAGGTCGACGCCGGCAGGAGGATTCAGGCCGTCGATTCGGATGCCCTGACCTTCTTGCAGCTCGAGGGACGCAAGACCCGACAAGGCGCCTTCCTCCTTCCCCCGGACGTAGCTGGCGGCCAGTGAATAGCGGCCGCCGCGCATTCCTCCCATCGACGATGCGGACACCAGAGGCAGCACGCCGTCGGGCACGCCGATCGGCCGAGCCGTCGAACCACTGACTAGGATCAGCGTCGTCCGATTGCCCACCACCACGTTGCCGTTCAACACGTCGTAGCTGCAGCGATCGTTGCTGTTGAGCGCCGCGATCGGTGTTGCCGCAGTCGGAGAGACGGCGTACAGCGTGGAATCAGCCACACCGAACGCGCCGCCAGACCAAGACCACAAGCTGTGCAGCCCGGGCAACGCCTGGGCCAGAGTGGCGCCCTGCCGGCG
>NZ_JPLA01000104.1 GCF_001010355.1 Dyella japonica DSM 16301 | reverse complement strand
CCTTGGGCGAACCAGCGGCGGCGCCGGCGTAACCGGTGGTGCTGCGTGCCGCGCCGGCGGATTTCACGGCGGGTTGCACCACGATTTCGCTCAGCGTGTTCCACACGCCGCAGTCCACGCACTGGCCCTGCCATTTGGAGTGCTCCGCCCCGCAGTCGGTGCAGACATAGGCGGTCTTGGCTTTGGCCATGCTTGGAATCCTGATCGGAGGTGCGGCGAATGGCCCAGCTTAGCGGGCCTGCATCGCC
>NZ_JPLA01000103.1 GCF_001010355.1 Dyella japonica DSM 16301 | reverse complement strand
CTTTGTACTTGTGCAGGCCGCGGAAGTTGTAGAAGCGCTCGCCGCGACCGAACAGCATCGCGCCCAGGCGGCTCCACAGCGGTGCGCTGCGGCGGTTCTGCAGGCCGGAAAACGGCGCCATGCCGAGGTTGAACCAGCGATAGCCTTCCTGCTTGGACCACTGCATGAGGTTGACGAACAGGAAGTCCATGATGCCTGCCGTACTGTCGGGCAGATGCCGCATCAGATCCAGCGAAGCCTCTTCCTTGTTGTCGGTGAGGAATAGATTGGCGAAGGCCACCAGTTCCTCGCCCTGCCACAC
>NZ_JPLA01000102.1 GCF_001010355.1 Dyella japonica DSM 16301 | reverse complement strand
GACCATGTGCGGGGCCACCAAAAGCCTGGTTACCCCGTTTGGAGGTTACCCTAATTCCATAGCCTCCGCATTTAGTACGGTGGCAGAACGACGCATCCGATATTATCGTAATGAGCATTCAACCCTTCTTAACAGCGATCTTAACCTGTGGAGAACCTGGAGTTGTGGTCACGCATTCGTCAAAGATCGCCAACTGTTCAGCTGTCAGCTTACGATATGCAGCCACACGGAGTTCTACTTTAGTTTCAGTAACTTCGTTGACATCCACGCCAGCTTCAATAAGATCTGGTAGGATCTGACTAAAGATCGCCTTATCAACTTTACGCGTATAAGGTTGAGTAACAACGAGATCGTCACCTGTATCAAGTTTGATCTTATTGGTATTTTCGTTAAGACCATCAGGAAAGAAGACGCTAACCACACTTTGACGCAGTGCGCGTTCTTGCGCTTGCACTTTGGCTAATTCTTCTTTCTTAGAATACCAGTTATAAAGAAGTTCGTATTTCTGCTCTTCGGTTAAGTTCATTTCTGGTAACTGGACCATGTTATCACCTTATTGCAAAGATAAAGATACAGTAATGAAGTTTCTTGTCTGA
>NZ_JPLA01000101.1 GCF_001010355.1 Dyella japonica DSM 16301 | reverse complement strand
GCACATGGTCACACGGATAATACCGTAGTTGAATGTATTGCAGTAGCTAACGGTTTATATCACGGTATAGAGGCTGGACTTATCTACACAAACGACGTTATATTATTTCAGACGGATTGCAAAGCAGCTATCCACATGTTCGAAGGTAAACGTCCACCAAGAGGAGAAGAGCAACAAATATATAAATGGTTCATGGACACTATTGTTGAGAATAGGCTTAGTTTCCAGTTCCGTCATGTTAAAGGTCATTCAGGTAGGATGGATTCCCGTAGCCTTGCACAAGACAAGTGCGATGAAATTGCGGGTATGCACATGCGAACAGGTAGATGTCGCATGGACTACGATAAA
>NZ_JPLA01000100.1 GCF_001010355.1 Dyella japonica DSM 16301 | reverse complement strand
GGTAGATGGTATTGCTTGCCGTCAAACTATGGATAAGAACTTTGATGACTTATTCCGTCTGGTTCAGGAATACCAACCACAACAAGTTGGTGTAGAAACTACTGGACAGCAAGGTGGTTTTATTTCTCTTCTTCAGAAGGAAATGCTTAACCGTAATGTGTTGTTTAACTTTGCATCCAGTCGTGGAGGCCAACCGGGTATTCATCCTGTAACCAGTAAGCTATCGAGGTTTAACCTCGTGGTTCCCTGGTTCAAAGCTGGTAAGATGTATTTTCCTGCTGAAATGAAAGATAGCCCAATCATGACACTCTTTATGGGGCAAATTCGTTTAGCCACTATCAATGGTCTTAAAGGTAAGGATGACTGTATTGATACCATTTCAATGCTTGGCTACCTGAACCCGTGGAAACCACAAGCAGGTATGGTTCCAGTTAATACATCAGGTGACCCATTGTGGGATGATGGTGATGATACTGGAAG
>NZ_JPLA01000099.1 GCF_001010355.1 Dyella japonica DSM 16301 | reverse complement strand
CTTACCACCAGCGGTTGTATTATCTTTGCTGGAGTGCTTTGAACCACCAGAGAAAGCATAGAAATGCCCCTTATCGTAAAGGGAAAGCATTTCATCCATAATATCTTTAGCTTTACCGACTTCCATCTTACCGTTACGGAAAAACGCGCCGACTTCAGTCTTATAGTTAATGGATGAGCCACAAGACATAACCGATGTATCCATAATGACGTCTTTGCGCAATGCAGCATCAGACGCATAGGTACTAGTATCTAAAACACGTTCAATACCGAATATCTGCTGGCCGTCCTGACCGCCATAATTGGAAACCTGAGAAAGAATGGTTTCAATGTTAGAGCGAAACGCTTCTTTACCAATACCAGAACGTGCAATTAATACAAAGGAGTTGTTCAGACCGCTTCGTGTAACTGTGTTCCACGCCTTACCGCACATACCACTAAATAAAGCAAGAGCAGACAGAATACTAATGTCTTTAATAGGCAACAAGCTCGCTTTATACATATTACGAGCAACCTCACCCATAAATCCTGGAGGCCAAGCTAAACCGTCTGCCTGTTCTTCAGTGTAATTACCATCTGTGGTCAACACCTCTTCAGGTGGGCGTTCTGGTGTAGTTGCCTGACGCAGTTTCTCCGTGCGCTCTATAGCTGCATTAACGTTATTCTGAACTATCTGCATAAGTCCCATAGATTTAACATGGGCATCGTAGCGATAGTTGCGAATCATTCTATCCAGGTGGTACGGACGCTTAATTTTTTCACCAGGCATACGACGTGAATCATCGTAACGACTACTCATTGGTGAATACATGAATAGGCGTCTTACCTGGAAATTGTACTTGCTCTTAAAGCAAAGAAAGTCAATTAATGCAAATTCTGCTTCAGACTGAGAAGGGAAACAGCGTTCACCGATAGAAGTATCAACTTCTTCAGCTCTCCAACGACCTTCCCATAGCTGTTTAAACAACGTTCCGTTTTCTTGTTGGCACAACTGGGTTTAAACATCCTGATGTTCGATTGCATATGGGTCATTACTGAAATCTTCTTCAGTAAGTTCCAACATTTGGAAGCCATCAGACTCATTAATTTCACTCATCTCTGACATAAGCTGATGAATGAGATTAGCAATATATCCTTCGCTTTCACTACCTGGAGCACCAGACACAGTGCGTGGAGTAACATCCCAGTGCTCACCTGTACAGATAATGAAGCGATACTGTGAATATACTTCTACACCATCACGGCGCTTACCAGCTTGAGG
>NZ_JPLA01000010.1 GCF_001010355.1 Dyella japonica DSM 16301 | reverse complement strand
CGGCCGCCTGCAGGCGGTCGACACCATCCAGCTGCGGCCCCGCGTCAGCGGATATGTGGACTCGGTGCACTTCAAGGAAGGGGCGATCGTGCGAAAAGGCGATCTTCTTTTCCGCATCGACCCGCGCCCGTACCAGGCTGAAGTCGATCGCCTGAGCGCCAACCTCGGTCAGGCCAAGGCCGAGCAGGTGCTGGCCCAGTCCAATGGCGAGCGTGCCCTGCGCCTGCTCGACCAGCATGCGATCTCCAAGGAAGAGTCCGACCGCCAGCAGACCGCCGCGCAGAGCGCCAAGGCCCAGGTCGCTTCGACCAACGCCGCACTCGACGCCGCCAAGCTCAACCTCGGCTTCACCGAAGTACGCGCGCCGATCGATGGTCGCGTGAGCAATGCCTTGGTGACGCCGGGCAACCTGGTGACCAGCAACGACGTGCTGACCAGCGTGGTAAGCGTCAATCCGATCTATGCGTACTTTGACGTCGACGAGCACAGCTATCTGAAATTCGACCGCCAGCGCCGCGAGCATGGCGCCTCGCCGCAGATCTCGATGGCACTCGCTGATGAAAAAGGGTTTCCCCACACCGGCCGCGTCGACTTCGTCGACAACCAGCTACGCGCCGGCAGCGGCACGATCCGCCTGCGCGCCGTGTTCGACAACGCCGACGCCAGCTACACGCCCGGCCTCTACGTCCGCATCCAGCTACGCAGCGACAGCCGCCAGCCGCGTGCCCTCGTGGACGACCGCGCGGTCGGCGCCGACCTTGGCAACAAGTACGTGTACGTGGTCGACAAGGACCGCAAAGTCGAATACCGCCGCGTCGTCACCGGCCCGCTACTGGACGGCCTGCGCGTGGTTACCGAAGGTCTGGACGCCAAGGACACAGTGATCGTGGCCGGCATCCAGCATGTGCGCCCGGGTGTGGAAGTGAATCCGACCAAGGTGGCGATGGAGACGCGCAGTCTGGATCCGAGCAAGCAGGTTGCGATGGCGGGTGGTGCGAGCGGAAACAAGGCCGCGCAGTCGCCGTAATGCTTTAGCTCGTCATTCCTGCGAGGCGCTTTTCAACAGCCGAAGGCTGGTCACGCAGGAATCCAGTGACTCTGCTCTGACCGCACAAAAGGCACTGGATCCCTGCCTTCGCAGGGATGACGAGTAGGAAAGGCAACGAGTAACTCATGAACGCCCTCGCTCTTTTGAGCCGAGGGCCAGGGACGCTTTGTCTCGCATCACGCAAGCAAAGCGCCGGAAGTCCCCGCCTCGCGCGGGCATTGGTGCCAGCGAGCAACCAGGACGAATGCAATGAAAATCGCACAATTCTTCGTGGACAGGCCGATTCTGGCCGGCGTCCTCTCCGTGCTGATCCTCATCGCGGGCAGCATTTCGCTGTTCAAGCTGCCGATCAGTGAATACCCCGAAGTCGTACCGCCCACCGTGGTGGTGCGTGCTTCCTATCCCGGCGCCAACCCCAAGGTGATCGCCGAAACCGTCGCCACGCCGCTGGAAGAACAGATCAACGGCGTGGAAGGCATGCTGTACACCAGCTCGCAGTCCACCAGCGACGGCGCGATGACGCTGACCGTCACCTTTGCACTGGGCACGGATCTGGACAACGCCCAGGTGCAGGTGCAGAACCGCGTCGCGCAGGCGCAGCCGCGCCTGCCTGAGGAAGTGCAGCGTCTTGGCGTGACCACGCAGAAGAGCTCGCCCGACCTCACCATGGTGGTGCATCTGATCTCGCCGGATCAGCGCTACGACATGCTGTATCTGTCCAACTATGCGCGCCTGCACATCAAGGATCAGCTCGCCCGCCTCGATGGCGTCGGCGACGTGCAGATCTTCGGTGCCGGCGAATACTCCATGCGCGTGTGGCTCGATCCGCAGCGACTGGCCTCGCGCCAGCTCACCACGGGCGACGTGGTGCATGCGATCCAGGAACAGAACATCACCGTCGCTGCCGGTGCACTGAATGCACCGCCGGGCCCGACCAACTCGGCCTTCCAGCTCAACATCAATACGCAGGGCCGACTGATCACCGAGGAAGACTTCCTCAACATCATCGTGCGCAAGGATGCCGATGGCTCCTTCACGCATCTGCGCGATGTGGCCCGCGTGGAACTGGGTTCGAACAACTACGCGCTGCGCAGCCTGCTCAACAACCAGCCGGCGGTGGCGCTGCCGATCTTCCAGCGTCCGGGTTCCAACGCCATCCAGATTTCCGATGAAGTCCGCGGCCTGATGGCGGACCTGAAGAAGGATTTCCCGCAGGGCGTGGATTACCAGATCGTCTACGATCCCACCGTGTTCGTGCGCGGCTCGATCGAAGCGGTGGTGCATACGCTGTTCGAAGCCATCGCGCTGGTGGTGCTGGTGGTGATCCTGTTCCTGCAGACGTGGCGTGCCTCGATCATCCCGCTGGTCGCCGTGCCGGTGTCGCTGATCGGTACGTTCGCGGTGATGCTGATGGCGGGCTTCTCGCTCAACGCACTGTCGTTGTTCGGCCTGGTGCTCGCGATCGGCATCGTGGTGGATGACGCCATCGTGGTGGTGGAGAACGTCGAGCGACATATCGAGCACGGCTTGTCGCCGAAGGAAGCAACGCGCAAGGCCATGAACGAAGTGACCGGGCCCATCGTGGCCACGGCGCTGGTGCTGTGCGCGGTGTTCGTGCCGGCGGCCTTCATCAGCGGCCTGACCGGTCAGTTCTATCGCCAGTTCGCGCTGACCATCGCGATCTCGACCGTCATCTCCGCCTTCAACTCGCTCACCTTGAGCCCGGCGCTTGCTGCGCTGCTGCTGAAGGATCGCGATGCGCCGAAGGACAAGCTGAGCCGCTGGATCGACCGCGGCTTCGGCTGGCTGTTCCGTCCGTTCAACCGTCTGTTCATCAGCAGTGCGAACCGTTACGTCGGTGGCGTGAAGCGCATCCTGCGTTCGGGCTCGATCGCGCTGGTCATCTATGGCGGCCTGGTGTTGCTGGGTCTGTTCGGCTTCGCCCACGTACCGACCGGCTTCGTGCCGCCGCAGGACAAGCAGTACCTGGTGTCGTTCGCGCAGTTGCCGGATGCCGCATCGCTCGACCGCTCGGAAGACGTGATCCGCCGCATGAGCGATATCGCGCTCAAGCAGCCGGGCGTGGAAAGCGCGGTGGCGTTCCCAGGTCTGTCGATCAACGGCTTCACCAACAGCACCAACTCCGGCATCGTGTTCGTGACGCTCAAGCCGTTCGAGGAACGTCGTGATGCGTCGTTGTCGGCCGGTGCGATCACCGCAGCCCTGCAGCAGAAGTACGCCGGCATCCAGGACGCTTACATCGCGATCTTCCCGCCGCCGCCGGTCAACGGCCTGGGCACGATCGGTGGTTTCCGCCTGCAGGTGGAAGATCGTTCCGATGCGGGCTTTGAGGAGTTGTACAAGCAGACGCAGAACCTGATCCAGGCAAGCACCAAAGTGCCGACGCTGGCTGGCCTGTTCTCCAGCTACCAGGTGAGCGTGCCGCAGATCGATGCGAACGTGGACCGCGAAAAGGCCAAGGCCGAAGGCGTGGATCTGGCCGATGTCTACCAGACCATGCAGGCGTACCTGGGCTCGCTCTATGTCAACGACTTCAACCGCTTCGGCCGCACCTATCAGGTGAACGTTTCCGCCGAGCCGGGCTTCCGTCATGAGCCGCAGGACATCCTGGGCCTGAAGACGCGCAGCTCGACCGGCGAGATGATCCCGCTGGGTTCGTTCCTCACGGTGAACCAGACGGTCGGCCCGGATCGCGTGCAGCACTACAACGGTTATCCGACCGCCGAAATCAACGGTGGTCCGGCGCCGGGCTTCAGCAGCGGTCAGGCCCAGGCGGCGATCGAAAAGCTCGCCAAGGACAACCTGCCCAACGGCATGACGTTCGAGTGGACCGAGCTGACCTATCAGCAGATCCTCGCCGGCAATACCGCGGTACTGGTGTTCCCCTTGTGCGTGCTGCTGGTGTTCCTGGTGCTGGCCTCGCTGTATGAAAGCTTGCTGCTGCCGCTGGCGGTGATCCTGATCGTGCCGATGGTGCTGCTGTCTGCCATCTCCGGCGTGTGGATGACGGGTGGCGACAACAACATCTTCACCCAGATCGGTTTGATCGTGCTGGTGGGCCTGGCGTGCAAGAACGCGATCTTGATCGTCGAGTTTGCCCGCGAAGCACAGATCATCGAAGGCATGGACCGCACGCAGGCAGTGTTGGAAGCCGCTCGCCTGCGACTGCGCCCGATCCTGATGACCTCGTTCGCTTTCATCATGGGCGTGGTGCCGCTGGTGACCTCGCACGGCGCCGGTGCGGAGATGCGTCACGCGATGGGTGTGGCGGTATTCGCCGGCATGCTGGGCGTCACCTTCTTCGGCCTGATCTTTACGCCGCTGTTCTATGTGCTGGTACGCGGCTGGGGCGAACGCATGAGCGAACGCCGCCGCGCCCGCAAGGCTGCACGCCTTGCGCAGGGCAGCAACCTTATCGAGGAGCATTGATATGTCGACTTTCAAGAACCTCATTGCATCACTTCTCCCTCTCCCCTCCGGGGAGAGGGCCGGGGTGAGGGGCCGCTCTAGCGACACCCTTGGTTCGGGCGCAGGCCATATGGACTTCGCGCTCGCCGATGACTGCGCCTGCGAACCCGCCTCCCGCCGCGGCACCGCAAAGAAAGTCACCGCCATCGCCGCCGCCATCATGCTGTCCGGCTGCGTGAGCGTTGGCCCCGACTATCACGCACCGCAGGAAAAGCCGGTGGCCCTGCAAGGCATCAACGCGCAGGAATCCACCCAGACATTCCAGGCCCAGTGGTGGAAGCAGTTCAACGACCCCACCCTGGATGCACTGATCCAGCGCGCGGCGGCGAACAGCCCCGACCTGAAGATCGCGTATGCACGCCTGCGTGAATCGCGCGCCCTGCTCGGCGTGGCGAAGTCGCAGCAGATTCCCGATGTGGAAACCGTCGCCAACTATTCGCGTGCCCGCGAACAGCAGCCCGGCTTCACCGAGCAGCGCACCACCATCACCAGCTACCAGGCCGGTTTTGATGCCAGCTGGGAGATCGATCTGTTCGGCGGCGTGCGTCGCTCGGTGGAAGCCGCGCGTGCCGATGCCGGCGCCAGCGAAGCCTCGCTGCAGGATGCGCAGGTGACGTTGTTTGCGGAAGTCGCGCGTTACTACTTCGATCTGCGTGGCGTGCAGCTGCGCATCGACGTGGCCAATCGTGACATCGAGAACCAACGCGAATCGCTGCGCCTGATCCACGCCCGCTCCGATATCGGCACCGGCTCGGAACAGGACGTGGCGAGCGCCACTGCCCGCCTGAACTTCGTCGAAGCACAGCTGCCCACGCTGCAAACGCTGGCGCAGAACGACACCTCGCGTCTGGCCGTACTGCTGGGCGAACGTCCGGGTGAGCTGGATATCGATGTCTCGCCGAAGGGCTTCAAACCGATCGATGTGGCGCTGGATATCGGCAACGCGGGCGACGTGCTGCAACGCCGCCCGGATATCCGCATCGCCGAACGCGAACTGGCCGCCGCCAATGCGCGCATCGGCGTGGCCAAGGCCGATTACTACCCGCATATCCAGCTGGGTGGTTTCCTCGGCTTCCTCGCCGGTCGCAGCAATGACTTCGGCGGAGCGCAGTCGCGCGCGTGGTCGATCGCGCCCAGCATCAGCTGGTCGGGTCTCAATGTGCAGCGCGTGCGTTCCAACGTGAAGGCCAGCGAGGCACGTTCCGACGCCGCCCTGGCGAGCTATCAGCGCACCGTGCTGCAGGCGGTGGAAGACGTGGACAACGCCATCGTCGGCTACAACCTGCAGCGCGATCGCGTGCTCAAGCTGCAGGATCAGGTGACCAACAGCCGCCATGCCGCCGATCTTGCCCGCATCCGCTACAACGAAGGTGCCGCCGACTTCCTGCTGTTGCTCGATGCCGAGCGCACGCAGCTGGAAGCGGAGGACTCGCTGGCCGATGCGCAGGCCGCGATCAACCTGCGTGCCGTGTCGGTCTACAAGACCTTGGGCGGTGGCTGGCAGGCTTGCGCCACCGAGCGCTGCGACCAGCTGGCCGCGACGCCATGAACGCGGTGGCGTTTCCGGGGAGGCCTTCACGACGTCGCGCGGCGGCGGCCGACCCGGAGCCGTCACAGCGCGTGGCGCTGATCAGCGGCGCCAATCGCGGGCTAGGCTTTGAAGTCTCGCGTCAGCTCGCCGCCGAAGGCGTCACGGTGCTGTTGGGTGCACGCCGCCCACTGGCCGGTGAAAAGGCGGCGCGGCAATTGCGGCGCGAAGGCGGCACGGTGGTATCCGTGCCGCTGGATGTCACCTCCATCGAGTGTGTGCGCGAACTGGCCGCGCGCATCGAGGGCGAATACGGCCGGCTGGATATCCTGATCAACAACGCCGGCGCGTATTTCGATGTCGACAACCAGGCATCGTCGGTCGATCTGAGCCTGGTACGGCAGGCGCTGGAAACCAATCTGATCGGTGCCTGGCAATTGACCGAGGCGATGCTGCCGTTGATGCAGCGGCATGGTTACGGTCGCATCGTCAATGTCTCCAGCGGCTGCGGCGCCATCGACAGCGACGGCGCGAGCTGTCCCGCCTATCGCGTATCCAAGGCCGCGCTCAACAGCCACACGCGCATGCTCGCGGCAGAACTCGCCGGCAGCGGCATCCTGGTCAACGCGGTATGCCCCGGCTGGGTCGCCACCGACATGGGTGGCCACGGTGGACGTCCCGTCGCCGATGGTGCCGCCGGCATTGTCTGGGCCGCCATGCTGCCGTCGCGACCGGCCGTCAACGGTGGTTTCTTCCGCGACAGGCAACGCATCGACTGGTAGGCATCTGCGAGCGATCAGCGAACCGTGTACGGTTCGCGCCGGTACTGCCGTGTGAGTTCAGGCCGCTGCGGGGTCGCTGAAGCTCGGCGCGCCAGTCTCTATGCGTCCGGCCATGCGTTGCTCCATGGCTGCTGTTTTCACGGTGATGTCGTACCAGAATCCGTGCTCCTGCGCCGGCCAAGTCGGCTGCGCGGTCTCCTGCGCAGCCACCACCAGCGTCCAGGCGTCGCGTTGAAGATAAGCATTGGGCTGGAACACGATCGTTACCGGGCTGCCTCCAAGATTGGCAACCTTCACGCCAGCCCATCCTTCGCGCACATTGTGGGTCAGCTCGAGCGCAAGACCCGTCTCGACGTGATCAGCGGTGCGCCCCTTGAACATGCGATAGAAGCCATTGGGCCCGAACACCTCCAAGTGGAAGTGACCATCGGTCGCCGTGTTCTCCCAGTAGTCATCGTCGAGCTGGCGACCGGATTGTACGGTGTAGCGCCTTGGCAGCTGTTGGAGTCGGTCGCGATCGTACACATGGAAGACCGCGCCCTGTGCGCCATCATTGCAGAACGTCAGCATCACCCGATCACGCTTGCCCGTCATTCGCACATCGAGGGCGTAAGGCAGTGCGCGGGAATAGCGTATCCCCGGTTCCTGGAAAAGCGGTTGTGGTACATCCGGGGCCTTGGCCGGTGGCATGGCGGTGGCACGCCGCTCGATCAGCGCATAGTCACTCGTGTCGGGTAGCGATATCTGCGGCGACCGATTCGGATTGGCAAAGTCGAAGGCTGAGGTGAGATCGCCGCTGACGGCGCGATGCCACGCGCTGATGGCATCGATCGTGATGCCAAAGCGCCGCTCAAGGAACATCCCTACCGAGGTGTGATCGAACACCTGTGAATTGACCCAGCCGCCGCGACTCCACGGCGAAATCACGTACATGGGCACCCGCGGCCCCATCCCCCAAGGGCGCAGATCGCTGCTGACCCGATCGGACGGATGAAGATGCTTCGATGGATCGGCCACGAAGTACATGCCGTTGACGTCGAGGGTGGATTTTCCCGCCAGGCTGCCATCACGGTAGATCGATGGCACTGCCGGCGGCGGAACGTGGTCAAAAAAGCCGTCGTTCTCGTCGAAGGTCACCAAAAAAACCGTCCTGCTCCAGACGGCCGGATTCGCCGTCAGCGCCTGCAGGATCTGTTCCACATAGTTGCCTCCCTGGGCAGCGCTCGACGGTGCGCCAGGATGTTCCGACTTCAGCGGCGGAGGAAGTATCCAGCTGACCGACGGTAGACGGCCAGCGAGCACGTCGGACTCAAGATCTCCCAGCGAATGATGGCGCATACCCTTTTCATACAGCGGCGAGCCTGGACGCGCATCGCGGAATCGGCTGGAGGCGAGTGCGCCGTGCATCAAGCCGCTCCAGTTTTCATTGGGATCCTGGTAGATCTTCCAGCTGATGCCTTCCGATTCGAGCAGTTCGGGGATCGTGGGCCAATGGAATGGCTCACCCGTGTATTGGTATCCGGGCTCTGGCATTTGCCCCGATATCACCGTGCGCAGATTGGCGACTTCCGCAGATCGTTCATCGCAATTGATGCCGCGATCGCGCAACGACGGATCGGCGTGGGTGCCGGACCAGAACACGATACGGTTGGGCCCGGTCGAACTGTGCAGCGAGCAATGGTAGGCGTCGCAAATGGTGAACGCGTCCGCCAGCGCATACTGGAAGGGCGCTTCCTTGCGGGTGTAGTAGCCCATCGATGCGTCCGTCTTGAACTGCGGCCAGGAGCTCAGCTGGCCTTGTCCCCATGCGGCTTGTGCATCGCAGAACGTGTGCGGCAACGAGGCCACGAGCGCAGCGTTCATGGTGTCGCCATCCAGATGAAACGGTGGGACCTCTTTTTCGCCGTTCCATTGAGACCAAACCGGCTTGCCACTCGCTGCGGGTATCGGAAATCTGTCCTTGAAACCCCGCACGCCGCGCAGCGTTCCAAAGTAGTGATCGAATGACCGGTTTTCCTGCATGAGAATGACGACATGCTGGACATCTTGAATACCGCCGCTGTCGACCTGCGCAGGGATGGCGAGTGCCCTTCTTATGCTGGTCGGCATGGCGACGAAACCAGCGGCAGCCGCGGCGCTGCCAGCCATCTTGATGAAGTCCCGCCGATTCATGTCGTCCCTGCTTGCGCTTTCTTGTCGTCGAACCACGAATGATCGATGTCCGAAATCACCGATCGATGACAGTGCTGTCCTTTCACTTACGACAGGACGTTCGAATGAGCGAAAACGGAAATGGGCAGCGCAAAAGAGGCTTTTGTGAACTGCATGCTTTCGCAAAACTGAAGTCATCCGCTAAACAGAACGCACATGCCACTCGTGGCGCCAGCGCTACCGGTTGTCACAAAAGCGGCGACACCTCCGATGCCTTGGCTTACGTTTCGCACTGTTCTTGCTGAGGCGACCTGGGATGGCCACGATGTGGCAGCAGATGATTTGCGTCGTGTTGATCGCGATATCGCCGTTGATGACGTCGTCGCCAACTGACTCTGCTCACGCGCCCTCGCCGTTCGTGCCAGGCGGCGATCTCATGGCCGCTGATGACGCCTCGCCTGCATTCACGCCGGATGGAAACACCGTGTACTTCATGCGGGGCACGGAGCGCGGCGCCGCGGTGATGGAATCGCGTCGCGTCGATGGCCAATGGAGCGCGCCGATGGTGGCGCCGTTCTCAGGGCGATGGCGCGACGGCGATCCCGCGATGGCGCCTGATCGCTCCTTCCTGGTATTCGCATCCAACCGTCCAGCCAGCGGCGTTGGCCAGGCATTGGATACGGTCCGCGGGGGTAAGCGGCTGGCCGGTCAAGGCATGAACCTATGGCAGGTGGAGCGCAGGGCCGATGGCTGGGGCGAACCCGTTCGCCTGCCCGACATCGTCAACACGTGCAACAGCACCTTTGCGCCCAGCATCGCCGCGGATCACAGCATCTATTACATCGGCTGCTCACCCGACGGCGTGCTCAGGCCGCTGCGCTCGGTATTCGAGCATGGCCAATACCAGCCGCCGTATCTGGTGACGGTGGGCGACAAGAATGCGCAGATCCGCGATGTGGCGATTGCACCTGATCGTTCGTTCATGGTCTTCAGTATCAAGCACGAGCCCTCGCAGCCGTATCGACTGGCCATTGCCTTCCACACCGACGACAACTGGAGCACACCGCAGGACCTGGGTGATACGGTCAACGGCGGCACGCACAACATGGGCTCTCAGCTGGGCTGCGACCATCGCACGCTGTATTTCTCCAGCGATCGCGCCCTGCCTGCGGCCCTCTCAGGGAAAACCTCGAAGGCCAACGCCGACCATATGTGGCGCGTCTCGCTCGCCCCGTGGCTGGCCCGATTGGGCGATCGCCTGGTGGCGGCTGCCGCGTCCTGCATGGCGGGTTGAGGATGCCTGAGCGCGGCGCACTAACGATGTCTTCAGGCACTGTTGCCGTACATTACGGGCGTCCAGACTGGGGGAGTTCACTGCAGCGGCTCGTGCCTGCGAGGTTCCGGTGTCCGACCTGATGACTGCGCCACGCTGGAAGATCTGGGCACTCGTGTTCGTCTTCTGGACCCTGCTCGGCCTGTCCTACACCGCCAGCTCGGTGATCTCGATGATCAGCGAGGGCGAGGTGTTCACTTGGACGCGCCCGTTCACCTGGAATCTCACCAACGCCTACCTGTGGATGCTGCTCACGACCGTCGTGGCATGGCTGGGAAACATGGGCGGTCGCGGCAGCTGGCGTCGCTTCTGGGCCGTGCACCTGCCCGCCAGCATCGTGCTCGCGACGCTGCAGGTGATGCTGGTGCTGTGCATCTACTGGACGGTGTGCGGCCCGCCCAGCTCGCGGCCCAACATCAGTTTCGGCGCGTTCTCGCGCATGCAGTTCGCCTATAACTTCCACCTGAGCTGGCTTACCTACGGCGTGATCCTGGTGGTGTTGCGCGCCATCGATTCGCAGCGCCGGCTGCGCGACGAACGCCTGCGCAATTCGCAGCTGGAAACGCAGCTGGTGCAATCGCAGCTGCAGACCTTGCGCGTGCAGCTGCAGCCGCATTTCCTGTTCAACACGCTCAATGCGATTTCAGCGCTGGCGCTGGCCAACCCGGTACAGGCGCGGCAGATGATCGCGCGGCTGAGCGATTTTCTTCGCCTCACCCTGGAGGAGCGGCACGCACAACAGGTGCCGCTGTCGCGCGAGGTGGAATTCCTCACCTGCTATCTCGGCATCCAGCAGGTGCGCTTCCAGGATCGCCTGAGCACCCATATCGATGTTTCCGCCGACACCCTGCGGGCACTGGTGCCCAACATGATCCTGCAGCCGCTGGTGGAGAACGCGCTGCGCCACGGGCTGCTGGAGAAGACGGAGCGCGGCACACTGCATATTTCCACGCGCCGCGATGGCGACAATCTCCTGCTGCGCGTGGATGACGACGGTATCGGCCTGCCACCCGACGGTCCCAAGGACGGGCTGGGCCTGGGCAATACGCGCACGCGGCTGGACATGCTGTTCGGCCACGACGCGACGTTGGAATTGCAGCGCAAGCCCGAAGGCGGCACACGCGTGGAACTGCGCTTTCCGTTCCGGGAGGCGGCATGAACGCGCCGCCCATCCGCACGCTGATCGTGGATGACGAGGTACTGGCGCGGCTGGCCATCCGGCAGGCGCTGGCATCGCATGCGGACGTGGCCATTGTGGGCGAGTGCGGGAACGCAAACGAGGCGCGGCAGGCCATCGAAGCGCTGGAACCGGACCTGATGTTCCTCGACATCCGTATGCCGGGCATGGACGGCTTCCGGCTGTTGCATGGACTCAAGCGCGACAGCCTGCCGATGGTGGTGTTCGCCACCGCGTACGGCCAGCATGCCTTGCGCGCCTTCGACGCCAACGCGATCGACTACGTGCTCAAGCCGATCGACCAGGAGCGCTTTGACCAGGCGATGGCGCGCGTGCGGCGCCATTGGCAGGGACTGCAGGCCCTGGCTGTCCCGGTCACGGCGGCCGCTGTGGCGCAGGCGCCCGCATCGCCTTATCTGCAGCGGCTGAGCGTGCAGCATGGCGAACATATCCGCGTGATCGCCGCCAGCGATATCGACTGGATCCGCGCCGATGGCAACTACGTGCATATCCATGCCGGCAGCGCGACGTATCTTCATCGCGAGTCGCTGCGCCATCTGCTTGCGGTGCTCGATCCCAGCTGTTTCCTGCGCATCCACCGCGGCATCGTGGTGAACGTGGAACGCATACGCGAAGTGCATCCGCTGTTCCAGGGCAGCGCCGAGGTGGTGCTGCAGGATGGCACGCGACTTAGCCTCAGCCGTCGCTTCCGCCTGCATGCGCGTCGCGCCCTGGGCATGGCCTGACCGCCGAAGCGTCCGCGCCGACCGCTCGTCACGTCGCTCTCGCCGCCAGTCACAAACCAGCTGCAGCTTGAACATGGGTGCCTCATGGTGGGGGCTGTCCACCGTCCCCCTCTGCTGGAGCATCGTGCATGGCGTCGAAGCTGTTGATCCCCGCCGGCTTGTTGGCGCTCGCCCTGATAGCCGCCAAGGCCGTTGCGGGCGAGCTGGTAGGACCAGGCGTCATCTCCACCGGCTTGCAGGAAACGTCGGCCGCCGTCAGTCCCGATGGCAAGACGCTGTATTTCATGCGCTCGGATTTTGCCGAGAAAGACGACACCATCCTCGTCTCGCATCGGCGCGGCCAGAGCTGGAGCACGCCTGAGGTCGTGTCGTTCTCCGGCCAGTGGCACGATTCGGAACCGGCGCTGTCACCGGACGGCAAGCGCCTTTATTTTGTCTCCAACCGGCCTGTGCATGATGGCGACGTGCCGGTGATGGCCGAGATGGGCGGCCAGACGTTCGCCGGCACCAACCTCTGGTACGTCGAGCAGCAGGCGGACGGCGGTTGGGGCAAGCCCGTGCATGTGGATGGCGCGCTCAACGATGGCGCGATGATCTACAACCCTTCGGTGGCGTCCAATGGCGACATCTACTTCTCGGCCCATCGCGAGGATTCGGGCAAGGCGTATCAGATCTACGTGGCCCACCGCACCGCCAACGGGTATGCGCAGCCGCAACGTGTCGAGCTGGGCGATCCGGATCACAACCGCATGGATCCCTGCGTCGATCCGGAACAACGTTTTCTCATCTATGCCGGCAACGAAGGCGATAGCCTGGGCAGCGCGGACTTGTACATCGCCTTTCGCGAGCCCGATGGACGCTGGGGCAAGCCGCTGCATCTGGCTGGCGAAGTCAACAGCAGCGCGCTGGAGAATGCGCCATCGCTGGGTCGTCAATTCGGCGAGCTATATGTCTCCAGCAGCCGGCAGAACGCGGTGAACTTTCCCAAGCCGAAGGACGATATCGCCTCACTCCAGCACCGGCTCGGCGAGCCGCTCAATGGTTCGCGCAACCTGTGGCTGTTCGACATCAGCGATGTGCTGAAGGCGCATGGCATCGATCATTGAGTCGGCGCGGAAGCGATGTCCATGAACCATGCGCCTACGGCCTTGCGTACCATCGCCAGCGAGGCAGCATCAGCGGACCATTGGTGCGACATGCCGGTCAGCTGGCGACACTGCAATCGTGATGTCTGCTCGCCATACAGAGGTTTGAGCTTTTCGCACAACGCCGGCACCGCTTGCGTATCGAGCACCGAGTCGTTTGCTCCCTGCAGGAACAGCAATGCTGGAAGATGTCGCGCGATATCGCCGGCGTGCGCGGCAGCATCAGTCTGACGGGCCAATTCACGCGACGCGGGCGACCACGCGTAGGTCCGCCCGGTCGCCTGTTCATAGGCCTGGACCGAGTCGTTCAGACCCGTGGATGGATTGAGCAGCACCGCCGCATCGATCTTCACCTTGCCTTGCGCCATTGCGTAAAGGGCCGCCGCGCCGCCAGCGGAAAAACCGACCACGCGCACTGGGCTGCCAGCCTTCATGCAGCCATGCTGTGCCAGCGCCGCGACCACATCGGACAGCTCATCCGCGGCGCCAGCGACCACGGGTTTGAAGACCTCGAGGCCGACATCCTCGCCCTGGCGACGCGCCAATTCCTTCATGCCGCCGGCGGGTGCGCGTGCGCCGAACAGTGGCAGGCCCAGATACACCTTCACCGCATCGACATCATCGAGCGGCAGCGCCTCCATCATGGCGCTCTCGCTGGCCGGCGGACCGAAGCCATGCCAGAGGATGATTGGCGCCTTGGTGATATGCGCGGGTATGCGCAGGATGGCGGGCACGCCGTTGAGTGTCGTGTGCGTGACCGTCGGAGTGGCCGCACGGGCCACCTCGCATCCCTGGTTTGTGTCGACCACCGACGTGGCGTCAACCCTGCCAGCAAGTAGCAGCGCCGCGGCGCCGAGGATCGCCCATGAAACGCGCATAGCGCCTACCCGCTTCGGTGAGTCAGCGGCCACGCTACAACGGCTTGCGGTAGACAATAAACCCTGACTTCTCGGCTAGCTGGTCGTAAAGCTGCATGGCCGTCGTATTGGTTTCGTGGGTTTGCCAGTACACGCGCGCTGCACCGGCGTCGCGTGCCCGGCTATACACCGCTTCGATCAAGGCGCGTCCGATGCCCATGCCACGCGACGCTGGCACCGTGAACAGATCCTGCAAATAGCAGCTGTTCGCGCGGTTGATGGTGCTGCGATGGAACAGGTAGTGCGCCAGGCCCAGCAACTGGCCATCGCACTCGGCGACCACTGCGTGCATCGGCTCATCGGCCGCGAGGAAACGCGACCAGGTCTCGCGTGTGATGTCTTCGGCCAACGCGGTTTCGCCGCTGCGGCCGTAGAACGCGTTATAGCCATCCCACAACGGCTTCCACGCACTGAAATCGCGCGCATCGACGGCGCGGATCACGTAGCCAGTCGTCAACGCTGCACCATCCGCGCGAACCAGCGCCAGCCGCGTACACGTTCGGCCACCAGCTTGGCGCTGGTGAGCATCGGCACCGCCAGCAGCGCACCCGGGATGCCCCACAACCAGCCCCAGAACAGCAGCCACAGCAGGATCGCGATCGGGCTCAGCCGCATGCGATGCCCCTGGATCAGCGGCGTCACCAGGTTGCCTTCGAAGGCCGTGATGCCGGCGAAGGTCAGCGCCGGTAGCAGGGCCGCGCCCGGCTCGTTGAAGTTGAGCAGGCCCACCACCGCAAGCACGGTCGTGGTGCTGATCGCGCCCACATAGGGAATGAAGTTGGCCAGCATGGCCACCGTGCCCCACAACAGGGGGTCGGGCATGTGGTACAGCCACAGCATGCCGGCGGTGACTGCGCCCAGGCCGAAGTTGATCAGCGTGGCGGTGAGGATGTAGCGCGACACTTCGTACTGGATGCCGCGCACCACGTGCACGGCATGTCGCTTGTAGCCAAAGTTGGGCGAGGCCTCGACCAGTCGTCGCAGCATCAGGTCGCCGTAAACCAGGAAGAAGAACACCAGCAAGACCACGGTGAGGACGCCGGCCAATACCTTCGGCGTGGTCGCCACGATGTCCCATACGGTGATGGAGAGCGGCGACTGCGCCGAGGCCTGCACCTTCGTGGGACCGGTGAGGCCCTGGGTAGCGCGGTTGGCCGCCTCGAGCGGTTGGGTAAAGGTGCGCAGCTTGGGAATAAAGCTGCGTATCGCCGTCGGCGCTTCGTGCACCCAGCCCAGGGCGGGCTGGGTCAGCGCGCTGACGCCAAAGCCGATGGCCGTGATCAGGCCGATCATCAGCACGCTGGCCGCCAGCCAGCGCGGTATGCCGATACTCTTGCAGCGCGCCACCACCGGATTGAGCGCCAGGCCGATGAACGAGGCGAGCACCAGCGGTATCAGGAGCTGCTTGGTGATGGTCACCGTATACATCAGCGCCAACGCCAGGAAGATATTGAGCACCACGCGGATGCCGCGCAAATGGCGTCGCGCACTCTGCGTGCGCTGCACGTGCAGCAGATTCAGCCGGGGCTCGCGGCTGGGCACCATCGCATCGACGGGTACCTCCGGTGGCGCCGCGTCACTTTCAGCGACGGGCGGCAGCGATGAGATCGGCGTGTTCATGTGAAGTCGCCGGTGTCCTGGGTGACATCGCCGGCGTTCTGCGAGAACTCGGCCACCAGCCGCATCGCCTGGCCGACGACTTCGGCGGCGGTGCCGCTCAACAGCGCGCCCAGGCCCGGTACTCGCAGCGGATGCACGTTGAGCTTGCCCAGCACGAAGCCCGCGCCCGCGGCCAGGCCCACGGTCGTGAGCGGATGGCGTTGTCCACGCGCCAGCAGGGCCTGGGCCGGTATGGCCAGCTCCTCGCGGGCATCCTGTGCACGGTCCTTCGCCACACGCACCGCATGCATTTGCTTGAAGAGGCTCACGGCACGTCCTCCGGGTTACTGCCCTGCGGACCAGGACGGCGCAGGGTTTCACGCATCATCGCACTCCACTCGCCCCGCGTGGCGGGCAAGGTCATCCAGTGCATGCAGCGGCGGAACAACAGCATCGCGCCAGCGAGAAACAGCAGCTCCACCAGCGACAGCGCGGCCAGGGCCCAGGCCCACGAGCCGAACCATTGCGCCAGCAGCCAGCCGATCAGGCCCAGCAGGGTCAAGCCCATGCCTACCGCGGCGACGGTGGCGACCAGGCCGGCGATCAGCAGCCAATGGACGGCGCTACGCGCCAGCCCCAGTTCCGCGGACAACAGCTTCAGCTGCGCCCCGAACAACCTTTGAAAAGCCCGACCGAGGCGGCCGATATCGTCCAGCAGGCCCGGTGGCGCAGGAGGTGGCGTTTCGTCAGGCGCGACGGGCGCGTCTTCGCGTCCGGTCTGGTCCATCCCCTGTCCTCAGTCGTGTATCAGCGACGGAGTATGCGGCCAAGCAGCCAGCCGGCGCCAAGGGCGATGGCTACGGACTGCACGGGCTTCTCGCGCACATAGTCGCGGGCACGGTCCAGCCATTCGTCGGCACGGTCGACGGCTTCGTCGTAGACCTCGCGACCACGCTGGCGATATTCATCGGCTTTCTCGGTGGCGCGGGTGGCGGTATCGGCCGCCTTGTCGGTGGCGCGATGCAGGCTGTCCTCGACCTTGTCGGCCGCACGATCCACCGCTTCCTTGGTGTTGGTCACGGCGCTGGTGGTCGCCTGCTTGATGCGCTCGGCGCGTTCCTCGATGCGCTCGGCCGCGGTGTTTTCCTCGTGCGCCTGGACTTGCTTGTTCATGACGTTCTCCGTTGAAGCGGACATGCAATGGTCTCAATCGGTCCCGCGAAGCGCATCGGGGTGGATGCCCCGATGCGCGCTCGCTCAGCTCGCGCGCCTGAAGAAGGCGATCACGGCCAGGATCAGGAAGACGATAAACAGGATCTTCGCGATACTGGCAGCGGTACCTGCGATGCCGGTGAAACCGAACAAGGCAGCAATGATGGCGATGACCAGGAATACCAGGGCGTAATGCAGCATGGGGCGATCCTCTCAGCGGACATGACATCGTCCTGCCGACCATTCACCCACAGCCCATGCCTTGCGAGCGTGAAAATGATCTCAGCTCCGGCCGCCCTTTGGTCGCCGTTCACGCTGGCGGCAAAGTCGTCTATACGGCTGCGGGATTGATCGTATAGCTGCCCATCAGCTCGGCTTCGGCCAGCACATGGCCGTCCATCGCCGTGCGCAGTTCGTTCACGGTGAAACCATCGGCCAGCTTGAGGCTTTCCACATCCAACGCATACAGGCGGAAGTGGTAGTGATGCACGATGGAATCGTTCCACGGCGGGCACGGACCGTCGTAGCCGAGGTATTGCCCGCGCATGTCGGCGTCGCCGGCGAACCAGCCGGTGTAGTCGTTCACACCTTGCACGCTGCCCGGCGGGCCATACGGCGCGCGCTTGCCGCGCGGCACGATGCCGTCGCTGCAGGCGCCTTCGGCCAGCTCGCCGCACTCGACCGGGATATTGGCCATCAGCCAGTGCACGAATTCCACGCGCGGAAGATCGGCCGGCACCGTGCGCCCTTCCTGGTTCACATCGTCCGGCTTGCTGGGCACGTCGAAATCGAACACCGCCAGCACGAAGGAACGCGTCGCATGCGGTGCATCCTTCCACGCCAGATGAGGACTGAGGTTGTCCGACAACGCGAAGGGCTCGCCGCGTTTGCCGAAAGCCAGCCGGGTCGGCATCGCCTGACCGTGTTCGAAACTGTCGCTACGCAATTGCAAGGTCGTTCTCCAAGTTCCAAGCGAGTGGGTGCAGCGTCGCGCAACCGCGCCGCGTCAGGGGTTTTGGTAAGTCACGCGGTAAATCGCGCCGGCCAGATCGTCGCTCACCAGCAGGCTGCCATCGGGTAGCGGCTGCACGTCGGCCGGGCGTCCCCAGGCTTGTTCGTTCTGCGCGAATCCGTCGAGCAGCGGCTCATAGGCGGTGACCTTGTCGCCGTTGAGGTGTACGGACATCACGCGATAGCCGGATTTCCTGGTGCGATTCCACGAACCATGCTCGGCCACGATGATCGCGCCCCGGTAGCTGGCCGGGAACTGCGAACCCTCGTAAAAGCGCATGCCCAGCGCCGCCACGTGCGGTCCGAGCTTATAGACCGGCGCGGTGTAATCCTTGCAGTTCTTGCCCTGGCCGAATTCCGGATCCAGCGTATCGCCCTGGTGGCAATAGGGATAACCGAAGTGCTCACCCACGCGCGCGATGCGGTTCAATTCATCGCTGGGCATGTCGTCGCCCATCAGGTCGCGACCGTTGTCGGTGAACCACAGCTGCCGGGTCTTGGGCTGCCAGTCGAAACCCACCGTGTTGCGAATGCCGAAGGCGACATCTTCCAGGCCGCTGCCATCGGCGTTCATGCGCGTGAGCTTGGCGTAGTTCTTGTCCTTGTCGCAGATATTGCACGGTGCACCGATCGGCACGTAGAGCTTGCCGTCGGGACCGAACGCGATGAATTTCCAGCCGTGGTGCGTCTCGGTGGGAAACTTGTCGTAGATCACTTCGGGCTTGGGTGGATCGTCGAGATGGTTCTCGATGTCGCGCAGCACCAGGATCTTGCTCACCGCCGAGATGTACAGGTCGCCATTTTTGAAGGCGACGCCCACCGGCAACTTCAAGCCGCTGGCGATCACGCGCACCTTGTCCGCGTGACCGTCGTGCTTGCTGTCGGTGAGTGCGTACACCTTGCCCGCGCTGTTGGAGCCGACAAACACCGTGCCCTTGGCGCCCAGTGCGATCTCGCGCGCGTTGGGCACCTGGTCCGAGTACACGGCGACATGGAAGCCCTTGGGCAAGGTGAGCTTGTCCAGCTGGGGTGCTGCCGCGGCCGTGCAGGCCACCAGACATCCCAACAAACCCAGCATCAACTTGCGCATGACGGCACTCCGGCGGGAGTGTGGAAGCGTAGCGCCATCGTGGCGACGGGGAAACGTTTCACGTCAGGCTGTAGTGGAGGTCGTAGGAATGCGCTCCGTTGGCGACGGTGATGGTGAGCGCGCCTTCGATGCCTGCCAGGTCGTCAGTGCCCGAATCGGGCACGATGGTTACCGACAGCTGCGGCGAGCCGCGATGCATGCTGCCTGAGTGTTGCAGTGCGAAACGGCCGTGACGCCCCTGCAGGCTGCCTTCCACCCATTCCATCGCCACATAGCCGGCCGAACCGTCGATCGGCGTGCCGACCGCAAGCATCGTTCCCCTGCTATGGCCCTGCAGATCGCCCTGGAAGTGCTTGGCTATCACCAGGCGACCGATGCCGGGATCGTCCACTCCGTCCTGCGGCGGCTGCGGCGTGATCTTCACTTCGAACGTGCCCTTGGCATGCATAGCCGGATCTCCAGGCAGAACGTGGGTGGGGCGGATGATGGAATGCCCCTGTGACAGCCACAAGGCCGCGCCGCTTTAGCGCTGCGCCACCACGGCATTGAAGCGTGCAGCGATGTACTCGTCAGTGAAGCTGGTCATGTCCCAGCCGCGGATATAGCCGCAATGGCCGCCGTAGTCGGAGATGTCCAGCTCCACGTTCGCCGGCAGATCGAGTCGCTCGAATGCCGCCACAGGAATGACCGGATCGTCGCGCGCAGTGAGGATGGTGCACGGCACATGCATGCCTTCCAGTGCGCGACCGGCCACGGAATAGCCGTCCAGATAGGCTTCGAGCGAACCGAAATCGGTATGACGCGAAACCAAGGAAGCGGTCAGTCCGCGCAGACTCTGCTTGAGTTCGGCCAGTTCGAAATACTGCACATGCGGAAACGCCGCCTGCTTGGCCTGCAGCGAGCGCCGCCACTTGTGCATGAAATACGCCTGGTAGAACCACGGCGCTTGGCCTTCCAGCGAAAACAGGCCTTCGCCCGGATCGATGATCGGACACACCGCCAGCGCATAGCTCAACGGCAGGCCGGCTGCCGGCGCGTGCATGGCCGCGCGCAGTGCAAAGTTGCCGCCGAGCGAGAAACCCGCCAGCACCATCGGTCGCGACGGAAAACGCTGCGCGATGTCGCCCAGCGCATGCACCACTTCGTCGATGCGGCAGGAATGGAACAGCGCTTCGTTGAGATGATGGCTGTCGCCGTGGTCGCGAAAATTCAGTCGAAACACGTCCCAGCCATCGGCCAGCAGGCGGCTGCCGGTCTGCAGCACATAGGTGGAATCGACGCTGCCTTCCCAGCCGTGGAACAGCACCGCCAGGCCACGCGACGGCGAGCCGGTCTTCTGCATGGTGTAAGCGCCGGTGAGGCGCACGCCATCACCGCCATCGACCACCATCGGCTGGGAGTCCTGCAACACCGTCTGCGCCGCCTTGGGCAGCATCAGGCGCCGCACGCCGCTGGAAGACAGCATGGTCTGGATATGGCCACTGCGCAGCGGCCACGGTGGCTGAAAATCCTTACCCCGGGGCAGCGTCATGCGTGTTTTTCGTGTTCCGGCTTGTCTTCCAGCGCCAACGCAATGCGCTCGCGCGAGGTTTCGGCCATGCGGCGGCGCGCATCGGGCGCGGCCGGTACGGGTTCAAGGAAATGCACTTCGGCGTCGAGCGGCGCCTCGCCCAGCAGGCGCAGGAAGTTCTGCATGAAATTCTCGTGCTCGCGGAAACCCGCATCCAGCACGCGGCGACCGTCGCGTGCAAAACGCAGCGCCACCGGCTGCACCGGCACTTCGGCGTCAAGCGCCGCCTGGAAAATGCGCGCGTGGAAAACACGCAGCACGCCGTTGTGCCCGGTGCCGCCTTCGGGGAAGACCGCCACCGAACGCCCGGCGCGCAGCCGATCGACCATCACCTGCATCACCGCCGCCAGCGAATGGTTGCTGCCGCGCCGATGGAAAATCGTGCCGCCGGCCGAGGCCAGCCAGCCCACCAGCGGCCAGCTGGCGATTTCCGCCTTGGCCACGAAGCAGGCGGCGCGCTGGCTGTGCAGCAGCTCGATATCGATCCACGAGGTGTGATTGGCGACGAACAGCACCGGGTCGGCCAGCGGCTGGCCCACGCGCACCGAGCGCAGACCGAAGATCCGCAGCAAGGCCGTCGACCACCAGCGGATGGTGCGATGCGCAAAGGGCTCGCGACCGTTCTTCATCACCACGTCACGGCGCCAGGTCAGCACCAGGGCACACAGCAGCACGCCCAACACGATGTGCAGCAGCAGCAGCGGCACGCGCCAGAGGTAGCGCAGGGGCCGGATGACGTCCCGGCGGGCTGGGGCGGAGAGGGATTGGCTATTCATCAGTCCGGTTAGTTTAGCGTTAGTCGACCCCTGCGTCCCCGCGTCGCAGCATCAATGTTCCAGCTGCGAGAGGGGCAGCGCCGAGGACCGCTTCACGGTCCGCAGCACGAAGCTGGAATTGACATCGGCCACGCCTGAAGCGTTCAGCAGGCGATCCAGCAGGAAGCGCGAAAAATCCTGCAGGTCAGCCACATAGACATGCAGGAGATAGTCCATGTCGCCGGTCAGCGCATAACAGGACACCACTTCGGGCCAGCCGTTCACCAGTTCCACGAAGCGCTCCACGGCGACGCTCTCATGCTTGGTCAGCTGCACGCGGACGAAGGCCTGCAGGCCCAGCCCGACGGCCTGGGGATCCACCTGGGCGGTGTAACCGGTCAGCACGCCATCGCTCTCCAGGCGCTGGAGGCGGCGCAGACAGGCCGAGGGCGACAGGCTGACCTTCTCGGCCAGCTCGGCATTGGTGATGCGGCCGTCGGACTGCAGCACGGCCAGAATCCGCAGATCGGTGCGGTCCAGAGTAGCCATGGCAATAAATCTCCATAGATACGAAAGGGGGAACACGATTATTGCGCAAGCGAGCTGAATCAATGCAACAAAACAAGCATCGTGCGCGGCAATCGCCCTATGCTGAGCCGTCAAAGCACGATGGCCTTGTTGCCAGGAGTACGCCATGAACACCCCTCCCCGCCGCGTTGAACACCATCAGACCGACCGCGGCTATGTGCCGGTGTATGCCACCGGCGTGGTGGAGCAGCCGTGGGCCGAGTACTCCGCCACCGACCACCAGGTATGGGACACGCTCTACCAGCGCCAGCGTGATCTGCTGCCCGGCCGTGCCTGCCAGGAATTCATGGACGGCGTGGCCCGCTTCGGCCTGGGCGACGGCGGCATCCCGAAGTTCTCCGAGCTCAACAAGGTGCTGGGCGCCGCCACCGGCTGGGAGCTGGTCGCGGTCGAAGGCCTGCTGCCGGACGAGGTGTTCTTCGACCATCTCGCCCACCGCCGCTTTCCGGTCAGCTGGTGGATCCGCAAGCCGGACCAGCTCGACTACCTGAGCGAGCCGGACCTGTTCCACGACTTGTTCGGCCACGTGCCGCTGCTGCTCAACCCGGTCTTCGCCGACTACATGCAGGCTTACGGCCGCGGCGGCATGAAGGCCTTCGCGATCGGCCCCGAAGCGCTGATGAACCTCACGCGCCTGTACTGGTACACGGTGGAGTTCGGCCTGATCAACACCAAGGATGGCATGCGCATCTACGGCGCCGGCATCGTGAGCTCCAAGGGCGAGTCGATCTACTCGCTGGATTCGGCCTCGCCCAATCGCATCGGCTTTGGTCTGGAGCGCGTGATGAGCACGCGTTACCGCATCGACACGTTCCAGCAGACGTACTTCGTGATCGACAGTTTTGAACAGCTGTTCGAGGCGACGCGTCCTGACTTCACGCCGATCTACGCCAGCCTGCGCGAGCAGCCGGCGCACGCGGCCGGTGACGTGCTTGAGGTCGATCGCGTCTTCACGCGCGGCAACCGCGAAGGCTGGGCGACCAACGCCGACACCTGATCGTCGGCTCATCGATGAACACAAGCAAAGGCCCGCCCAGTGCGGGCCTTTCTCTTGCGCGCCTGCGTCCGAATGCCCTACGGGCGCATGACCTGGATCAACAGCGAGCAACGACTTCCTAACGACCATGACGTTGTCCCCACGAAAACATGATGGAACAACGCCATGAAAGTCCTGCTTCCCTTCGTCATCGCCGCTGCACTGGGCACGCTCGCCGCTCCGATCGTCCACGCCGAAGGCACTGATTCGTGGGTGCTGCGCGTCGGTGGCGCCGTGGTCGCGCCCAAGGACAACAACGGCACCCTGGCCGGTGCACGCGCGACCGTGAGCAGCAGCGCGCGACCCACCATCGACCTCGAATACATGTTCACCCCGAACTGGGGCGTGGACGCGCTGGGCGCGTGGCCGTTCCTGCATGACGTCAAGCTCGCCGGCCTGGGCACGGTGGCGCGCACCAAGCAATTGCCGCCGACCTTCGGCATCAACTATCACTTCATGCCCGATGCGGCCTGGTCGCCGTTCCTGGGCGTGGGCGTCAACTACACCAACTTCTTCGGCACCCACGCCACCGGCGCGCTGTACGGCAACAGCGTGAGCATCGCCAACAGCTGGGGCGCCGCCGTACGCGCGGGCTTCGACCTGAGGATCTCGGACAAGTGGCTGGCCACGGTGGACGTGCGCTGGGCTGATATTGAGAGCGACGTGAAGGTCAACAACACCAAGGTGGGCACCGCCAAGATCGATCCGGTGGTGTTCGGCGCCAGCGTCGGCTATCGCTTCTGAGGAAGATCAGCAAGGGGAGACCAGTCGGCAAGGAAGCCGCGCGGGCCCTTCGCAAGAGGGGCCCTGTTTTTTGCGCGAGCGCTCAGCCGCGCTTCCACTCATCCACGGTGAGCACCTGGCCGATGCGCTTGCCGTCCCAGCGATACATCAGGTGCTGCGCCTGCACGCAGGGCGCCACGCGATCGGGATAGAACACGGCGACGCATTCGCCGCCGGCATGCCGCACGCTGTCGTAGACCAGCCCGTCGGAACCTTGCTCGCGCAGCTTGCGCGCCAGCGCGACGCCTGCGGCGTAGTTGTCCGGATCGTGCTCCGGCTTCCAGCCGCCACGCAGGTCGTGCAGCTTCGCCTGGATGCTGGTGCTGTAGCAGCGCATCTCGATGTCGCACGGCGGCTCGGCCGTCGCCGCGAGAAACAGCTCGCGGTGATAGACCGTCTCTTCGACCGCCGTGGCCACGCTGTGCGCGGCATAGAACACGCCCCAGCTGCCATCCGAAAAACGGCTGCCTTCGGGGTTGAGATGGGTGAACGCGGCCATCACCGGCGTGCTTCCGGGACCGCTGATGCGCCGCTCCGGCGGAACCAGGTGCAGGTCGCCGATATCGTTGCGCAGACGCGGATTGGTCATCGCCTCGATCGCGTACAGCGCTTCCAGGTCGCCCGGATCGGCAATGCGATCGAACACGCCGATCGGCGGAAAGCGGCTGGGCACGATGCGATAAGCGTGACCCCAGCGGACGCGTTTGAGCGGTGGAATGTCGGCCATGACGTGAAGCTCTCGCGCGGTCTGCCAGAGGGAGGAAGTATGGCCTGACTGTGTATCGGGGGTTGCGACGTGGGGCGCAGGGCTTTGGCTTGGCTAGATGACTGAGGAAGACCGCAGCGCTGCGGTCGCGCACAGGGTGCGCTCCTACAACAGGGGTTGGGGTCAGCCGCGTTGGGCGTCCAGGTACTGGCGCACCACATAGAGATCGGCGACGTTGCCCGAAAGCATGCGTTCCAGCGCCGACCGGCCGCCGAACAGGCTGGCGCGGTTGGCCCGATGGACCCAGCCGTCGGCCTGGTCGGCATCGGGAAACAGGATCTGCAGATCCTTGAAGATGCCCAGCAGGTAGCTGATGCGCTCGAGCGTGTCGCGCCCCAGCGTGCCGCTCTGCAGCCGCTTCCACTTGTAGAAGGTCGATTCCGGCGGATCGCCCAGCAGGCGGCGCTGGTCGGCAATGCGCAGGTTCCAGCGCTCGGCGATATTGAAGAACGCGCGCAGCGCGGGGCCGCCGAGATCGGCGACGGGATGGGTTTCAGGCTGGAGATGAGCCGCCATGGTTCAACTCTCCCAGTGAAGTTAGGAGTCAATTTACTCCACTGATGCATTTTTCGCCAGTGGGCCGGTCATCTTCCGTTCGGCCAGTACAGACCGCGTACGGGCCGACGCATACTCGCCCCGCCTTGTCGGGAGAAAACCCATGCGCATTCAAGCCATTGCCGCCGCCACGCTGCTGTCGTTCGCTGCCCTCGCCGCCCACGCCGAGGTGAAGGAAGCCGCGCCCGATCATCTGCTGATCCAGGACGCCCGCACCGTCCACGCACCGCCGCAGAAGCTCTACGCCGCCCTGATCGACGTGGCCAAGTGGTGGAACGGCGAACACACCTACTCCGGCGATGCCTCGCACCTGAGCCTCAAGGCCGAGGCCGGCGGCTGTTTCTGCGAACACTGGAACGACCAGAGCGTGCAGCACGGCCGGGTGATCTGGGCCGCGCCGGGCCACCTGCTGCGCATGGATACCGCGCTCGGTCCGCTGCAGGCCATGGCCGTGGATGGCGTCATGACCTTCACCCTCAAGCCCGCGCCGGAAGGCACGGCGCTGCAGCTGGAGTACCGCGTCAACGGCTCCGGCGCCAGCGGGCTCGACAAGATCGCACCCGCCGTCAACGGCGTGCTGATGGAGCAGCTGCAGCGGCTGCAGGGCTATGCGGAAACCGGCAAGAGCGCGCCGGCGAAGCCCTGAGCCAAGGTCACGACCCCGGCATGGCCGGGGTCGTGGTGAGGCGGCTTACTTCTTCGCGTCCTTGTCCTTGGCGCAATCGCAGCCGAAATCCGGCGCGGGGCCGCCTTCGGCGATGAAGCGATCGATGCGCTGCTCCAGCACCGGCAGCGGCACCGAACCGATCTGCAGCACGGTGTCGTGGAAGTGGCGGATGTCGAACTTCGAACCCAGCGCCTGCTCGGCCTTCTGGCGCAGCTCCAGGATCTTCAGGTAACCGAGCTCATAGGACAGCGCCTGGCCCGGCCAGCTGATGTAGCGATCCACTTCGTTGGCGATCTCGCGATCGGACAGCGCGGTGTTCTGCGTCATGAAATCGATCGCCTGCTGGCGCGTCCAGCCCAGGTGATGGATGCCGGTGTCGACCACCAGGCGGCACGCACGCCACATCTGGTAGGTCAGATAACCGAAGCGGTCGTAGGGCGTCTTGTAGATGCCCATCTCGTTGCCCAGGTATTCCGAATACAGGCCCCAACCCTCGCCGTAGGCCGAGATGTAGCCCTCGCGACGGAAGTCCGGCTGGCCGTGCTGCTCCTGTGCCAGCGCAATCTGCAACGAATGACCCGGCGCCGATTCATGCAGCGTCAGCGCCGGCATGTTGTACAGCGGGCGCGACGGCAGATCGTACGTGTTCACCAGATAGGTGCCGGCACCACCGCGGCCGGAGGTGTAGTACGGCGCGATATCCGCCGGCACCGGCACGATCGCGAAGCGCTGGCGCGGCAGGCGGCCGAATTCCTTGCCCAGCTGCGCGTCCACCTGCTTGGCCACCCACGCCGTGCGCATCAGCAGCTCGTCCGGCGTCTTGGCGTAGAACTGCGGATCGGTGCGCAGGAAGTGCAGGAAATCGTCGAAGCTTCCCTTGAAGCCCGTCTCCTGCATGGTCTTGACCATCTCGGCGTGGATCTTCGCCACCTGCTCCTGGCCGATCTTGTGGATGGTGTCCGGATCCAGATCGAGCGTGGTGTATTCGATGATCTGCTGGCGGTAGAACGCCTTGCCATCGGGCATCGCTTCGGCGGCCAGCGTGGTGCGCGCCTTGGGCACGTAATCGTTGCGGTAGAAGTTGAGCAGCTTGGCGTAGGCCGGGATCACCTTGCCGCTGATCGCCTTCTTGGCGGCATCGCGCAGCTTGATGGCGTCAGCGTTCGGCACGGTCGAGGGCATCTTCTCGAACGGCTTGTAGAAGCTGCTCTGGGTCGGGTCCTTCAGCTCCGATACCGAGCTGATCGACGCATCGCGGCCCTTGAGCACTTCGCGCGGCACGGTGAAGCCGCGTGCCAGGCCGTCGCGCATATTGTCGATCTGTTGCTGGAAGTACGCCGGCACCTGGTTGAGGCGATCGATGTAGTGCTGATAGTCCTGCGTGGTGCGCAGATGATCGCCTTCGAGCACGTAGCCCAGATCGCTCCAGAACGCCGAGTCGCTGTTGAACGGCATCTGCCACTGCTTGAACTTCTGCGCGGCGAGCAGGTTCTGGATCTGCGCCCGATACACGGCGTAGTTCACCTGGCCTTCCGGCGACAGCTGCTTGGCGTCGATGCCATCCAGATCGTTGGACACCTTCTGCCAGTAATCCTGGCGCTTCTGCTGGTTGGCCGCATCCACGTTGTCCAGGCGCGAGCCATTGGGCTGGGCCTCGCCCGAGCTGGCAATGCCGGACTGGCCATTGCGCCACGCCCACTCCTGCTCGTAGATCTGCTTGAAGCGCGTATCGGCGTTGGTATCGGCCCAAGCCGGTGCGGCCAGCGCGAGCGTGGTGGCCGCGGCCAGCCAGGTGGTGCGTAGAGCTTTCTTCACTGCGGGTTTCCCTTTGCCAAAGAGGTCGTGAGCGGCGATGCCGACACGGCATCCTCCACGCTCCAGTCATCCAGCGCCTGTGGCGGAAGCTGGGGTAGCGCCATCCGGGACAAGGCGTCCCGGGCGTCGCCCTTCAATCGTGCCACGCGCAGCTCGATGCCACGAGCGGCCAGCCAGGTGGCGAAATCGGCCAGGGATTCGAGCGAGGTGCCATCCAGGTCCGGGCTTTCCTCCAGGCTCAGCACCACTCGGCGCAGCTCATGGCCGGCTTTGACGCGCTCGCGGGCCTGGGCCAGCATGGCCTCGGCGTTGGCGAAGAACAGCGGTTCCTCCGGCCGCACGATCAGCATGCCGGGCACCTGCAGCGCCTCGGGATGCTGCGCCATGTCCACGAAATCGTGGCCTTCGGCCAGTCGGCCCAGCACGCCCAGCCGCGGCGTGGCGAGCTGGCGCAGCAGCATCACCAGGCTGAAGGCGATGGCAAACAGCAATCCATTGAGGATGCCCAGCGACAACACCGCCACCACTGCCGCCAGCAGCACCAGCCGGTCGCGTTGCCAGCGGAAATACGGCGCGAACACCGACACCCGCAGCGATTTGCTCACCGCGTGGATCACGATGGCCGCCAGCACCGGCTGGGGGATGCGCTCGATCCAGCGCAAGGCCAACCACACCAGCACCAGCACGCTGGCGGCGCCGATAAGGCCGGCGAGGCGTGAACGCGCACCCGCCGCCTCGTTCGCCGAGGTGCCGGAATATCCTGCGCCTACCGGCATCCCGTGCAGTGCGCCTGAGATGACATTGGCGACGCCGAGCACCAGCAGGTCGCGGTTGGGATTCACCGTGTCGCCATGCTTCAGCGCAAAGCCGCGGATGGAGCTGTAGGACTCCGCATAGAGGATCAACAGCAGCGCCGCCGCCAGCTCCACGCTGGGCAGCCATTGATCACTGCGTGGCCACGTCGGCCAGGCCAGCTCCGCCGCCAGCTGGATGGTTCCCGTCAACGCCACGCCATGCGCCGCCAACCAGGCCGATGCCATCACGCCCAGTGCGATGGCGACCAGACTGCCCGGCAGTCGTTGGATGCGCTCGCAGGCGAACAGCAGCAGCAACGCGACCACACCGGCACCCAGCGCCGCCGCATTCACCTGCGGCAGCACCCTGGCCAATTGCACGATCAGGAGCGGCACGAAATCGCCGTGCACGCTCGCCACGCCCATGAGATGCGGCAGCTGCTTGAGCGCGATGACGCAGGCCAGCCCGAAGGTGTAACCGCGCAACACCGGGCGCGCGATCAGATGCGACAACCCACCCAGCCGCGCCGCGCCAGCCACCAGAAAACAGCCACCCGCCAGCACCACTAGCGTCCCTGCCAGAGCGAGCCGCGAGATGCTGTCGCCACCGGACAGCGCCATCGTTCCCGCCGCCAGCACAGCCGCCGACGACGACGTAGCCGACACGATGGCGTAGCGACTACGCCCCAGCAGCCAATACGTGGCCAGGCCCACAAACAAGGCGATGACGCCCGCCTGTGGCGGCAGGTTGGCGATGCCCGAATAAGCGACCGCTTCGGGTATCAGCAGGCCGGCAATGGAGAGGCCGGCGATCAGATCGAAATGCCAGGTGGGTGGCGCTTTGGCTACGACGGTTGGGTTTGTCGTGGGCATGGAGCGCCTCCGGCGTGGATGGGAGGAGGGTAGCGGATTGGGAAGAGGGTTCGTCGCCCATGATCCACCCGCGCCCAAGCCCTTCTGTAGGAGCGCACCCTGTGCGCGACAACCTTCCGAAGCGGTGCACCTCAGCGTGGCAGTCGCGCACAGGGTGCGCTCCCACAAGGGCACGGCATCACGGCTCTTGGCTCTCGAGGGTCCCCGTATGACGCGGCGGGCGGGTGGAGGAAAGCCCGAAGGGTGGCCGCATGGATGCGGCCAGTTTTTCGACAGGACAAGGATGTCCTGTCGAAAAACCCCGGAACCCGCACGCGCACCTGGAGGGNNAGCAAAGAAAAGTGACCCGGCCTCCGGCAGGAGGTCGGAAGCCCGCGGCAGGCGAGCCAGATCGCGATATCGCGACAACCAAGCGCAAAGTCACTGGATGACCAGCCATTCGGCTGTTGAGAATCGCCTCCTGCCTTCGCAGGAATGACGAGCAAAAGAAGCTAGCGTCACCACCGCACAATGAGGCTAGATTGGCCCCTCACCCCAGCCCTCTCCCCGCAGGGGAGAGGGAGTAAAAGGCGTCAGCTCTCCATCCCCTCGTAATACCCCCGCATAGCCTGCAAATAGGCGTCCAAATCACGCCCTTGCACACCTTCAAACCGCTCCCCCGTAATCGAACACCCCTGAATCCGATCCGGCCGGAAATTGCGAAACCCCACGCGCAGCCGGCACCAACTGCCCAAGGTCCAGGCACCACCCCAGAATGCCAGACACAAGGGCTCCACCTCGCGCGTACTGGTGCGGCCAGCTTCATCGCTGTATTCCAGGCGCAGCACTTGGTTGTCCGTGATGGCCGCATTGAGCCGGTCGATCAGCGCCGCGAAATCGGTCTTGGTCTGATCGCGCCAGATCGGCGCATAGATGCGTGTACGCGTAGAGCGCTCGCGCAGCTCAGCCGGCAGCACGGCTTCGATCTTCAGCAGCGCGGCCTGCGCGCTCTCGGCCAGCTTCTGCCCGGCGAAGGCACGCACGAAGCGCGTGCCAACCACCAGCGATTCGAGTTCGTCGGCGGTGAACATCAGCGGCGGGATGTCCGAGCCTTTGCGCAGCACGTAGCCGACACCGGCTTCGCCCTCGATGGGCACGCCGGAGAGCTGCAGGTCGGCCACATCGCGATACACGGTGCGCAGCGATACACCGAGCGTGCCGGCGAGCTGGCGCGCCTGCAGCGCGGTACGGCGACCCCGCAAGGCGTGGATGATGAGGAACAACCGGTCGGCGCGACGCATCCGTGGATGATGGCGGAGCGGCGCGCCCGCGAACAGCGCCGGGAGTCATGGTTTGCCCGGTGGCTCACGTCAGGTCCACTCAGCGTGATCCCAGCGAGGGCCACAGCAAACGGCCGGCCATACACTTTCACGCCGCCTGCGCTTCCGCCAGGGTCGCGTCCAGTTCCGCTGCACGCTGCATGGCCGGCCGCGACATCACGCGAGCCACATAGGCGCCGATCACCGGCACTTCGGGGATCAGCTTGAACATCGTCATCCAGTGCAATGCGCAGCCCCACAGCACATCGACCGCAGTGAAGCGCTCGCCCAGCATGTAAGGGCCACGCTCCAGCTGCGCCACCAGCGTGCCGAACATGGTCTCCCAGTCGCCATAGGGGCAAGTGGACGGCGGCACCGCCTCGCGCTTCAACGCGCGATCCACCGCGGCCGGTTCGAAGCACGAGCCGTAGAACACCATCCAGCGCAGATAGGGGCCACGCAGCGGATCGTCCAGGCCAGGCGCCAAACCCTTATCCGCGTACAGATCGGCGAGATAGAGATAGACGGCCGGTTGCTCGGTCACCAGTTCGCCGCGATGCCAGATCGCCGGCACCTTGCCCATGGGATTGACCGCCGTGTACGGCGTTTCGCGCTGCTCGTTCTTGCGCAGGTTGAGCACCTGCATGTCGTATTCGACGCCCAGTTCTTCCAGCAAGGCGCGGGCGCCGCCGGAGCGGCTATTGGGTGCGTGGTAGAAGGTGACGCGTGAGGTGGTCATGGCATGTTCCCCGCTGCGTGATGCTCAGAGATGGCTGGTGATGGCGGGCGCGTTCCACCAGTTGTTGTCGCGCCCGTCGGAATAGCGCACAGGTGCGGCCGCCCACTCCTCGTCGCTCACGTCATCGAGGCAGGCCACGTTGACGGAGACGAACTCGCCGCCGATCTGTTCCACATAGCCGCGGTGGAACGAATGCGTGCCGCAATGGCGACAGAACAGGTTGTGCGTGCTGTCGGTGCCGAAGCGGTAGTCGACCAGCGCGTCTTCGCCGCTGAGCACGCGAAACGTCTTGAGGTCGGCCATCGCGCCCCAGAAGCGCAGCTTGCGGCAGATCGAGCAGTTGCAGCGTCCGGTGCCGGCGGACAGGTCCAGATCCGCTTCGTAGCGGACGGCGCCGCAGTGACAGCTGCCGTGATAGGTGCGAGTCATGCGCGTGCTCCACGCAGCGGGCGCGGCGTCAGCGGCACGCGCTCGGCAGCGACCTGCTTGCTGACGTCTTCCTTCTTGCCCGCTGCCGGTTCCGGCGTGGTGACCGGCAGACGGTATTGGCCATCCATCAACAGCCCGCGCAAATACAAGGGCCGGTATGCCATCAGGATCTTTCCGATCGACAGTGCCATGACATTCTCCTCGTCGCGTTCGTTTAGGCCGCCACGGCGGTGGCGGCGTCGCCCGCGCACCACGGCGGCGGCAGGGCGTGCTTGAACATGCGGTACCAATGTTCGCGATCGCTCGGGTTGTAGAGGTCGAGCGTGCGGATTACTTCGCGGGCAAATTCCACGCTGCCCAGCTGGCTGGCGGTGATCACGCCCTGGTCGCTCACGGCGAGCGCGTTGGCGTCGTACTGCTCGGCGCCAGCGTAAGCGGGCACATGCGTGCCGATGTGGCCCGGCCAGCTGCCGGTATGACGGCAGGCATCCAGCAGCCCGGCCCGGGCCAGCACCAGCACACCACTATCGACGGCCGCCACCGGCACACCGGCCGCGTGCAAGCGACCCACGGCTTGCACCACCTCATCGCCGTAGCCGTGTTCCCATAGGTAACCGCCCGGGACGATCAACAGCGCCGCGCGGCGCAGGTCCAGCTCATCCAGGGTGAGCTCGGGCACCACCCGCAGCCCGGCCATGGAAAGCACCGGCTGCATGGAAAAACCCACCGTCTTCAACTGCCAGTCGCCCGGCCGGCGGATCTCGCAGAGCGCATGCGCCGCATGCCAGTCCGCAAACCCGTCGAACGCCAGGAAATACACCGTATCGCGCATGAGAGTCCCTCCTTATGACGGAGGCCAGTGTGGTTACCCCCTGCTGCCAACGTGTTGTCAGTAGGGACGCCTCGCCGCCCCTCTTCACCTGTGGGAGCGCACCCTGTGCGCGACAGGCGCCTGGGCGCTTCCTCGAAGACCGGTTCTGGCGGGGCGCTCGGGCGCCTGTCGCGCACAGGGTGCGCTCCCACAACCGGGGGGCGCCCCTCCAACGTGGCTTGTCCGAAAAGGTTTTCAGCACCGATAGATGAACCAACTGGTCACACTTTGAGCTGACAAGTATCGATATCAACCGGGACAATAGGCGTCCCTTTGCTTGCGGGTTCGCCATGAAGTCCATTTCGCTCATCCAGTTCCTGATCGAGGAACGTCGCGCCGGCCGCATGAACGCCGAGCTGTCCCTGCTGATCGAAGTGGTCGCCCGTGCCTGCAAGCGCATCGCGGTGGCCACCAACAAGGGCGCCCTGGGCGGCGTGCTGGGCGAGGCGGGTACCGGCAACATCCAGGGTGAGGCGCAGAAGAAGCTGGATGTGATCTCCAATGAGATCCTGCTCGAAGCGAACGCCTGGGGCGGACAGCTGGCCGCCTGTGCCTCGGAGGAAATGGAAGATCCGCAGCCGATCCCCGACATGTATCCGAAGGGCCATCACCTGCTGTTGTTCGATCCCCTCGATGGCAGCTCCAACATCGACGTGAACATTTCCGTCGGCACCATCTTCTCAGTGCTGCGTTGCCCCGATGGCATCACCGAACCCAAGGCCGAGCACTTCCTGCAGGAAGGCACCACCCAGCTGGCCGCCGGATACGTGGTGTACGGTCCGGCCACGGTGCTGGTGCTGACCTTCGGCCACGGCACGCACGAGTTCACGCTCGATCGCGAAGTGGGCAGCTTCATCCTCAGCCGCCGCGACATCCGCATCCCGGAAGAGACCGCCGAGTTCGCCATCAACATGTCCAACCAGCGCCACTGGGAAGCGCCGATGCAGCGCTATATCGGCGAGCTGCTGGCCGGCAAGGACGGCCCGCGCGGCAAGGACTTCAACATGCGCTGGGTCGCCTCGATGGTGGCCGACGTGCATCGCATCATCACCCGCGGCGGCGTGTTCTTCTATCCGCTGGACGCCAAGATCAAGTCCAAGGGCGGCAAGCTGCGCCTGATGTACGAAGCCAACCCGATGGCCTTCATCGTGGAGCAGGCCGGCGGCGCCGCCACCACCGGCCGCGAACGCATCATGGCCCTGCAGCCCACTGGCCTGCACCAGCGCGTACCGGTGTTCCTTGGTTCGAAGAAGGAAGTGGAAGTGGCCACGCACTATCACGTCGAGGCGGACGCGGCAGGCTGAGCGCCACCACCTTCACCCTCGTCATCCCGGCGCAGGCCGGGATGACGAGCCGTTTGCTGACCATTGCACAACGCGCGCAGCAATCGGCCATCGTGCCGCCCTCTGGCGGTCGTACACTCGCTCGCCAGTGACCGGCCCGCCGAAGGATCAGCGGGCCGACCCTTCCTCTACGAGCCGCCCGCGCCCATCGACATGACGTCCACCCGTAGCTCCACGTCCCGTTTCGGGACTCGCCCCTTCCTGCCCCTGCTTGCCTGCCTGTTGCTGTCCGGTTGCTTCGGCAGCACCAAGCCCACGCCGCCGCCTGCGCCGATCGCACCGCCGCCGGTGGTGAAGCTGCGCATTGGCCTGGCCTTGGGCGGCGGTGCGGCCAAGGGTTTTGCGCATATCGGCGTGATCAAGATGCTGGAGGCCAATGGCATCCGCCCCGATGTGGTGGCCGGCACCAGCGCGGGCAGCGTGGTCGGCGCGCTCTATGCGAGCGGCATGGACCCGTTCCAGCTACAGGAGACCGCCATCGCGCTCGACCAGGCCAGCCTGCGCGACGTGCGCCTGTTTTCCGGTGGCGTGGTGCAAGGGCAGAAGCTGCAGGACTACGTGAACACGCAAGTGAAGAACCGGCCGCTGGACAAACTCAACGTGCCGTTCGCCGTGGTGGCGACGCAACTGGAAACCGGTCAGCGCACGGTGTTCGTGCGCGGCAATACCGGCCAGGCCGTGCGCGCCTCCAGCAGCGTGCCCGGCGTGTTCGAACCGGTGGAGATCAGCGGCAAGCATTACGTCGACGGCGGCGTGGTGAGTCCGGTGCCGGTGGATGCCGCGCGTCAGCTGGGCGCCGACGTGGTGATCGCGGTGGACATCTCCAGCAAGGCCAGCGGCAGCAATCCGCAGGGCATGATCAATATCGTCGGCCAGTCGATCAGCATCATGGGCCAGAAGCTCGGCGAGCAGGAGCTGGCGCGGGCGGACATCGTGATCCGGCCCAAGGTGAACCAGATCGGCGCCGCCGACTTCGAACAGAAGGACCAGGCCATCATGGAAGGCGAGCGCGCCGCGCTGGCGGCGATGCCGGCGATCAAGGCGAAGATTGCCGCGATACAGGTGGCGCGACAGCAGGCGGCCAGCACTACCGCAACGACGGCTGCGCACTAGCCCCAGCAGTTTCTCCCACGGCTGTCCAGACGGCCATCCGGACGATTGGCCCCCGAGGCGGCGGCGCGCTAGCTTGCGCGCGGGGAAAGCCAGGGGGTTTCATGAGCGCGTGCAGCCAGTGCGGCAAGTCGATCCTGTTCGGTGGCCGGCAACTCGACGGCCGACGTTATTGCAGCGCGGCCTGCGCCCAATCCCATCCGCTGCATCTGGCCGCCGACCAGGTGCCGCAGGACATCCTGCAGCGCCAGGTGAGCGAGTGGCGCCAGTCGCGCTGCCCACGCTGCAAGCGCCAGGACGCGGCCATCGACGTCTACGAACACCACCGCGTGCATTCGCTGCTGCTGATGACGCAATGGAGCACGCGCCGCAGCGTGTGCTGCCGCCGCTGCGGCCGGCGCGATCAGCTGCTGAGCACGCTTTACTGCCTGGGCTTGGGCTGGTGGGGTTTCCCGTGGGGTCTGCTGGTCACGCCGGTGCAGATCATTCGCAATATCGTGGGCCTGTGCCAAGGCGAGCCGCCGCGGCCAACCACCGCCTTCGAACAGATCGTGCGCCGGCAGATCGCCAGGCACTATTTCGAGGCCCAGGGCCCGCTGCCGTCGTTCTCCGCACAGCGCTGAGCGACTTGGCGGCGCGCGGCTTCGCCTGCTAGCGTGTGGCATCCCCACCGCAATCCAGGCGTTCGCCATGCAACACCCTGCCCGTCTGCTGCTGCCCCTGCTGGTGGCGGCGTTTGTTCCCGGCCTCCATGCGGCAACCCGCACCGATCCGCGCATCGAACAATTGCTGAGCGACCTCGGCAAGACGCGTGCGATCAGCGCCGTGCAGCTGTCGCCCGACGGCAACCAGCTCGCCTGGGTGGTGCGCACGGACGGCAAGGACGCCATCGAGGTGGCCAATGCCGACGGCAGCGACGCCCATCGCATCGGCGTCGCCAAGCGCGGCGACTGCAATGAGACCGATCCGGCGTGGGCGCCCGATTCGCATCATCTGGCCTTTCTTTCCAACTGCGCCAACGGCGGCAAGCAGAAAGACCTGCTGGTGGTCGACATGCAGGCCAAGGAATCGCCCAAGCACATGGCCTCGCTGCCCGGCGTGGCGCAGGGCCTGAGCTGGGCGCCGGACGGCAAGTCGCTGGGCTTCCTCTATGTCCCCAACGGCACGCGGCGTGCCAGTGCGGTGTACGCCGCCAAACCCGCCTCGGGCGAGATCGGCGTGGACGGCATGGAAGTGCAGCGCGTGGCGAGCGTGGATGCTGCCGGCGGCAACGTGCGCCTGCTCACGCCGGAAAGCACGTACGCGTATGAATTTGCGTGGTCGCCGGACAGCCAGCGCATCGTCTTCACCGGTGCGCCGCCGCCGGGCGACAACAACTGGTGGGTCGCCAAACTGTATGTGCAGAACGCGCAGGTCGATGCGAAGGCCACGGCGATTCTTGATCCGGCGACCTCGAGGGGCTCGCTGCATGGCCTGCAGATGGCCTTGCCGCGCTGGTCGCTTGATGGTCAGCGCATCGTCTTCATCGGCGGTCTGATGAGCGACCAGGGTTCCACCGGCGGCGATCTGTACGCGGTGTCCGCCAGCGGCGGCGAGCCAGTCAATCTCACCCCGAACACGCACGTGACGCCGGCCTGGTTTGCCTGGAGCGGCGCGCAGCAGTTGCTCGTCGCGCAGGTCAGCAATGGCCAGAGCCAGGTGGCCGAGTACGCCATCGATGCGGCCAAGGCCGCGCCAACGCGCGTGCTCTTCACGCTGCCCGCCACCATTGGCGACGGCAGTGCGGAGATGGCGCTGTCGCTGTCCGCCAATCGCGGCAAACTCGCCTACGTGCAGAGCTCGTATACCGAGGCGCCCGAAGTGCACGCCGGCGCCTTGAGCGAGACCGCGCCGCCGGCTGTCACCCGCTTGAATACCGCGCTCAAGCCGCAATGGGGCAAGGCCGAATCGGTGGAGTGGGATAGCGAAGGCCGCCACGTGCAAGGCTGGCTGCTATATCCGGCCAATTACGATGCGAAGAAGTCGTACCCGATGATCGTCACGGTGCACGGTGGTCCGTCGAGCGCGGTGATCCCGCGCTGGCCGCGCATGGGTTTTGCGGGTGAGCCGTTCTCGGCGCTGGGCTACTTTGTCTTCATGCCCAATCCGCGCGGCAGCTTCGGCCAGGGCGAGGCGTACGTGCAGGCCAATCGCAAGGACTTCGGTCACGGCGACCTGCGCGACATTCTTGCCGGCATCGACACCATCGAAAAGAAACTGCCCGTCGACGACAAGCGCCTGGGCCTCACCGGCTGGAGCTACGGCGGTTTCATGAGCATGTTCATCCCCACCCAGACGACGCGCTTCCGCGCCGTGGTGGCGGGCGCAGGCATCTCAAACTGGCAGAGCTATTACGGCCAGAACCTGATCGACCAGTGGATGATCCCGTTCTTCGGTGCGTCGGTGTATGACGACCCGCAGGTGTACGCCAAGAGCTCGGCGATCAACTTCATCAAGCAGACCAAGTCGCCGACCCTGATCGTGGTGGGCGATCGCGATGCCGAATGCCCGGCGCCGCAGTCGTTCGAGTACTGGCATGCGCTGCGCGCACAGGGCGTGCCGACTTCGCTGGTGGTGTATCCGAACGAAGGCCATCACTTCGTGGATCCGGATCATCAGCGCGATGTGTTGCAGCGTGCCTTGCTGTGGTTCGAGAAGTATCTGCCGGCGTCGAACTGAGTCTCGCCGCACTGCCCAAAGCCTGAGCCGCCGATGTCCGCATCGGCGGCTTTTTTTGTGCCCCTGCCATCCGGCCTATTGCATCGGACCCAAGTGTATTGTTGTATTAATACACATGGATGCCTCGATGTTCGCCATACAACCCAGCTCCGCCGAGCCGATCTACCGGCAGATCGTGGAGCAGCTGCGCCGCCTTATCGCCGGCGGCCAGCTGGCGAGCGGCGACCTGCTGCCTTCCGTGCGCGATGTTGCAGGTTTTCACGCGATCAACCCGATGACGGTCTCGCGCGCCTACGGCATGGCAGAGACGGAAGGCTTGCTGGAGCGACTGCGCGGCAAAGGCATGGCGGTGGCCGTGACCACCCGCAGCACGGCCACGCAGGCGCAGCGCATGGCGCTGCTGGAGGCGCAGCTGCAGGCACTGGCGCGCCATGCGCGCGAGCTGGAACTGCCGGGCGACGCCGTGCTGCGCCGGTTGGGCAAGCTGCTGGACGAATGAGATGGGCGCGAAGGGCGACCCGTCCCTTCGCATCGCCGGCGGCACCGCGCCGCCCGGTTCAACAAGCGTCTGACGTGAGGTAGTCCGATGAATGCCGTACTGCGATCGATCAACGACAAGCATGCCGCACCGCTGGCCGTGCGTGGCCTCTCGCATGGCTACGAGGATGGCCAGGTGTTGTCCAACGTTGATCTGGCGATGGAACCGGGCAGCGTATTGGGCCTGATCGGGCGCAACGGCGCCGGCAAGTCCACGCTGATCCGCGCCATGCTCGGCCTGCTGCAACCGCACGCCGGCGAATGCACAGTGTTTGGCGAAGCGGCGCTCAAGCTGTCCGATCGCAGCAAGGCGCGCATCGCCTATGTGCCACAGCAGCCCGACGCCCTGGCGTGGCTGAGCGCACGCCAGATGCTCGATTACGTGGGCCGCTTCTATCCCACCTGGGATGCGGCCTATGCCAGATCCACGCTGGAGCGCTGGCTGATATCGCCGAACAAGCTGCTTGGCAAACTTTCGCCGGGCGAGCGCCAGCGTGTCGACCTGATACGCGCACTCGCTTCCCGGCCCGAGCTGCTGGTGCTCGATGAGCCGGCCGCCGCACTCGATCCGGTGGCGCGTCGCGATCTGCTGCGCGAAATTGCCTTGCGTGCTGGCGAAGCCGGTACAACGGTGCTGTTTTCCACGCACATCGTGTCCGACCTGGAGCGCGTCGCCTCGGACATCGCCTTTCTGCATGAAGGCAAGCTGCTGCTGCATTGCGCTGTGGACGAAACCAAGGAGCGCTTTGCGCGACTGTGGCTGCCTGCCGCGATGTCGGCCGCAGCGCCGGCGCAGGTGTTCGGGCGTCATCGTCATGAGGACGGCAGCCTGAGCCTGGTGGTGGAGCGCGATCCGAACGGCCGCTGGCCCGAGGCCGCGTCATTGCCGGGCGCGCGCATCGATGCGCTCGGTCTGGAAGATCTTTTCGTGGAGATCGCGGGATGACCATCCAAGGCATGTTGATCGCACCCTGGTATGCCATGCGCCAGACGACGCGCTGGATCGTGCTGGCGATCAGTGTGCTGCTGGCCGCTGGCGCCTGCGCATTCGCCCTGTTCGGCCTGCACGGCGCGGAGCGCGTCTATTGGGCGCCAATCACCGGCATGCTGGTGGCGACGGGCGTGTTCATGCTGACCCTGTTTGGGCTGTCGCCCTGTCTGCTGCTGGCCATCGACGGCAGAAAGATGCGCCTGCCCCGCGTGGAACATGAAGCATCCGGCGCGGTGCTGCTATACGGTGCCTTGCTGGTGGTCGTGCCCAGCGCGGTGATCGGCAGTCTGGGCGGCTACATCTTGAACGTGATGGCGGCGCTGGCCGCTGCCGTGACGGCAGGACTTGCCATGGCGCTGCTGCCGCGCGTCCTGAGTTTCTTCATCTGGTTGTTGCCGGCCGCGTTCAACATGCTGCAGCCGGTGTTTCATCTGCCGCGCCCCGTCGAGCCGGGCTTTCCGTCGTTGGGCGGTTCCCTTGCCCTGGTCTTTGCCTTGATCGCGTTGGGCTGCTGGCGTCGCGTCGCGCGCTCGGATCAGCCATACGGCGGCATGGGCGCACCGATGATGATGCAGTTCGGTGCTGCCTCACGCGGCGGCTGGGGCAGCTGGGGCGGCGCCGGTGTCGATGCCAGCACGCTTATCCGTCGCAATCCGGCATGGCTGCAGCCGCGCGTGGAGTTGCGCCAGAGCGGCCCGGCGCATCCTGTCACGAGTCTGCGCATCGGACTCGGCGGCGTGTTCGCACCGCTCACCATGGGTGGGCGCGCCATGCAGCTGAGCATCGTGCTCGGTGCAGCGCTGTTCTTTGTCCTCCAGCTTGGCGTGCAGGCGGCGCAGCGTCATCCGGGCCACTTCAGCGAGAGCTTTGTGCACAGCGGCCTGGTCGGCATGCTGATGTGGGGCGTGGGCTTCGGCGGAACCATGCTCGCACTGCTGCCGATCGCCCAGCTGGTGCAGCGCTGGATGAAGCAGAACGCCGAGTTGCCGCTACTCGCACTGATGCCGGGCCTGGGCGATGCCGCGCACGTGAAGCGTCGCCTGTTGTGCGCCTCGCTGCTGCCGCCGCTGGCCGCCCTGGCTGGGCTGATGGTGTTGGCGCTGGTGCTCGCGACCTTGCTGCACGCAAGTGCGATCGGCACCTGCGCACTGATGCTCACGCTCTGCGGCGCGATGGCCTTCGTCACCGCCTTCGTGGTTTCCGTGCTGGGTGGTCGCCCGCTGGGACGCTGGTCCAGCATCGGCCTGTGCCTGTTCGGCTATGTGCTGTTCTCGGTCAGCATCATGGTGCCCCTGCTGAGCTCCGGCGACCAGGTGCATGGCTATGTCGCCTGGTTCGTGGGTGCGTGGGGTGTGCTGCTTGCCGTGCTCGCGTGGCTGGCTCTGCGCGGATGGCGTGGCCTGGCCCAACGGCCGCATCCGTTTCTGGCCAACTCCGTCTGACGCGAGCCCTCAACGAACGACAGCGATTCAGAACAGCTGACCTTGCGGCGACGGCTTGCGTGGCGGCACGAACTTGGTCGTATCCAACTGCAGCTCGCGGGCGCGGCCGAAGCCGTGCTTGCGGCAGGCCACGTCGAAGCGGCGGCGGATCAGGTCGGCGAACACGCCCTGTCCGCGCATGCGCGTGGTGAAGTCGCTGTCGTAATCGCGGCCGCCGTGCATCTGCTGCACCAGGCTCATCACATGGGCGGCCCGCTGCGGCACGTGCAGCGCCAGCCATTCGCGGAACAGCGCCTTCAGTTCATAAGGCAGGCGTAGCGTGGTGTAGCCCGCGCAGGTTGCACCGGCATCGGCGGCTTGATCGAGCACGGCTTCCATGTCGCTGTCGTTGAGCGCGGGAATGATTGGTGCCACCAGCACACCCACCGGGATGCCTGCCTCGCGCAGCGCGCGCACGGCCTGGATTCGCCGGTGCGGCGCGCTGGCGCGCGGTTCGAGTTTGGCGGCGAGATGGTTGTCCAGCGAATTGATGGAGACGAATACCTGGACCAGGTTGTCGCGTGCCATCGGCGCGAGTATGTCGATATCGCGTTCCACCATCGCGTTCTTGGTGACGATGGTGCACGGATGCCGGCACTCGGCCAGTACTTCGAGCGCAGCGCGCGTGAGTTTCCAGCGCCGCTCGATGGGCTGATAAGGATCGGTGTTGCTGCCGATATTGATCGGGCTCACCGTATAGGAAGGCCGCGCCAGCTCATGGCGCAACACCTCGGCAAGATTGCTCTTGGCGCGCAGCTTGGTCTCGAAATCGAGTCCGGGCGAGAGGTTGAGATAGCTGTGCGACGGGCGGGCAAAGCAATAGATGCAGCCGTGCTCGCAGCCGCGATACGGATTCAAGGCCTGGTTGAAATGGATGTCCGGCGAATCGTTGCGCGTGATGACGCTGCGCGCGCGTTCTTCGGTGACCTCGGTGCGCGGCCGCGGGGCCTGCTCGTCGAGCAGCAGGCTTTGCCAGCCGTCGTCCTCGGCGTGGTGGCGGATCGACTCGAAGCGTCCTTCCGGGTTGGAGGCGGCGCCTCGGCCCTTGAGCGCTTGGGGAGGGATGAAGGATTCGGCCATGCGGGAAGTTTGCGCCTGGTGGGTCTCAGGTGGCGCGACATCTTGGCGAGGCCTTCGCATGTTGTGGTCGCGCACAGGGTGCGCTCCTACAAGGGTGCCAGTTGGCTTTTCAGTGCGTTGCCCATGGCGTTCAGGGGATAGCGGTTCAGTTGGTCGGACATCTCGGTGAATACCGGCGTGGAGATGGTCCAGCCCATGGGGATGGGGTAGTTGCCTGGACACAGGCGGAAGTGCCACAACATGTCGCCATTCGATGGATCGGCGGCATCGGGGCGCAACGCATTCAACAGTTGTACGCGCGCGTAGTCGCCCCGCGCGCTGCGTGTATCGAGCAAGGCGTCGAGCGGAGCGGTCGCCTCGCCTCGAACATGCGCGGGCATGGCGCCGGGTACGGCCGGACACGCGGCGGAATAGAACGGCAGCGGGTGGCTGGCGTCGTGTTGTTCGATGAAATCACTCATCAGCGGATCGTTGCTGATATGGATCACGATGAAGCGCATCGACACGCCGTGCTGCCTGGCCTTGCTGCGCAGCAGGTGCATCAGTTCGAGCAGGGTGGTGGTGCCTGAGTTCTCGAAGTAGCCACCATCAACCAGCTGCACGCGATCGGGCACGGGCGGGTTTGCCAGATGCGCCTCGAGCGTGCCGGCCGGGCTCACATAGGTGAAGCGCGCGCTGTTGAGCACGACTTCGCTCAGCGGCACCCGTGGATCGAGCCAGCTCGAACCGTCCAGGCCCGCGGTCCACGGCTGGCGTTGGGGCGTGGCCATCGGCTGGAAGGGATGCTGGATGAAGCGCTTGCCCTCGGCCACCGTCGTGCTGTTGAGGAATAGTGCCGGCAATGACGGCGTGACCTGGGCTCCCTCGTAGAGTCCGGAAAACGCTTGCTCGAAGGCGGGCATGCCTTCCTTGCGTGCCGCCGATTCCCAGGCACGGGTCAGCGCACGCGCGCGATCGTCCAGCCAGGCGCCGGGCAACCAGCGCTGGGTGAAGTCGACGAAAAACGTGTTGGCCAGCGTCGGTGCGAGAAAGTCGTGGCTCAGCATGCGCTGCGCGCGCGGTTCGAGCGCCGAAGTGTCCAGTGGATGCGCTTGCGCCAACGCGCTCACATAGACGGCCAAACCAAGACTGCCGCCGGAGACGCCGCTCGCACCGAACAGATAGCGTGCAAACAGCGGCTCGCCGGTTGCCGGCTGTCCCTGTTGCGTGATCGCCGTGAGGCGACTGAGTACCTGCGCCGTCCACGCCGCGCCGCGGATGCCACCGCCTTCGGCAGAGACGAGAATGACCGGGCATGGCGCATGGCTGGCGCAGCGATCCTGGATCCACGCATCGGCATAGGCATCGAAATTCGGCCGTGAATCCCGCGGCTGCATGGCAGGACGCTCATGCGTGCTCATGCCGGGATACTGCCGCACCTGATGGTTGTCGTTCAGATGCAGCCAGTGCAGCGACGCGCTGAGCAGCAGCAGCAGGCTCAGCAGCGGCACGCCGCGCCGATCGCCAATCATGCACAACAGGCCACCGCTGTAGCAGAGGAAGGTGGCGGACAGCAGCAGGATGGCCAGGGGCCCCATACCGTCGAGCAATTCAGGCATGAACGCGATCAACACCGTGGCCAGCACGTTGAGCGTCACCACCACGACGTACATGATCACCGCGAAGCTGCCGAGGTCACGCACACGCCACACACGTCTCTCATCGCGTGGACGCGCATGTGGCGCGGCCAGTCGCGGCATGCGGCGGCTCAAGGCGCTCCACAGCCGGCGGCGGGTGGTGAAGAACACGATGAAGAACGCCGACTCCGCCAGCAGTCCCAGCGCCCGCCAGCTGCGTTGTGCGCAGTGTTCGGTGATGCCGCACGGCCCATGCGGCAGCTTGGCCAGGGCGAGCACATAGCCAAGGCACACCAGCAGTGGCACCGACGCGCCGAGCAGCCGCGGCAACCAGTCGCGCAGGAAGGCCGCGCGCTCGTCCTGCAGGGCGGGCCAGCGTGGATAGCGCAGGCGATAGGCCTGCCGGGCCGCATGCCACATCGCCAGGCCTGCCAGCGCGCTGCAGAGCAGCAGGGCGAGATAGCGCGCCACGCTGGGATCCGTCCACAGTGCGATGAGGAAGAGTTCGGCCGCCTGATCGACGCCGACCGCCACCATCACGGCTACCGCCAGCACCAGCAACGACACGCGCACGGGCTTGAGATGATCGAGCACCAGGGCCGTCCAACCGAGCAGCCGGCGCCAGCGGCGGCGGATGGTCGGCTTTCGCGGTGCCGTTGCCTGTTCGATGCCGGGCATGCGCTGTCCTCCACCTGCCGTGGGTCGCAGCAAGCATAGTAGGCCGCGACGTTGCGCTCACCCGTGACGGCCTTCGCATGCACGTTTCGCCGACGTCGCCGACTCGACGCTGAAGGGAAGATCTTGCGTCACGCCTGGGCGACGCCCCGCTGTGGATACTGCGCGCAACGCCTCAGGGCAAGGAGTATGCGATGACCGTCGAAGGCCTGCTCATCTTCCTGCTGATCGGCGCCATCGCCGGCTGGCTGGCCGGGTTGATCGTGCGCGGCTTTGGTTTCGGCCTGCTCGGCAACATCGTGGTCGGCATCATCGGTGCGTTCTTTGCCGGATGGTTGCTGCCGCGGCTGGGCGTGCATTTCGCCGTGGTCAGTCCGTTCGTCAACAGCGTGCTGCATGCCTTGATCGGCGCGGTCGTGTTGCTGGCCATCGTCGGCGTGATACGCAGCGTCTGATTCGCGCAAAGGAAAGGCGCGGCGGTTGCCCGTCGCGCCTTTTGTTTGCCACCCGCTGGACTCAGCCGCGGATATCCACGTCCTTGGTCTCTCGCAGGAACAACAAGCCGATGAAGAACGTGGCAACCGCCACGATGATCGGATACCACAGGCCGTAGTAGATATCGCCCTTCCACGCCACCAGCATGAAGCCGATGGTCGGCACGAAGCCGCCGAACCAGCCATTGCCGATGTGGTAGGGCAGACTCATCGAGGTGTAGCGGATGCGGGTGGGGAACATCTCCACCAGCCATGCCGCAATCGGTCCGTACACCATGGTCACGTAGAACACGAGGATGGCCAGCAGCACGATCAGCATCGGGTAGTTGCTCTTGGCCGGATCGGCCTTCTCCGGATAGCCCGCCTCCTTCAACACACCGGTCAGTTGCGCGCCGAATGCCTTGTTCTGGTCGGCAAACGCCTTGCTGTCCAGTGACGTGCCTTCGAACGAGGAGATCGTGCGGTCGCCAATTTTTACCTCGGCGATGCTGCCGGGCTCGGCAGCGACGTTGGAGTAGGGAATGCCCTTTTTCGCCAGCGCACTCTTGGCCACATCGCACGAGCTGGTGAATTTCGCCTTGCCCACCGGATCGAACTGGAAGCTGCAGCCATTGGGATCGGCCACCACCTTTACCGGCGACGTGGCGGCTGCCGCTTCGATGGCTGGATTGCCGAAATGGGTAAGCCCCTTGAAGATCGGGAAGTAGGTGAGCGCGGCCAACAGGCAACCGGCAAGCACGATGGTCTTGCGGCCGATGCGATCCGATAGCCATCCAAAGAACACGAAGAACGGCGTGCCGATGGCCAGACCCGCAGCGATCAGCAGGTTGGCCGTGGTGCCGTCGATCTTCAAGCTCTGGGTGAGGAAGTACAGCGCATAGAACTGGCCCGTGTACCACACCACGGCCTGACCGGCCGTTGCACCCAGCAGCGCAAGGATCACCAGCTTGAGGTTCTTCCACTGGCCGAACGCTTCCGTGAGCGGTGCCTTGGAGTGCTTGCCCTCGGCCTTCATCTGCTGGAACACCGGCGACTCGCTCAGCTGCAGCCGGATGTAGACCGACACGATCAGCAGCAACAGCGAGATGCCGAACGGAATGCGCCAGCCCCAGTCGTCGAACTTCTCGGTGCCCAGCCACAGGCGCAGGCCGAGGATGACCAGCAGCGAGAGGAACAGGCCGAACGTTGCGGTGATCTGGATGAAGCTGGTGTACAGGCCGCGCTTGCCTTGCGGTGCATGCTCGGCCACATAGGTCGCCGCGCCGCCGTATTCGCCGCCGAGCGCCAGACCCTGCAACAGCCTCAGCGTGATGAGGATCACCGGCGCGGCCACGCCGATCGCCGAGTAATTGGGCAGCACGCCGACCAGGAAGGTCGACAGGCCCATGATGATGATGGTGATGAGGAAGGTGTACTTGCGACCGATCATGTCGCCCAGGCGACCGAACACGATCGCGCCGAACGGACGCACCGCGAAACCGGCCGCAAAGGCCAGCAGTGCAAAGATGAATTGACTGGTTTCGTTGAGCCCGCTGAAGAAGTGCTTGCCGATGAGCGCGGCGAGCGAACCGTAGAGGTAGAAGTCATACCACTCGAACACGGTGCCCAGGCTGGAAGCCAGGATGACGCGGCGGTGGCCGGTGTCGAGCGATCCCCGCATATCGACGGCGGTCGTAGCCATGATGTAGCCCTCAGTTTGTGACGCCCCATCGGACCGATGAAGGCGGTTTCAAGGTGCAACTCGCTGGAGCGGCGGTGGCCTCTCGCTGCGTCTTTCTCGATCCGGTTCGGGCGCCTCCCGTCGCCCCACCCGGTGGTGGCGGCGGCAACGCCGTGGCGTGCCGCCGTCGGTGCCTAGAACTTGTACATGCCGCTGAAGCTGACCTGGTTGCCGTTGACGGTCTGGCTCGAAGCCGAATTCTTCAGCTGGTAACGCAAGTCGTCGTAGATCCACTCCACCCCAAGCTCGTAGTTACCCGAGGCATATTGCAGGCTCAAGGCAGACATGTTGTTGCGCAGGAGTCCCACGCCCGGCGCAGCCGCGGTGCCGGCGGCGGTCCAGGCCATCACGTCGTCGCGGTTGGGGCGCGCGGCGGCATAGAAACCGTTGACGCTCCACTTGGGCGTGAAGTTGTAGCCGGCCTGCACGAAGCCACCCGATTCCTTGATGTTGCCGAACTGGGACATCGCACCGAAGATCTCGCCCAGCGCCTTGCCGGTGTAGATCAAGCCCTTCAAGGTCCACGGACCGGGCTTCCACTGGCCACCCAGGTCGTAGCCAACGCTGTTGAGCGTGTCACGCGGCGGCTTGGGTGCGATGTCGCCCACACCATGCAGATCGATTTCGGAGTAATGCGCGGTGAGGTAGGCCAACCAGTCCTTGCCCTGCGCATGCAGTCGCGCTTCCACCTGCGGATTGAAATGCGCCGCGCCGCCGTTGAGGTAATTGGTGGTCACGTTGCCCGCGGGGTTTTGCGGGCCGCTCCAGTTGCCCTCGAGCACGGCCACATCGAAACGCCACTTCACGCCGTCCGAGCCGTGGTTGAGGTCCTGCATCACGATCACGCCCGGATAGCGCCAACCCACGATGCCCGAGCCATAGCCCAGCGGGAAGGCGATATGCGAAAGTGAGGTCGGCGTGTTTTCCAGCGGGAACATCAGATCCCACATCTGGCCAATGCGCACCGTGGTGCCCCAGGTGGGATTGTTGATGTCCATATAAGCCTGGCGCAGTCGTGGAACCGGTTGCTGACCGGCATAGGCGCCGGTCCCGTTGTTGCCGCCGAAGAAGTCCATCTCCAGCCGGCCGCTGCCGTTCCAGTTGTCGTTCAACTTGGCGCCGGTGAAGTCCAGCCAGAAGCGCGTGTTGCGCACATCCGCGCCGCTGAGCGATCCGGTATAGCCGTTGGCCTTGTTGGCAGCGGTCGGAGGCGCGGGAATCTCCGCGTTCTGGCCGTTGCCGTAATTGATGAAGGTGCGGTCCTGGCCGAACACCGTGGCATCGATAAAGCCATGCAGCGCCACCGACAGCCCCGGCGCGGTGGTGAACTGCGGCTTGGGCGCCGCCTCGACCTTGGTGGAGGTCGCCTGCGCCGTGGTCTGCGCTTGCGTGGCGGCCACCTGTGCCTGCTGCGCCGTCTGCGTGGCCTGCGTGGTGGCGGCCTTCTGTTCCTGGATCATGGCCTTCAGTTCGGCCAGTTGCTGTTCCAGCTGGTTCACACGCTGCTCTAATTGTTGTTCGCGCGTGCTGCCTTTGCTCTTGGTGGTGCTTTGCGCGTGGGCAGCCAGCGGCAGGCTCAGCGCGCAGGCAATGCTGAGTGCCAGCACGGCATGGCGGCGGGCGGTGGTGGTCAATGTCATGGCAGGCCTCCCCAGGTCGATGACCACCCGAGCATGTCCATGCTGCAATGCGGACGCCTATTCACCATTGGTCGAACCTCGACCAAAGTCGAAAGTGGGGCGAAACGTATCGATCACCGGCCAGCCGGTACACTCGGTCGTTATCGCCGACCGTTGGTGCGGCGGCGGCATTCAACGCATTGAGGAGGCCGGCTGGGCCGGCCGCAGGAGCCCCACGATGACCAAGCTCTACCCCGTCAAACCCGATTTCGCCGCCAAGGCGCGCATCCGCAAGGACGATTACCAGCGGCTCTACGCCGAGTCGGTGAAGGATCCGGAGGGTTTCTGGGGCAAGGTCGGCCAACGCCTGCAGTGGACCAAGGCGCCCACCAAGATCAAGGACGTCTCCTTCGACCCCAAGGACTTGCACATCCGCTGGTACGCGGACGGCGAACTGAACGTCGCGGCCAACTGCCTGGACCGCCACCTGGCCGAGCGCGGCGACAAGACCGCCATCATCTTCGAAGGCGACGACCCGAACGAGTCGCGCCACATTACTTATAAGGAACTGCACGCCGAGGTGTGCAAGTTCGCCAACACGCTCAAGCACCTTGGCGTGGCCAAGGGCGATCGTGTGGCCATCTATATGCCGATGATCCCCGAAGCGGCCGTGGCCATGCTGGCCTGCGCGCGCATCGGCGCGATCCATTCGGTGGTATTCGGCGGCTTCTCGCCAGACTCGCTGGCCGGCCGCATCGCGGACTCCGCCTGCAAGGTCGTGGTCACCGCCGATGAAGGCGTGCGCGGCGGCAAGAAGATTCCGCTCAAGACCAATGTGGACGCCGCGCTGGAGCGCCCCGGCACCAACAGCGTGGAAACCGTGATCGTGGTGCGCCGTACCGGCAGCGCCGTACCGATGCAGTCGCCGCGCGACCGCTACTACCACACGCTGATGGAAGGCCAGTCCGCCGACTGCCCGCCGACGCCGGTGGAAGCGGAGCATCCGCTGTTCATCCTCTATACCTCCGGCTCCACCGGCAAACCCAAGGGCGTGCTGCACACTTCGGGCGGTTACCTGGTCTATGCCGGCTACACGCACGAGCTGGTGTTCGACCTGCGCGAAGACGACGTCTACTGGTGCACCGCCGACGTGGGCTGGGTCACCGGCCACAGCTACGTGGTCTACGGCCCGCTCTCCAACGGCGCCACCACGCTGATGTTCGACGGCGTGCCCAATTACCCGGACACCAGCCGCTTCTGGAACGTGGTGGACAAGCACAAGGTGACCTTGTTCTACACCGCGCCCACCGCCATCCGCGCACTGATGCGCGAAGGCGAGGGCCCGGTGAAGAAGGCCTCGCGCGCATCGCTGCGCCTGCTGGGTTCGGTGGGCGAACCGATCAATCCCGAAGCCTGGGAGTGGTACTACCGCGTGGTGGGCGACGAACGCTGCCCGATCGTGGACACCTGGTGGCAGACCGAAACCGGCGGCATCCTGATCACGCCGCTGGCCGGCGCGATCGACGCCAAGCCCGGTTCCGCGACGCTGCCGTTCTTCGGCATCAAGCCGGCCATCGTCGATGCCAGCGGCGCCGTGCTCGAAGGTGCGACCGAGGGCAACCTGGTCATCACCGATTCCTGGCCGGGCCAGATGCGCACGGTCTACGGCGACCACCAGCGTTTCATCGACACGTATTTCAGCGCCTATCCGGGCAACTACTTCACCGGCGACGGCGTGCGCCGCGACGAGGACGGCTACTACTGGATCACCGGCCGCGTCGACGACGTGATCAATGTGAGCGGCCACCGCATCGGCACCGCCGAAGTGGAGAGCGCGCTGGTGGCGCATCCCAAGGTGGCCGAAGCCGCCGTGGTGGGCGCGCCGCACGACATCAAGGGCCAGGGCATCTACGCCTTCGTCACGCTGGTGGCCGGCGAGCAGGGCAGCGACGAACTGCGCAAGGAACTGGTCGCCTGGGTGCGCAAGGAAATCGGCCCGATCGCCACGCCCGATTTCCTGCAGTGGGCGCCGGGTCTGCCCAAGACGCGCTCGGGCAAGATCATGCGCCGCATCCTGCGCAAGATCGGCGAGAACCAACCGGACCAACTCGGCGACATTTCCACGCTGGCCGATCCTGGCGTGGTGAAGAACCTGGTGGACGAACGCCTCATCAAATAATCAAACCCACATGTAGGAGCGCACCCTGT
>NZ_JPLA01000001.1 GCF_001010355.1 Dyella japonica DSM 16301 | reverse complement strand
CGCGCCGGCCGGTGTCGAATCTCTTGGTGAGTGCCTCGGTACGACCGTTCGGTTGCCTCGCGGGCGTCCTGCGGCATCGCGAGTTGGATCTGGATAGCTGGGCCCGATGGGCCACCACCTGAGAGAGGCTGGCAGTTTCAGGCAAACTGCCAGCCCCACGAAGTTCTATCAGCGGCTTTTACGCGAGCACGTCGCGCTCAATGGCCCATCCGCTTGCTCACGACTGATATGCATTTGCCGATGCTTTCCGGATCGTTCGCCTTCATCATGCATTTGTAATCGCTGCGCCGATACGTTTTGCCCGCCATGCATCTGGCGTTACCGCCATCCATATTTTGCCGCAGATGTTCTCGCAGGTCGTCCGCATCATCGGGCGAAACTCGGGCAACGGCGAATTCGATCTCCTTTTCGCCGATCGACTGACACTCCGTTTCGGACAGTGGGCGCGAACTGCAAGATGCAAGCAGCACGCAGGCCGCCACCAGAAAAAGCCACTGTTTCATCTATTCCTCCTTGAAACGTTTTGTTGGAGACCAAACCCGGGCAGACGGGTGCTCCGGCCAGCTTTCATGCACGGCCTTATTTCCCAGCGATGCGGGCAGCGTCCTTGAGCTGCATACGTCTGCTCCCCACAACACCCCTGGTTTCCCAGCACGCCAAGCGCGCCACCCCGCCCCCGGGCGCTCAAGATATACCATCAAGCGCAAGTAATTGCGTGATAGATAGCAATATATTGCGGCGCGCTAATGGGGTTCGTTGTATCGACAGGGAGGGCGCGGTCAGCGACGAGTTCAAGGGGGCGGGCGCCATAATTCGATTTCAATAGGAAATGGCTTGATAAAGGCGGCGCCGCGCAGAGGGGATGGCCAACGCGTTCAAACACGTTGCTGGGCGAGGCAATTGACGTAGATCGGTCACGCAGGAGGCCGTATGAGCATTGACGAACAGATCAACGATTATTTCGCTGCCCAGCCCGAGCCCAAGCGCACCGATATGAGGGAGTTGCACCGCGCCATCCTTGGCCTCATGCCGAAGTGCAAGTTGTGGTTCATGGACGGCAAGGATGCTTCGGGCAAAACCGTCTCCAACCCGAACGTAGGGTATGGAACCCAGACGATGCGATACGCCAACGGAGACACCCGGGAGTTCTACCAGATCGGCATCAGCGCCAATACCGCCGGCATTTCCGTCTACATTCTTGGCATCGAAGACAAGCAGTACCTGGCGCAGGCCTATGGGAAGGATCTTGGCAAGGCCAAGATCACCGGGTACTGCATCAAGTTCAAAGCGCTGCGCGACATCAGCATGGAGACGCTCAAAGCCGCCATGCGATATGGCATTGAGCAGACGACCAGTCGGCCTGGCCGCCAGTAGAGTCACCACGCCTGCGACTTTCCGTAAAACTACGGTTTGCTCAGGCACGCCTTTGCGGGACGATGAGCTGCGGTCGTATGGGCCGTGGAAAACCGATGATCCTCATCCCGGTCATCGCCATCAGGGCTTGGGTGTCACCTCATCCGACATGCGCTTGATCGCTGGAACTTTCACCCTCAGTCACGGAGTCATCCTATGAAAGGTCGACGCCTCGTTCAGACATCCCTGGTGCTGTGCGCGCTAGCGCTCTCGCAGATCGCCAGTGCCGCTGCCCTGGAATGCACCATGCGGTTCAGCCTGTCCGGTTGGTCCGTGATCTACAAGCACACCAGCGGTCAAGGTGTGGTTACCTGCACCGACGGTCAAACCATGAAGGTCAAGATCGAAAGTCATGGTGGCGGACTGACGGCCGGCAAATCGCGCATTGACAATGGCATCGGCAATTTCAGCGATATCAAGAAGATCAGCGATGTGCTCGGCACTTACGCGCAGGCCGATGCCAGTGCGGGCGCCGTGAAATCGGGCACGGCACAGGTGCTCACCAAGGGCGAAGTTTCCCTCGCGCTATCGGGTGCGGGTCAAGGTATCGATCTGGGCGTGAGCATAGGCGGCTTGACGATTTCCGAAGACAAGTAGAGTTGCAGCCCTTCTCGAAACGATCGGTCCGAAGGCTGGCGGTTCGGGAAGGGCAGCTTCACTTCGGTAGTCGGGTGCGAGACGTCACTTGTTGCAGCTCTTTTAGACCGTCAAGGATCGCGTCGGCCACACGTGCCATCTAGCTCTTGAAGACGATCATCTTCTCGGCCGTCATCTCGTGCATGGTGTACGGAATGCCACCGATGCCGTGTCCCGATACATGGCGGCCGGCGAACGGCATCCAGTCGACGCGGAAGGCCGTGTGGTCGTTGATCATCACGGCCGATGCATCCAGGCGTTCGGCGGCTTCGAAGGCGGGGGCGAGTTCCCGCGTGAAGATGCTCGATTGGAACGCGACGGGCAGGGAGTTCGCGGCTGTAATGGCCTCATCAAGAGTGCCGAACGGATAGACGCAGGTAAGCGGGCCGAACACTTCGAGCGTGGATACCTTGGCGTCTTTCGGCGGATCAACCAGGATGGCTGGCTTCAACGTTGTTTCGCTGACGCGGCCGCCTCCAATCAAGCGACTGCCGGCCGCCACTGCTTCGTCGATCCAGCTTTGCACGCGATCGGATTCAGCAGGCAGGATAAGCGGTCCCACCTCCGTTTGCGGCAGCACCGGATCACCGACATTCAAGGACGTCACCCGGCGCGCGAATCGATCGAGAAATTCCTGCTGGATGTCCTCATGGACGTAGATGCGCTGGACGGAGACGCAAACCTGCCCGGCGTGGTAGTAGCCGCCCTTGGCAATGGGCTCGATGATCTTGTCCAGATCGGCGCTCCTGTCGACGATCACCGGAGCCACGCCACCGTGCTCCAGCGCGCAACGGGCGCCGGGAGCGAGCTTCGAGCGTAGGTACCAGCCGACCCGCGCCGAGCCGATGAAGCTGAGGAAGGCCACGCGTGTATCCGTGGCGAGCGCTTCGGCGAGGTCGCGCTCCTCGGGCAGGAAGGTTTGCACCCAGCCTTCCGGCATGCCTGCCTCGTGCACCAGCTGGACGAGTTCCAGACAGTTGAGTGGCGTGGTTGTGGCCGGCTTGACGATGACGGGGCAGCCGGTCGCGATCGCTGGCGCCACCTGGTGAACAATCAGATTCAGCGGATGGTTGAAGGCTGAAATGGCGGCGACCACCCCAATGGGCTCCTCAATCGTCCACGCCCGGCGACGGTCGCTGGACTTGGTGATCCCCATGGGAATCTCACGACCCGCACGGGTTCGAAGGATCTCCGCGGCGTTTCGGACACCATCGATGGCCCGATCGGTTTCCACCAGCGCATCGGCGTAAGGCTTGCCGCCTTCCCGTGCGATCTGCTTGCCAAAATGCTCGCGCTTGCCCTCCATCAGCGTCGCGAGCTTGTGCAGAATGTCTATACGTTCATACGGCTTGAGCCAACTGGATCGGTCCTTGAACAAGCGGTACGCGGTGGCAAGCTTCGCCTCCAAGGCCTTTGCGTCATCGCTGGGCAGCTCAGTCATCAGTTGGCGATCAAACGCCTGCACCACCTTGATCATTTCATCTTCCTCGTGGGTAGTCGGGTATGGCGAGCGCGCGGCAACGACTTCACCGTGGCGCAACTGCGTAACATTACGGGTGTCTCGGCGAAGAGGAGGTGAGAGGGGCCGGCAAATAGCCAGCTTGCGGCTGGCCATCCCGTCCACAACAGTGGCAGCAGTGTGACCCGTGGAAGCTGGGTGAGCTGCCACCTATCGAGCAGCGATAGCGGATGCTTTTGACCTTGAGCGGACATCGCATTTGCATGTTGACCTTCCATGGCACGTCGAAATTTTACGGAGTGCGTCGCCCGTAGATCTGCGGTCGCCAAGCAGAACGTTTGGACGCATCCTCAATAGGCGTAACTTCTTGCAAGCGTCTCTCCAGAAAGTAGCGTCGTCGATAGGCGAGTGAAGGGCGTCCGGCCCGCGAGCCGAAGCCCGTGCCCAGCTACGCGTCCCTGGGAGAGTCGACTCATAGCAGTAGAGAGGAGAGCCGTGATGCGTGGTATTCGTCTATGTGTCCTTGCACTGTCCATGTTGAGCGCCAGTGCTGCCTTCGCTCAGGAGGTGACGTGCGAGTCTCAAGGTAGCAAGCGCACGGAGTGTCCGATGGACACCGAGGGCGCCGTCCGCCTGGTCAAGCAGCTCAGCAACTCGCCCTGCACCGAGGGCGTTTCATGGGGTTTGTCCAAGCACGCGGTGTGGGTCGAGCGTGGATGTCGCGGGGTGTTCGCCAAGGACACTGGCGCGTCCACTTCGGCGGCGCCCAGTGGTGGCTTGCAGCTGGTCAATGCCACGTGCCCCGGCCATATCGCCGTGCACGCGGATCGCGGCGGCCCCGTCTACATCAATGGCAAAGAAGCCAAGTTGAAGAAGTTCAACGAGAACTATTTCGAGGCACGCGACGAGGCGACCGGCACCGTGGTGTCCATCAACAACAACCCCGATGGATCGGTGGGTGTTTCATACACTGGAAAGAATCGCGCGAATGGCATCTGCCAAGTCACGGCTCAGTGATGGCGGGCACAAAGGCCCTTTAGCGCGGTGATATGACGGACCCATGTCCGCCTCCGGCCAAACACGGGCGCCGCAAACGACGCGGCGTTCTATTTCAAACTGACGTCCACGTTGAGTATCTTGCCGTCGAACGAGAACGGCCGCCTGTCGAAATACTCCAGCGACACGGGTGATCCCAGGTCCGTGCCGACGTCGAACGTTTCGGTTGCGGTAAAGGCCACCGGTACCGTGCGCTTGACGGTGGTGCGTGCGACCTCCTTGCCATCAACGGTCAACACGACATCGGCTTTGCCGCCGGGTCTGGCAATGTTCGTGTCGACGGTGATCTCGTGCTTGCCTGCGCCGATGGCGCTGCTGGAACGCACCGACGTGCGCTCGACTTCCATCATGTTGTACTCATAGACCAGTCGCCCTTTGTCCATGAACAGGGTGAGGCCTCCTGAGATGCCGCCCAGGGCGTAAAGCACGCCGCTTGCGTTTGAGCCTGCGTCCAGATCCACCACGACGCGATTGCTTTGCCGGCCAAGGCCGGGCGCCGCGAACTCCGGCATGCGCGTGGTGTAGGCGTTGAATTTCCAGTGGGAATAGGGTGGGGCGACCCTGTCCGCCGGATGGATGCGCAGCCAAAGGTCGGCGCCGATGGGAAAGACTTTGTTCTTCTTTGCTTCCTCGAGAAAGAGCGCCTTCATCTCAGCAAGCTTTTGCGGGTTCTTGGTCGCCAGGTCGTTGGCCTGCGAGTAGTCGTTGCTCAGGTCATACAGCTCCCACACGTCTTTGTTCGCATCCCATGCTTTGATCCTGGGAGCGGAAGCGGCCGCCTCCCATGGAATGAAGGGACCAAACGTGCCGGCGAACCAACCGTCGTGATAAATGCCCCGGCTGCCGTTGTTGTCGAAGTACTGCGTGTGCTTGTTGTCCGAGGCGTTCGGATCATTGAAGGTGGACACCATGCTTACGCCATCGAGGGGCTCCTGTTTGAAGCCATCGACAACCTGCGGCGGGGTGATATGCAAAATGTCGTAGATGGTGGGAACGATGTCGTTCACGTGATGGAACTGCGCACGAGGGTGGCTGTCGTGCTTGATGTGCCCGGGCCAGTCGATCACCAGCGGATTGCGCGTCCCGCCGAAATACGAGCCCATCAGCTTGGTTCCCTTGAACGGCGTATCGCCAGCCCAAGCCCATCCGGCGTGATACATGTTGTCGACCTTGGGGCCTCCCAGCACATCGACGCCGCCGAGCTTGTCCAGTGCGGCGAGCTGCTCGTCGATGGTGGTGGGGATGCCGTTCTGTGCCAGCAGTTCGCTGATGGTTCCGTGCTGACCCTCGGCGCTTGAGCCGTTGTCGCCGAAGACGTAGAAGATGATGGTGTTGTTGCGGATACCCAGGCGATCGAGCTCATCGATCACCCGGCCTGCCTGCGCATCAGCGTGCTCGGTAAAGCCTGCGAACACTTCCATGAGTCGCGCCTGGAATCGCTTCTGCGATGCCGGGATGCTGTCCCAGCCTTCCATAGTCTTGTCGCGTGGCGTCAGCACGGCATTGGAGGGAATCCAGCCCATCTTCTTCTGGCGTTCGAAGGTCTCCTGGCGCAGCACGTCCCAGCCCTGATCGAACTTGCCTTGGTACTTGTCCGCCCACTCCTTGAAGATGTGATGCGGCCCGTGCGACGCACCGGGCGCCCAATACAGCAGGAACGGTTTGTCGGGTGCGTAGGCCGCGTGCTTGTCCATCCATGCAATGGCCTTGTCGGCGAGATCCGAGCTGAGGTGATAGTGCTCATCGCGAGGTGGCTCGATAGGGTTGAGGTTCTCAACCAGCCGCGGCTCCCACTGGGACGTCTCGCCACCCAGGAAGCCGTAGAAATAGTCGAAACCGATGCCGTCACCGGTAGGCCAGAGCGTGAAAGGGCCCATGGCCGTGGTTTCCACGGCTGGCGTGTTGTGCCACTTGCCGAAGGCCGCCGTGTTGTAGCCGTAATAGCCCAGCACCCGGGCCACGGTGGCGGTGCTGCGGGGTATCACGCCGGTATAGCCGTCCCAGTTGACGGCGCGTTCGGCGATGGTGCCGGAGTCAACATGGTGATGGTTTCGCCCCGTCATCAGCGACGCACGCGTGGGTGAGCAGATGGACGTGGTGTGGAACTCGTTATAGCTGATGCCTTCGTTTGCCAGGCGCGTCAGTGTCGGGGTGTGGATGGGCCCGCCGAACGTGTCGGGCAGCCCGAAACCGACGTCGTCCATCAGAATGATGACGATATTGGGTGCCCCCTGAGGCAGGTGATTCACTTTCGGAAACGGTACGAGCTTGGAGTCCTGAAGCGTCGGGGCGGCGAAGCTCTTCGATGCGGGCTGGGGGAATGGAAGCGTGGAGCCGTTGGATGGCGTCACGGAGGCGGCTTCCTGTGCCCAGGGGAGTCCGCAAAAGAACATGAGCGCGGCGGCGACCAAAGCGCACCGCCACCGATAACCGAAGACCCGGCTCGCCCTCAAAAATACGCGCATGTTCATGGCTTCCTCTCGGTTGCCCATCCAGACTCGCGCGAGCTTGCCTCGGCAGGTTTTTATGCGCATCCGTAGTAGAGCCGAGGGGGAGGCCGTAGTTCTACTTACTGCCGGGGTACGGGGACTGCCTGCTTGCGCCCCAAGGTGGACCAGCGCCAGGCAGCCTGGCCTATCCTTCGACAGTCCGTCGAGTGCCGGGCGTTGCCTGGATGGGAGCCGCATAGGGCCCCGTGTCGATCCCGCGGGCACTCGTTCGTCGCGAACATGAAGGCGACCACGCTGGCCGCCCTTTCCTAGGAGGAGATGGTTATGTCCTATATCGATGGTTTCGTGATCGCCGTACCCAATGCCAACCGCCAGCAATTCATCGATCACGCCGCTACGTTCGACCCCATTTTCGTGGAGTTCGGCGCGATCCGGGTGGTGGAGTGCTGGGCTGACGACGTGCCCGAAGGCAAGGTCACCGATTTTCGCCGGGCCGTGCAGGCGAAGCAGGACGAAGCCGTGGTGTTCTCGTGGGTGGAATGGCCCGACAAGGCCACCCGCGATGCCGGCATGGCGAAACTCATGGAAGATCCGCGCATGCCAGGCGCCGGCGAGATGCCCTTCGACGGCAAGCGCATGATCTTCGGCGGCTTCGTACCGGTGGTCAGCGTGCCGGAATAGGGCGGACTGATGTTCCGGTCATCGAGGCCGGATACCGAAAGCCCAGCCGGCACCGCATGAGGTGCGACTGGGCTTGATGGATCACTTAGCTTGTATGCCGTGACCTTGGCAGGCTAGGTAACGTGTCGGCCTTCAATCACTGATCTTCTTTACATCATCGGGCTTCCACGTCTTGTCGAAGAACGCCTGTTTCGGGCTGTAGAGCCGCAGGATGATGAAGTAACCCTTGTTCGGCAGCGTGCGTACCCAGTTGCGCTCCTTGCCTGCGGGTGCTTTGGGTCCGAAGTAGAGGTCGTAGGTGCCGTCGGCGTTCTGCACCGGCTTGTCCATGGAATTGAGCGAGGGCAGCGGCTGGCCGTTTTCGAGGCCGGAGGCGTTGATCGGGTCGTAGACCGTCACCGACCAGAAGTTCGCCGCGGGCACATTGGGCGGCAAGTGGAGCTGATAGGTGTGATCGCCTCGCAGGAAGTTGCCTTCGGCATCGCGCCATGTCGACGGATATTTGGCGCCGCGCTCGACCATGTCCACCACCATGCCGGGACTGGTGGCATAAGCGGTGGTGAAATAGGCGTCGCGTTGCACCAGGTTGGTAAAGGAGCCGCTCGCCTGGAATTGCGGGTTCTGTCCGGCGAACACGTTCTGCCACTGCCGATCCGGGTAGTAACGGGCCAGAGGCTGGTCGATCAGGTCGTGCCAGATTTCCACCTTGCTCATGTTGAAGGCGGTACGGGCAGCTTTGTCGAGCAGTTGGCGCTGATGTTCCGTTGGCTGGAACGGTTGACCCTTGATGATGCCGATGGCGGCCATCATGCCGCGCCAGTCCATGTCGGCCGGATCGACGGTCTCGTCGTCGACAAAGCGCTTGAGCATGTCGAAGTACGTCCCGTCATGCGGGAACAGCATGAAGGCTGGCGTCTTTGAGCCGTCGGGGAATTTCATCGCCTTCGCGCCGCTCTTGTTGTTGAGCGGGTAAATGCGGCTTTGTTCGATAAGCTCGTTGGTGGGTCCGAGATTCTTCGGGTCGGTGAAGAAGCCGCGGAAGAACACCAGCACGTTGTTGGTGCGCGAACGGTAGACGTAGTAACCGGCCGGCGTGTCGCCCTTGTAGTCCCACGGCACTAGCAGGTACTTGCCGCCCTTGCCGCCGTCGGGACCGGCGAAGCCGAAGTCACCGAGATAGGCTTTCCCGTCGATGGTGGGACCGGTGAGCGGGCGCTGATAGAAATCGTCGAAGATGCCCTGGTTCTTGGGCGACACCTCCACCACGATCGGCCCGTCCTTGAGGTTCACGTAACCCATTGCGTAGATGCAGTCGGAGTTGGGCGTGGTGACCTTGGTCTTGGCGTTGAGGCGTTCCTTCCAGATGGGCAGCACGTTGTAGCCCGCGCCATAGGTCTTCTCCGAGCCTTCCTTCATGGCGTAGATGTTCACGGCCGGCAGCGACCACAGGTACACCTGCACGGCGCGCTGGAAGAACAACTCGTCGCGCAAGGTGTCGGCAGTCTCCTTGGTGGGGTAGTCGCCCTCGAACTTGGCATTGACCAAGGCATCGTGCGATGCACTGCCAGTTTGCGTCTGAGCGCCAGCCAGCGGGGCGGCCAACACCATCAACAGCGCAGACGAAAGGACGTGCAGGCGTTTGGATAAGGGCGTCGCGAACATCACACCACCTCCTCGAAGTCCGGCATCTTGAAAGTCTTGTTGTTGAGCGCCTCGGTGACGCCGTACAGGCGCATCGCCGGCAGTGGGCGTTTGCCGCGGGTGGGTAGCCAGTTCGTTTCAAGGCCGGCAGGCGCCTTGGGGCCCACGTAAATCGTTACGCTGCCGTCGGCGTTCTTCTTCATCTTGTCCAGGTCGTACGAGGACAAGGTGGTGCGATTGGAGTCGGTATAGATGAAGGAGAAGGTGGCGCGGTCATACACCGTGAGCGCCCAGAACTGCTTGATCGGCATGTCCTTGGGCACGTCGACCTTGTAGAGCTTGCCCGCCTCCAGCAGCTTGCCGTTCTTGTCGGCCACCGCCATCAGGTATTGCGTGGCGGGAACATCCGCCAGCACCTTGGGCATATAGGTGCACCAGAAGTATTCGGCGGCCCGCTCGATCAGGTCGATGCGATCGTCATAGACGAAGGTGAATCGCTTGTTGGCGTCCGCCTGCAACAAGGCAACGTAATGGCGATCCGGCCAGAAGGCTTTCTTGAAGACCTGTGTGTCGTACCAGTATTGCAGGTAGTACCACGCGTCGATGGCGGCTTGCCGCAGGATGCCCTTGGTTTTCTCGTCCGGGTTGAAAGGCTTGCCCTGTTCGATGCCCAGCGACACCAGCATGCCCATCATGACTTTGTCCTGTTCGTGCACAGGCTCCACGCTCATGATCTCGTGCATGTCCTGGAAGTGGCGCTCGTCGTAGAACGGCAGCGTCGGGTAGCGCTCGTCGATGGGGTCGACGAAACGTTGCTTCGGCGGGTTCTTGTCCTCGGACAGGTAGTGCATGCGTAGCCGCTGGGCGTACTTGTACGCATCGGTGGCGGTTTTACCTTCGGCCGGCACGGAGCGGAACGCGAAGGCGATGCGATAGTTGGGCGAGGGGACATGGATGAAACCGGATGGGATGGCGTCCTTGTAGCCCGGCGGCGTGAACAGGTACTTGCCGCCCTTGCCCTGATCCAAACCGGCGGGTCCGACGTCGGCAATGGTGAATTGCCATGCATCGACCACCTGCCCATACAGGCTTCCGTCGGGCCCGGCCGCGGGGACCTCCAGCACCACGGGTCCCTTGCGCAGATCCGTATAGGCCGCGATGTAGGGCGTGGTGGAGTTGGCCGTGATCGCCTCCAGCTTCGGCGTGGCTGGCGCCGAATAGACGATGACGTCGTTGTCTTTCAAGCCGAGGCTGTCGAACGCCGCCCGGCGGAACGAATAGATGGCGATCGCCGGCATGTTCCACAGCACGGCTTCAAAGGCACGGTGATATTTGATCTGCGCATCGAAGTCGCTGACGGATGGCTTCGATCCAGGCGGCGGCTGCCCGCCCAGCGGCTCGCGCTCGGTGGTCGTGGCTGGCATGGAGATGCTCTGCGTGACTGACTTGGAAGCAGTGGCTGATGCCGAGGCGGTTTCCGCCAGGGACAAACCGGTGACCGACACAAGCGTGCCGGCAGCTGCGGATTTCACGAACTGGCGACGATCCATGGATGCCCCCTGGCCCTAGAGGCCCCGCGTAAGAGAGGACATCTTCCGAGGCAGCTACTGCCCAGACAAGCGTAGATCCACGCTATTTGGATCAGTAAAAATACCGATCGCGAGGTTGTCTTGTAGCATCCGGGAATGAACGAGTATGTCTGCTTTCGACCCACGGCGGACGCTAAAGCCAACGAAAGCGGGGACGGCAGGAGGCAATGGAGGGGACGATGAACTTGACTGCTGCCGTGACGCTGGCTTTCGCGGCGATTCTGAGCCGGTGGTACTTGATGCTGGTCGCAGGGAGGGCCTGGAAGGGCATTTCCAAAGCCCATCCCGAGTTTGCTGGGGCGCTTTATACATCCAGTCTGGATGTGGCGTTCTACGGCATTGGACCCCTTAACTGGAAGCCACTATTTCGCAATCCGGTTCCAGCGGATATTGAGTCGACAATAAAGCGGCTGAGACGAGTAGTTCTGACTGCCGGCCTGATCGGCGTAGCGGCGCTTGTCTATGTGCCTGCGACCTTCTTGCACGAGGCCATGGTTGGTTAGCTGAAGTCCGCTTTCGACCCAGAGCCGACAATCGGGTACAAAGTTCTGGCTAGCCAGGTAGGGGATGCGGTTGAACAGAAACGTGAGTCCACTCATCGGCAGACTGGTTCTCGCGACGGTATGCGCGGTTGCCTTCTACATGTTTTGGCAAGCGCGGACAGGTGCTTCCAGTTACGCCCGGAACCCGGTGGGTGTCTTGGAGGCGACCTTGAAGTCTCTTCCGATACCGCCAGGCAGCGTGCTTGTAGGCGGTCCGAAGCTGGTTGACCGGGTAACCATTGCAACGGCGGAACAGAACTATGTCGTCGATGGTGACCCGAACGAGATTGCGCAGTTCTACCGGGATCACCTGGTCGCTAGCGGGTGGCGAGAAGACGTGCCAGGGAGCGGTGCACCTCGTGAAATGTGGTTTTGCAGGAATGGCGTGTTAAGCGCAGTCACGTTTCTGTCCGAAGGGCGCCGTGTTCAATACAGGGTGGGCTTGACGAGCGGCGGCTGGGCGTCGAGCAAGTGCGGGTAGTTCGCACAACGTTCTAATGTCCGCCTTCGCCTTGGAGCGGACTTTATGACGCGTTCCCGGCGGTGACTGGGTGCGCTATCTCAGAAAACAAAGGAGCGTCATGCGTTTTTCAATGCTGGTCATTGCGGTCGGTCTTTGGATGGCTTTCAGCAGTGCCATTGCCGGCGAGCCGTCGCTCTCTGCGCAGGCCAATAATCAAAAGACGATGGAAGAGATGTGCAGGGAAACCGTTTGCCAGCACAACGTTCACGTGTTGCTGAAGCAAAAGGATGGTGCGATGTTCGATCGCACTTTCGACGTCATGCCAGGGGCGGTGCAGCCCCATTGGCTGGCGATACTTGCTGGGCAGACTCTGTATATCGAGGCCGACAAGACCAACGATCGGCTGACTGACTTCCGGGTTGTCGAAGCAGTCACGCATCCTGAGAAGACGCTCATCGTGACTCTTCATCAGTCCGATGACGGAAGCATGTTGCTGAAGGTGACCAACCCTTTCAGTCAATCGCTCAAATTCAACATGGGGATGATGCCATTGGATAGCGACAAGCTTCTGAAGACATCCAGTTGCCCGGTGATGGCTGGCGGATCTTCGTTCGAGTCGTGGCCGGAACCCGTCTTTCAGGTCGTGCTGGGCAACGCGCGTTTCATTGACGCTGACAAGGGGCAGGTAGCCTGCGATTAGTCATGGATGTTCGCGTTCGACCCAAGGCATCGAGTAGGACCTGCTCGATGCATGGGCGTGCATGACGGTAGAGGTATCCACTTTCGACCCATAACCGACCTGCGCACAAATCACTCCACGCGACGCCTCCCTGGCATCCGCCCCTTCACGAATGGCTCGCCGGCTCGTCGCCCGTAATCTGGCGCTGCATGTGATCGAGGTACTCATCGAGCTCCTGCGCGTTCGCAAACACCTCGTTCAACGGCACCGCTTTGACAATGTCGAAGACCTTGCGTACCTGCGGCTGGGGATTGAGCAGCAGGGTGTGCCCGTTGCGCGCGCGCATCGTTCGACGGATCTTGGCGATGCTGCGCAGGCCGGCGCTGCTGATGTATGCCAGTGCGGAAAGATCCAGCACGACGGTGCCGCCCTCGGGCAGGCCCGGAAGTACGTCCAGCATGGCCAGATCAAATTCATTGAAGGTCTGGGCGTCGAGCCGGCCATGGAGATGCAGTGTCGTTCGGCTGGGCGACTCGTTCTCAACGTTCAAGCTAAACGTCATGGTCTGGCTCCGGTCGTGCGGGGTGGAGAAAGCGTAGCTGCAAGTGGTTGCCATGCTCGTCATGGCTGTAGCTCAGTTCGCTCGCCATGGCACGCACCAGGTGGATGCCCAGGCCGCCGATCTCGTCGGCGTCGGCCAGGTCGCCGGTAAGCGCGGGCGTGGGCACCTGCAGTGGATCGAAGGGGTGTCCATCATGGTGCAGATCGATCAATACAGCGTCATCACCCAGGCGCATATGCAGTTCGATCTTGCGGTCGGTGCCGCCCGCGTGACCATGCTCCACCATGTTGACCATGAGTTCCTCGAGCACCAGCCGAACGTCATCGCGGACCGCGGGCGACACGCCTTGATCGCGCAGCGAGGCGTCGCAGCGATCAAGCGTGTCGAAGACATCGTCCATCGAGGCATGGATGGTCAGGTCGAGCATGAGTGCGTTCCCGTCGGCCAGGGCATGATGCCAGTTCAGGGCGAGCACGGTGATGTCGTCGGCTTGCCCTGCGCCTTCTGCAAAGCGGTCCACCTCAGCCAGCAGGCCAGCAGCAAGTTCGGCGGCGGAGCCTGTCGGGGAGCGCCCCAGGCATGCCAGCAAGCGTTCGACGCCGAATAGCTGCTGACCGGTGTCGGTCGCTTCGGTGATGCCATCCGTATAGAGCAGCAGCGTCTGATCGGCATGCAGCCGCAGCGTCCGAGGCGGATAGCGGGCCTCCTCATCAAGGCCGAGCGCGGCACCGGTGTCCAGCTCGATCAGGCGGACGCCATCGGCGTCGCAGAGCACGGGCGGCTCGTGTCCTGCGCTGGCCATCACCAGTTCGCCGGTCGCCGTATCCAGCATGCCGCACAGCAGGCTCACGAACATGCAGCTGTCGTTGTTCCGGCAGAGTTCGACGTTGAGCATCGAGAGCAAGTGCTGCGGTGATCGCGCCCTTGGCGCCAGCGCCTTGGCGAGCGTGATGGTGCGCGCCATGAATAGCGCGGCGGGTATGCCCTTGTCGGACACATCGCCCACCATCACACAGAAGCGCCGCTCATTGAGCATGAAGTAACTGTAGAGGTCGCCGCCCACGGCGCGGGCCGGTCGAAGCAGTGCGTGCAGCTCGAAGTTCTCGCAGTGCGCGTCCAGGTAGTGCTCGCCCGGCAGCAGCGCGGTCTGGATCTGGTGTGCGATATCCAGTTCGCTGGCCAGGCGCTGCTGTTCCTTCGCATTGCGGGTCAGCTCGGCGATATGCAATGCCAGCTCCGTGCGCATGCGGTCGAAGGCCTGGGTGAGGCGGCCGACTTCGTCCGGGAAGCGGGCAGGGGGCAATTCGAAGGCCAGTGCGCCGCGCGCCACCTGCTCGGCGCGCGACGTCAGCGTGCCCAGCGGGGTCAGGATGCGTCGCGTCACCGCCAGCGTGATCACCGCCAGGGCAAGCAGGGCGAGCAAGCCCAGCAATAGCGCCTGGACGAACGCCTGCCGCACGCCGGCGTAGATCTTGCTCTCCGGCATGGCGAGGCCGAAGCGCCAGTGGGTGCCCTCGATCGGCACGAAGTAGATCCACACCGGTTTGCCTTGCGCCTGCGGGTTCTGCGCAACGGCGAGCCGTACGTGGCTGGCCTGATGAGTGGCCAGCGCCTCCAGCAAATTGGCCTGGCCGCGCTGGCCGACCAGGGCAGGGTTGTCGTGGGCAAGATACGTACCGCTTTCGTCCAGGACGAAGGCATACGCGCCCGCCGGCTTGCCCAACTCCTTCAAGGTGCGGCTGAGCCAATCCAGGGAGACGTCGGCATTGATCAAGCCCGTCGGACGGCCATCCGCACTGATGGCGACGGAGTAGTTGATCATCTCGCGTTGGCGCGACTGCGAATGGAAATGGCGTTGCCAGCAACCCTGCGAGCAGCTCAGGCCTGCCAGAAACCAGTTCGCCTGCCAGTACGGGTTGATGTCCTTGCGCAGGTCGCGCCGATCCAGGGAGCCATCATCCTGGCGGCTGATGAAGGGCGACTCGGGTGGATTGCCGGCCGCGGGCACGAAGGCTGCGGCCAGTCCGGAAAGGTCGGCATTGCGTGCGAGAGCGCCGCGCAGCGTGAGATCGGCGCCATCCGGATGGGCGCCCACCACCACGGCCAGGGTTTGCGCCGTGTCGGCCACGCGAGCCAGGCGCTGTTCGATCCGGTTGCCCGCCTCGTTGGCGAGTGCTGTCGCTTCGCCATGCGCTTTCTCGAGGATCTGCCCGCTCACCCGGTAGAACAGCACGCCGCCGGCAATCGTCAGCACCAATACGGAGCCGGCGAGCACCCAGAGAGACAGCCGCGAAGCGATGCTGCGCAAAAACATGCGAACCCCCTGTCGACCCGGCCATTCAGCCACGCAGGCGTGGTTTCAGCAAGCCAGCTGGACGGCCGTTTGTGCACTGTGCCGCACTTGGGCTTGGGCGGTGGTTGCCGATCCCGGCCCGGATTCCACAGCCGACGTTGTTGTGCCTGCCTAGGGACGTAGCTACTGTTATTCAGACAAGGGGCTCGTCAGCTTTCCGGGCGAGAAAAGGGGCGCATCAACCGATGCGAAGACAGACGGATCAGATCCATGAAGGTTTTGCGATACGCGCTGGGTAGCCTGGCATTGGTTGGGTTCCTGGCCTCGCTTGTGGTGCATTTGCAGGCACTGATGGGTATCGATGTTGCGTCGTCCATGCCTGCTGTGTGGTTTCTCCACGGCGGGATCTTTGTCGTTTTTCTGCCGTTTGTTTTGCTCAGCCGGAAAGACTTCGCCGGCAACAAATCTTTATTCGCCATGGCGAAGGGATTGCCTCGGTGGGTGGCTGCACTCGGTGGCGTGATCTTTGTCTACGCGATGATCAATTTCGCGGTCTTCATGCTCAACACGGGTGGGGGCAATCCCGTCGCTGAGAATGGACGTTACGTTCTGATGGAGCATGGAAAGCTGATCAGGGAGATCACCGCTACCCAATTCGCTGCCTTCAAGGCAAATGAGGTGCGCGGCTTTTCCGGTCACTGGATGGTCTTCTACTTCGTGCCTGCTGCCTACTTCTTGTTTTGGAAGCCCTCGTCTATCCCATCCCCTTCATCGGGGGCGGCCGCAACGTTGGGCTAAGGTCCGCTTTCGATAGCGGACTGCAGCTGCAGACTCACGCCCTATGCGTAAGTAGAACTACTTAAGATGTTCTGCGAGGGTCAATCGCGGCCTACAAACCGAAGCGCACAGGCACTTCCCTTGGTCTGGCTTTGCGTAGTCAAGCATTGAATGTGTCCGTCGCCAGCGCCCTTGTAGATGGGGCGGGCACTTCTTCGGTGCTCAACGGTCGGCCGTCAATTTCCGGCGCCATGGGTGGTCACAGCCATTTTCAGGCGCGCGGCCTTGCATCGCTCGATGAAGGTTTCGTGGTGGCGAAGCGACACGGCGTGGAAGAGTAGAATTAGGCTTCGCTCGCAGGCAGGAGACCCCTGATGTCCGACCAGGCAGATGACGCGGGTACCATCCAGGCATTGCTCGAACGGCTCGTCAAGTTCCGGCTGCCTCGAACGCTCGAGATAAAGAAGCGAATCGACAGCGGCGAACGCCTAAGTGACTCCGAACTCGAATTTCTGAAGAAGGCGCTCAGAGATGCTCAAGAGGCGGAGAAGTTCGTTGTGCGTAATCCGGAGTTCCATACCCTGGGTGCGAGGATCGTCCAGCTCTATGGCGAGATCATCATCAAAGCCACCGAGAATGAGAAAGGCGGGCAATAAAGCGCGCGCTTGGTATCCGACTGCGGGCCACGCGATCACGGATGTTCATGGCTTAGGTCAGGGCGATGTTTGTTCCGCTTGGACTGACATCATCTCAACCTTGGCTATGTGTCGCGGAAGATTGTCGCGGAGACGGCACATCACAGCCGTCGGGATAGATGTCCGTTACTCGCGTGCCCGAGCTCGATGGTCCATGTGTTGCTGATGTTGTTGGAAATTCCCCAGCGAGGAGCGTGTACCTCAATCACTAAGTGGCGGTTGAGCGGTTGAGATCACTGCAGGCGATCACGACCCACATGGGAGCAAACGACATGAAGGGCGACAAAGAAGACAAAGCAGCCGGCGCGGCGCCGGAAAAGATGAAGCGGAAGGAGTACGAGGCGGAGCTCGAGAAGTTGCACGTCGAGCTGGTCAAACTGCAGCTGTGGGTTGTCGCCAAAGGGCTCAAGGTTTGTGTGGTATTTGAAGGGCGTGATACGGCGGGGAAGGGGGGCGCGATCAAGGCCCTGACGGAGCGGGTCAGTCCTCGGGTGTTCCGGGTGGTGGCCTTGCCCGCGCCGACGGATCGCGAGAAAAGCCAGATGTACATGCAACGCTACATGGCCCACATGCCGGCAGCAGGGGAGGTCGTTATCTTCGATCGCAGCTGGTACAACCGCGCCGGCGTCGAGCGCGTGATGGAGTTCACGCCGGAAGCCAAGGTGCGCAGATTCCTGCAGGTGGCGCCGCTGATGGAGAAGGCGATCGTCGAGTCGGGCGTGGTCCTTCTGAAGTATTGGCTGGAAGTCAGCGAAGCGGAGCAAACCCGGCGACTGAAGGAGCGAGCGAACGATGGACGCAAGCTCTGGAAGCTCTCGCCGATGGACCTGAAGTCGTATGGCCGTTGGTACGACTATTCGCGAGCCCGCGATGACATGTTTGCCGCGACCGACACCCCGTATGCGCCGTGGTACGTGGCGCGCACAGACGACAAGCGCCGTGGACGTCTCAACATCATCCGGCACTTGCTCGACCGAGTGCCCTATAAAGAGGTGCCGCTCGAAAAAATCAAGTTCCCGAAACGGCAGAAGATCGGCGACTACGTCGAACCGGACTACCCCATCAAGTACGTAAAGGAACACTACTGACGGCAGCTGGCGATCGTTCAATGCGCACCTACGACCCACCCCAATCGGCAAAGGACCAAGCATGAGCGGCTGGCTGCGTTGGTTACCCGGAGTGCAAATCGCCCGCCAATACCAAGCGGCTTGGCTGGCGCACGACTTGATGGCCGGCCTCGTGCTGACCACCATGCTTGTCCCGGTCGGCATTGCCTACGCCGTGGCTTCAGGTGTTCCGGGCATCAATGGCCTGTATGCCACCATCGTCCCGTTGCTCGTCTATGCGCTGTTCGGTCCGAGCCGAATTCTGGTGCTGGGGCCCGATTCGTCACTCGCCGCGGTGATTCTGGCAGTGGTGCTTCCGCTGTCTGCAGGCGACCCGGCACGTGCCGTGGCCGTTGCCAGCCTGATGGCGATCGTGTCTGGGCTGGTGTGCATTTTGATCGGCATTGCGCGCATGGGATTTGTCACCGAGTTGCTGTCCAAGCCGATCCGTTACGGCTATATGAACGGGATTGCGCTCACGGTGCTCATCAGTCAGCTACCCAAGTTGCTGGGCTTTTCCGTCGAAAGCGCCGGGCCGCTGCGCAACGTCGTGCGGATTGTCCGGGCGATTGTTGAAGGTCGAGCCAATTGGGTGGCGTTCTTCGTTGGTATCGGCACCCTGGCGATGATCCTCTTGCTCAAGCGCTGGAAGCGAATCCCCGGACTCCTGATCGCTGTGGTCGCCGCCACGATCGTGGTCGGTTGGTTTGGCCTGGCAGAGAGCGCGGGAATCAAGGTGCTTGGTCCACTCCCACAGGGCCTGCCATCGTTCGCCCTGCCATGGATCGGTGTGGCTGACCTTGGCCAGGTGCTGATCGGCGGCTGCGCCGTGGCGATGGTGGCGTTCGCTGACACCAGTGTGCTGTCGCGCACGTATGCAGCCAAGACCCGTGCCGTCGTCGATCCCAATCAGGAAATGATCGGCCTGGGTGCCGCCAACCTGGCGGCTGGGCTTTTCCAGGGATTTGCGATCAGCAGCAGCTCGTCGCGCACACCGGTTGCCGAAGCCGCAGGCGCAAAGACTCAGCTCGCGGGTGTGGTCGGCGCCTTGGCGGTGGCGCTCTTGCTGCTACTGGCGCCGAACCTGCTGGAATACTTGCCCAGCAGCGCTCTGGCGGCGGTGGTGATCGCCGCGGCGATCGGCTTGTTCGAGTTTGACGACCTGCGCCGCATCCTTCGCATCCAGCCGTGGGAATTCTGGCTTTCGATGGCTTGCTTCGTCGGTGTCGCCGTCTTGGGAGTCATTCCCGGCATCGGCATCGCGATCGCCATAGCGATCATGGAATTTCTCTGGGACGGCTGGCGCCCGCACTATGCCGTGATGGGCCGAGTTGACGGCATCAGGGGCTATCACGATATCAAACGCTATCCTGCCGCGCGTCGTATTCCGGGGCTCGTGCTGTTTCGCTGGGACGCGCCGCTGTTCTTCGCCAATGCCGAGCTGTTCCATCAGCGCCTGTTGGAGGCGGTGGCGCATTCGCCAACACAGGTACGACGAATCATCGTCGCCGCAGAGCCGGTCACCAGCATCGACGTGACCTCAGCGGACATGCTTGCCGAGCTGGAACGGTCGCTGCGCGAATCTGGCATCGAACTGCGCTTCGCCGAGATCAAAGATCCCGTCAAGGAAAAAATGGAGCGCTTCTCGCTGCTGGAGCGCTTCGGCACCCCATATCCCACCATAGGCGCCGCCGTCGACGCCTATCTTGAGGAATACAAGGTGGACTGGAAGCCGTAAAGTGCAGTCGTCGTTGCTCCTTACAGCGGCGGCCTCGAGAGATTGAGTGGCGCACCCTTTGGAGCGCGCCACTCGAATTGCCCAGTTCTGGTCGTGCCGGCGTCCCTTCAGGATTTGATAAACGCGAGAAGGTCCGGGTTGAGGACGTCAGCGTGGGTGGTCAGCATGCCATGCGGGTAGCCAGGGTATGTCTTGAGCTTACCGTTCGAGAGCAGGTTGACCGCGCGAGGTACCGCGCTGGCGAACGGAACGATCTGGTCGTCTTCGCCATGCATGACCAGGACCGGCACGGTGATCTTCTTCAGGTCTTCGGTGTAATCCTCCAGCCAGGAGGAGACGGTCTCGTAATGAGCCTGGGCGCTGCCGGCCATGCCCTGGCGCCACCAATTCGCGATCACCGGCTCAGACGGCTTGGCGCCCGGACGGTTGAATCCGTAGAAAGGACCCTCCGGGACTGCCCGGTAAAACTCCGATCGATTGCCAAGCATTCCTGCCCTAACCGCGTCGAAAAACTCCTGCGGCTGACCGGCAGGGTTCGCGTCGGTTTTCACCATGTTGGGCGTCAACGAGGCCACCAGCACTGCCTTGGCGACCCGGTCCTGATGCCGCGCGACGTAGCGAGCCACCTCGCCGCCACCGGTGGAGTGCCCGATGTGGATCGCGTCGCGGAGGCCGAGGTGCCCGGTCAGTGCAGCGAGGTCGGCGACCCAGTGGTCCATGTCGTTGCCGGTGCCGACTTGATCGGACCGACCGTGCCCGCGCCGGTCATGGGCGATCACGCGGTAGCCGTGCTGAAGGAAAAACGTCATCTGGGCATCCCAGTCGTCGGCTGACAGGGGCCACCCATGGCTGAAGACGATAGGCTGACCGGATCCCCAGTCCTTATAGAAGATCTCTACGCCGTCCGGTGTGGTGATTGTAGGCATCGCTGATACCTCCTCGCGTGGTTTGTCCCCTGCATCTCGGGCGGTGAACGTCGTTCAATAGCACCGCGAGCGTGACTCCCTTGTCACGACGTTATCGTTGCGTGTGGTTCGCATGTTTATAGAAGCGAAGCAGGGGGATTTGTATGGTCCGCTATCGAGCCAAAGGGACATCGACAACCCTGCCACTGCGGGTCGCCGCAACGTGCGCGTAACAGGTTGCTCCTCTCAGCCGCCCACGTAACTCACCCGCCAGATCACATTTGACCCATCGTCACTGACCAGCAGCGAGCCATCGCCGGCCGTGGTGATGCCGACAGGGCGGCCCCAGGCCTGGCCGCTGGGTAGCACGAAGCCGGTGAGGAAGTCTTCGTAGTCGCCGCTGGCGCGCGCGGTGCCGTGGCGTGGCACGCGGATCACTTCATAGCCGACGCGTGCGGAACGGTTCCATGAGCCGTGCTCCGCGGCGAAGATGTCGCCGCGATAGGCCTCGGGAAACTGCGTGCCGTCGTAGAAGGTGAGTTGCAGCGAGGCGTTGTGCGGGTGAAGCAGCACGTCGGGGACGATGGCTTTGCTGGCCAGTTCCGGATGCTTGCCGGCGTTGCGCGGGTCCTGATGGTTGCCGATGTACCACCACGGCCAGCCGTAGAATCCGCCTTCCTGCACGTGGGTGATGTAGTCGGGCACGAGGTTGTCGCCCAGGCCATCGCGCTCGTTGACCGAGCACCACAACTCGCCGCTCTTGGGATCGACCGCGAGCCCCACCGCATTGCGGATGCCGCTGGCGTAGATGTGCATGTCCGAACCATCGGGCTTGAACACCAGGATGTCCGCGCGGTTCTTTTCTTCCGGCGTGGTATCGGTATCGTCCACGTTGGATTTCGAACCGACCGACACGTACATGCGCGTGCCATCCGGCGAGAAGGCGATATCGCGTGTGGAGTGCCCGCCATCGCTGTGCGGCAGGTCTGCGATGTGCTCGGGCTTGCCGGGTGCCTGCACATCGCCGTCCTTGTACGCGAAACGCACGACGGCATCCGTGTTGCCCACATAGATCCATTGCGGATGGACGGCCGGATAGAACGTGATGCCGAACGGCTGGTTGAGGCCGGTGGCGTAGACGTGCGTTTCCTTGGGATGGCCATCGGCGGTGATGCCGCGGAACAGCGTGATGCGGCCGGCCTTGGTCTCGGCCACGAAGATGTCGCCATTGGGCGCGGTACGCAGCAGGCGTGGATTGTCCAGCCCCGTGGCGAACAGTTCCACCTTGAAGCCCGGTGGCGCCTTGGGCCACACATCAGCCGGGCGAGCCACCAGTTGCGGTGCGTTGCCGGCCGACTTGGTGGCGTAGGGCTGGGGCAGATCGGCCGCGGTGATCTTGCGGCTGGTGCCCGGGGATTCGTAACGGAAATCGGTGAATGGCGGCGTTGGCGCGGGCCAGTTGCCGGGCGTCATGGAGGCCACTGCCGTCGGTGCGCCGGCGGCGGGCTTGCCCGGTTCCAGCGAATCGAGGTACGTCACGATCTTCCAGCGCTGCTCTTCGCTCAGCGAATCCCACGCGGGCATGCCGTTGGCCACGTCGCCGTGCGTGATGAACCAGAACACTGCACCTGGCGGAGCCTTCTTGACCGTCGTGCTCGCCAGTGGCGGTACGTTGCCGTTGCCCTGCGCAGCCACGCCGTGGCAGGCCGCGCAATACGAGCCGTACAGCGTCTTGCCGTCGTTGACCGCGTCCGCCTTGCCGGCGTAGGGGTTCGGCGTCTTGTCCGTGGCGGCGGGCGCATTGTGGAAACGCGCCACGTCCTGCTGGGCCAGCGAAGGCATGGAAACCATGCCGATCAGCGCAGCCATGGCCATGAGCGCTCTGACGCGGCGTGACTTGGGGGCGGGCCTTGAGCCGTTCATGTCGTTCCTCGGGGATAGGGCGGGAGCACTGTCATGTAAGAGTCATGGGACATCAAACGGACGTCCAGATGGCATGGCCACGCACAAGCATGCCCCAGCATAGGTGGATGTGGTGCATGTCGCGAATGACATATTTGTCACTTGCATCCATCGACAGGCTTTCGTGATGATAGTCTGCTGCCTTCGATGCCACGGGAGGGGCGATGCAGTTGCGGCGTGTCCACCTGATGATCGGCGCAGCGTGCATGACGTCTTGGCCGTGGATGACCAGCGCACAGCAGGCGACGCTGCCGGCCGTGCAGGTCAATGCCAGTCGCCTCGACATGCCGCCGCTGGATGTTCCCGCGGCGCTCAGCGTTGTCAAGGTGGCGCCGGCGCAGGTCGGCAATCCCGGCATCAATCTTTCCGAGATGCTGGTGGGCGTGCCGGGCATCCTGGCGCGCGATCGGCAGAACTACGCGCAGGACGAGCAGATCTCCATCCGTGGCTTCGGCTCGCGCAGCACCTTTGGCGTGCGCAGCATTCGCCTTTATGTCGACGGTATTCCTGCCACCTTGCCGGACGGGCAGGGACAGGTATCGCATTTCGATTTTGACGTGGCCGATCGCGTGGAGGTATTGCGTGGCCCGTACTCCGTGCTCTACGGCAATGCCGCGGGCGGCGTGGTGCAGCTGTGGAGTGCACCAGGCACGGCCACGCCGCAGACGACGCTGGGTGTCTACGCCGGCAGCAACGACAGCTTCCGCTATCTCGCCGATACGCGCGGCACCGTCGGCGCGATGGATTACAACGTCGCCGCTTCGCAGCTGCTCTCCGGCGGCTACCGCGACCACAGCCGCGTCAACCGCCAGACGGCGCATGCGCGCCTGGGCTTTGACCTGGGGCAGGGGCGGACACTCACGCTGGTGATGAACCATCTGGATCAACCCGTGGCGCAGGACCCCATGGGCCTCACCAAGGCGCAGCTGCAGGCGGATCCGCGGCAGGCATCGCCCGTGGCCGAGCAGTTCGACACGCGCAAGAGCACCCGCCAGGATCAGCTAGGTCTGATCTACGAACGGCCTTCCGGCGACGACGGCCAATGGCGCGCGATGGTGTACTACGGTCAGCGAGAAATCACCCAGTACCAGTCCATTCCCGTCGCCACTCAAGCCAATCCGTTGCAGCCCGGCGGCGTCGTGCAGCCGGACACGCACTATGGCGGCGCGGACCTGCGCTGGACGCATCGCGGCGACTGGCTGGGCGGCGACTACGAATTCGTGCTTGGCGGCGGTGGCGATTACCAGCGGCAACATCGCCTTGGTTACGAGAATTTCGTGGGCGACACGCTGGGCGTGAAAGGCGCGCTGCGTCGCGACGAGGACGACAACGTCAACAACGTCGATGCGTACGCGCAGTGGTACTGGCACTTCGAGCCTGCCTGGGCGTTGATGCTGGGACTGCGCCATGACGACGTGCGCTTCAGTGCGCACGACTACTACGTAACACCATCCAATCCCGATGACAGCGGCAACGTGAACTATGCGGCCACGACGCCGGTGGTCGCCCTGCAATGGCGTCCAGGTGACGACCTTCGGCTCTACGCCAGCTACGGCGAAGGCTTCGAAACGCCCAGCTACAACGAGCTGGGTTATCGCAGCGACGGCCAGCCAGGCCTAGCCTTCAACCTGCGGCCTGCACACAGCCACAACATCGAGCTGGGCGCGAAATGGCAGGCGACGCAGATGCTGTTCTTCAACGCGGCGCTGTTCCGCGCCGACACGCGCGACGAGTTGGCGATCGATGCCAGCGTTAATGGACGCACGACTTATCGCAACGTGCCGGAGGCCAGGCGGCAGGGCGTCGAGTTGTCGATGGACGGCGAAATCGCTCCATCCTGGCATCTGGTCGCCGGCTATACGCACCTGCAGGCACAGTTCCGCAGCAGCTTCCTTACCTGCACCGCCACGCCATGCCTCGCGCCAAACGTGCCGGTGCACGCCGGCAGCCGCATGCCGGGCGTGCCGGAAGACTACGGCTCCTTGCTGCTGCGTCATGATGGCGACGCGCATTGGAGTCAGGGCCTTACGCTCACCGCTGCGGGCCCGACGACGGCAAACGACTTCGGCACCGCGCGCGCAGCCGGCTACGTCATCGCCGACGCCGACGTGACTTACGCCTTCCCGCTGGGGGAGTCAGCACGCATGCAACTGAGCGCCCGCGTGAACAACTTTGCCGATCATCGCTATGTCGGGTCGGTCATCGTCAACGACGGCAATGGTCGCTATTACGAGCCGGCGCCGGCGCGGACGTGGATGTTCGGGGCGAGGCTGGTGTTCTGAGTGGCCAGCATGTGGCTTTGAGCCACGGGCGTCTGCTTCCGACATGCCTCGATCGCGGTTTCGAAGGGCTCATTTCTTTGCCGTCTTCGGGACCGGACGAACCACCGCTTCGCAGGGCAGCAATCGCTCGGTGTCGCCCAGCGCCTCAGCGTGGTGCTCACCCCACTTCTGCAATTGCACGATCAGTGGTTCGAGGCTCAAGCCCAGCGGTGTCAGCCCGTAATCGACGCAGCGTGTGTCGTCGGCGCTCACCTTTCGATAAACCAGGCCGTGTTCTTCCAGCGCGCGCAACTGCTGTATCAGTACTTTCTGAGTCAGCGATGGAATTTGCTGTTCAAGTTCACAGGTGCGCTTCGGGCCGCGCAACAGCACGTGGATGATCACCGCTTTCCAGCGTCCGGAAATGACGCCGAGCGCACGTTCAATGGGTAATCCGGGTAGACGTTTGATGATGGTCATGATGCGCACCAATTGGTGTGTAGATAGTCGAATTCAAGCGTCCTAACGTACGTGCATTGGATCTTCCTATCGAGGAAACGCTAATGACTACGTTGTTCGAAAGCCACGCGCTGGGCGATCAAATCGTGATGAAAAACCGCACTGTGATGGCACCAATGACCCGGACCCGGACATCCCCGGGCGATGTGCCCAACGCCATGATGGCCACTTATTACGGCCAGCGCGCGGGCGCCGGTTTGATCGTCACAGAGGCCGCCGACGTGTCCCTGCATACGAAAGGATACGCGTGGACGCCAGGCATTTACACGCAGGAGCAGGTGCGCGGATGGCGTCTGGTCACCGACGAAGTCCACCGACATGGCGGGACGATTTTCCTCCAGACCTGGCACGTCGGCCGCCTGGCGCATACCTCGATGCTGCCCAACGGCGAGGCCCCCTGGGGTGCGACTGCCGAGCGCGCAAGCGAATCGGATGTGTTTATCCACGATGCCAGCGGCAGGCTCACCTTCCTGCGCGCCAGTACGCCGCGGCAGATCCAGACGGCGGAGACGGCGGTGGTGGTCGACGAGTTTGCGGCGGCGTTCGGCAATGCATTGAGCGCGGGATTCGATGGCGTGGAAATCCATGGCGCCAACGGCTATCTGTTCGATCAGTTCATGAATTCGGTGTTGAACACACGCACGGATCAGTACGGCGGCCAGTCACCTCAGAATCGCACCCGGCTGTTACTGGAAGTGGTAGACGCCGCGATACGGATTCTGGGCGCGGGCAGGGTGGGTGTGCGGCTATCGCCGTTCGGTCGGTATGGCAGCATGCCGGCTGATCCGCGGGTCGAGGAAACCTTGCTGTACCTGTCCAGCGAGCTGAGCCGGCGCGGCATCGCTTATCTGCACATGGTTTACCAGCTGATGCCCTCGGGCAACGCACAGGATGGCAACTTTGATCAGCCGCATCTGAGTGACGCACTGATGCGCAAAGTGCGCGAGAGTTTCTCCGGTAGTCTGATCTGGTGTGGCGGATTCGACGGGACAACGGCGCAGGCCGCGCTGGATGGCGGCCTGGTCGATCTCATAGCGTTTGGCCGCCCATACATCGCGAACCCGGATCTGGTTGAACGCCTCAGGCATGACTGGCCGCTGGCCGAGGCCGAGCGCTCGGACTTCTACACACGCGACGGTGAGAAGGGCTATACCGATTTTCCCGTCTGCAGGGCGGCCACGGGTTGATCGACTTGGCGTGAGACGTTCGCCGTACAGGGCGCGTTGAACTCAATCGATACGCAACTTGGCAGTGAGCAGCTTGAGGATCGCATCGACCTTGGGCTGCAACTGACGGCTGCGTGGCCATACGAGATTGAGCGGCAGGCCTTGCACTTCGAGCTGCGGAAGTAGCTTCACCAGCGTGCCTTCCTGCAGTTCGTCCCGTACCAGCCAGGTGGCCAGCTGAGCGATGCCGCAGCCGGCTTTGACGGCGCTGACGACGGCTTCGCCGCTACCGAGCGCCATCGTCGCTTCCACCGTCCATTGTTCCGGCGGGCCGGCGTCCTGCGCGATCAGCCAGGGGATGGTGCTGCCATCGGCGCGACCATAGACGACGGCGTCGTGCTGATGGAGTTCCGCCGCCGACTGCGGCGAGCCGTGCCGTTGAATGTACGCGGGCGAGGCGCAAAGGCTCAGTCGTTCGGCGCCCAGGTATTGATGGCCCAGCGCATCAGGCCAGATATTCGCGCCACCGATGCGCACGGCCACATCGATACCTTCATCCACGATATCCACGAAGCGATCCGTGAACGAAAGATGCGGGCGCAGGTTGGGATGCTGCGCGAAGAATGGCAACAGCAGCGGCAACACCTTCATGCGCCCGAAGGCGGCAGGCAGATCCAGGCGCAGATGGCCGATGGGCTCCACACGTTGTGCGGCGAGTATCGACTCTGCTTCTGCGAGGTCGGTAAGCACGCGTGCGCACGTGCGGTAGTACGCGGCGCCCGCGTCGGTGAGGGACAGCGTTCGCGTGGAACGTTCAAACAGGCGGACGCCCAGTCGCGCCTCCAGTCGCGCCACGCTTTTGCCGACCGCTGAATTGGTCAGGTTCAACCGCTCGGCTGCCGCGGTGAAGCTGCCGGAGTCCGCCGTAAAGACGAAGGCCTCAAGCCCTTTGAGTCGCTCGGAGGGAGTCATGTTGCGCTCACATTATGGACATGTATTCCAGAATCACTGGAAATAATACCGCTATAGAGATGCGGCATCCGCAATAAGCTAGTCCAACCCTTGCTACGCCTGATGACGTTCATGCCATCTCTGCCAACAGCCACGCCGACCGGGCGTGGTGCAGCGCCCATTGCCATCCTGGCGGTCGCTGCCTTTGTCATCGTCACGACCGAGTTTCTGATCGTTGGACTGCTGCCGGCGCTGGCGCATGAACTGCGCATCTCGATCTCTGCCGCCGGGCAGCTGGTGACGTTGTTTGCGTTCACGGTGATGCTGTTCGGCCCGCTGCTGACGGGCCTGCTGTCGCATGTCGAGCGCAAGCGTCTGTTCGTGATCATCCTGCTGATCTTTGCCGTGTCCAATGCACTCGCTGCCATGGCGCCGAATATCTGGGTGCTCGCGTTGGCGCGATTTATCGCTGCACTTTTGCTCCCGGTGTTCTGGGGAACGGCCAGCGAGACTGCCGGACAACTTGCCGGACCGCTGCGCGCCGGGCGTGCGGTGTCGATGGTGTATCTGGGCATTTCGGCGGCGCTGTTGTTTGGCATACCGCTGGGCACGCTGGCCGCGCACGCTTTTGGCTGGCGTGTCGCCTTTGCGCTATTGGCAGGCCTGTCGCTGTTGATGGCCATGTTGATCGCGGCCTTCATGCCGACGCTGGCGCTGCCGCGGCGCATGCGACTCGTCGAACAGGCGCGCATTCTCAGGGATCCGCGCTTTGTCGCCCATGTCGGTCTGTCGGTGCTGATCTTCACGGCGATGTTCACCGCCTATACGTACCTGGCGGACACGCTGGAAACCCTGGTCGGCATCGCGCCTGGGCAGGTCGGCTGGTGGCTGATGGGATTTGGCGCGATCGGCCTGATCGGCAACTGGCTCGGCGGGCGCGCGGTGGATCGCAGTCCGCTTGGCGCCACGGCCTTTTTCGTGGTGATCCTGGGCATCGGCATGGCGGCGAGCGTGTCGCTTGCAGGCGCGCGCGGTTGGTTTGACCTGCCGTTCGTGTTTTGGGGTATTGCCTATACGGCCCTGTTTCCAATCTGCCAGGTGCGTGTGATGCGCGTGGCTTCGCACGCCCAGGCGTTGGCCGGCACGCTCAACGTTTCCGCGGCCAACGCCGGCATCGGGTTGGGCGCCATGATCGGCGGCCTGGTCATTCCGCACTGGGGCCTGCCAGCGGTTGGCTATCTGGCCACGGCGATGGCCGTCCTGGCGCTGTTGGCCATTCCTTTCATCGCTCGACTTAGAACATCCCAGGCGTATACGGGTGACTTGTCGCGTTGCCAAGTGTTTACGCCAACGACGGTGGCGTGTGGGGAGAGTGATCAAAGTCCTCTGCATCCAACTATCGCGAGAAAGACATGAGCATTCCTGGCATCAAGAAAGTGGATCACGTCGGTTTTACCGTACCCAACCTCGACGAAGCGGTGTCGTTCTTCCGCGATCATTTCGGCTGCGAGGTCGCCTATGAATTCGGCCCGTTCGCAGCGAACGACGACTGGATGGCCGTCCATCTCAACGTTGCCGCCGATGCCGTCATCGACAAGATCGTGATGATGACCGCCGGCAATACGAATCTGGAGATCTTCGGCTATGCCACTAGCGAAACCCAGCACAAGACGCCGCCCCGCAACTCGGATATCGGCGGCCACCATCTGGCCTTCTATGTCGATGACATGGATGCGGCGGTGGCCTATCTGCACCAGATCGGCCTGACCGTCATGGGCGAGCCGACGGTGATGACGCAAGGACCGTCGGCTGGCGAAACCTGGATTTATTTCCTCAGTCCGTGGGGCATGCAACTGGAGCTGGTTTCCTATCCGAACGGAAAGGCCTATCAGTGGGCGAGGGGTTCAGTCCGCCGTGGCAACGCATAGGTTTCGATCTGGCGCCTTGCCGATCGCATTAGCCTCTGGCTTGCCTGGATCCGCCATCGGTCAGCGCGTCGATCAGCATGCCCCATGCGGTCTTCGCGCTATGCCCCAACGGCAGCCATCTGTGCATGTGGGACGACCAGGAGGTCTATTTTCGCCACTTGCTTGGATTCCTTTCTAGCGTTTGATAAGTCGCGCCGCATGTCATGTCGCTGATGGCCCTCGTCGATCCCGCAGGTTCGGCAGGCGAGGGCGCTCTTACGACGGCAAGAGTCCTGCCGTCTGGTAGTTCTTGATCAGGGCATCGAAGAGCTTGATATCGGAGCGGCCGCGCGCCATCAGCTGAGCGCCCGCTACCGCAGCGAATATCGCATGGGCGCGTTTCTTGGCGTCCTTCGTGCCCACGATTCCCGCTGCGACCAGTGTCTTGCTGAGCCACGCAACGTTGACGTCGGTGAAAGCCTCGACTTCCTTCTTGACGGTGTCGGGCAGGTCGTCGAACTCGGCCGTCATGAAGCTGCACAGGCAGATGCGATTGTCGTTTTCCAGTGACTTTCGAAAGGTTCCTGGAAACCGTCGCAGGCGATCGGCCGGGTCGGGCGTCTTTGACGACAGCACCTCCAGCGCGGCGGCCGCGTCTTCCCAGTAGCGCTTGGCAACGGCGGCTGCAAGCTCGGCCTTGCTCGGGAAGTGGTGATACAGACTCGCGGCCTTGATGCCGACTTCTTCGGCAAGCGTGCGCAGGTTCAGTCCGCCATAGCCATGCGCCTGCGCGATCTTCGTCGCAACGTCGAGGATCTTGTCCCTGGAGCTGATGCCTGCCTGACTATCCACAAATCTATCCTCGATGACTTGAGCCGCGCGGCCATCGCGCAGGCTTGGTGATGTCGTTGTGCTTCTCACGATCCATTCTCTCAAGCGCTTGAGCCAGGGCCAAACCTGGCCGCAAGAAAAGTGGTTGACGGGCGCTTAGTATGATGCTTATCCTTCAACCTAACAAGCGTTAGGTAGGCCGGCTCTCTAACCTTGTTGATCCCCTGTCCAACATGTCGAGATCCCCCCCTATGAGCACCGAACTTATCTACCAGGATGCCACCAGGCTCGCCGAGCTGATCCGTACCATGGAGGTTTCACCGGTCGAGGTCATGCAGGCGCACATCGACCGCATCCACCAAACCAATCCCAAGATCAATGCCATCGTCACCATGGCGGACGACGCGATGAAGGCCGCGAAGGACGCCGAAATTGCCGTACTGGCGGGCGAAAAGCTGGGTCCGCTGCATGGCGTACCCTTCACGGCGAAGGATTCCTTCGATACGGCCGGCGTGCTCACCCAACTGGGCTCGCCGATCTTCAAGGGCCGCGTCCCCGACACGGATGCGACCGGTATTGCACGGATGAAGCAGGCGGGCGGCATTCTGCTGGCCAAGACCAATCTCCCTGAATTCTCCTACTGGATCGAGAGCGACAACTTGCTCTCGGGCCGCACGCTCAACCCATGGAACCCTGATCGCACCCCTGGTGGATCCAGTGGCGGCGAGTCGGCGGCGATCGCGGCGGGCATGTCGCCCATCGGTCTTGCCACGGACGTTGCGATCTCGGTGCGCGGTCCGGCTGCGTTGACTGGCGTCATCGGTCTCAAGGCGACGCATGGGCGTATCCCGATGACCGGTGTCTGGCCGCGCGTCCCGCGCCGCTTCTGGCACGCCGGCCCGATGGCCCGCTCGGTTCGCGATATTGCACTGGCCTATGCACTGCTGGCCGGTCCGGACGGCGCAGATGGATTCTCCACCAGCCCCTTCAGCCTCGACGCAGGCGTTGGCGCGGTGCCGCACCGCGAGCTGCGCGTCGGCTGGCTGGTCGAGCCGGGCTTTGGTGCGATCGACAACGATGTTGCGGCAACCGTCGTGATGGCGGCGGAGGCACTGAAGAGCGCGGGCGTGATCGTGGAAGAAGTGCGCATACCCGTGCTGGAGCAGATCAACGCTCTCGAACTTCTTTGGAAGCTTCAGGCGATGGAAACCAAACCCGCCTTCAGGAAGGCGACGGCGGGGCACGAAGAGCTGATCTACAAGCATGTCCAAGGCGTGTTCGACACGCCCGACACGTCGATCGAGGATTTCGTCATCGCTGAGCAGCAGATCGAGACGATGCGCGACGGCTTCGCTCAGTACTTCGCTCGCTATGATGCGCTGCTGTGTCCCGTCACGCCGGTGCCGGCGCATGCCCACGACGCGGCGGAGTTCGTCATCAATGGTCAGACCGTCTCTTCGCTGCACGTGATGGATGCAACCGCACCCCTGAGTGTGACAGGGCTGCCGGGTATGTCGATGCCCTTTGGCATGAGCAAGGATGGACTGCCGATCGGCGTGCAGCTGGTGGCGCCGTGGTTTGCGGAATCCACGATCCTGCACCTGGGTTCGCTGCTGGAAAGCCTGAGTCCGGTGGTTGACCTGCACCCAAGCCTGGCAAACATGGGCATCAAGCCGTAACGCTGTTTCCGGCGACGTCAGCAACACCGATGGGGTCGAGTCAGCGATGGCTCGGCCCCGCTTGCGCGAGGATTCCCGGAAACCAGCTCAGGTGCACTTCTCGAACCGATAGATGGCGATGGCAATGAACCTGACGCCGTTGTCGAACTCGAGATGGCGGCGAGTGGCCTACGCGCTTTCAAGTCGTTCGCCAGTCGCGCTGGCTTGGTGACCATTGAAAGATTGAGCTTCGAGTGTGCCATCCGAGCCTTGAATTGCCTGCTTCGCCTATCACGCGCGGAAATCCGGGGGTGAATCGAATGCGCAGCCAGGCGAAGTAGATCGCGACGCCACATTCGTCGCCGCGCCGGCGGTGATTTCCGGCGATGGGACGGGCAAGAGTGGTGCTGCCAATCTTGAATCATTGGTAACGTATATGTTACCTTGATGCGACAAGGAAAGGATCGCCTTGTGCCACAGGTTAAGGAGTTCATCGATAAGCACGGGAGAAACCATTACCGCCAGTTTTTCGATGCATTGGCGGCCGTGCCGGCTGCGAAGGTCGCGGCCGTGATTGCCCGTTTGGCAACCGGACATACGTCAGGCTTGAAAGGTCTTGGTGGTGGGCTGGCCGAGTGGCGCCTGGATTGGGGCCCCGGTATTCGCATCTATGTCCATCAGGATGGCGAGAAACTGATTGTCCTCCTGGCCGGTAGTGACAAAGGGGATCAGCAAAAGGCGATCGCGATGGCCCGTGCGCTGGTAACCGAATACAAGACCGAGAAGAGGGTGACGGGGAAGAGGGCTGCTGGTGCACCGAAGTCAAAGAAAGTAGTACCCACAATCTGATTCGGCGCGGAGGCGCTATGTCATGGCACTGACTGTCGATTATCGCGAGACCATCGCCAACCGCATTCAAAGCGACCCCGCTTTTGCCTGCGCCCTGTTGGACGAAGCAACGTCCATGCTGCTTAACGGCGAGACCGAGGCAGCCCGCTTGCTTATGCGTGATCTCACCCATGGCCTGATGGGCTTCGAAGGGCTGGCCAAGGCCACGGGTACGCCATCAAAGAGCCTGCACCGCATGCTGTCCGCCAAGGGCAATCCGGGCATGGACGCGCTCGGTGCGATTTTTCGGCAGCTTACGCGTGCGGCGCTCGATGCCGCGGCCGTGTCTGCCCGCGTGGTCCGGGCGGAAGCTGTGGCAGCGTAACCAGAATCCGAAGGGCAGCAGCGACGGGCACGAAAAGCGAGACGACGCCTTTACGTGCCCCATACATGGCAGTTGTAAGCTCTAAGCCATGTGCTACTCCGCGCAAATCGAAGCCGACTACGACAAGTTTGTCCGCGAATTCGGCGCCGTAATCAGCCTGAAGCGCTTCGTCGAGCTGTTCTGGGAGAAGCGCAAGGATGGCGGCTGGAACAAACTCCCCAAGGCGATGCGCGAGCCTTTCCGCAAACCGCGAGGCGAGGAGGGATTTGAGCTGGCCAAGCTCGTGGCGGAGGGTGACCGGGAGTGGGCGGAGAAGCTGCAGGCGGAGCTGACCCAGCAGACTGAGCGGCTGCTCAATGCCCAGGCCATCCTGGCGGGGCCCAAGCCCACCAAGAAGGCCGCCGAGGATCAGCGTATCGCCACCAACAAGATCAAGGCGACGCGTCGAAACCTGGAAGACCTCGAGCGCAAGGAGATGCAGGACAAGGACTCCCTGATCTATCCGGGCGGCTATGGCCCTGTGATGATCGAGCGCGATGGCCAGCGCCTGGTGGTGCCCATGCGCTACCAGTGTCGCCTGCCAGGCTGGAACGATGCCACCGAGCGCAGGTTTCCAGGCACGTACAACGCGCGCCGGGACAAGCTCGAGGAGTCATGGGGCAAGCTGTTCGGCTATCGCCACGGCATCATGATCGTCACGCGCTTCTACGAAAGCGTTGCGCGACACAAGGTGGAGGGCAGGGAGCTGGCGCCTGGCGAGAAGGAGGAGAGCGTGAAGCTCGAATTCGATCCGCAGCCGCCGCAGGACATGCTGGTCGCCTGCCTGTGGAACATCTCCATGGGTGCGGATCACGGCATCGACCTGTTCTCGTTTGCCGCGATCACCGACGAACCGCCACCGGAAGTGGCTGCCGCGGGTCACGACCGCTGCATCATTCCCATCAAGCCCGAGCACATCGATGCCTGGCTCAGTCCCGACCCGAACAATCTCGAGGCGCTCTACGCGATCCTGGACGATCGGGCGCGGCCGTATTACGCGCACAAGATTGCAGCGTAGATTTCGCGTGCGGAAGGCGCAGTCGCGCTGCGGGATGTCTCCCAGCCAGTTGCGTCAACGTAACGATTCCATCATTATGGAAATATAGAATTACAATCAACGCAGCCCATCCCACCTGGATTCACAGCGCCATGCATCCTTGTCGCGTTCTCTTCATTTGTACCGGCAATTCGGCCCGCAGCATCTTGTCGGAGGCCACGCTCAATCATTTGGGCAAGGGGCGGTTCGAGGCGTATAGCGCCGGCAGCCAGCCGACCGGCAAGGTCAATCCGTATGCGCTGGAAGAGCTGGCGACGGCGGGCATCCCCATCGACGGGCTGAGCAGCAAGTCATGGGATCGCTTCGTGGGCGAGGGCGCGCCGCCGCTGGATATCGTGATCACCGTCTGCGACAGCGCGGCAAGCGAGCCGTGCCCGGTGCTGTTTGGCGACTTTGTGCGCTCGCATTGGGGGTTGCCCGATCCGGCTGCGGTCAAGGGCAGTCCCGTGGCGATCAATGAAGCCTTCCGCAAGGCGCATATGCTGATCACGTACCGCCTCATGGCGTTGCTGAATCTTCCTGTTGAGACGATGAGCCCGGAAGACCTCAAGTGGGCGCTTGACGGCATCGGCGCGCTCACCGGCGAAGACGACAGCGAGGATGTCGCATGAACGAGGCAGCCACTGCCATGGATGCCGCGCCGCCGTCGAAAGTCACCCGTATCGGTTTCTTCGAGCGCTACCTGACCTTGTGGGTGGCGCTGTGCATCGTGGCCGGCACCTTGCTCGGGCACGCGCTGCCCGGCACGTTCGAAGCACTGGGGCAGATGGAAGTGGCCAAGGTCAACCTGCCGGTGGCGGGACTGATCTGGCTGATGATCATCCCGATGCTGCTGAAGATCGACTTCAGTGCGATGGGCGGCGTGCGGCGCCAATGGAAGGGCATCGGCGTCACGCTCTTCATCAACTGGGCGGTCAAGCCGTTCTCGATGGCCTTGCTGGGGTGGATTTTCATTCGCCACGTGTTTGCGGCGTGGCTTCCGGCGGACCAGCTCGACTCGTATGTGGCCGGCCTGATTCTGCTTGCCGCCGCGCCGTGCACGGCGATGGTCTTCGTATGGAGCAATCTGTGCGGCGGTGAGCCAAATTTCACCTTGAGCCAGGTCGCGGTGAACGACGCCATCATGGTGTTCGCGTTTGCACCGATCGTTGGGCTGCTGCTTGGCATCTCGGCAATCACCGTGCCGTGGAACACGCTGATGCTGTCGGTGGTGCTCTATATCGTGGTTCCGGTACTGATCAGTGTCGTGCTGCGCCGCTTCGTGCTGGCCAATGGCGGGCAGGGCGCGCTCGAACGCCTGCTCGCAAGGCTGGGGCCGATTTCACTGTCTGCCTTGCTGCTCACCTTGGTGTTGCTGTTTGGTTTCCAGGGACAGCAGATCCTCGCGCAGCCGATGATCATCGCCATGCTCGCGGTGCCGATCCTGATCCAGGTGTATTTCAACTCCGGCCTGGCCTATCTGCTCAATCGCAGGCTCGGCGTACCGCATTGCGTCGCGGCGCCGTCCGCGCTGATCGGCGCGAGCAACTTTTTTGAGCTTGCTGTGGCCACAGCCGTGGGTCTGTTTGGTGTCCACTCTGGGGCGGCGCTGGCCACCGTGGTCGGCGTCCTGATCGAAGTGCCGGTGATGTTGTCGGTGGTTCGTATCGTGACGGTGAGCAAACACTGGTACGAAGCGCGTACGGCCTGAGCAGGCAGTGACACCAGCATTGCTCTTACACTGAAGGTTCCCGACCGAAGTCCCCGACTCGCCATGCAGACCAAACAAGCCATCACCGTGCTGTCCGCGCTCGCCCAGGAGTCGCGGTTGGCCGTGTATCGCCTGCTCGTGGAGCATGCGCCCGATGGCCTGGCGGCCAGCGCGATCGCCGAACGGTTGGGGCTGGCCAACGCCACGCTCTCGTTCCACCTGAAGGAACTCGTCCATGCTGGGCTGATCGCGAGCCGGCAGGACGGGCGATTCATCTACTACTCGCCGATCCTCGAGGTCATGGGCGACCTGGTCGGGTATCTCACCGATCACTGCTGCGCTGCGAGCGATCAGTCCTGTGCGCCGTCATCCAAGGCCAAGGCCGGAACGGGCTCCACGCGAGCGCGCAAGCGCATCGCCTAGGCGGCGAGGTGACTCGACAGGCCGCGCAGTATCGTGCAGGTCTCGCGGGTGTCCTTGTGGCAGGTGTCGATCATGTGATGCAGCTCTTTGGCGAGCGCCGCCAACTCCCTCTGTTTGGCCTCGACCTGAGCAAGATGATTGCGTGCCAGCGCATCCACTTCACGGCACGACAGGTTCGACTCGGAGGCAAGCGTCAGCAGGCTTTTGATTTCGTCCAGATGAAAGCCCAGGGCCCGGCTGCGCACGATGAAATGGAGCCGATCGACATCTGTCTCACCGTACTGGCGATAGCCGGCGATCGAACGATCAGGCTCCGGCAGCAAACCTATGCGCTCGTAGTACCGCACTGTCTCGAGGTGACAACCCGTTCGTTTGGCCAGATCGCTGATGCGCATGGCTTGACTCCGTAGCAGCTACGGACTTTAGGCTAGGCCATTGTCCTGAGGAGTTCCAGACCATGGCCTGCTGCGATTGCGAATCCACCGGCAAGGCGCTTGCCCAATCGGTGGCACAGCGCCGGATCCTGTGGATCGTGCTGGCCATCAATGTGGCGATCTTCCTGGGCGAGTTTGGTGCAGGCTTCTGGGCGGACTCGACGGCGCTGCAAGGCGATTCGCTGGATAGCCTGGGCGATGCCCTGGTCTATGGACTGAGCCTCGTCGTACTGGGCCGGTCGCTGCGTGCCCGCGCCGGGGCTGCCATGGTAAAGGGCGGCATCCAGCTCGCCTTTGCTACTGTCGTTCTGGTGGAAGTCGTGCACAAGCTGATCGCCGGTGCCGAGCCCCTGCCGACGGTGATGGCCATCGCTGCAGGTATTGCGCTCATGGCCAACGCGACTTGCCTCTTGCTGCTGACGCGCTTCCGTAGCGACGACATCAATATGCGCTCGGTCTGGCTGTGCTCGCGCAACGACGTGATCGGCAACGCTGGCGTCTTGTTGACGACCGCGCTAATCGCCTGGACCGGCTGGGCGTGGCTCGACCTGGTATTCGGTGCGCTGCTGGCCTTGCTGTTTGTGCGGACCGGGATTGACGTACTGACCTCGGCGTGGCCACAGTTCCGCTCGAGGTTGATCACGCCCGGGTCATGAACATGGATACCAGGCAGACACTTGTCTTGCAGAGCACGGTGACTTGCCCGCATTGCGGGCATCGCTCCGAGGAGACGATGCCCACCGACTATTGCTGGTTTTTCTACGACTGTTCGGGCTGCGGCGCAGTCTTGCGCCCCAAGCCAGGCGACTGTTGCGTGTTCTGTTCTTACGGCACGGCACCCTGTCCACCGAAGCAGCAGGAAGGTTCCTGCTGCCATTGAGCTGATGTTCTCAGGGCTGCATGGACTTGATCGCTGTCACCGTGCTGTCCATGCCTGCCGGACGCAGCGAGAACTGCACCTTGTCGCCGATCTTGACGGTCTTCAGCAGCTCCGGCGAGGCCACCTTGAAGGCCATGGCCATGGCCGGCCAACCGATCGAGGCGATCGCCTGATGCTGTAGCGTGACGGTGTTCTTGCTGGTGTCGATCGCCTTGACGATACCGGTCCCTTGCGCGTCGGCGGTGTTCGCGTCGTGCTGCATGCCGGGCATGTCTGGGTCCATGGCTTGTGCCGCGGCGAAACCGGGCGCGACAGCCAGCGTGCCGATGAGCGCGAAAGCGAGCATGTACTTTTTCATGGAGTGGTTCCTTGGTTGGGAGCGAGTGCAACGCTCGCCTGGTTGGTCTTGCGCAGTCGATGCAGGACCAAGAGACGAAACGCGGCGGGGATGACGAGCATGGACAGTAGCGGCGCGGTGAGCATGCCGCCGACCATCGGTGCGGCGATGCGCTGCATGACTTCGGAGCCGGCGCCGTGACCGAGCAGAATAGGAAATAGGCCGGCAAGGATGACGGCGACGGTCATCGCTTTTGGCCGCACGCGCTGCACGGCGCCTTCGCGTATCGCCTCGTCGAGTTCGGTGGGTCCGGCATGCGGGTTGAGCGCGAGGTGCTGTTCCCACGCATGACGCAGATACAGCAGCATCACCACGCCAAACTCGGCGGCAACGCCGGCCAGGGCGATAAAACCGATCACCGTCGCCACCGATACGGCGTGTCCGAGCAGCAGGATCAGCCACAGCCCGCCAACCAGGGCCAGCGGCACGCTCAGCATGATCATCAGCGCTTCGCTGGCCCGATGAAAGACGGCATAGATCAGCCCGAAGATGATCAGCAGCGCGATCGGCACCACCAGTTTCAGGCGCTCCATCGCGCTGGCCAGATATTCGAACTGTCCGGACCATGCCACCGTGATGCCTGGAGGCAAGGTCACTTGCCGTGCCACGGTGCGTTGCAGGTCGGCCACGACGGCGCCGAGATCCCGATCGGTGGTATCGACATAGACGTAGGTGGCCAGTTGGCCGTTCTCGCTTTTGAGCATCGGCGGTCCTGCGTCCAGGCTGACATCGGCGACCTGGCTGAGGGTCAGTTGCGCGCCGCTGGCGGCGACGATCGGCAACTGGCGCAAGGCGGCGACCGAATCGCGCGCGATGCGCGGGTAGCGGACCACGATCGGATAGCGCTCTCGTCCCTGGACGGTCTGTCCGATCGGATCGCCGCCCACCAGCGTGGCAATCAGTTCCTGTACCTGCTGCTGGGTGAGTCCGTAGCGGGCCGCATCATCGGGGCGAATATGCACATCGACATAGCGGCCACCGTCGGCACGCTCGCCGATGGCCGAGCTGACGCCTGGTACGTGCTTCGCGACGGCTTCAATCCGATCGGCGACGGTTTGCAAGACAGAGGGATCGGCGCCAAGCACCTTGATGCCGATGGGACTCTTGATGCCGGTGGCGAGCATGTCGATGCGGTTGCGGATCGGCGGCACGAACAGGTTCGTCAATCCGGGCACGCGCACCGCCTTGTCCAGTTCGATCTTGAGCTTGTCCATGGTCATGCCTGGACGCCATTGGCTCTTCGGTTTGAAGGTGATGGTGGTTTCGAACATCTCCAGCGGTGCCGGATCGGTGGCGGTCTCCGCACGCCCGGCCTTGCCGAACACGTGATCGACCTCCGGCACCGTCTTGATCATGCGGTCCGTGAGCTGCAGCAGCTGCGCCGCTTTGCCGGCCGACAGGCTCGGCAGTGCCGTGGGCATGTACAGCAGCGTGCCTTCGTCCATGGGTGGCATGAATTCGCTGCCCAGCCGGTTGAAGGGAATGGCGGCGCTCAGCAGCAGGATGCCGGCTGCCGCGAGTGTGGTCTTCGGATAGCGCAGTACGGTTTCCAGAATGGGGCGGTAGAGCGCGATAAGGCCTCGATTGAGCGGATTGTCGCGTTCGGCACGGATGCGGCCACGCACGAGATACCCCATCAGCACGGGCACCAGGGTGATGGCGAGCCCGGCAGCCGCCGCCATCGCGTAGGTCTTGGTGAAGGCGAGCGGCTTGAATAGCTTGCCTTCCTGGCCCTGCAGTGCGAACACCGGCACGAAGGACAGCGCGATGATCAGGAGGCTGATGAACAACGCGGGCCCGACTTCCGCCGCCGACTCTGCCACCAGCGACCAGCGTGCTGCGCCCAGGGGTTCCTGCCCATCGTGCGCCTCCCTCCAATGCTCAAGGTGCTTGTGGGTGTTTTCAATCATCACGACAGCTGCATCGACCATTGCGCCGATCGCGATGGCGATACCGCCGAGTGACATCAGGTTGGCCGAGACGCCTTGCCATTGCATCACGATAAAGGCCGTCAGCACACCGAGCGGCAGCGTGATCACCGCCACCAGGGCCGAGCGCAAATGACCGAGGAACAAGGCGCAGACAAGGGCGACGACCAGGAACTCCTCCAGCAGCTTGCCCCACAGATTTTCGACAGCCGCATCGATCAGTTCGGAGCGATCGTAGGTCGGCACCATCTCCACGCCGGCTGGCAGGCTGCGCTTCAATTCGGCAAGCTTGGCTTTGACGGCTGCGATCGCGGTCTTGGCATTCTTGCCCGTGCGCAGCACAACGACGCCGCCGGCCACCTCGCCCTGGCCATCCAGTTCGGCGATGCCACGCCGAAAGCCAGGGCCGCGTTGCACTCTGGCGACATCACGCAGCAGGACTGGCACGCCGTTGGTATTGACGGTGATGGGTACGCGCTCGAAGTCCTCGCGGTTGCGCAGATAGCCTTCGCTACGCACCATGAATTCGGCTTCACCTTGCTCGATCACCGAGCCGCCGTTCGCACCATTGGCGGCGCGGATGGCTTCGACCAATGCCGTGACGGTGAGCTGGCGTGCGGCCAGTGCCTGTGGATCGGGCACGACCTGCCAGGCTTGTTCCATGCCGCCCAGGCTGGCCACTTCAGCAACATCGGGTACGGTCTTGAGCTGGTAGCGCAAAAACCAATCCTGCAGCGCGCGCAACTGACCGATATCGTGCTGTCCCGTGCGATCGATCAGCGCGTACTCATAGATCCATCCCAGCCCGGTGGCGTCCGGACCCAGCGAGGGACTTACGCCAGCGGGCAGGCGATCGCGTACCTGGCTCAGGTACTCCAGGACGCGCGAGCGTGCCCAGAACAGATCCGTGCTGTCATCAAACAGGACGTAAACGTAGGAGTCGCCGAAGAACGAGTAGCCGCGGACCGTCTTCGCGCCAGGCACCGACAGCATGGTCGTGGCGAGCGGGTAGGTGACCTGATCTTCGACCACCTGGGGCGACTGGCCAGGCCAATTGGTGCGGATGATCACCTGGGTGTCGGACAGATCGGGCAGGGCATCGATGGGCGTATGGATGGCCGCGAACACACCGCCCACCGCCAGGACCAGCGCGGCCAACAGCACGAATGCACGGTGCGCGATCGCGGCACGGATGAGTGTGGCGATCATGGGTGATCTCCCGGCATGGGCATGCCCGGCAACGCTGCGCTGCTCGCGGGTGCGGGTTGCGCAGAAGAATCGTTCAGACGTTCCAACGCTCCGGACAGGCTGGCTTCCGAATCGATCAGGAACTGGCCCGACACCACCACCTTCTCGCCGCCATCGAGGCCGTCAAGGATCTCGATGTAACCGCCTGCCGAGCGCCCGGTGCGAACCGCGACGGCACGGAAGCGTCCGCCATCTTCGGCAACGATGACCCGGGTGTTGTCGCCGGTCGAAATCAGTGCACTGTCCGGCACCACCGGCAAGGCTTTGCCTGTCAGGGGCGCGAGCTGCACCGTCGCGTACATGCCGGGACTCAATGCGCCGTCCGGGTTGGCAAGCACGATGCGTGCGCGCTGCGTGCGGGTGGCCATGTCCAGATCGGGTAGCAGCGTTTCCACCTGGCCGCGGAACACCCGCTCGGGCAGGGCATCGACGCGAACAGAAACCGGGGTATCCGCATGCACCGTACCGGCCACCGCCTGCGGCAACGCCGCATCGATCCATACCGTGGACAGGCCATTGATCGTCATCAGCGTCTGCCCGGCATTGACCCGCTGCCCGTCGCGCACATCGAGCGTGCTGAGCACGCCGGCCTGCGGCGCATGCAGAGTGATCAAGCCGCCGCGGCCGAGCGCGCCGCCGTCTGCGGGCGACAGGCCAAGCGCCTGCAGTCGCTGTTGCGAGGCGCCGCGCAAGGCTTTGGCCTCCGCCGATTGCACCTGTTGCAAGGCCTGGGATTCGGCCACGGCGCTGCTCCACTGCGGTGCGAGCAGGCCCACCAACGGCGCGCCGGCCGCGACGTTCGTATACGGAGCACGCACGTACAGTTTGCCGACCACTCCGTCCACGCGAGCACTGACGACGGTCGCCTGGCGTAGATCCCAGCTGACTGTTCCGGGCACTTCGATGGTCGCGGGCAGCACGCGACGCTCCACGGTTGCTGTGCGCACGCCCAGGTTCTGTACGGTTGCCGAGTCGATATGAACGGTGTTCGCGTCGGCACCGCTGTCGGCATATTTGGGCACCATTTGCATGCCCATCGACGACAACCCCGGTTTATCGGAATGCTGCTGCGGCGTCATCGGGTCGTACCAATACAGGACCTTGGCATGGGCTTCGGGCGCGTTGGATCCTGTGGCTGCGGACGATGCCGCTGGCGCATGGCGCTGGTTGCCTGCCCAATAGGCGATGAGTGCGGTAACCAGCAGTGCCGCGAGCATGAAGGAGATCAGCATGGCGCGTTTCATGGGGTATCTCCCTCGGGAAGCAGATAGGTCAACGCGGCCCATGCGCGCCCGTAGTCGGTGAGCATGCGGGCGAAGTCGGTGTGGTGTGAGATCTCGTCGCGGCGCGCGTCGAGCAAGGGTTGGATATCGCCGCCACCGCGATAGGCCGCCAGAGCGAGTGCGGCACGATCGTTCGCCTGCGGCAGCAGTTGGTCGAGATGGCGACGCACTTGCCGTCCCAGTGCATCCCATTGCGCCCAGGCTGCCTGCACGGAGGCGGCCTGCTGTCGCCGCGCATCGTCGTGCTCGGCGCGAACCGCATCGAGATCGGCGGCACGCGCGCTGATGCCGCGGTCCTGGCGATTGCGCGTGAACAAGGGCAGGCTCACGCCGACCTGCAGCGACACCATGTCGGACAGGCCGCGAACACGGGATCCATAGCTCAGTCCCACGCTCCACTCGGGATGCTTCTCTGCCTTGGCCACCGCCAGCGCGGCCTCCGCGGCGTGTTCGCGAGCGGGCCAATCGAGCAGGTTGCCTTGATCGTCCAGGCGAGCGAGCAGGGAGGATTGGTCGTGGGCAAGCACGGTGAAGTCGGGTGCGTCTGCCAGCGGTTCGTTCACCGACTTGCCCAGCCATCGCGCCAAGGCCGCTCGTGACTGAGCTTCGCGTGAGTCGGCATCGTCGATGCGGTTCTCCAGATCGAGTGCGTCCATGCGCATGGCCAGCACGTCGGCGGCAGAGCCGGTACCTCCGCGCAAGCGCGCTTCGGCCACCGCGACGTCAATCGCCCATTCATGCCGCATGGCTTGCAGCATCTGGACTTCATGGTGAGCCCCCCATGCGCCGATCCAGGCGGCGGCGACCTGTTGCTCGATCGCGAGCCGGGTCATCACGGAGGTCGATCCGGCTTGTTCGACATTTGCGCCTGCGAGGTCGCGTTGCGCTTGCCGCTTGGCGCGCGACGGCAGCACCTGGGTGAGGCCCAGCGTGCGCATGGTCATGGTGTCGCCACCGGCCGTGAATGCACCTGTCCCTTCGATGGCCAGGTTGTCGATGCCAACGGAGAGTTGGGGGTCGGGCAGGGCACCGGCCCGCCCGGCTTCTTCCCGGGCCGCATCCTGCTGGGCAAGACGTGCCTGCAGAAGTGGCGCCTGCGCCATGGCTAGACGCGTTGCCGCGTCCAGCGTCAGGGCAGCGTCGTCCGCCCTGGCGGGAGGGACGAAAAAAATCATGGCGGCCCATAAGAGGCACAGCCAAGGGCGCGCCACGCAGGCGCGCGTCATGGTTTGATGCGAAAACATGCTTAGCTCCGATCACAAAACCGTACGGGCCATGCGCGCAGGCATGGCCGACTCGTGGTCAGCGATCGAGGGCTAAATCAACAGGGAGCAGAACCGCAAGGTGGGCGGCGGATCGGGGTGAAGCAGCGCGGCATCAGGCAGCCGTGCCTGCTCGGGCGCATGCGCGATGGTGCCCAGCAGTGTTGGGGACACCATCGGCAGCAGCAGCGGCGGCACGTCGGGCAGCCGCAGGTCATGCGCCGAAGTCGCGCTACCTGCACAGTGTTCGGCGCAGCGCGCATCCGGGCTTTGATGCTGGAGCGAGGTCTTTCCCGCAGAGCCCATGCCCATGGCCGCGCAATCTCCCGTCATCACCGTATCGGCGGGCTTGGACGGCAGCGTGCAGACATAGGCAGCCATGGCGAGCTGCTGAAACAGCAGGCAAAACAGCACCACGCCTGTCCAAAGGAGGCGGCGACGGCGACTGATGTGAAAGCGGGCGCGCATGACCCAGGCATGATAGCGCAGCTGGACCTGAGTCCAGTCAAGAGCAAGCCGGCCCCAATGGTGAGTGGTATCTCAGACGCGCTTGCGAGCAGTCAGCGGAGTACGCCCTCGCTCTTCAACTTCGGAATCAGCGTACTGGCCAGGTCCTTGGTGGCCTGGGTGAGATCGTTCGTTCGCACGCCCTGCGTGGTCACTGTCCATACGAGCTTCTCGCTCTTGACGTCCCATACGCTGGTCTCGAGCGTGACCACTTCGTATTGATGTACGTCGGGGGTGGATGCCCAGGCCGATCCATACCATCCATAGAACCCGCCATAGCTCGGGCCGCTCGGCGTCACGTTGACCTTTTGCTCGACGCGCTCGACGCGCGTGGTCAGAACGCCATCGATGCCGGTGGTTTTGAGGTCACTGAGACTCAGCTGTGTGGCTCCCTGCGGAAGCCGGGCATAACTGCGTTCCGCACGGATGCCGGCTGCCTGCAGTTGCTGGGAGAACACGTCCTCGAAGACGCGCTTCATGGTGTCGCTTCGGGTGATGCCAACGACCAGCACGTTGGATAACGGCGGCCCTGCAAAGGAGGGGTCTCGCCACTGATCGTTGACGCTCACGGTCGAGCAGCCAGGCATCAGTGCAACCATGCACGCGCCAAGTGCGATGTACGGCTTCACATCATCACTCCCAGTCTCAGTGTCAGGGACGCCATCCAGGCGTGGACCTGCGGGTTGTACGCCAATCAGCTCAGCGCGGGATCCATGGTGACGTCGGCCATGCGCCTGGCCATTCCTTGTCGCACGAGGCCTTGTTTCTCCGCCTCACGGATCAGGGCAATGCTGTTGTGTACGCCGAACAGGCGCAGCAAGGCCTGTCGATGACTCTCCACCGTGCGCGGCGATATGCCCAGCGACGAGGCGATTTCCGACGTACGGAATCCATCGGCGACGCAATTGATGATCTGTCCTTGCCGGCGCGAGAGCCGGTGGGCGGGTGGCGGAGCCAGCATGATGGCGGTGAGGGCGCTCGGGCTCAGGTACTGATAGCCATGCACTACGGCCTCTACGGCGCGGCAAAGCTCCTCGTTGGCGAGTTGCTTGATCACATAGCCGTTGCAGCCCGAAAGCAGCGCTTCGCGCGTGATGGCGGGCTCACTGTGCGCGGAAAGAAGGATGAAGTGCACGGTGGATCCCTTCTCGCGCAACTGCTGCAAGGCCTGCAAGCCACTGAGCAGTGGCAGCGAGATATCGGAAACGATCAGGTCGATGGCGCCCGTGAGTGCGCGTTTGACCAAGGAAACTCCGTCGTGGGCGATCTCGAAGGAACCGGGAATCGGCGTCAGTACGCCGGCCATCTCCTCGGCGATGCCCTGGTCTGCGTCCGCCAGCAGCACCCGCAGCGACGGCGTGTCGCTTGTCGGAAATGAAGTGTTCTCAGTCATGGTGGCACATCTCCCTGCTACAGCCTCATGGATTGAGGAATTCAAGCGAATGCCGGGTCTCGCAGCGGGGGGGGGGGGCTGTCACCCTGGTGAGGGAGTGATCGACACAGTCCTCGCGCTGAAGTTCAGCATTACCGATCGCCGTTTGCCTGGCGCTAGTCAACGGTTGGATCGCGTTTCGTTCCAGGACTTCGCTGCTCGAAGTCAGTCAGGTGACGCGACATCGATCCATCAGTGCCTTTCGGCGGGTTGCCGGAGAAGATCCCCTGTCATTCCGGATGTCAGAAGTGCCAGGTGTAGTTGAAGCTTGGCCCGCTGATTCTCGCCTCCTTGAGGAACTTGTCGCTGCCGCCCTGCTCGTATTTGATATCGCGGTAACTGATCGCGATATCACCCCAGTGGAATGCGTAGCCCACGCCGATGTTCAGCTGGTAGGTGTTGTCCGAATCACCCGTGCCGACGTCGGCGTAGTACGGAAAGTACCAGCCGGTGCCGGCAAACGGCGTCCAGCGGCCACGCACGCCGATAATGGCGTTGCCGGCATGCGTCTGATTGTGCAAGTGGCCGCTGCCTTGCAGGATCAAGGCATCCTGGTTGTTGACCACGTTGAGATTCCAGCTGATGTTGCCTTTCAGCCACACATAACGCGCACCGAACAACAGGTCTGCATAACCCAGTGCGCCGTGGCCTAACGTATACAGCCCGGCCAGCGTAATCAGTCCACCCTTCATGCCCCAGCGTGTATCGAGGCCGGCATCTGCCCCGAAGCGCTCACCTCCAAGCGAAGTGAAGCGGCCTTTCTCGTTGGAAAACTTGATCCAGTCGATGTCGCCGAACAGGCCCCAGTTCCCCTTGCGAATGTCGCCTTCGAGCAGTAGCGCTCCGCTAAGGCTGCTCAAGGGATCGCTCTTGTTCTTGACGGTGACGTCCGGGCCGCTGGGAAGTTGGTATCGCGTCTCGCCGGACACGCCAGGCAGCCAGCCGTACGGCGTGATGCTGCCGTGCCAGTTTCCGTCCCAATAATCTTCCGATTGGGCAAATGCCGGCGTCGCAAAAAACGAGGTCGCGCTGGTTGCCAAAACGATCCCCGTCACCAGCTTGGCACGGGCAAAAAGAGAATCGGAACGGCCACTCATGATGACCCCTCGGCTCTATTCGACGAAATATATTGGCGCAATTAATTGGCCATGCCCAGCAAAAACTTGTTGCACTTAAGGCCTAAGTAGATCTACGCGCTAATTAGATCGTGGGCAATTAGCGAACTAATGCGTGTGCATTTTTAGTCTGCGTGTTTATACAGGGGAAATAATCGGTAATTAGCCACTGGAGATACTGGCCATGGCAGCTCATGCTTGTAAGAGCCTATGCACGCCACACGCACGGGGCAGGGTGAAGTATTGCGTGGCCAGCTGAGAACGGCAGGGTGAGAGCCATCCTGTGGCGAGGGCGCTCTCATGGCAGACACACTTCCATTGGTCGCCGACAGAGGGATCGCTCCATGAATACCTTAGACTTTACCCGTTCCTTGCTCCTGGCTGTCGTTGTGGCCGGTGTGCCGATCCTGTCAGTACATGCCCAGGCATCTACCCAGGCACCGCCGGTGACGGCAACGGCACACGAGCTGGCGAATGAAACCGAGACCGTGACGGCTACCGTGACGCAGATCGACTATCAGGCTCGCCTGGTCACCCTTCGAACGGCCGCAGGCAAGGAAGACACGGTCGAGGTGGGGCCGGCGGCCAAGCGGTTCGATCAGATCAAGGTGGGCGACAAGATCACCATGACCTATCAGCACGCCGTTGCGCTTGAATTGCTACCGGCGGACAGCGCGCAAGCGGGTACCGAAGTCGAAGGCGGCATCACCCGTGACGAGAAGAGCAGCAAGCCGGGCGGCACGGCCGAGCAGGCGGTGACGGTGACGGCAAAACTCACGGCCGTCGACCTGAAGAAGCACACGGTGACCTTGACGGGCGCCGATGGCAAAACCCGTGTGATCGAAGTGAAGGATCCGGCACGCCAGGCCCGACTGTCCAAGCTGAAAGTCGGCGACATGGTGCGCATCACCTATGCCGAAGCCTTGGCGGTCACCGTCAACCCGTCGTGATAAGAGTGCGGCAGTAGAGTCAGCGCCAGCGGCAGTTCCCGATCGCTTGGGCCATGCAATGGCCCAAGCGATCCATGCATGCTCAGTTGCTGGTGCCTGGGCTGGCCACGGTGAGCTCCACACGACGATTCTGTGCCTTGCCTTCTGGCGTGTCGTTGGATGCGACGGGGTGCTCTTCGCCATAACCCTTGGCCGATACCAGGCTCGGGTTGACACCCTGCGAGATCATGAATTGCTGCACGTTGTCAGCGCGCTTCTGGGACAGGATCAGATTGGTCGTGACGCCTTGCTTCGCCAGTTCCGGGCCAATGGGCGTGCTGTCGGTGTAGCCGCTCACATTGATCTTGTTCTTCTGATGAGGAGCAAGAATCTTGGCCACCTTGGCGATGCTGGTCTTGGCCTGCTCGGATATCTCCCATCCGCCCGAGGGGAACAGCAGCTGATCGTTGAGCGAAACCTTGATGGCGTCCTGCATGCGAGAGATGTGCACGTCGCGGGATTGAATCTCGCTACCCATGCTCGCATTGAGCTGCTGATATTGCGCTTCCAGCTCGGCGTTCTTCTGCTGGGACTCATCATATTTCTGCTGAGACACACACCCTGCCGCCAGGAGTGCCACGCCTAGTACGCACAGACTCGGAAACTTGATCATGGGAGTTCCCTCGCGTTGATGTCTTATCAAGGAGGCGAATCGTCGATTCGCCCGACATTTCCATCTCATTGGGTCTCATCACGTTTATGCAATATTCGCCTGATTGGCGTTAATAAAGTAGGAAAAACAACGTCACTCGTCCATTCGATGAAATGATTAGGTGGAAACACGCAGTCGGCGTGAGTAGATCTTCATTTCGTTTGCCGGTCACGCTCCCATCATCGGCAGAAGGGGATAAGGACTGGTCTAAAATCCGCCCGCTTAGATGGCCATCCATGCAAGGATTTCTCAACGACGTCGCGGTGGGACTGTTGGGCCTGACGACCATCGCCAATCCGGTGACCAGCGCCACGGTGCTGCTGGCGCTGACCGCGCGCTATCCGGATGCGGAGCGCAATCGGCAGGTACTGCGCGCTGCCATCTACGTATTCATCGTGCTGCTGGTCTGCTTCTATGCGGGCGCCGTGGTGATGCGCCTGTTTGGCATCTCCATTCCCGGCCTGCGGCTTGCCGGCGGCCTGATCGTCTCCTACATCGGCTTCGGCATGCTGTTTCCGCCTGAGCGGATGACGGAGGAGGGTGTCCAGGAAAAATTCTCGGCTGACACGCCTTCCACCCAGATGCGCGATATCTCGTTCGTGCCATTGACGATGCCGTGCACGACGGGGCCCGGCACCATCGCCTTCATCATCAGCGCTGCCTCCACCATTCCCACGCGCAACTATTCGTATTCAGTGCATCTGGCCGTCCTTACGGTTGCCGTGCTGTTTACCCTGGAGTTCTGGGCTTGCCTGCGCGGCGCCACCACCATCCTGCGCCTGCTCGGGGAGGGCGGTGTCGATGCATTGAGCCGCATCATGGGCTTTCTCCTGGTGTGCATCGGCGTGCAATTTGCGATCAATGGGGCCCATGAGCTCCTCCTGACCTGGCGCGACGTTGCCACCCAGGTCTGATCGAGATGGTTCCGCTCGTTCGGGAATGTCAGTGCATGCGGATCGCGTGATGGTCGCAGCGGCAGGCCGTGCGTAGTAATGATTAAGTAGTTTTGCCAGCTATCGAATCCAGGCGGAAACCGGCAGTCTTGTGTTCACGCTCGTTGAACGCAGATAGTTTTATTAGATCAAGACAACATCATCGTGAGTATTTTTGCGTGATGTTGCCTGGGGATGTAGCGCACTTCCTTCTTTCTCTTAAGCGCACCACGGCGCTTGTTGTTGCTGATGGGGCTCTTTGAATCGGATACGCCAACGCCATGTTGGTCAGGCCCGCCATGCCTTGCAACGCCATGCATCGATTCGACTTGCAGCAGATGTCGGTGTTCGGTGCCGTCGGTTTGCCTGAGCAGTCGGCGCGTTGTTACGACGCGGGTGGATGCGATGCCTAGAGCCAACATCATCGTGGTCGTGGATGATCGCGACGAAGTCGCCGCGGTAGACGCATGGTTCTCAAGGTGGCGCCCCGCGCTAAGTCATGTTTCAGAGGACTACGGATGGAGCTGCTGCGTACACATCTGGCAGCTTGAAGGTCCTGCGGAGGCCTTGGCCGAGCTTCCGCCCACCATTGTCACCAACGGCGAATGGACGAGCTAGCAGGCAGGGTCGGGTCCGTCGAGTTCACGTTGCAGCCCAGGTCACAGTCGCACAGGGATAGAGCAGTTCCCACCGTTGAAGGGGCTAATCCATGTTGCTAAGACCCATGTACGAAAGAGCCTTTTCCCGCGGGCTGCTCGACGTGCTGATCCGCGCCGGCCTGATCGCGGCGCTGGTGATCTTCTGCTTCGAAATTTTCAGCCCCTTCCTCCATCTGATGCTGTGGTCGGTGATCCTTGCCATCACCCTCTATCCCTTGCAGCGAAAACTCAGGACACGACTGGGCAATCGCGATGGGCGCACCGCGACGCTGATCATCTTCGTCGCCATCGTCATCCTGATGGTGCCGGTCTACCTGTTGGGGACTTCGATCACCGAGTCGGTGGAGAAGTCGCTTGATGTGGTCAAGGAGGGCAAGGTACGGATTCCCTCGCCGTCGGAGTCGGTCGCCAGCTGGCCGCTGATCGGGAAACGGCTTTACGGCTTCTGGCTGCAAGCGGCCACCGACCTGACTGGCCTGGCGCAGAAGCTCGCGCCGCAGCTCAAGGACTTCAGCCTCGGGCTGTTGGGCAAGCTCGCCAACGCCGGCCTGGGTTTTCTGATGTTCATTGCTGCCCTGATCATCGCGGGCATCCTGATGGCGTTTGGTGAGAGCGGGCACCGCAGCGCGATCAAGATCGCCTCGCGCATCTTCAGCTCGGGCCGTGGGCCGCAGATCACCCGTCTGTGCACGGCGACCATTCGCGCCGTGGCGCAGGGTGTGATCGGCATCGCCTTCATTCAGATGCTGCTGGTGGGTGTCGGCTTTGTGCTGATTGGCCTGCCTGGCGCGGGCCTGCTGGCCCTTGCGGTGCTACTGCTCGGCATCATGCAGCTGCCGGCCACCTTGATCACCGTGCCCGCCATCGCTTACGTGTTTGCGACGGAAGGCGCGACCGTGGGCACCATCGTGTTCGCGGTCTATGTGTTCATCGCCGGCCTGGCCGACAACGTGCTCAAACCCCTGCTGCTCGGCCGCGGTGTCGATGTGCCGATGCCGGTGGTGTTGATTGGTGCGCTGGGCGGCATGGTCACGGGCGGCATCATCGGTCTGTTTATCGGCCCGGTGGCGCTGGCGGTCGGATATCAGCTGTTCTGGCAATGGGTGGAGCAGCAGCCGCAAGGTGACGAACCCGAGGTGCCGACGCAGGTCTGAGCCAGCCCGCTCGCCTCGTACTTTCGTCTGCCACTGCCGCCACACGGAGGAGGTCACCGGTGCTGATTAATCTGATGGTCGGCCTGCCCGTGATGTTGATCTGCCTGCTGCTGCAGGCGTTCTTCCTCAACATCAGCCTGCGTCAGTACGCCCGATTCAAGCATGCCCATCGCGAGCACGAAACGCCAAGCGTCAACGTGATGCTGCTGTACACCGTGCTGCTGCTGCTGACGCTGGCCTATTTCGCCGAGGCCTTGATCTGGGCCGTGCTGTTCATGCTGTTGGGCGAGTTCGACGATTTCAAGACGGCGCTTTACCACTCCGGGGTCAACTTCGTCACGCTGGGTTATGGCGATGTCGTCATGTCGCCGCGCTGGCGCATGCTCGGCCCGCTGGAGGCGGCCAACGGCATCCTGATGTTTGGCTTGTCCACGGCGGTGATGACCGCTTCGGTGCTCGACATCATCAATCAGAACAAGGCCAGGCTGAACAAGAAGAGCCGCCGTCCATGGCGACTGCGCCGGCGTCGAAGTCATTAAAACTACCCATAGAAAGTAGGTATTTCTTACTCAGTATTTTTGGCTTCGATTCGCTCGCTGGAAATTGTCCAATGATTAGGTATTTGGCCATATAGCCTTCCAAAGCTTCATGCGTGATTATTTGCGACGATTCACGCTGCTTTGATTGATGGTGGACCAGTATCGATCGAAGATTTTTCTATTGCTTGAGTTTTGTCTGCACAGGGTCGGGGTAATTCATCGATAGATCGCCGGTCGTCTCGGTCGGCTGCTGGTGCTTGCGTAGCAGGTCGCGCTAACTCCGAAATTCGGAATCGGGAGGCGGTGATGAACGGCAGCACGAAGAAGATGAGCATGATGCAGCTGACCGTGCTGGTGGCGGTCAACATGATGGGTTCAGGCATCATCATGCTCCCCGCGAACATGGCCCAGGTCGGTGCGATTTCCTTGACGTCGTGGGCTGTCACGGCAGTGGGATCCATGGCCATCGCCTACGGTTTCGCGCAGGCGGGCCTGCTTAGCCAGCGCGCTGGCGGCATGGCGGCCTACGCCGAAGAGGCGTATGGGAAGGGTGGCTACTTCCTCACGTTCTTTCTTTATTTCCTCTCGCTGGCCATCGGCAACGTGGCCATTGCCATCTCCGCGGTGGGTTATCTCGCGGCCTTCTTCCCGTCGCTGTCGTCGACGCCCATGGCCACCTGCATCAGCGTGATCGGACTGATCTGGCTGACGACACTGGCGAACTTCGGCGGCCCGAGCGTCACCGGCAAGATTGGCTCGATCACCGTCTGGGGCGTCATCGTTCCGGTCGCGGGCCTGTCGATCATCGGCTGGTTCTGGTTCAAGGGTTCGACGTTTGCTGCCGCGTGGAATCCTCAAGGCCTGAGTTTCTTCAAGGGCATGGACTCGAGCATCGCGCTGACCCTGTGGGCTTTCCTTGGCATGGAATCGGCCGCGCAGAACTCCGATGCCGTCGAGAATCCAAAGCGCGACGTGCCCATGGCCTGCATGCTCGGCACGCTTGGCGCCGCGGTGATCTACATCCTCTCCACCACCGTGATCCAGGGCATCGTGCCCAATGCGGAACTGGCCAAGTCCACCGGGCCGTTTGCGCTGGCTTACTCGCAGATGTTCAACCCGACCGTGGGCGCGATCATCCGTGCGCTGGCCATCCTTGCCTGCCTTGGTTCACTGCTGGGTTGGCAGTTCACCATCGCGCAGACGGCAAAGACGGCGGCCGAAGGGCGCATGTTCCCGACCTTCTTCGCCAAGACCAACAAGATGACGGCGCCGGTCATCGGCATGATCGTGATGGGCGTGGTGCAGAGCCTGATGGCGCTGTCCACCGCATCGCCGAGTCTGGGCGAGCAGTTCGCGGTGCTGGTCAACCTTGCCGTCGTGACCAACGTCATTCCGTACATCCTGGCGCTATCGGCGCTGATGATCATGATGCGCAAGGCGTCGGTTCCCCAAGGTACCTTCAGGCTCAATGCGTTCGTGGTGACTGTGGCGATGCTTTACAGCACCTATGCCATTTACGCATCCGGTATGGAAGCCGTGCTCGGCGCAACCATCGTGATGGCGCTTACCTTCGCCATCTATGGCTTCCTGGCACCTCGCTTTTCGGCCCCCTTTGCCGGAGAGCCCCTGCGTGGATAACTCGCCAAGGCGGAACAAGGCTTTCCAGGAGAGACGACATGTCGCGCATGAATAAAGTGGTTGTGCGTAGCAGCCTGTTGCGCTGGGCGATGATCGGGCTGCTGGTGGTTCAGGTGCCGGCGATACTGGCGCAGAGCGCGAGTCCGGGCAGCGCCACGCTCGATCGCGTCCGTGCCAGCGGCAAGTTCACCATTGGCTACTATGCCAACGCTCGCCCGTACACCTATGAGGACAAGCCCGGGTCCGCGGATGGCTATGCGATCGCCGTGTGTCGCCAGGTGGTCGAGGCGACGCAGGAGGCCTTGCATGCGCCCAACATTGCCACGGCATTCGTGGCGGTCGATGCGGCCGACCGTTTCAAGTCCGTGGCGGAAGGGCGGGTCGATCTGCTGTGCGGGCCGTCCGCGCCGTCGTTGAGCGCCATGACCGACGTCGGTTTCTCCATTCCCATTCTGACCGGCGGCACCGGCGTGATGTTGCGCAAAGACGCGCCGGTCGCGTTGCGTGATCTGCTTGAGACGGGGCAGTCGGGTGGGCGGCCGGTATGGCGTGGCTCGCCGATGCTGGCGGTGTTGCAGCAGCGCAACTTCGCGGTCATTGGGGGCTCGCTGTCGGAAAAGCTGCTGAAGGAGCGGCGCGACGAGCTCAAGGTCAATAGCGTCGTTACCTCGGTGCCCGATCTTGATACGGGTCTCAAGGCGTTACTCGACGGCAAGGTCGACGGCTTCTTTGCCGAACGCAATGTGCTGCTTGATCTGGCCAAGAAGGACACGACAGGCGAGGTCGTCGTGCTGAACCGGACCTTCGACAATGAGCCATTGTCGTTGGCCCTGGCGCGCAACGATCCGGATTTTCGTCTGCTGGTCGACCAGGCCTTGAGTCGACTCTATCGCTCGGGAAAGATCAATGGGATCTACGAGCAATACATGGGCAAGCCCGACCAGTCGATGAAGGACTGGTTCCGCGATACGGCGTTACCTGAGTAAAGCGAAGAGCACGCCGGCGCAAACGATGCGTCGGCGTCACCTTGTTCTGTTTGGTTGAGCTGATGTCATCGAAGCGTTGGGATACCGACCAAGTGTCCGGCACCAGCTTCCCGTTCAGTGCTACTAGGTTGACTGGAGGCATCAGCATGACTCGGCCATCTCTCGGCTTTATGCAGCAACAGACCCTTCGCTGCGCGCCACTGCTCTTGGGCGGTCTTGCCGCCTTCAGTCCGGCGGCGATGGCGCAATCGTCCGAGACGGCGCAGCTCAAGGCGCAACTCGAACAGGTCAAGGCACAGATGCAGGCGCAGCAGCAAGTGATGCAGAAGATGCAGTCGCGCCTGGAGGAGCTTGAAGCGAAGGAGCAGACCCAGGAAGCGAATGCCGCGCAAGCCAAGGCGGCTCCCCCGGCACTGACGAGCCCGGCGACGGCTCAACCGCCTGCCACGCCTTCAGGGCCGCCGCCTTACCGGCCACCTTCTTCCATTGCCGGCGCCTACGAGCCGCTGCCTGAGGGCTATGTGCGACTGGGCGACACGGGCAATCTGCTGAAGATCGATCTCGTTGCGCAGCTTGATGCGATGGCCGACAGCACCTATATGGGCGCGGCGGATCTGTTCGTGCCCTCGTCGATCCCGGTACGTGGACAGCCGCTCTACGACAGTGGACGGCGCTCCAACATGAGCGCCAAGCAAAGCATCTTCCGCATGGACTTCCAGCGGCAGACCGACTACGGGACGCTCAAGGTCGTCTACAAGAACAACTTCTTCGGCAGCGGCAGCGGCGACATGCCGTACAACCTGCAGGCCTTCTACGGCGAACTGGACAACGATCGCTTCTCCCTGCTGGCCGGCTACAACATCTCGGCATTCACCGATATCGATGTCTTCCCCAATACCCTCGACTACGAGGGTCCGAACTCCTTCACCTTCAAATATGGGCCGCAGATCCGCTTTTCGCCCGTGCTGTACCGGAGTGGCGAGAGCGCCTTGACTCTGCCGATGTCGCTGGAGAAGCCCAACGCGGATATCAGCGTGATCGAGGGCTTCAACACCTATTCGCGCCGCCCGGACATCACGCTCGGCTTGCGCTGGCAGGCACCCAGCTGGCATCTGCAGTGGGCCAATATTTTCCGTGATCTTCGCGTGGAGAACGCGACGGCGCGTACTCGCAGCACATCGGGCTTTGCGACTCAGCTGACCGGCACCACCGCGCTGTTCGAACACGACAGCGTGCAAGGGTGGGCCAGCTACGGCAAGGGCTACGCCAACTTCCTGCAGGATATTTCAGGGCTGGGGCTGGACGCTGCCTTCACCACCGAGGGCGACCTGCGCGCGATCCGCGCCCGAGGCTACGGCGCCGGCTACACGCATGCCTGGCGCGAAGACCTGACCTCCAGTCTTGCCTACGGCTATCTGCGGATCAGTCCCCAATCGAACATGCTGATCAATCCGGACCAGCCCAAGAGCACCAAGTTCGGCTCCATCAACCTGGCCTGGAAATTCAGCGAGCGGGCCATGTTCGGTGTGGAATACCTGTGGGGCCAGAACATTGCGCTGACCGATCTGCGCGGTCAGGGCCAGCGTCTGCAGACAACTTTTCGGTATGACCTCAATCCCTGAGACCTGGCCAGATGCCGGGTGATCGGCGGTATCGACAAGGCTGGAACGGCACCGGAGTACGCACCTCATGTCGATGAATCATCCCTGGATACTTTTTGTCACCACCGATCTGCCGGATGAGGGATCCGCGTTCCGGATGGCCTTGTCTCGACTGGGTAAGGCCATCGAAGATCGCGGCATCCAGGTCGTGCAGGCCATGAGCGGAGAGGACGGCCTGGCGATTGCGCGCGGCAAGCCCTCGTATTCGGCCGTGGCGATCGACTGGGATCTGGGCGAAACCGGGACGATGGCGGAAGAGTCGGCGATGAAGATCGTGCGCGCCGTGCGCGAAAAGTCGTTGAAGGTGCCGATCTTTCTGCTGACCCGCAGCATCGAGACGCCCGACTTGCCGATGAACCTGGTTTCGGAGGTGCGTGAATACGTGAACGTCGGCAGCGAGACGCCTGAGTTCTTCGCGCGCCGCCTGCAGTTCGCCATCGACGACTATCACAGCGGCCTGCTTCCCCCCTATTTCAAGGCACTCAAGAAGCTGACGGAAGAGGGCGCCTACCAATGGGACGCGCCGGGCCACATGGGCGGCGCCGCCTATCTCAAACATCCCGCCGGCGCGGAGTTCCACGAGTTCTTCGGCGAGAACATCATGCGCGCCGACATCGGCATCTCCAATGCCGAGCTGGGGTCATGGCTGGACATCGAAGGGCCGCCGGCCGATTCGCAACGCATGGCGGCGCGGGTGTTTGGCGCGGACTGGACGTTCTATGTACTGGCCGGTTCCTCGGCGTCCAATCGCATCGTGGTGCAGGCCTGCATCGGCAAGGACGAAATCGTCATCGCCGACCGCAACTGCCACAAATCACTCAATCACGCGATGACCTTGTCGGGCGCGCGGCCGGTGTACTTCCAGCCCAGCCGTAACGGCTACGGCATGATCGGCCTGATTCCGCCCAAGCGTTTTACCCATGCGCATATCCAGAGCCTGATCGCCGATTCGCCGTTGGCGGCGAACGCCAAGTCGAAAGAGCCTGTCTATGCGGTCGTCACCAATCCAACCTATGACGGACTGCTCTACCACGTCGACAAGGTGGTGGAGCTGCTTTCAAGCAGCGTGCATCGCGTGCACTTCGACGAAGCGTGGTATGCCTACGGCAAATTCCATCCGCTCTACAAGCATCGTTTCGCCATGGGCGTGCCGCGCGACATCAAGAATCGCCCGACCGTGCTCGCCGTGCAGTCCACGCACAAGATGCTGCCTGCCTTTTCGATGGCGTCCTATATCCACGTGAGCAACAGCAAGCGTGGCGAACTGGCGATGGCGCCGGTGAAGGAAGCCTTCATGATGCATGGCACGACCTCGCCGTTCTATCCGCTGATCGCATCGCTGGACATCGCCTCGGCCATGATGGACGAGCCATCGGGGCCGGCCTTGCTGCGCGAGACGGTCGACCTGGCGGTGGCGTTTCGCCGGACGGTCGCGCTGGTCGAGCATCGGCTCAAGGACGAGGGTCAATGGTTCTTCTCGCTGTTCCAGCCGCCGCGCGTGCCCATCAAGGGAAAGCAGGTTGCCTTCCATGAGGCGCCGCTTGATGTGCTGGCCGAGTCGACCGCGTGCTGGACCTTGCGTGCGGGCGATGCCTGGCATGGCTTGCCCGACGATGTGGTCAAGGACGATTTCTGCATGCTCGACCCGACCAAGGTCACCATCCTGTGCCCGGGTACGGACGCCAAGGGCAAGCTGGCCAAGCGCGGCATCCCCGGCGCGGTGCTGACCAAGTTCCTTGATGCGCGGCGGCAGGCGATTGCCCGGACCGGTGACTACACGGTGTTGGTGCTGTTTTCGGTGGGCACCACGCAGGGCAAGTGGGGCACCTTGCTGGAGACCTTGCTCTCCTTCAAGCGGCTGTATGACCGCAATGCGACGCTGGAAGAGGCACTGCCCGACCTGGTGCATGCCTATCCCGAGCGCTATCGGGAGATGACCCTGCCGCAGCTGTGCGATGAGATGCACGAGGCGATGAGCGAGCTGGATCTGCAGGCGATGGCGAACAAGGCCGGCGAGACGCTTTCCGAACCGGTGTTGACGCCGGCAGAGGCGTATCAGCATCTGATTCATGGCACCACCGAAGAAGTGCGCATTGCCGATATGCCTGGGCGCATCGCCGCCCTGATGATCGTGCCGTATCCGCCGGGCATACCCGTGCTGATGCCGGGCGAGCGCATGGATCCCAAAGGCGGTCCGATCTTCCGCTTCCTGCAGGCCGTGGAGGCCTATGGACGCAAGTTCCCCGGTTTCGCGCGCGAAGTGCAGAACATGCACGCCGATGCCAATGGCGACATGTGGGTGCGGGTCGTGCTGGATAAACCGGCTGCGGCCAAGCAGGCAAAGACTGCGCGCAAAAAATGAATTGTCGGACCGTGATGGTGACGAACGATCACGGCCCGCAGAAAGTTCCAGACGGCGGCGGCTACTCGCATGCCGCCAACCAGGAGAATCATCATGCTCGAGCGTCGTAACCTGCGTCAAAAGCTGCGCGTGTTGCTGGTCCACTCCAAAGTCGGTACCGACAGCGCCGGCGGCAGGGCCTGCCGCACGCTGGAGCAGGAGTTTGCCGATCGCAATATCGAGACCACCACCGCCTCGACCGTCGACGACGCGCGCTCCTCCATCGTCTCCGATGCGGCCATCCACGCCATGCTGATCGACTGGTCGCTGCCCAATGCGGAGGGTGTGGAGAAGGATAATGCGGCGGCCATCGGCTTGATCAACAGCATCCGTGCGCGCAACGAGAATGTGCCGATCTTCCTCATGACGGAGCCGGAGAAGGCGCAAACGTTGAGCGTGGAGACGGTCCAGGCCATCAACGAGCTGATCTGGCTGTCGCAGGACTCGGCAACCTTTGTCAGCGGTCGTGTGCATGCCGCCATGCGGATCTACCTCGGGACCCTGTTCGGCCCGCTGACCGCGGCGCTGGCCAATTTCAACGAAGTGCACGAATACTCATGGCATACGCCAGGCCACACCGGTGGCACCGCCTTCCTCAAGCATCCCACCGGTCGCGCGTTCTACGATTTCTATGGCGAGCACGTGTTCCGCACGGATCTGTCCATCAGCGTGGGCGAGATCGGCTCCCTGCTGGACCATACCGGGCCGATCGGCGAGAGCGAGAAGTACATCGCGCGCATTTTCGGCTCGCATCGCAGCTATACCGTCACCAACGGATCATCCACCTCCAACCGCATCATCTTCATGGCCTGCGTGGGACGCGATCAGGTGGTGTTGTGCGACCGCAATTGCCACAAGTCGATCGAGCACGGCCTGACCATGACCGGCGGCATACCGCACTACCTGGTGCCGTCGCGCAATCGTTACGGACTGATCGGTCCGATCTATCCCGACAAGTTCAGGCAGGCCAGCGTGCGCAGCGCGGTGGCCGGCAACCCGTTGTCGAAGAACCTGGCCGATCAGCAGCCGGTGTTCGTGGTGGTGACCAATTCGACCTATGACGGCCTCTGCTACAACACCGCCCGCGTGCTTGAGGAAGTCGGCAGCTGGGTCGATCGCGTGCACTTCGACGAGGCCTGGTACGGCTATGCCCGGTTCAATCCGCTTTACTCGGGACGTCTGGCCATGCACGGCCCGGCCACGGAGCACGATCCGAACGGGCCGACAGTCTTCACCACCCACTCGACGCACAAATTGCTGGCCGCGTTTTCGCAGGCGTCGTATATCCACGTACGCGACGGCCGCAGCAGCATCCCGCACGCGCGCTTCAACGAGTCGTTCATGATGCACGGCTCCACCTCGCCGTTCTACCCGATCATGGCGTCGAACGAAGTGGCCGCCTCAATGATGGATGGCCTGGGTGGCGTGAGCCTGACCCGCGAGTGCATCGATGAGGCGATCCATTTCAGGCAGATCGTGGGGCGTTTGAATCGCGACTTCGCGCAGAAGGGCTCGTGGTTCTTCCGCACCTGGAATCCCGAAGTGATCACTGACCTCAATACCGGCAAGAAGATCGATTTTGTCGATGCGGCGCCGGAATTGCTCGCCGAGGATGCCAACGCATGGGTGCTGCATCCGGGCGACAACTGGCACGGCTTCGGCGATCTGGAAGACGGCTACTGCATGCTCGATCCGATCAAGGTGTCGGTGCTGACCCCTGGCGTACAGGACGACGGCACGCTGGGCGAGCACGGCTTCCCGGCGACGCTGCTGACGGCCTACCTCGGCTCGCGTGGCATCGTGGTGGAGAAGACCAGTGACTTCGCCGTGCTGTTCCTGTTCTCCATCGGCATCACCAAGGCCAAATGGAGCACCTTGATCACGGCCTTCCTCGATTTCAAGCGCGACTACGACGAAGACCGGCCGCTGGAGCGGGTGATGCCCGATCTGGTGGCCAATCATCCGGATCGTTACGGCAGCCTGGGCTTGCGCGGTCTGGGCGACCAGATGTTCGCGGAGATGAAGAGGACGGGCCAGACGCAGCATCTGCAGCACGCGTATTCGAGTCTTCCGGAAGTGCGCATGTCGCCGGCAGACGCCTATCAGCAGCTGCTGCGCGTGCAGGTCGAACGCGTGGCGCTGGCCGATCTTGCCGGCAGGACGCTGGCCACCAGCGTGGTGCCATACCCGCCCGGCATTCCCATGCTGATGCCTGGCGAGGTGGCCGGTTCTGCCGACGGCCCGTATGTGGGCTACCTCAAGGCGTTGCAGAGCTGGGATCACACCTTCCCGGGATTTGGCCACGACACGCATGGCGTCGAAGTGGAAGACGGGGAGTACTACCTGCAGTGTCTGAGGTCTTACTAGGCGAGTACTCCTATGGGCACAGGTGGCGGCAAGAAAATGGGGCTACTCGGGGCCTCCTCATTGGTCGTCGCCAATATGGTGGGGACCGGTCTATTCCTGTTGCCATCGAGCCTGGCCAATGTGGGCAGCATTTCCATTTACGGCTGGATCGTGGCGGCCCTGGGCGCCAGTGCCCTCGGCCTGGTCTTTGCGCACCTGGGCATGGTCGAACCCAAGGCAGGTGGGCCTTATGCCTATGCGCGTGATCACATGGGCGCGTTTCCGGCGTTTCAGACCAACTTTCTTTATTGGGTGGCGAACGTCATCGGCAACGTGGCCATCGCCGTTTCGGTGACCGGCTACCTGGCGGTGTTCTTCCCGGTGCTGAAGAATCCGTGGATTGCCAACGCATGCACCGCGGCCGTGATCTGGCTGTTTGTGTGGCTCAACACGCGCGATGCCCGTGCGGTGGGACACTTCACGGCGGTCAGTACGCTGGCCGGTATCCTGCCGATTGCGTTTGTTGGCTTGCTCGGTTGGTTCTGGTTCCGCCCCGATGTTTTTGTGGCGAGCTGGAATCCCGAGCAGGTGCCGACGCTGACAGCGATCAGCCGTAGTGGCGCCATCGCGCTATGGGCGTTTCTTGGCGTGGAGAGCGCCGCCGTTTCAGCGGGCGTCATCGAGAATCCAAAACGCAATGTGCCGTTGGCCACCATCATCGGCCTGCTGATTTCGACGGCGATCTATATTTCCTGTTGCACCGTGCTGATGGGGATCATTCCCGGGGCGCAACTGCGCATCTCTGGTGCGCCCTTCGCGGAGGCGGCGCAGGTGATGCTTGGCCCCTGGGCGGCCGTCGTCATTTCGCTGGCGGCCATCCTCAAGGCATCCGGGTCCCTGGTGGGCTGGATACTCATTACCGCCCAGTCCGCCGAGGCGGCCGGTCACGACGGCATGTTTCCCCGTCGTTTTTCCTTGACCAACCAGCAGGGCATGCCGGTTCAGAACCTCGTCCTGACCGGCGTGATGATGACCTTGATGTTGCTCATCACCACTTCGCCGGACGTGGCCACGCAGTTCTCCCACATCACCGACGCCACCGTCGTGCTGATGGTGCTTCCGTACCTCTATTCCGTCGTGGCCATGTGGCGACTCAATCGCGAGCTCGACATGTCATCCGGCAGGCAGCAGTTCTATATCGTGGTTGGCATCGTGGCCTGTCTCTATTGCCTGAGCGTGGTGCTGGGGCAGGGTGCGGAACTGGGGCGCAAGGCGCTCATCATCCTGCTGCTTTCGGCACCGCTGTTCGCACTGATCAAGAAGAAATAGGGCGGCCATCTCAGCCGCCATCGTATCGAGGTGTTCGCGCGGGCTTTTTGGTGAGGCCGGTGCGTATGCCAGGACTTCGATCGCAGTTCCATGCTGCGGATTCACGTGCCCGCCCGGCATAGCCCAGGCATGGACCCGCCTAGAGGAGGTGCGACATGAACCACGCGAAGAGCCCCACAGCACCTAAGCCATCCGTGGTCGCCGGCGCAGGTCTGGATGTGGTGGAGCGCGTGTCGGAGATGTGCTTTGGCCTGCTGATGGCGTTGACCTTTGTCGGCGCCGTGTCGACGGTCGGCCCGGATCACGAAGATCCCTCGACCATGTGGCGCGCCGCCCTGGGTTGCAATCTCGCCTGGGGCCTGGCCGATGCCATGATGTATCTCCTGCATACGCTGACCGGCCGCGGTCACCGGCTGACCCTCGCGCTGGACATGAAGAGTGCACCGGATGCGGCGACCGGCATCGGTCTGGTTCGAAACGAGCTGCCTTCGTTTATCGAGATCCTGGTGACCGACGCCGACCTGGAGCCGTTGCGGGGCAGGCTGGTCAACCTTGAACCATTGCCGGAGCGTCCCCGGCTCTACTTCATCGATTTCCTGCGGGCCGCGCGCGTCTTCTTCATCGTCGTGCTATCGACCTTTCCCGTCGTGCTGCCTTTCATGCTGATCGACGATGTGCCCAAGGCACTGCTGATCTCGCGCGTGCTCAGCCTGGCCATGCTGTTTTTCGGTGGCTACGTCCTGGGCAAATACGCGGGCCTGGGCGCCTGGCGGGCAGGCTTTGGCATGATGGTGATCGGGGTGTGCCTGACCATGGCGATCATCGCCCTGGGTGGGTGATGCGCCGAAGCACAGCCGCTGGCTTGCCTCGCTGACGCGTCAGACGGGCGAGACCGCGATCCTCATAGGGGTGGCTCTTTCCCGGTCTGCTCGCTCAGCATGAACTCGGCGTACCAGTCCGGCCAGTTCTCATCGTGCTTGCCGCCGTTGCGCTTCTCGTGCTCACCGTGTGCGGCGCCTGCGCGTCGCAGCGCGTCCGCGAGCTCGGCCGACGAGGTGTAGGTCGCCACGCCGGTGTCCACGCGACCGGGCAGTCGATGGGTGATCTCCTGGAATAGCCAGCCATTGCCGTCCGGGTCGCGGAACGAGGCGAACGAGCGGTAGCTGCTGCGCTCGGGGTCCGGGCCGCTGACGCGGACGCGTCCGAACAGGTAGGGCTCGTCCTGGCCGGCATAGGCGCCAGCGCCGTGGAACACCTCACTGATCGCCACGCCGCGATCGACCAGTTCCTTGCGCGCCGTCTCGACGTCGGAGACGATCAAGTACAGGCCCTGGGCGGAACCTGGCGCGGCCGACGTCACGTTCTTGCCGAAAATGACCGAGCAACCGGAGCCCGGCGGGGTGAACTGGAGGACGCGGAAGTAGCCGTCGTCCGAGGCGAAATCGGCGTCCAGCCGCCAGCCGAGACTGAGATAAAAGCGCTTGGCGCGATCCACATCCGACACGGGGATGACGACGATTTCGAATTTCATGTCGACGCCCCGCTGCTGCGGGGTTTCGACGGCAGGGGTGCTCATGGGAACCTCCGATGGCTTGGGCTGCAAGCGGCCTTGGTGTGGCCGCGACTAGGCGGTAAGCGGCACCGGGGCGGGAACGCCAAGAGCGGTAGTGTGCCGCTGATCGGATGAAGCGGCCGTCGTCGGGGCAGGGCAGGCGCGCCCCGGTCGGCAGGTGAGATATCGACCGATCCGCCCTTCAGCCCAAACGGAGATTTTGCAAGGAATTTGGGTTTCAATAGCGAAGGATGGCGACGTGTTGCCAGGGAGCGCCTGCCATCGCTGCGGATCGACCACTGAATGTCAAAAGGCGCCGCTAGCTTAGGCGGGGGCCATGGCGCACTTAAGGGTAGAAGATGGATCGACAGGCGACGGCAGGATTGGATGGCGTTCAGGCGGCGAGCGAGCGACGAACGTCCAGGCATGTTCCCATCGACCTTCGCGCCAACTCGGCGCTGCTAGGCATCATCGCAGCCGCCATGTTGATGCAATTTGTTGCGTGGCCATTGCTTTTGCGGCACTACGGGGCATCGATGCTCTGGATCGCGCTGCCGTTGGTGGTGCTGACCCCGATGCATTGGGGGCTGATCCATGAGGCGATCCACGGGCATCTGTTGCCCCGGCGACGACCCAACGAGTGGGCGGGGCGGGCGTTGGCGATCGCCTTCATGCTGCCGTTCGACGCGGCGCGCTTCGGTCACCTGATGCATCACCGCTATACGCGCGAATCCTTTGACCGGCCCGACGTGCATGACGGCGTGACGCATCCGGTGCTCGCCCGCATCGGCTACTACGCGCATCTGCTGGGCGGCCTGTACCTGGCGGAACTTGCCTTGCCGCTGCTCACCTTGCTGCCGGCCGCCTGGGTCAGCCGACTGGTCGCCCAAAAGCTGCACAGCGAAGAGCCTGCGGGCCGCGAAGTCCAACGCTTGTTTGTCGCGTTTGCGGGAAATCCGGAACGACGCGCCCTGATACGTCGTGACTGGGTGCTGTCGGTCGCACTCCACGCCGGCGCGTTCTATCTCTACGGCGCATGGTGGCCTGCACTTGCCGCCACCATGTTTCTGCGCGGACTGTGGCTCTCCGTCGCCGACAACCTGCCGCACTACGATGTCGTGCTCGACGAAGAAGCGCGCGCCCGCAATTTTCGCGCACCAGCCATCTGGCATCCCGTGCTGATGAATCACCATCTGCACCGCGTGCATCACCAGCATCCGACGCTTCCGTGGACGGCGCTGCCGTCGCTTGCGCCCGATGCTTCCGATGCGGATGCCGGTTATTTCCGGGCCGCCCTGCGGCAGTTTCGCGGATTCGGCAAAGTGCGTTGACGGAGCAGGCCGGAGCGAAGGATCTTGCAGCCCCTCGAACCGTGATGCTTGTTGCATAAGCATGTAACGCCTCCCTGTTAGCATCGCGCGCCGAAACCAACCCGTCCACTGGATGGGTTGGGTGGCGCCATCGAAAGCCGACAGGGGGCGATTCGTTGTGGCTGGTGAGTTGGTTGTTGCGGTCGAGGCGGTTGATGCGGTTGACGCGGAGCTGTGCGGCGATGGCTTGCGCGACTCGACGTGGCCCGTGTTTGAGATCGCGCCCCCCATGGCGCGTGACGGCTCCGTGCTCAACGGTTCGGTAAGTTCGCGCGCCGCCGGTCCATCCCATCGTCAGCGTCACCATCGCGATCGCCGTCCGGCGACGCGGGGTGGGCTCGATCACTATCTTCTGCAACTGCTGGCCACGGACTCGTCGCAAGGCGACGTCGGCGACATCGGTATTTTCGATCTTGCGCAGGCGCCTGTTGACCCGACGGGGCCGGCCTCGATGGCGTCGATCGCACTACCGCGGCAGGCACTGGAGCAGGCCATCGGTTCGCGGAACCTGCATGGCGTCGTGCTCAAGGCGAACGGCGCGATGACGCCCATGATCGCCGCCGTGCTGCGTGGCCTGTGTTCGCTCCCGACGTCGTTGCCCCAGGTGCAGGCCATGGCGGCGCAGGAAGCGCTCATCACCTTGCTGTCGGCCGCATTGAAAGGTGACGTGCAGGCTGAAGTGGCGGGCGATCTTCGGCTCGGCACCGGATTGCGCCAACGCATCATCGAATTCATCACCAGCAACGTCCATCTGCTGGAGTTGTCGCCCGATACGCTGTGCCGACGTTTCAACGTATCCCGCGCTCATCTCTACCGCGCATTCGCCAACGATGGCGGCGTGGCGAAAGTCCTCCGCGACATACGGCTGGACGCGGCGCATCGGGAACTGACGGGAGCGCTGGGCACGTCGCGTTCCATCACGGAAATTGCCTATGGTCTCGGCTTTTCCAGCGGCAATCAGCTGCTGCGGAGTTTTCGGGCGCGCTTTGGCGTGACGCCGAGCGAGGCCAGGGCGAGCGAGCAACGCTAAACAGCGACAGATCTGCCGACGCGCTTGCCGCGTTCTGTGTGCAGCACCGGCCACGTCATCGTTTGAAATGAGACGTGGCGCCGAACGAAAAGAGACGCCACGCCGATTTCCTGTCGCATCGGTTGCATACGCTTGCGCCGAGCTTTCCTTAAGACGCCGCAGGCACGGTACAGGGGATCGATCCACGCGTGTCAGCGGGCCATAGGCCGGAGAACCCCCTCCGGCTCAGGGGCTATGCCAGTACCAACGTTTCCCATGGATTTGAATCGATTCAATCTCGATGGCTGCGTCGTGCGTCGGCGTGCGCATGCGCGCCTGTCGTTGTCGCGGCACCTGGGCGTGCGTCCGATTTCCGATTGCCGGCGCGCAGCGCGCCAACGAACAGGCCTGGATTCGGCCTGACTGACAGCGGCGAGCGTATCGCCAACAACAACTGCATCTGTTTGCACATCGACAGGGGAAAGTGATGAACCGTGTATTCCGCATCGTCTGGTCCAAGGCGCAGAACGCCTGGGTGGTGGCTTCCGAGCTCACCGGCAAGCACGGCAAGGGACGTGGATGCGCCGCATCGGCGACGATCGATGAGCGGTCATCACCCACCCGCACTTCGAACGGTGCGTGGACACTGCGTCTCGGCGTGCTGATGGGCCTGGCCTCGCTGTATGCGGCGCCCACGATGGCGGCCGACAAGTATTGGGACGTCAATGGCGGTTCGGCCGGCAGCGGCGGCGTGGGCGTCTGGGATACCACGTTGGCCAACTGGAATGCCGCTGCCGACGGCGTGGCCGGCCCTTTCACCACGTGGAACAACGGGAACCTCGACAACGCCATCTTTGCCGGCACCGCGGGCACCGTGACGCTGGGCGGGCCCATCACCGTCAACAACGTCACGTTTAGTGTTGCCGGTTACACGCTGACCGGCGGCACGCTCACGCTGGCCGGCACCGCGCCGACCATCTCAGGCGCAGCCACGATCAACTCGGTGATCGCTGGCAACGCGGGCCTCATCAAGACCGTAGGCGGGGTGCTGACACTCACTGGCGCCAATACGTTCAGTGGTGGTGTGACCATCAATGGCGGGCAACTGTCACTTGCCAGTGACGCAGCTCTCGGCGCCGCCAGCAATGGCATTACCATGGCGGACGGCACGCAACTCAACGCGACATCGGCGTTGGCTGCCACCCGTGTGGTGACCTTGACCAGCGGCAATGTCGGCATCACGGGTACGGGCGTCGGATCGGTTCGTTTTACGGGTGCGGGCGGCCTGCGTATCGGCAGTGGCGTCACGTTGTCCAACAGCGCGAGCGATTACACCGGCACCACGTCGTTCAATAGCGGGGGCAGCTACGGTTTCACCTCCGTCGGCAACCTGGGTCAGGCCAGCTCGCTCGGCGCGCCGACCACGCAGGCGAACGGCATCATCACCGTGGCGTCCGGCGGCGGCCTCAACGGCAGCCTGTACTACAGCGGCGACGGCGACGTATCCAATCGCGACTGGCAATTCGTCAACGGCGGCACATCGCTCATCAACCAGGGTGTCGTGGGCAACGTGCTGGACCTGAGCGGCAACATGGCCATCGGTGGCGGCACGAGCACGCAGGCCTTCAGCGCGATCAATGGTGATTTCATCCTGCGGGGTGTCATCAGCAATAGCGGCACCGGTGAGGTTTTTTTCACCGGCACGGCGGGACGAAACATCACCGTGTTGGGCGCCAATACCTTCGGCGGCCCGGTCGGCATCACCAATATCAATCTGTACGCGTCGTCGCTGGCAGATGGCGGCACCGCGAGCTCCCTGGGCGTCGGCACGATCGGCAACGTCAACCTGAGCAACGGCAAGCTGTACTACACCGGCGCCGGCGCGGCATCGACCAATCGCACGTACACCTTCCTGGGCGCCAACACCATTGCCAACAACGGCCTGGGCGCGCTCTCCTTCACCGGCATCGGCGCCTTCAGCACCACCGGCGCGAATTCGATCACGCTGGGCGGCACGTACACCGGCACCAATACGGATTCCGGCACCCTCAGCGGCAACGGCAGCGTGGTAGTCAACACCAGCGGCAGCTGGGTGCTGAGCGGCGCCAACACGTATGCAGGTACCACCACGGTCACGGCCGGCACGCTGACGGCCGGTAGCACGAATGCTTTCGGCGCTTCGACGGGCCTGATCGTCAACGGCGGTCTGTTGGATCTCAACAGTCTGGCCATCACCGCACCGTCGCTCGCAGGCACCGGCGGCAATGTGAATCTGGGCAGCGGCTCGCTCACGCTCAACGCCGCGTCGGGCAGCACCTCGTATGCCGGCAGCATCGGCGGCACGGGCAGCCTCACCAAGTTGGGTGCGGGTACGCAGACGCTCACGGGCGCCAACACCTACACCGGCGCCACCACCATTGGCGGCGGCACGTTGGCGCTGGATTATTCCGTCGCGGGCGCGCCGGCCAGCAACATCGTCAGCAGCAGTTCGACGCTCAACCTTGACGGCGGCACGCTGTCCATCAAGGGCAAGACTGCGGCCAGCGCGCAGACGTTCAACGGCCTGAACATCACCGGCGGCAACAACCGCATCAGCGCCACTGCCGGCGCGGGCGGCCTGGGCATTTCGCTGGGCGCGATCAATCGCAGCAGCGGCCTGGTCGACTTCGCTTTCAACACCGGCACCACCATCAGCACCACGCATGCGGACGGCGCACTTGGTGGCTGGGCCACGGTCAATTCGTCGGACTATGCGCAGGTGACCGGCGGCGTCATCACGGCGTTCACCAATTACGCGGACAAGGACAATGCGGCCACCTGGCTGAGCGGCGATATCGTCAGCGATGAAGGCGGCGCCGCCAATACGCCGTATACCGGCACGGTGAATGGCAATGTCGCGCTGGGCGGCATGAAGGTCGCCGCGGCGGCGGCATCCACGGTGAACGTCGGCGCGGGCAATACGCTGAGCGTGGACGGCAGCATCATCGTGTCGCCGACCGCGGGCACCGCCAACCAGACGATCCAGGGTGGTTCGGTCACCGGCGGCGCCGCGGGTAGCCCGCTGGGTGTGCTGCAGAACGCTGCCGGCACGTTCACCATCAGCTCCACGGTGGTCGACAACGGCGGCGCCACCAGCTTCGCCGTGAACGGTCTGGGCACGGGCACGGTGTCGCTCACCGGCGCCAATACCTACACCGGCTCGACCACGGTGAGCGGTACCACGCTGGCCTTCAACAGCGTCGCCAATGGCGGTGCGGCGAGTGCCATCGGTGCGTCGACCAATGATCCATCCAACCTCGTGCTGGAGAACGGCACGCTGCACTACACCGGCGCGACCGCCAGCACCGATCGCGGCTTCACCCTGGTCGATGGCGGCCCGTCGCGGACGATCCAGGTGGACGGCACCACCAACCTCACTTTCAGCGGCATGGTGACCAGTCCCGACGATGCGGGCTTCACCAAGACCGGCGCCGGCACCTTGACGCTGTCCAATGCCGCGAACGATTTCATTGGCCCGGTGACGGTCAGCAACGGTCTGCTGGCGACCGGCACGCTGGCCAACGGCGGCGTGGCCAGCGGCATCGGTGCAGGCAGCAATGCTTCGAGCAGCCTGGTACTGCAGACCGGTGGCGGCCTGGAGTACACGGGCGCCACCACCTCGACCGATCGCGGCTTCACGCTTGCCGGTGGCCAGGGTCACGTGAGCGTCGACTCGGCGGCCACCACGCTGACCGATAGCGGCGCCGTCGTCGGCGCTGGTGCGTTGAACAAGGATGGTGCTGGCACGTTGGTGCTGTCTGGCGCCAACACTTACACCGGTGGTACCAACGTCAATGCGGGCATCTTGCGCGCAGGCTCTGCCTCGGCCTTTGGTACTGGCGTCATGACTGTCGCCGCTGGCGCCACGCTGGACACGGCCACCTTCCCGATAAGCGTCGGCGGGTTGAACGGTGCGGGCAATATCACGATGAGTGCCGGTGGCGGCCTCACCATCAACGGCAATGGTACGTGGACGGGCGCGATCAGCGGTCCGGGTGGCGTGACGGTGGTTGGGCACACCGAAACCATGACCGGCTGCGGCAACAGCTACACCGGCGCCACCACGATCTCGTCTGGCCAGATCATCACCGACTGCCTCGCCAACGGTGGGCAGGCCAGTGGCATCGGCGCCTCCAGCAATGCCCCAAGCAACCTCAACATAGCGGGCACGCTGACCTACACCGGCACCAGCGTCAACATCGACCGCGGTATCAATCTCACTGGTAACGCGGCACTCAACGTCAGCAATGCCGGCACGACATTGGGTATCAGCGGATCGATCATCAACAATGGGCAAATCCAGAAACAGGGCGCGGGTACGCTCGTGCTCAGCGGCACCAACAGCAATATTGTCGGCACCTACGTGCGCGGCGGCATCCTGCGCGCTGGCAGCACGAATGCGTTCGGCAGCGGCTACCTGGTAACGGACAATGTGGCTGGCCTGTCGATCGACCTCAATGGCTTCAACACCCAGGCGAGCTATCTGGCGGGCGGCGGTACCACGGGCGGCAATATCAGCCTCGGCAGCGGCACGCTGACGGTCACCAACGGAAGCTCGGCCGCCGTGGCGACCTATCTCGGCGCCATCTCGGGAACGGGAAGCTTCCTCAAGACGGGTGCGAACATCGAGTACCTCAGTGGTGGCGCCAGCACCTATACCGGCACCACCACGCTCGGCACCCTCAAGCCCGATGGCAGCACCTTGCTCGCCGGCGGCACGCTCCAGGTGAACGTGCTTGCCGACGGCGGCATGGCCAGTTCCATCGGCGCATCGAGCAATGCCGCCAGCAACCTCGTGCTCAACAATGGCACGCTGCAATACCTGGGCGCGGGCAACACCACCGATCGCCTGTTCACGCTGGGGCCGTCCAGTGCACTGGATGCATCCGGTACGGGCGCGCTGCAGTTCACCAATACCGGCGCGGTCGCGTTCAGTGGCGCCGCCAATTCGGCGCAGACCGTCACGCTCACCGGCACCAGTACCGCCAACAACAGCGTTGCGCTGCAGATCACCAACAACGGCACGGGCAACACCTCGGTCAACAAGACCGGCACCGGCACCTGGATTCTGCGCAACGCGGCCAGCACCTACGGCGGCGCTACCACCATCACGGGCGGCGTGCTTGGCGTGGATCACCTTACCAACGGCGGTCAGGCCAGCAGTATCGGCAACTCGTCCAATGCCGCTTCCAACCTGGTGATCGGCAACGGTGCGACGCTGCGCTACACCGGCGCGGGCGACACCACCGATCGTCTGTTTACCTTGTCGGCCGGCACCAGCGTGATCGAGTCGTCGGGCACGGGCGCCATCGTGTTCAGCAACACCGGCCAGGCGGCGTATGCCGGCAACGGTACGCGCACGCTGGGCCTGGGCGGCACCAACACCGGCAACAACACCATGGGCGGCACCATCGTCGACGGCCCCGGTGGCGTCACCACCGTGGGCAAGAACGATGCAGGCACCTGGCTGCTGACCGGCAACAACACGTATACCGGCAACACCGTGGTCAATGCCGGCCTGCTGCAGATCGGCAATGGCGGCACCACGGGTTCCATTGCAAGCCCCACCGTCATCGTCGACACGGCAGGCACGCTGGGCTTTGATCGTTCCGACACCATGACCCTGGCCGGCACCATCTCCGGCGCCGGCGATGTGGTGCAGTCGGGTACGGGCACCACTGTGCTGACGGCTACCAATACCTATGCCGGCGGTACGGCGATCAGCGCGGGCACGCTGCAGTTGGGCAATGGCGGTGCGAACGGCACCATTGTTGGCAATGTAGCCGACAACGGCACGCTGGCCTTCAATCGTTCGGACGTCTATACGTTCGGCGGCCTGGTATCCGGCACGGGCGGCGTGACCCAGCTCGGCAGTGGCACCGCCGTGCTGACGGGAGCGAACAGCTACACGGGTGCGACGAACGTGCAGGCGGGCACGCTGCTGATCGATGGCGACCAGTCCGCCGCTACCGGTGCGACCACCGTGCAGAACGGCGCCACGCTGGGTGGCGCCGGCACCATCGGCGGCAGCGTGACCGTGATGAATGGCGGTGCGCTCAACCCGGGCGATGCTGGCGCGGCCGGTACGCTCACGATCAACGGCGGCTTGACGCTGGGCGCCAACGCCACCATGAACTATCAGTTCGGCCAGTCCAACGTGGTTGGCGGCGCGCTCAACGATCTCACCGTGGTGCATGGCAACCTCAGCCTGGACGGTACGCTCAATGTGTCCGCCACGCCGGGCGGCAGCTTTGGCCCAGGCCTGTATCGCATCATCAGTTACGACGGCACGCTCAACGATCAGGGCCTGGCGCTGGGCGGCACATCGACCGGCAACTATCAGGTGCAGACCTCGGTGGCGAACCAGGTCAACCTGGTCAACACGGGCGGTCTCACGCTCAATTTCTGGGATGGCCCCAACGGCCACACCAACAACACCGTCGACGGCGGCAGCGGCGTCTGGCAGAACAGCGCCGGCAACAACAACTGGACCAGCCAGACCGGCCAGGTCAATGCGTCGTACACCGACGGTGTGTTTTCGATTTTCATGGGCGCGCCCGGCACGGTAACGGTGGACAACACGCTTGGCACGGTCACCAGTTCCGGTATGCAGTTCGCGGTGAACGGTTACACCGTCACCGGCGACCCGATCACGCTCGTCAGTGGCCAGGATGTGGTTCGCGTGGGCGATGGAACCGCCGCCGGCGCGGGCATGACCGCCACCATCACTGCACCATTGAATGGCGCCGGCACGCTGGTGAAGGAAGACCTCGGTACGCTGATCATCAATAGCATCAACAACGTCACCGGAGGATCTGCCATCAATGGCGGTGTGCTGCAGGTGCAGGGCACCAACGGCGTCGGCGCGCCCGGTAGTGCGGTCAGTTTTGACGGCGGCACGCTGCGTACGACGCAAAGCTCTGTGTTTTCGCACCCCGTGACCATCAACCAGGGCGGCGCGACGTTTGATACCCAGGGCGCCGCTCTGATTGTCAACCAGATCATTGGCGGCGCCGGCGAACTCACCAAGATGGGTCCCGGCACGTTGACCCTCTCGGGCGCCAACGCGTACGCCGGTGGCACGGCGATCAACGGCGGCGTCCTCAAGGTGTCCAGCGACGCCAACCTCGGCAATGCGGGCGGTGGACTGTCGTTCAATGGCGGCACGCTGACCAACTCTGCGGCGTTCACCTCAGGCCGCAGCGTGAACCTCGGCGGCAGCGGCGGCACGCTGGATACGGCAGCTGATCTGACGCTCACCGGCGGCATCAGCGGAACCGGCATGTTGACCAAGATCGACAACGGCACGCTGCTATTCACCGCAGACAACAACTACACCGGCGGCACGACGATTTCTGCTGGCGTGTTGCAGCTTGGCAACGGCGGCACCACGGGTTCGATCCTCGGCAACGTGACCAACAACGGCACGCTGGTGTTCGATCGTTCCGACACGCTCGCTTTCACCGGCGCGATCTCCGGCACCGGCGCACTGGAGCAGCAAGGCAGCGGCACCACCGTGCTAAGCGCGGCCAACAGCTATAGCGGTCCGACGGCCGTGCGCGCCGGCAGTCTGATCATCAACGGCGACCAGTCGGCGGCGACGGGCGTCACTTCGGTCGACAGCGGCGGCACGCTCGGCGGCAAGGGCATCATCGGCGGCGACGTGACCGTGGCCGATGGCGCAACGCTCAGCCCGGGCGACGTGGGCAGTGCGCCGGGCACGCTGACGGTGAAGGGCAGCGTGGCGCTGAGCGATACGTCCAACCTCAACGTCAACCTGGGCCAGGCGAACGTGGTCGGCGGTCCGCTCAACGATCTGCTGCAGGTCAACGGCGACCTCACGCTGGACGGCACGCTCAACGTGTCGGTGTCCTCGGGTGGCACGTTCGACCCGGGCATCTACCGCATCATCGGTTATACCGGTGCGCTTACCGACAATGGTCTCAACATCGGCTCGGTGCCGTCGCCGGATTACTTCCTGCAGACCTCGATCGCGCAGCAGGTGAACCTGGTCAACACCAACGGCTTGTCGGTGAACTTCTGGGACGGCAATGGCGGGCGTGGCGACGGCCAGGTGCAGGGTGGCGACGGCGTGTGGCAGAACGCCTCGGGCAACGACAACTGGACGTTGATCGACGGCAGCATCAATGCGCCGTACCAGGACAGCAGCTTCGCGATCTTCGCCGGCGCCGCCGGTACAGTGACCGTCGACGCAAACCTGGGCGCCGTCAACGCCAGCGGCATGCAGTTCGCCACCGATGGTTACCGCGTGGAAGGTGACGCCATTGCGCTGGTCGGTTCCGCACCGGTGATCCGCGTGGGTGACGGCACCACGGCTGGTGCAGGCATGACCGCGACGATCGCCTCCGTGTTGACCGGTAGCAACGGGCTGACCAAGTCCGATCTGGGTACGCTGGTGTTGGCGGGTGCCAACACCTATACCGGCGGCACCACCATCGCAGCCGGCACGTTGCAGCTGGGCGAGGGCGGCACCAGTGGTTCGATCACGGGTGACGTGATCAACAACGGCACCCTGGCGTTCGATCGTTCGGACGTCCAGACGTTCGGCGGCGCCATCTCCGGCAGCGGTGGCGTGACGCAGATGGGTGCGGGCACCACCACGCTCACCAGCAACAACACCTACACCGGCGCCACCACGGTATCGGGCGGCACGCTGCTGATCGATGGCAACCAGTCGGCGGCCACGGGTGCAACGACGGTGCAGAGCGGCGGCACCCTGGGCGGCACGGGTACCATCGGCGGCGACGTGACGGTAGCCAATGGCGGCACGCTCAGCCCCGGCAATTCACCAGGCACGCTCACGGTCCACGGCAACCTCACGCTGAATGCGGGCGCCGTCGTCGACTATCAGCTGGGTCAGGCCGGCACGGTGGGTGGCAGCCTCAACGACCTCACCGTGGTGCATGGCAACCTCACGCTGGACGGCACGCTCAATGTGTCCACCACACCGGGCGGCACGTTCGGCGCGGGCGTGTATCGCCTGTTCAACTACGACGGCACGCTGACCGACAATGGCCTGGCGATCGGCACATCGCCGTCAGCGAACGTGTTCGTGCAGACCTCGCTCGCCAACCAGGTGAACCTGGTGAACACCGATGGCCTGACGCTGAGTTTCTGGGACGGCCCTGGACATGCGAACGATGGCGCGATCACCGGTGGCACTGGCACTTGGCGCCTGTCCGACAACGACTACTGGACTGACGCCACCGGTTCGCTCAATGCGCCGTTCACCAACGGCTCCTTCGCGATCTTCGGCGGCACCGGCGGCACCGTGACGGTGGACAACACGAACGGGCAGGTCAGTGCGTCGGGCATGCAGTTCCAGTCGGATGGCTATCGCGTCACCGGCGGAGCCATCCAGCTTGCGGGCGGCGCGTCCACCATTCGCGTGGGTGACGGCACCGCGGCCGGCGCGAGCATGACGGCCACCATCGATGCTGCACTCACCGGTGGCAGCATGCTGGTGAAGGACGATCTGGGTACGCTCGTGCTCACTGGCGCCAACACCTATAGCGGCGGCACCGACGTGCACGCCGGCACGCTGCAGGTCGCCAACGATGGCAATCTCGGTCTGGCCGCAGGCAGTCTCTCCATCGACGATGCGACCCTGCACACCACGGGCAGCTTCCAGAGCAATCGCACCGTCGGTCTGGGCGGCGCGGCGACCATCAACACCGACGACGGCACCACGCTGCAGTTGAGCCAGGGCATCCAGGGCGCGGGCAGTCTCACCAAGACCGGCACCGGCACGCTGACGCTGGGCGGCACGTCCACCTATAGCGGCGACACGACCGTCGCCGCCGGCACGTTGAGTGCGGCCGTGGCCAATGCATTCAATGCATCCTCTGCGACGACCGTGCAGAGCGGCGCCACGCTGGATCTTGCCGGCTTCGCGCAAAGCACGGGCGCACTCACCAACGCAGGCACCGTGAACTTCGGCCATGCGCCGGGCACCACCTTGACCGTGCAGGGCGATTACGTCGGCCAGGGTGGCACGCTCAACTTCAATACCGCGCTGGGCGGTGATGGCTCGGCCACCGACATGCTGGTGGTGACCGGCAACACCTCGGGCACGACAACGGTGCAGGTGACCAATGTGGGCGGCACGGGCGCGGCCGCCACGCAGGGCATCAAGTTGATCGATGTACAAGGTGCGTCGAACGGCACGTTTGCCTTGAGGGGCGACTACGTATTCCAGGGTCAGCAGGCCGTGGTCGCCGGCGCTTATGCCTATCGCCTCTATCAAAACGGCGTCGACGCCGCGGACGGCGACTGGTACCTGCGCTCGGCCCTGACCAATCCGCCGTCGGATCCGGGCAATCCGGGTGGTCCAGGCACGGGCACGGGTGGCGCGACGCCGCTGTACCAGCCCGGTGTGCCGCTGTACGAAGCCTATGCCGGCATCCTGCAGCAGGCGAACACGCTCGACACGCTGGTCCAGCGCACCGGCGATCGCCAGTGGGCGGATGGACAGTCCGGCGACGCCATGACGCCGGGCGAAGGCGTGTGGACGCGCGTTCAGGGCGGCGATCACACCATCAAGCCCGAGTCCAGCACCACTGGCACCAACTACGATATCTCCGACTGGAAATCGGAAGTGGGCCTGGACGCGACGTTGGCCGACAACGGCTCGGGCAAGCTGGTCGGCAGCGCCTCGCTGCACTACGACCACTACAACTCCGACGTGAGTTCGGCCTACGGCGACGGCCGCATCAACACCCGCGCCTATGGCGTGGGCGCGGCGCTCACCTGGTACGCCAACAACGGCCTCTATGTGGACGGCCAGTTGCGCTGGATGCACCTGGATTCGGACCTGCACTCCAATACGCTGGGCATGGCCGAGAACGACAACAAGGCCGCCGGCTATGCGGCGGGTGTGGAAGTGGGGCAGCGCTTCCACCTGAGCGATGCATGGTCGATCGTGCCGCAGGCACAGGTGACCTGGGGCAAGGTCTCGTTCGACGGCTTCAACGACGCGTTCGGTGCACGCGTATCGCAGCAGGCCGGCAGCGCGGCTGCGGCGCGTGCGGGTACGGCCATCGACTACCTGAGCACGCATTCGGGCGACTCAGGTCCGGTCGTCACGCACCTGTATGCCATCGCCAACGTCTACGACAACTTCAAGGACGCGGCGCAGGTGAACGTGGCCGGCACCGACTTCTCCACCCGCAACGAACGCTGGTGGGGCGGTTTCGGCCTGGGCGGCGCACTCGACTGGGCGGGCGGACGCTACTCGGTGTACGGCGAAGTGCAGGCGCAGACTGGGCTGTCGCACTTTGGCGACTCGCATGCCGTGAACGGTACGCTGGGCTTCCGCATGCGTTGGTGATGTATTCGTGGATGCGAGCCCGTTCGAATAGGACGGGCTCGCGTGACGCGCCTGCTTTCAACCATGTCGGGGGAGATGGCCCTGCCTAGGGCTGCGTCTTTCGCAGCAACTGAAGTTCTTCTTTCAGCCAATCCGCCGAGGGCCGGTCGGCGCCACCGCAGTTCACCAGATAGGGCCGGCCGCTGAAGCTGCTTTGCGTGCCTGCGCGGTCGATGAACTCCTCCGCGGAATTCACTTTGTCCCGTTCCAGCAAGTAGTTGAGCTTGAGCTCAAGATGCTGCTTCGCATCGGCGGCGCTATAGCTCTTGCCGTTGCGAATGAAGACGCAGTGGCTCTGGCCGACAAAGCCAAGCAAGGCGGCCACTTCGCGCTGGCCTTGTGCGTCCAGTCCGGCGTGCACGCCGGTTGAGGCGAGCACCAGTGCGACCACCATGACGATATTGCCGAACGATCGGTGATGTCTCACGGCGTCATCTCGATGAGTAGGGCGTGCGATGCGACCTGTGCCGGGCTGGTTCGCAGCTATTACGCACACGTCGAAGGCCTGGGCGTCAATGCCCTTTATGAACGAAGAGCGACGGCTGTGCATCGCAACGATCTTGAGCGTGCCCGCAGTCAGCAGGGATAGGGCTACGCCATGTTACTTAAATGATGGAAGTGGAATGCGGGCGGATCCACGATCCGTTGACGGCCGGGCCGATCCGAGGATGTAAATATGCGTGTGCATCGCTGGATCGTCGTGTTGTCCTTCACCATTCTTTGTCACGTCCTTCAGGCGTGCTCCACGCTGCCACCCAGTGCAGACAAGGCGCAGACGCATCACCTGCCGCCCGCCACCGATACCGCGTCAGCGCAGTACACCCACGCCGAAGTAGACAAGCATCAGCAACAATCTGGCTTCCGCTTGCTGACCTTGAGCACCAACGCCTTGCTCAGCCGGGTGGCGCTGGCTGATCACGCCGCGCACTCGATCGACCTGCAGTACTACATTTTCGCCAACGACATGACCGGGCATCTGATGATGCAGCACCTGCTTGCGGCGGCTGACCGCGGCGTGCGCGTGCGGATGCTCATCGACGACAACAACTTCGACGACAAGGATCATCTGTTCGAAGCGCTGGACTCTCACCCCAATATCGAGATCCGGCTGTTCAATCCGTTTCAGACGCGCGATCCCAGCCTGCTGTCGCGCGCGACCCAGTTCATGCTGGAGTGGCGGCGCCTCAATCGGCGCATGCACAACAAATCCTTCATCGTCGACAACAACGTGGCCATCGTTGGCGGGCGCAATATCGGCGATCCCTATTTCGACGCGGGTAGCGATACGCACTTTCGCGATCTCGACGTCGTAGCCATCGGTCCCGTCGTGCAGCAGGCGTCCGAGGCGTTCGACGCCTATTGGAACTGTGACGCCGCCTATCCGCTCAACCAGCTCAAGAAGACAGACGGTTCCGGCGAGCAGCTGGTCGCAGCGCGCAAGCTGCTGCAACAGGACGTGCGTGCGTTCGCGCAGTCCGACTACGCGCAATCCGTGCTGGACGAATTGCCTGATGGGCCGACCGCCGACAAGCGCGGCGCGTGGTTCTGGGGCGATGCCGAGCTGGTGGCCGATCAGCCGGAGAAGATCGAGGCCACCCACGACGAGCCGGCGCTGCGCATCGGTCCGCGGCTCAAGACCATGCTGGATGGCGCCCAGCACGAGATCATCGCGACGACGCCCTACTTCATTCCCGGCGATGCCGGCACAAAACACCTGGTCTCCCTGGCGCAGAGTGGCGTGTCCATCAAGATATTGACCAACTCGCTTGCCTCGACCGACGAAACGGCGGCGCATGCGGGCTATGTGCATTCGCGCAAGGCGCTGGTCGAAGGCGGCGTGCAACTGTATGAGCTCAAACCATCATCCGGCCAGAGCCAGCCTTCCACCTCGATGGGCCAGTCGTCGGGCATCAGCTTGCACGCCAAGACCATTGTCGTGGACAGCCGCCAGGTCTTCATCGGCTCGCTCAATATGGATCAGCGCTCGAAGCTGCTCAACACGGAAATGGGCGTCATCGTGGATTCGCCAGGATTGGCCAAAGCCATCAGCGACTTCTTCCAGACGGCGACGCAGCCATCCAACGCCTATCAGGTAGAGATGGGGTCGACCTCCCACCAGCTCATCTGGCTGGCCGACGACGATGGCAAGCCGGTGGCCTATCAGCGCGACCCTGGCGCGAGCACCAAGCGGCGCGCCGAAGTGAGCTTTCTACGCTTGCTCCCCATCGACGGCTTGCTCTAGCCGTCGAGGTCGGTGCGCGGTCTCACACTCGTGTTCAGAATCCGCGCAGATCATCCACCGGCATGGCCAGCTTGCCGCCCGTAATGCGCTCCAGCGTGCGACTGACCACCTCGATGTTGTTGTCGAAGCTGCCATGGCTCGCGCTGATGGTGGTGCCGGAGCTGCTGGTCTTGACCTTGTCGGCATCGAGGATGTCTGTGCGCTTGTCCAGGCCGCTCTGCTTGGCAGCCTGGCGCCAGTTGCCCAACGCTTCGCCGGTGCTTGAGGAGCCGTCCCAGCCGCTGTAGCTGGCGTCCATGATCTTGGCGAGGCCAAGGATGGGTGTGCGCACATCCTGCTCCAGCGCGTCGGAAACCATATAGAGCAGCGATTTGCGATAGACCGCCGCCACGTCGTCGTCACGTTCGTTCTCGTCGGACAGGATGTCCAGATACATCGATTTCATCAGGTCTTCGTGGGGCGTGTAGTGCCGATTGGCGAACTGCACCGTGCAGGCCGGCGCGTAAAGGTGGATGGAGGTGGCCCGCGCATCGAGTCCGCGCGCGGCCAGCAGGTCGACCAGCCAGCCAAGGAAGATGGAGCCGGCCGAGTGGCCGATCAGATGGATCTCCAGCTTGTCGCCCCAGGCCTGCTCAAGATTCTGCAGTGCCGTTACCAGCAGATCCGCGCCGCGCGTCGGCAGGCTGGCGCCTTCGGCGTTTTCCTTCATCTCGCTCCAGATCGGACGCGCGAACGGCCGGCCGATGGTTTGCTCGATGATGCCATCCGTCACGTTGGTCAGGGCTTCGCGGACGCCGCCGACGCGCGATGGCGCGGGCCGGAAGCGGTCGGCAATGATGTCCTCGATCGATTCGAGCATGCCGGTCTTCCATACCATGAACAGCGGATAGCAGCCGTTGCCGATCAGGTAGGGACCCATGATGCGCGCACGCGTGATCGCATCGGCCTCGCTGTTGAGTCCGCCGTGCGCGTAGATCACCAGGCGCTTGGTCGGAGAGGCCTGTTGGCGGAACCACTGATCCGGCAGCGTGCACGCCTGGTAAAGCAGGCCTCGATTCAACGCATCCTGGGTCAGGTAGCGCGTCACGCGTCCATCGTTGCCGAGCACGACGCTGTGCGCATAGGCATCCGCCTCGTTCCACGCGCCCGAGCGATCGGCGCCGGCGCGCCCTGTTGCACCAGGGACGGCCGCTGCGCGCTGGCCGAACACCAGGCCGCGCACGCCCATCGCGGCGACCCATGCATCCATGCCATTGGCTAGCCAGTCCGCATAGGTGAGCACCGCAAAGCCACCGCAGCCCCAGCTCTTGCCCCAGGAGTTCTGCACGACGAAGCCGCGCGTATTGAATCCCACCAGCGCGAACGCGTGGCCGTCGGTCTGCGAGGCGCGTCCGTCGAACTCGATCACGGGCAAGGTCTCGTGCCCGGTGATCTTCTTGCGCGAGGTCGGCACGTTCTGCCAGCCGTCATGCGTGTTGGCCGAGACGTAGATGGCGCCCACTTCGAGGATGGCGGCCTGCAGGTCGGTGATCGTCTTCAGGTCGATGCGGTAGTAGATGCCCAGCGTGTTGGCGGTGGCGCGATCGGCGTAACCGAAGCTGGGCGGCTGTGTGTCCTCGGCCTTGTAGGGCCAGTCATCCTCCAGGCACACGCCGTGGTAGAACCAGCCTTTCAGTGCGCCTCGGCAACTCGATCCATCGTAATTGTCGCCGGCATATTCGTCGTAGCGGCGCGCGAAGTTGTAGAGCATGCGGGGGCTGACCGATTCCAGCTTCGACGGCATGCCGGCCTTGCGCCAACGCAGATAGTTGACAACGCAGGCCAGGCCGAAGCCGGTGCATGCGCCTTCCTGTCCCTGATCGAGTATCAGGCCCGCGCTGCTATAGGCAGGTAGAAGTTTCTGCACGTACTCGTCGCTGGGCGAGCAGTCGGGCAGGCTGACCGGCGGGGGCGTATAGGAACGATCGCGCAGATCGACGGGGTCCTTGCTGGCCGTGAACTGGCGACGGGCCGGCGCGGCGACGGCAGTGGCCTTGCGTCCGCGTGCCGTGCGTCCCGCGCGCGCAGCCAGCGGCCAGACCGATTCGGCCAGCTGAAACACGTTGCGGAACTTGTCCAGTCCATACGTACCGCCATTGACCAGCTTGCGCGCTGCGGCGTAGTTGTTCGATGCAAGCGCCGCGCGCATCTTGTCAGCGGCGTGGTTGAGGAAGACCGCCAGCAGCATGGCCGCGGGCTCCGGCGCGTTGGCCAGGTCCGGAAAGCTCTCGATATCCAGGCCGATCTGCGCCGCGTAGGTGTGATAGTTCGCTCGCCCTGTCAGCTGCACAAAGCCGCGGCCCTTGTAGCGAGCGCCATCACCGGGCTGTGTATTGCCGAGCGAGGTGCGTCCATCGTAGGCGCTGTAGGCTGGCATGCCCGGCGTGGTGTTGAAGTGCGAGGGGAATTCGCTGATCGGCACGAAGCCTTCGGTCTCCGCACGAATGGTGCCGAGCGCGGCGCAGATCATCGCGCGATCGCGCAGCCCAACGACATTCAAGGCGGCCGAAACATAGGGCAGGTTGCGGGCGATATTGGACGCCTTGGTGGCAGGGAAAAGCTGCTTCACCGCATCGAGTGTGATCGGTACATCGGTAGCCTGCAGCGTGATCATGCCGAGCACGCTCTGGCAGTACGGACCGATGATGCCGTCGGCGACCAGGCCAATGCCGGACTGCCAGCGCCGGACCGCGGCATCGGTGAGCGCATCGAACGTACTGCCCACGGCCAGGCCCGGGAAGGCCGCCGCATCCGCCTGCAATGCCGAGGCGAGCTTCTTGCGCAGTTGCGCAACCTCCGGCCCTGTTGCGTCCTTCATCAGTAGCATGGCCACGGTCCGTCCTCCCCGTCGTTTCACGATGAATGCTTTGCCGCATCAATCGCCCCTGCGGCCAGCGACACACTCCACGATGACGTCCCAGCATCCTCGATTTTTTTGCCGGGCAACATTTGCCGTTCGACCTACGTAAGGTCGACCAAAGACGCTTCGCGGGTGAGGCTTGCATTGCAGCGCAGGTCGGTTTGTCGTTCACTGTGGCGTCGACTTCGCGCGTGCTTCGGCAATGTCACGATCAAAAGTCGTGCTTTGCGCGTGCTGGCGGCGTTGCCGTGGGCACGCGAAGCAGGCTCCCTGATCAGGCGAGGGAGTTCAAAGCCGCATACGACGGATGATGTAGTGATTTTTACGGAAGTGGTTTGGTGTCACTACGGAATGTGCGCACGACGCCAGTGCGGTATATCGCCAGGTGCCTAGGTCGTCGGTTCCGGAAATTTCCACGCGCCACTGAGGATGGATTCCCGTGGCCGGTACAGCCGGACGGTGTAATTCCAGCCAGGCATGATGGGCAGGCAGTTGGGAATCTTGCCGTCGCAGCCACCGAACTGGATCGCGATGGAGCCGTCGGCGCTGCGCTTGGCGGTGAGGTTGTTGAGTGTGTACGCGTTCAGTGCGTTCTTCTCAAAAAAGCCCTTGGCGTTGTAGACGCTGATGGACCAGAAGGCGTCGACCGGTACGTCTTTGACGGTGAGGTGGTAGATGGTCTTGCCGTCGTTCTTCGGTGGCGTGACGCCCAGGTAGGTGGCGTCCTTGTCGGGGTTGCCGCCCCAGCCGGCAGCAGTTCCCATGAGGTGCGCGACCGGGTCCACTTCGCCCTTCTTGCCGAAGGCGTTCTTGAAGCCAACGGTGGAGGCGGCCAGTACGAGCAGCGCGTCGCGGATTTTCTTCTGGCTGACCGGATCCCAGTGAGGCACATCGAAGCTGCCGTGACCGGCCTGGGATACCTTGATGGCGTCCTGCAAGGCATGGACGGCCTGCAGATCCTTGGCGTCGTTGGGATCGACCAGGGTCCGGATGGCGACAGCCATGTAGCGCGTGCCCACCTTTTCCTTGTCGAAGGTGTAGCTGCCGGCGCCGTAATCCACGGCAGGCACGTAGTGGTCTTCGTTGATGACCTGCAGCGACATGAAGCGCTTGCCGGCGTCGGGCAGGGTGATGGTGACCGGGCCCGCATCCAGGTCGAAGACGCCGAAGGTATAGAGCGTGTCGCGGTTGAGGCGGATGACGTCCTGTTTGTCGATCGAGGCAGGTTCGCGTTCGGAATGAAACACGCCAAGGCCATCGCGTTTGACCAGGGAGGCGAGGTAGGTATCCGATTCGGCGCGGGCGAAATTGTTCACGGTGACAGGCAAGACGTTCGTCGGTGCCGGTGCTTCAGCTGCGCTGACGCATGCGGTGCCGAGGAGGGCGATGATAAGCGCGGTGCGTGAGGTCATCGTGTGCATGGCAATTCCATGTTGGTGTGGGGCGAACACGAGATGCTTAGCTTCCCGCCTTGACCGGCGGTGGCGTCCACTGCCCATCGAGTACGGGCGCGTCGGGCCAATAGGTGCGGATGTAGAGCGAGAAATCGCCGCCCTTGGGCGCGGGCAGCCAATTGGCGCGCTGCACGGGATCGGTCGGCTCGTCGGCCTGGACATAGATGGTCAGGCTGCCATCGGCATTGACCTTGAGGTCCTTGTTCTTGGTGCCCACCGAAAAGCGATGGATCGCATTGGGCGCGAAGAAGTGTTGCGCATCGTACAGAGTGAGCGACCAGAACCCTTTCACCGGCGGCTCGCCTTTGGCGAACGTCACGGTATACCGCTTGGAGCCGTTGAGGCGCGCGCCGGCATCGTCCAGGTCCTGATAGAAGTACGTGGCCTCATTGGGCTTGTTCACGAAGATATTGGATCGCGCCACCGCGGCGCGGGTGAAGTAGTCGGTGCCGAACTTCGCGCCGTTTCTCACCGTGGTCCACTGATGCGGCAGCGGTATGCCGAAGTTGCGGAACTCCAGCAGTGGCGCGATGACGGCCTGCTCCGTCTTGGCGGCCTCGTCATCGATGGCCGCCTTGATGGCGGGATCGGCCTTGGCCGCTGCAAGCAGGGCCTGCGCCTGGGCATAGATCGCCCCCTCGCCGGGCAAGGGCTGCGCGTCCTTCAACACCATCGGCAGCTCGTCGAAGAACTTGGCGGGTATCACCTTGGGCGACTCGCCGCCATTGGGTTCTGGCGGCGGTGCGGGAAACGAGGGTGTCTTGCTCCAGTCGGTCTGCTTCATCTTGCCGTCGAACTGCGAGAGCGGATAGACGTCGATCTGGCTGATCAGCGGCTGGATCGCCGCGCGATCGGCATCGGTGTCGTCCATGAAGACACGCGGTATGAGGAAGCCCGTATTGGACGTGGCGCGAAAGACCTGCGCGATGCCGTTCGGCACCGTGCCATGCCAGTCAGGTCCGACCAGCAGGTAGAAGCCCGGCTTGGTCCCGTACATCTTGCCCAGGTCCACGAAACTGTCGGTACGAATATCGACGATCTGATAGACCCAGAACCGCTCGCCGAAATCGGGCACCTGGACCACTACGGGTTCAAGGTCGAGCGCGACCGGGCCGCCGCCGTAGACGACGTCCTGATTGGGGCAGGCGACCTCCCGCTCGGTCGGCTCGACATAGTTGTTCAGCATACTCAGGCGGTTCGGAGGCGCTGCCGGCAGCACGCCGCCAAGTCGACCGGGCTCCTTGAGATCGGCAAATCCAAGGCGACGGTTATAGACATTGACCATCGGCCAGGCCCACACATAGACGCTGCGAGCGACGGAACGGGCATAGGCCTCGGTGATCCGCGTGCCGGCCATCGGGCCGGCGACCGTTTTCGTCATGGGAGCCGAGGAGGCCGCCGCGGGCGATGCCGGCGGCGCTGTCGTCACCGCCGGTTCCGGACGTCCGCAGGCCGCGAGTGTCGCAACAGCTGCGGTCAAGGCCGTGGTCAGGATCGAGGCGGGAATGCGCGGCGTCATGAGCTACCCCTTGGCGTCAACGAGGTGCCCAGCTTGCGCCGGCAGCATTCCCGGTTGCATCGGTAAAACCCATCAAGCGAACCCAGTAGTTTTACCTACGTCGTAGCACCCGCCTGCGAGGAAGCGCTGGGTCGCGCTGCGCCGCTAGGCGGGAACGTAAGTGAGTCGAATCACGTTCCCGTCGATGACCTCATGGGCTACCAGTCGCAGCGGTGGTCGGGGTCCCGCGAACAGTGGCTTGCCGCTACCGAGCACCACCGGGTGGACATAGAGTTGGTACTCGTCGATCAGGCCAAGTCCGGTCAGGCTATGCGCCAGCTCCGGTCCGGCCACTTCGATCTCGCCAGTGCGTTCGGCTTTCAGTTGACGCAGCGCCGCTTCGACATCACCGGAGACCAGGGTGGCGTTTGGGCCGACTGACTTGAGCGAGCGCGACACCACCCATTTCGGCTGGCGTCGCCACGCCGTCGCGAAGTCGCGTTCGTCTGCGCTCCAGTCGGGCGAGTCATCATCCCAATAGCGCATGGTCTCGTACATGCGACGGCCGTACACGCTGCCCGACAGCTCGCGCACTTGCTCGACGAAGTGACGAAACAGCGATGGGCTGGGCCCAAACGCCTGGTGGTCGACATAGCCATCGAGGGACTGGTTCATTCCGAACACTAGCTTCGCCATGGAAAACCTCCGTTGCCGACGTGGTCAGCTGTGACGAAGAAACGCCCGCACCTCGACCGGCGCGCGACAGGCGATGACGGCCTTGCGCCCCCATGCCTGCGCCTCATCGATATCGGCGGCTTCCAGTATCCAGAAACCGCCGACGTGCTCCTTGGCCTCGGTGTACGGGCCATCGGTTGCCACCACCTGGCCGCCGGCCTGCTTGCGCAGGGAGCGGGCCTTGCCGGGCGACTCCAGGCCGCCGGCAAACAAGCGGGCGCCCGCGGCGATCATCTCCCGGTTGAGCGCATGGATGTCGTTGATCATCGCTTCGTCTTCCAGCGACGGGTCGTAGTTGTCGGGGTGATGAATGGCAACCAGATACTGCGGCATGTCGACTCCCGTGATGGCTTCGTGGCGGGCGGATTGCCTGCCTTCACTGTCATGACGAATGGCCGGGCGCGGATTCGACAGGTCGCCCGAGACATTTACGCAGGAGTGCGACATCCCGCGGGGTCAGGTCTCCTCCGGCGGAGGCTGCAGCGTCGCGGCCAAATCCTCGAACACCGCAATCTGGTCGTTCAGCGCGTCGTGCAGTTCGCTCTGGCGCGTCATCAAAGTCTCGATCGGTCCGGCCTGCTTGAGCTTCTTCAGCTCGCCGTCGAACAGCAGCCACTGCGCTGTCAGGGATTCGACATTGTTCTTCGCGTAGTGACGCATTTCTTTGAGCTGCGCCAGCACATCGTTGACGTGTTCCAGCGGCGTCTTCGTACCTGCAGTCATGGCGATACCTCAGGTTTCCCAGGGTTTGCGTAGCGTAGCGGCGCCAAGCTGGCTGCCGCCGAAACGAGTGCGAAACGTCTGAATTGAAGCGTCGCAAGGCGGTGACGGAGACGCGTGGAAAGCCGGCAGCCATACCGAGCGTGCCAGGCATCGGCCTACAAGGCGGTGTCTAGGAATTAACTGCCGCCACCGCCTGCAATTGAGACTATTCTTATAGATGCTGTCGATCGCGTGCGCCTAATCTGACTTATCGAATCGACAAGGCTGGGCACGTACATGTATTGCTTTCACGGCCTGACCACAATTGCCTTAACCCGCAGTGGGTCGTGGCGAGGATGCATGCGGTGGGTGCTGTGCTCGCTGTTCGTGCTGTGCGCATCGCTGTCGTTCGCGGCACACGCCACGCAGGTCCCGCCGGATGTGCCGGTCAAGCCGGACACCCGGGTCGCGCTGAGCGCGGAGGAGTTGGCCTGGATCGCGCAGCATCCCGTGGTCGACGTAGGCATCTTTGCCGGCAATCACTTTCCCATCGAGGCCTGGGTCGCGGGCGGTGCGGAAGGCATCGGCGTGGAATACGCCAAGCTGCTCGCCGGCCGCGTCGGGCTCAGGCTGCAGTTTCGTCCGTTCACGGACTGGGATGCCGTGACCTTCAGCGACTCGGGCAAGCCCATACCCTTCGACCTGCTGGTGGGTCAGCCTTATCGGCGCAGCGATCGCCTGGAATACCTCAATCCCTACGTTGAAGCCAGCCTGGTGCTGGTTGCCCGCAAGGGCGACATGAAGGTTCGTACCGAGGCCGATGTGATCCATGGGCGCATCGCGATGGAGCGCGTCGCCCGCGTCTACACGAAGATCATCAAGGATCATTTCCCGCAGGCCACGCTCATCTTCACCGACGACGGCCGTGAGGCGCTGGACATGGTGGCCCAGGGCGTGGCGGATGCATACATCGGCTCCTCCGCACGCACACGCTGGTTGCTGACTGAGCGCGAACACGACGACGTCACCATCCTCCAGCGTCTTGCCGATATACCGCCGCTGCAGGCCGCCCTGGCGGTGCCTCGCGATCACGTGCTGCTCGCCTCCATCCTGCGCAAGGCCGAGGCCACCGTGCCGGCCAACCAGCTCGCCAGCCTGCGCCAGCAATGGGGCATGGATGAGGATTTCAGCGAACCGCTGCCGCGCAGCACCTCGATCTCCGATGCCGATCGCCAATGGCTCGCCGGGCTGGGCACGCTGCGCGTGGGTTACGAAACCGATCGCTATCCGTATAGCTTCATCAACAAGGACGGCATGCTCGACGGCCTGGCCGAAGACTATCTCTCGCTGATCAAGAAAGAGCTGGGCTTGCGCTTCGAGCTGGTGCCCGCCCGCGATCTGGACGAACTGCAGCGCCGCGTCGCCGCCAACGAAGTGGATCTGGTCGCTGCAGCCATGCCTGCCGACTACGACGCGGGAGCCATGGTATTCAGCCGGCCTTACGAGCGGTTTCCCGAAGTCATTGTGGCGCCGCTGCATGGAGCGGCGGTCGCCGGGCCCGAAGATCTCCGCGGCAAGAAGGTGGCCGTCCGCGAGGAGGCGGGCCTGCTGGCCGGCCTCAAGATGCTGCTGCCGCGCAGCGAGCTGGTGCCGGTCGCCAGCAATGAAGCGGGCCTGCGACTGGTGGAAAAGGGCGAAGTGTCGGCCTATATCGGCACCTTGCCCGCGATCGATGCGCTGATCCGCGACCGCTACGCCGCCACGCTGCGCGTGGTGGCGCCGGCGGGACTGGACCAGGACATCACCTTTGGCGTCAGCCGCGACAATGCCCGCCTGGCGGGTTTGATCGACCGCGTGATTGCGGGCGTCAAGGACAGCCAGCGGCAGGCCATACGCACGCGTTGGCTGCGCGCCGACTACAGCTACGGCGTGCCGTGGAACTGGGTGCTGATCGGCCTGCTGGTGGTCGGTTCGATCGTGGCCCTGATCGGGTTCGCCTATAAGCGCATGCGCGATGCCGAAGCACGCGCCCGCGCATCCGAGCAGCGCCTGGTGGACACCAACGAAAATCTGCCTGGTGTAGTGATTCGCCTGCACGTGGATGCCGTGGACCGTCGCACGTACGAGTCTGTCAGCGGGCCCTCGATGGCGATCTTCGGCATGTCACGAGAAGACATACTCGCCGGTCATGCGGGGCCGCTCGAGTCGGCCGTCGATGAAGACCGTGCGATGGTGCAGGCGTCGGTGGATCAAAGCCTGCGATCGAAGCATTCGGGCGTGGTCGAGTTCAGGACCAGGGTGAACGGGGCGACTCGCTGGATTCGCGCCCTGGGCGGCGAACCCAAGCCCAGCGGGCAGGGCGGCTATTTCTGGAGCGTCTACTGCGCCGACGTCACCGTCGAAAAAGAACAGGAGCGAGCACTGGTGGAAGCCAAGGCCACGGCCGAAGCGGCGGTGGCGGCCAAGGGCGCCTTCCTGGCCATGATGAGTCACGAAATACGCACGCCCATGGCCGGCGTGCTGGGCCTGGTGGAATTGCTCTCCAAGACGCCGCTGAGCACCGAGCAGTCGCATATGGTCGGGATGGCGCAGGATTCGGCGGTGGCGTTGCTGCAGATCCTCGACGACATCCTGGATTTCTCGCGTATCGAAGCCGAAAAACTCGAGCTCGAACCACAGGCCTTCGACCTGCGCCTGCTGGCGGACAGTGCTGTGGGCACCTTCGCGGCACGTGCGCAGGAAAAACACCTGCGTCTTTATCTCGTGCTCGACTGGCGCCTCGCTTCGGAATATCGGGGCGACGCCAATCGGATTCGCCAGATCATCAACAACCTGATCAGCAATGCGCTCAAGTTCACCGCCTCGGGCCATGTGAAGCTGCGCATCGACCTGCTCGATGAGGTCAAGGATGGACAGCGCCTGCGCTTCAGCGTCACCGATACCGGCATGGGCATCTCGCCCGACCAGCTCAATCGCCTGTTCCAGCCGTTCACCCAGGCGGAGGCGTCGACCACCCGGCGTTTCGGCGGCACGGGTCTGGGCTTGAGCATTTGTCGCCGGTTGGCGGGCATGATGGGCGGCGATGTTCGACTGGAAAGCAAGGTAGGCGAGGGCACGCGTGCCACCGTCGAAGTGGTACTGCCGGTGCTACAGGGCACCAGCATCATTCCCGGCATCGAAGGCAAGCGGGCCTTGGTCTGCACGCGCGACGGCATGTTCGAGCGCGAGTTGGCCAATGCGCTGTCGGCCATGGGCTTCAGCGTCATCGAGACGGATGCGGAAGACGTTGCCGAACTCGGCAAGGATGATGCGGACGTCTATATCGCCGATGCGCGTCTTATCGAACAAGGCATCACCGTGGAAGGCGTGCCAGCCATCCATGTGATACCCGATACCGATACGCGTGGGTTCTATCGCGAAGGCGGCAAGATGATGCTTTGCGGCAGCCCACTGTTGTGGCGCTCGGCGGTGGAGGCTTGCCGCGCAGCGCTTGGCCTGGACGCCGCCGGCGACAAGCAAAGCTTCGTCGCGCCCCGCGAGGCACGCTCAGCGCGCATCCTGGTGGCCGAAGACCATCCCATCAATCGCGCCGTGATCGAACGACAACTGGAGCTGCTCGGTTATGCCTGCACCATGGCCGAGGATGGCCAGCGTGCGTGGGACGCCTTGAGCGCTTCGCACTACGACCTGCTGCTGACCGATTGCCACATGCCGGTACTCGATGGCTACGCGCTGTCGCAGCGCATACGCGAGGCGGAGGTCCAGACGGGCAAGCATCTGCCCATCATCGCGCTCTCCGCCAGTGCGCTGCCCGAGCAGGTGGACAAGTGTCGCCGGGCCGGCATGGACGACTTCCTCGCCAAGCCCGCTCGCCTGGAAGAGCTGCAGCAGAAGATCGAAAGCATGGTCGGCAGCCTGGCGAACGTCGTGGACCGGCAAAATCAGGCCAGTGACGACGCGGTGACCCAGCTGGTCGCGATCTTCGGTTCTGAAGAACAAGTCGAGACGCTGTTGCACGGGTTGCTTGAGGCGGGGCGGGCGGATCTCGCCAAATTCGAGCAGGCGGTAGAGGCAGGCGATACGGCAGCCCAGCGCGATGTACTCCACCGCATCACAGGCTCGCTTCAATTGCTGCGCATGGGCCTGCAGGAGCCCGCGCCCAGCCTGAGCGTCAGCGAACGCCGCGACGCCGTGCTTGCCGAGTTGTCGCAGGTCGACGGCATGATTGAAAGGCTGCAGGCCAAGCGCATCAGTCGACAGCAGCGAGTCTGAGCAGCCGACACGAAAACCTTGTAGGAGCGCACTCGTGCGCGACCGCAACGCCACGTAAGCCCATGGTCGCGCACAAGTGCGCTCCTACAGGAGTGCCGGGGTCTGTAAAAAGAAGTGGGGCAGTGGGTCCGCATGGACGCTGCCCCGGTGCGAATAACCTTGATGTCCTTGCCCGGCCGGAGAATCCAGCCTGGGTAGTGCGGACTCGCAGTTGGATCGCGCCTGCATCCTTTCGTATCGTGCGTTGCGACGGCGTGTAAATTGCCATCGCGGCTTGTTATGGCTGCTGCGCCGATGTCGCAGGAGCAGGCTCTGGCTGCAAATCTTCGTGCGTCGCGGCGCGGAAGAAACCCACCGCAAGTATGACCAGCATGGCCACGATCAAAACGATCAGGGCAGCTCGACGTGAAAATTTCATGACATGGGCTGGCTGGCGAAACGATGGATGCTGCGCTGCTGTACGTGTCCATGTTGTCGACGTTCTGTGGCCGACACGCGCTGCACGCTCGACAACCATGGGGCGCCTGGGGTAGTACCATCGGGCACGAACGAGAACCCACGGAGCCTTCCATGACACCTCTCGACAAAACCCTGCGCCGCGAAGTCACCATCGATGGCGAGACCTACACCCTGGTGCTCGATGCGAATGGTTTGAAATTGACGCCGCGCGGCCATCGCAAGGGCACGGAACTGCAATGGAAGGACATCATCAATGGCGATGCCGCCGTAGCGACGGCACTCAATGCGTCGGCGGCAAACGATAGCGCTTGAGGACGGCATGATGGGCTGTGCGTCATGATGGACATGGCGCATCGACTATCTCGCCGCCAACGCCTTCATCACCGTCTTCAGGCTCTGCCTGATCGTGGCCATGCCTTCCCATGGGTCGGTACGTTGTCGCTTCACTCGCGCAAGGGCTGAGCGCAGGTCGAATTGCGCGGCGCTTTTCAGGCGGCCCAGCTCGGTCCAGCGTAGCGGCATGGCGACAGGTGCACCCGGTCGGCCGCGTAATGAATAGGACGCCACCGCGGTGGCGCCGCGGCCGTTGCGCAGATAGTCCACGTAAATCCTGCCTGCGCGTCGAGCCTTGCTGCTGACCGAGACGAACTCGAGCGGATACATCGATTCGAGCGCCTGCGCAAAGCCATGCGCGAAGGTCTTCACTTCGTCCCATGGCACGACCGGTTTCAGCGGTACCACCACGTGCAGTCCCTTGCCGCCGGTGGTGCGCAGGAAACTCGCCAGGCCCAATTGATCCAGCAGCTTGTTCAACAGGCGTGCCGCGGCTTTTACGCGCGTCCATTCGACATCCGGGCCCGGATCCAGATCGAAGATGATGCGGTCGGCGCCATCGGGATCGTCAATATGCGCACCCCAGGGATGGAACTCGATTGCGTTGTATTGCACCAGCTCGATGATCGAGTCCGCGCTTTGCGGATAGAGGTAGACGACGGAGGCGCCGGTGTCCTCTTTCAGGCGGACCGAGCCCACATGTTTGAGGCCGCCCGTGGGCAAGTGCTTCTGGAAGAAGCTGGGCTTGTCGATGCCGCCGGGCCAGCGAATCACGGACATCGGCCGGTCGATGACGCCGGGCAGGAACCACGGCATGACGGCCGTGTAGTAGTCGACGATGTCCTGCTTGGTGATGCCGTCGCCCGGATAGGCCACGCGATCGGGATGGGTGATGACGATATCGGCGGACTTCTGTGTACCGCGTTTACGCGTGTTCGTTGGTGCTCCGCGCTTGCCGGTGCGGTCGCTGCTGCGCAAATCCTTGGGCGACTTGTCCGGCCGCATCGCCTTGAGGCTGGGTTGTCGCAATAGTCCCTGGTTGCCGATGCCGCGATAGAACACCTCGGCGACGGCGGTCGGCGCGATCCAGTGCGCATCGCGAGGCGCCTCGCCCGCATGCTTGATGGTGGGCATGCGCGAGCCGGCGCGTGCCAGCGAGCGGCTGAGTTCACGCAGCATCTCATCGGTGAAGCCTGAGCCCACGCGGCCGACATAGCTCCACTCGCCCGCAGGCGCGGGCCGGGCCATCAACAGCGAACCGAATCCTTTTCGCGATCCTTTGGCGGCCGTATATCCCACCACGGCAAACTCATCGGACTCGAGGCGCTTCACCTTGACCCAGTCGTCGCCGCGCCCGCCACGATAGGGCGAATCGACGCGTTTGCACATGATGCCTTCGAGGTGATGGGCGCTTGCGCTCTCGAACGCGGCCTCGCCGCCACCGACGAGGTGACTGCTATAGGCAAGCTGGGGTGGGCCGTCCTGCAGCAGGCGCTGCAAGGCCTCCTTGCGGCGGATCAAGGGCGAGCGCGAGAGGTCGTAGCCTTCGAGATAGGGCAGGTCGAACAGCACATAGACCAGCGGCGATGCGCGCTCGCCCGACAGTGTCTGCTGCAAGGCGTTGAAGTCGGAGCGTCCCTCGACGATCGCGATCAGTTCACCGTCCAGCTGCGCCGACTGAAGTCCGAGCGATTCCACGGCCTGTCGTATCTCGGGCAGCTTGTCGGTCCAGGGCAGTGCGTTGCGCGACCAGCATTCGACTTGGCCGGCAGTGATCGAGGTGAGAATGCGGTAGCCATCCCACTTCACCTCGTTCAACCAGTGATCGCCCGCAGGAGGCGCATCGCGCAGCGTGGCGAGTTCGGGCTTGAAGTAGCCCTTGGGCGCGGCGCGCTTGCTGGCTCCTTCCAGCTTGGCGACCCATGAGGCGGGCGAGCTGCGTCGCTTGCGTGTGGCCGGGGGCGCCTTGCGCCCTGAGTGCGAGAGCTTCTGCGCGACTTCCTTCGCGCCGCCGCTTTTCCCGGCCGCCCGCCGGGTGCTGGCAACCATGGTGGCGTCGAGCAGATCGTCCGCCTCCGTCTTGGACGCGTAAGCGTCATCGTCCTTGATCAGGAACCACGCCGGTTTCTTTTCCTGGCGATGACCGCGAACCAGATGCCAGCCGCCCTTGAGCCGTTGGCCGAACAGCTCGAAGCGCAGATGTCCTTTCTCAAGTTGCGCCTCGGCATCACTCGAGGTCGCCCACACGCCCGTGTCGAAAGTGTCAACGTGGCCGGCGCCGTAGCCATCGGGAATATCGCCCTGGAACGACGCATACGACACTGGGTGATCTTCCACCTCCACGGCGAGCCGTTTCACCTTGGGGTCGTAGCTGGGTCCCTTGGGGCAGGCCCAGCTCTTGAGTACGTCGCCCACCTGCAGGCGGAAGTCGTAGTGGCGTCGGCGCGCATGATGCAGTTGCACCACAAACAGCTCCCGCCTGGCCTTGCCGGCGGATTGCTCTGGCCGGGGCTCCGGTGTCTTGTCGAAGTGGCGTTTGCGGGCGTAGTCGCGTAGTGACATGACGATCATTCCCACGTCTGGCCGCCGCTTCCGCACGTCTGAAGGTGCGCGCCACGGCGGCCCGGCAGTCGGCTGGTGATTGCACAGCAGTCTCACGTCGCCGGTGAACCGGCTGTCAACCTTGTGCAAACGGCGCGCCTCTGCACCGCATGCCATTCACATCCCGCCCCAACATCGCCGAGTAACCTTCAGGCGACCTGTGGCGAAGTAACTGTGATCACCACCTGATCCGTTATTTCCACTGGAGGTTGTTAGTCATGAAACATGGAACCCTGAAACAGAAACTGTGGCTGGCCGGCATGGCCATCGCCATGACGGCCGCCGTGCCTGCCATCGCCGCGGAGCAAGCCGTGCATGTGCGCGGCACCGTGACTGAGGTAACGGCCACCGGCTTTACCGTGCAGACGGCGACGGGCACGCAAAATGTCGCGATGGCGGCCGATACCCGCATCACCGGCGTGGTGCCGAGCAGTCTGGAAGCGATCCAGCCCGGCTCGTATATCGGTTCGGCCAATGTGCCGCAGGGCGGCGCTGCCAACGCATTGGAGGTGGTGGTGTTTCCGCCGGCGATGAAGGGCACGGGCCTGGGTGATTATCCCTGGGATCTGCCGGCCCATGGCGGCGGCTCGGCCATGACCAACGGCAGCGTGATGTCGTCGGCGATGACCAATGGCACCGTCAAGAGCAACGCGTCCGGCAGGCCGGTCATGCAGTCGGCGATGACCAACGGTACGGTGAAAACGGCTGCGGGCGATGGCGCACGCACGCTGGTGGTCGATTACGGTTCGGGTGAAAAGACCATCAAGGTGACGGCGAGCACGCCGATCGTGACCTTCGCTCCCGCCGACAAGAGTGCCATCGTCAAGGGTGCGCATGTGTTCGTGGCCGGCAAGCCGGGCAATCCGGTGGCAGCCGGATTGGTCGCGGTCGGGCTCAACGGTACGGCGCCGCCGATGTAATAGCCGCCGCGTTAGTGTCATGCGGCGGTCCGGACCTGTCCATGCTCGATGGGCAGGTTCGGATGTGGTCGTATGCGCTTCAGATGCCCGCGTACCACTCGTAGCCCTGGTCTTCCCAGTAGCCGCCCTTGCCGTCGCCGATGTCCTCGAACGAGCTCACCAGCTCGATGCGGCTGATGTACTTAGCCTGCTTGTAGCCGAGCTGCCGGCCTAGGCGCAGGCGCAAGGGTGCGCCATTGGGCACCGGCAGTGGCTGATCGTTCAATTCGAAGGCGAGCAGGGTCTGCGGGTGCCTCGCTTCGCGGATGTCCACGCTCTCGTAGTAGGGCGTATCCACGTCCATTTCATCGAAGCAATGAAAGACGACGAAGGCCGCCTGCGGGCTCACGCCCACGTGGTCGAGCACGGCCGAGAGCAGGGTGCCACGCCACTTGCCGATCGCGCTCCAGCCTTCCACGCAATCGTGCCGGGTGATCTGGGTGCGGTCATCCAGCGCCTTGAGGTCGGCGATCGACAGCATCGCCGGACGGCTGACCAGTCCGTCCACCTGCAGTTTGTAATCGCGGAACTGGTTCGCCATCAAGGCCTGATAGGCGGGCGTGCCTGGCATCGTGGTGCCATTGGGATGGAACACCGGCGAGATGTCCGCCTCGGAATATTCCTTCGCCATCGCGCTGGAAGGCGAGAGCAGCGCCTGCACGCGACGGTTCAGGCCCTCGGCGCTGCCCAGCACACGGGTGCCGAGGCCGCTCTGGGAGATACGGTCGCAACCGGCCAGCAGGATGCCCACAGCGCCCATGCCGGCCATGCGCAGAAACGATCGGCGATCACTCATGACGAGGGTCCTCCGCGATCGGCGCTGGTTCGGCAACGACAGGATCGGCGGGTACGGCGGGCTCTACTGGCTCGGGTACGACCGCATCCACCTTGTAGTAGCCCGTGATCATTCCGCGCAGCTGGTTGAACACGCCGCTGATCAGCACCTCGAATACATGAATCAGCACGAAGGCGACAAACGCCCAGGCGACGATGAAATGAATCGACCTTGCCGACTGGCGTCCACCCACCGCTTCCACCAAGGGCGAAAGCACCGCATCCATGCGCGGCGACATCGCCAGTCCCATCAACACGATGCCAACGCCGAAGATGAAGATCACGGTCAGGTACGCCAGCCGCTGCAGGATGTTGTAGCGCAGCGCCTCGGCGCCATGGGGGTGCCTGAAACGGATGTGATCGAGGATGGAGCGGCCGATGCCGCGCCAGTCCGCACGCGTGGGCCACATGTCGCGCTGCAGGTGCCTCCTGGCGATCGAGTAGCTGATATAGCAAAGCCCGTTGAGCACAAACACCCACGCAAAGAAGAAATGCCAGCGCCTGCCCATCGCCAGCCAGCCGGCGCTGGGGACCGTCAGCCAGGATGGAAAGCCGCGCGCCACGGGTGTCCCGTCGCTGCCCTTGGATACGCCGAGTACGCCGGTGCTGTTGACTTGATGCTGGCCGATACGCGTGGTGCCGACGAGATTTCCGGCGGCATCCTGGTGCGCATCCATTGCCAGCCAGGCCGTGCCCTGGTCGGATCGATTGCCCCAATACAGATACGGATGCGCGTTGAAGATCTGCAGCCCGCTGAACAGCATCAGCGTCAAGGCGATCACGTTGATCCAGTGCATGATCCGGATCGGCAGCGTATGCCGGTAAATCAGACGTGCAGCGGTCCCTGAGGGTTCGGGCGTCACGGAAGCGCCACGGGTCGCGACGGCGCTGGAAGCGTTCATGGCGGTGCACTCCGGAATCGCGGTGACTGGCCAGCCTGCATAGCCACAGTGTACTCGCGGCAAGAAATTCCGGTCGCCTGGCTGTCCGGCTGGCTTGTCACCTGGGCGCGCGGCTCATTTCGGCAGAAGCGGCGCGTGCGGGCATACAATCAACCGATGGACTATCAGCTTGTCATCAAATTCTGGCGGAAATCCCTGGCCGACGAAGCCTTCCTCGCGACGATCGAGGCAAAGCTCAAGGAGGCCTTGGGCAAGGGCGTCGAGCTGGAGGGCTACGACGTCAGCCCGAAGGAGATCAATCTTTTCATGCTCGCCTCCGACCCGCGACTTTCGTTTCGGCGCGCGAAAGATGTGCTGGAGGGATTGGGCTTGCTGAACGGCGTTTCAGCGGCGTTCCGCGTGGCCGGCGGCGCCAGTTTCACTTCCATCTGGCCGCTGCGCGCCACGCGCAAATTCAAGCTTCCCTAGCGCAGATGCGTTTGAAGTGACGCATCACGCTTGCTCTTGCGCTCATGTCATCAGCGTGCGCCCGATATGCCATCGAGGCTAGGTGAATTTACCTACGACGCTATGCGTAGATGTTCGATGTCACTCGTCGGGCGGCCCGCTGCCGCGTCATAACCGATGAAATCCAACATCGCGTTTTCGTGGTTGCAAGCACTACAAAGCCATGGATGTCTCGCTTAATATAACCAAGTGCAGATATGAGGCTTCCGCCCGCGCGCCTATATTTGCGGCACGTACCGCCGCTCATCCGCAGTTTTCAGGGTGTGGATTGCTTTGGATAGCGCTGGCCTGGCCTTCCCCAACAGGGTTCCGGGAAAGTGACGATGCGTGCCATGCTCGGCCAATCCGCAGCGTTTCTGACTGCCTGCGAACAATTTCGCCGCTATGCCGCATGTGACGTGGCCGTGCTGGTCGAAGGCGAAACCGGCACGGGCAAGGAGTTGGCGGCGCGCGAGATCCACTACGCAAGTTGTCGCCGCGACTGTCCCTTCGTTCCGGTGAACTGCGGCGCCTTGCCCGACAACCTGATCGAGAACGAGCTGTTCGGTCATGAACGCGGCGCGTATACCGATGCCAAGAGTGCACAGCCCGGCCTGATCGATCATGCCCGCGGCGGCAGCTTGTTTCTCGATGAAGTCGACGCACTATCGCCCAAAGCCCAGGTCACCTTGCTGCGTTTTCTGGAGAACAACGAGTTCCGCCCGATCGGCGGCGGCAACTCGCGCGTTTCCAATGCGCGGGTGATCGCGGCCACCAATCGCAGCCTGCATCAGTGCGTGGCCGATGGCCAGTTTCGGCAGGATCTGGAGTACCGCCTGAACGCGCTGTACATCCGGCTGCCGCCGTTGCGCGAGCGGGAAGGGGATATACCGCTGCTCGCCGCGCACTTCCTCAAGCTGGCGGCGCAGCGCCTCGATGGCCCGAGCAAGACATGGACTGACGAGGCCATGCAGATGCTTTGCGCCTATCCGTGGCCGGGCAATGTGCGGGAGGTCGAGAACGTGGCGCTGCGCGCGTACATGCGCACGGATCAGTCCGTTGTCGACGTGTCGGCGATCGCCGAACTGGTCGACATCACCGGCGACAAGGAGATCGAGGCGGTCGATGCGCACGCGGCGGAGCCGATGGACATGCGCTATCTGGTGGCGAAGGGCCATGCCATGCTCGCCTTCGAGCGCCGCTACCTCACGCGGCTGATGATATGCACCAGTGGCAACGTCAGCTCGGCGGCGCGCCTGTCCGGCACCGAGCGGCGGCAACTGGGCAAGCTGCTCAAGAAGCACGGCATCGATACGCGGCGCTTCCGGGCGCAGCCGTAGCCGCACGTTCCCGCCACGGGATCACGTTGACGCCGCACGCTGCTGTTTTGCGCGTTCATTCGCGGCGTCACCGGTGTCCGCGTGGGTGCGGGTAGACCCAGTCGCCACGACATCCGGGTCAAAGATGACCCGGGAAGCGTGCTTGCCCGATCTCGCCACAGCGCGATGTGATCGCGTTCGCCAGCGTTCAAGGCGTGGCATGCCACTTGCCTCGTGCTCACGGCGGACTGTGGAGACACCAGTGATCGAGAGGAAAGCCAGCGACGATGCAGGCAGGAATGAAGTGGCCAGTGCCGTGCTCACCTATCTGCAACGTCATCCGAACGCGGCCGACACCCTCGATGGCATCGTCAGCTGGTGGCTCCCGCAACAGCGTTACGAGATGGAGCGGCAACACATCAAGCGAACGCTAGGCGAACTCGTAGAGCGTGGGGAGCTGCGCTGCGATCGCCTGCCTGATGGCGCCGTGCTTTACGCGCTCAATCATCCCGGCCGCAAGCCGCCGGAATGATGCTCGAACCGAAGCCATTGACGAGGAAACAGCCATGCCTGTCACGCTGAGTTACCCGGGCGTCTATGTCGAAGAGATCCCCAGCGGTGTACGCACCATCACCGGGGTTGCCACCTCGATTACCGCCTTCATCGGACGCGCCGCGCAAGGGGCCACGGATACGGACCCCGACGGTCCGGTGACCATCTTCAGCTACGGCGATTACGAGCGGAATTTCGGCGCGCTCGATCCCAACTATCCGATGGGCTACGCGGTTCGCGATTTCTATCTCAATGGCGGCTCGCAGGCGATCATCGTGCGTCTGTACAAAGGCGATGCCAGCACGGCCAAGGCGCAGCTCGCCATCGCCAACCTGCCGCTGGAGGCGGCCTCGGCGGGGACCTGGGGCAATAAGCTGCGCGTGCGCATCGACAGCCAGGGCTCCCCCGATGTGGCTGCCCAGTATGGCCTGGCAGCGGCGGACCTGTTCAACATGACGGTGCGCAACATGACCACCGGCGCACAGGAGAGCTTCCTCAACCTCAGCGTGAAGGAGAGTCCGCGTCGCGTCGATCGCGTATTGCTGGCCAATTCTTCGCTCATACGCGTTGCCGCCAGCCTCAGCCTGCCGGCGACGGCCGTACCGGCGGTCATGCCAAACAATCCGCCACAGGGCAGCACGGTGTGGGACCAGGACGGCACGTCGAGCGGCGTGACGGGGCAGGCGGTCGACAGTGCGGGGCTGGATCGGACCACCTACGACGGCGACGAAAATGCCAAGACCGGCATGTATGCGCTGAAGAAGACGGATCTGTTCAATCTGCTGTGTATTCCCGCCGATGTGCGCGGTGGCGAAACCGAGAGCGCGGTCTACCAGGACGCCCTGGCTTTGTGCGTGGCCCGCCGGGCCATGCTGATCGTGGATCCTCCGTTGGCGTGGAGCAGCGCGAGCAAGGTCGATCTGCCCTCGCTCAATCTCAGTTCGATATCGGCACGCAATGCGGCGGTGTTCTTCCCGCGCGTGATCGAATCAGACCCGGCACGGCAGAGCCAGCTCGATACCTTCGTGCCGTGCGGCATCGTCGCCGGCATCATGGCGCGCACCGACAGCCAGCGAGGGGTGTGGAAGGCGCCCGCTGGACTCGATGCGTCGCTCAACGGCGTGCAGGGCCTGTCGACCGTACTGACCGATGATGAGAACGGCCTGCTCAATCCCATCGGCGTGAACTGCCTGCGCAGTTTTCCGCTGAGCGGCCCGGTGGTGTGGGGCTCGCGAACGTTGCGCGGTGCAGACCTGCTTGCCGACGACTACAAGTACATCCCGGTCCGCAGACTGGCGCTGTACATCGAGGAAAGTCTGTTCCGCGGCACGCAGTGGGTGGTGTTCGAGCCCAACGACAATCCGCTGTGGGCGCAGATTCGACTCAACGTCGGCGCCTTCATGCAGAACCTGTTCCGCCAGGGGGCTTTCCAGGGCAAGACGCCCACCGACGCCTATTTCGTCAAATGCGATAGCGAGACGACCACGCAGAACGACATCAACCTCGGCATCGTGAACATCGTGGTCGGTTTTGCGCCGCTCAAGCCCGCCGAATTCGTGGTCATCCAGCTGCAGCAGATGGCCGGCCAGATCCAGACCTGAGGACAATGTCATGGCTCAGTTCAGCGTCAATGCGCAGCGCTTCGACCCCTACAAGAATTTCAAGTTCAGGGTGAAGTGGGACGGCCGTTATGTGGCGGGCGTCAGCAAGGTCTCCGGGCTCAAGCGCACCACCGAGGTGGTCAAGCACCGCGAAGGAGGCGATCCCAGCAGCAGCCGCAAATCGCCGGGACGTACCGAGTTCGAGGCGATCACGATCGAGCGTGGCGTCACGCATGATCTTGAGTTCGAAAAGTGGGCGAACAAAGTGTGGAACTTCGGCGCGGGACTGGGCGCCGAGGTATCGCTGAAGGATTTTCGCAAGGACCTGATCCTGGAGGTCTACAACGAGGCCGGGCAGCTGGCGATCGCCTATCGGCTGTTCCGTTGCTGGGTCTCCGAATACCAGGCGTTGCCGGACCTGGATGCGAATGCGAACGCCGTGGCCATCCAGCATCTGAAGCTGGAAAACGAGGGCTGGGAGCGCGATGTCAGTGTGCAGGAGCCGACCGAGCCCAGCTTCACGGTGCCGGCGGGCTGATCCATGCACACCCCGACGGCCAGCGAGCTGCTGCAGGCGTGGGAGCGCGGCGCGGAATCCTCCGCCGCCGCACGCGGCCTGTGGCTGCTCGATGCCAGCTGCGAGGATCTCGACGCGCAGGCCTTGCTTGCCTTGCCTTTGGGGCGACGCGATGCGCTGCTGCTGGAGCTGCGCAAGCGTCTGTTCGGTCGCTGCATGCATGGCGTGGCCTGTTGCCCGGCGTGTGGCGCAACCGCCGAGGTGGACCTGGATGTGGACGCCTTGCGGCAGGAAGCCCAGGCCAGTGACGGGACCTCGATGACCGAGGAAAGGGAGATCAGGGAGTTGCACGTCGATGGGCGCGAGGAGCCGATTCGCTATCGCTTGCCAGACAGCCGCGACCTGCTTGCGATGCAGGCGAGCGAGGACGCGGCCAGCGCACGACGTCTGCTGATCCGGCGCTGTGTGATCGACGCCGGCAATGAGGCATCCGAGGCGGATGCCTTGCCGCTATCGGACGCCGTGGAGTTGGCTCTGGCCCGTGCGATGGCCGAGGCCGATCCGCAGACCGATCTGTCGCTGGCATTCACCTGTCCCGACTGCCGGCAGCAGTGGGAGCCAGCGTTCGATGTGGCGCGTTTCCTGTGGCAGGAGCTGCATGCCTGGGCCTTGCGCCTGCTGCGTGACGTCGACACGCTGGCGCGCTCGTATCACTGGAGCGAGGCGGAAATTCTCGCCATGAGTCCGCGCCGTCGCCAGGCCTATCTCGAGCAGTGCGTGTCGTGAAGGATTTCTTCGACAGGGTGACCGCACGTGCGCTGGGCGGCGAGTCCATGCTGTCGCCGCGGCTGCCATCGCTGTTCGAACCGCAGCGGGGCTTGCCGACGGGATGGCTGGAAGAGGTCAGCGAGCAGGCGGCGCCGACGGAGCGTCAGGCGGTATCGACGGAACAACCGGCTGTGACACGGCGGGATGTCCCAGCTTCGCCGACTACGGTCACCATGCGGGAGGTCGCGAAGGTGCCCCCGGCCATGCAGCCCGAGCAACCTTCAGCCGTTCGGCAGGACTTCGACAATGAGCCGCCCGTGGCTGCGCCGATCGTGCGCAGCAACCTGAAGGTGCCTAAAGTATCGCAACTCTCATCTTCGCGGCCCGCGCCTGCGCCACTGGAGCCACCCGCTCCGCCCGCGCGCGTCCAACGGGAGTTGATGCTGGAAGCGCTGCCCGCCACGGAGCGTCGCACGGTGCACGACGAAGGCAGCCTGTTGACGCCGACGCCATCGGTGTTTCGCACGTCGCCTGCCACCGCGCACGCGCGCTCCCCGGTTGCGCAAGCCGGGCAGGCGATGCAACCAGCGGCAGCGCACGAACCGACCGTGCACGTGAGCATCGGTCGGCTGGAGATACGCGCGACGCCGGCGCCTGCCAAGGCTGCGCCGCGCCAGGACGCACCGCGGTCCAGCCCGCTGGATGACTATCTGCGCCAGCGCGGCAAGGCATCGCCATGAGCAATGTGCTCGCCATTGCCGCCGCCACGCGCACCTTGCGCAACTTGCTGATGTCGCAGATGCCCGTGCTCGACAGCGACCTGAGCGACCTCGAGGTCACCATGCAGCCGCTGGATGTCGCGCGCAAGGGCATCAGCAAGGCGCAGTTGAACGTGTACCTCTACCAGGTGGTGTTCAACGCGGCGTGGCGCAACCTGGACATGCCTGGCCGCACGCGGCCCGGAGAAACCGCGCAGCCGGCGCTGGCGCTGAATTTGCACTACCTCATCACGGCGTGGGGGCGTGGCGAAAGCGATACCGACGCGGTGAACCACCGCGTGCTCGCCGCTGCCATGAGCACCTTGCACGATCGCCCGGTGCTCGATGGCAATGACATCCGCAACGCGCTGCCCGACAACGATCTGGCCAACCAGATCGAGCGCATCCGTTTCACGCCGCTGCCGCAAAGCGTGGATGAGATCTCCAAGCTGTGGACCGCGTTCCAGACCAACTACCGGGTGTCGTCGGCCTACGAGGCCACCGTGGTGTTGATCGACAGCCAGGCTCCCTCCAGGGCCAGCCTGCCGGTGCTCAAGCGCGGTGCGCAGGATCAAGGCGTTTTCAGCTCGGTGTCCGCGGCGCCGGTATTGTCGGCTTTGACGCTCGCGCATCAACAGACAGCCGCACGTCTGGGCGACGACATCGTACTGAGCGGCAGCCAGCTGACCACGGCGAACGCCTTGCTGCGCTTCAGCAGCCTGCGCCTGGATGCGCCGGTCGATGTGGCGCCGGTGGCGGGTAGTGCGCCGGGGACGTTGGGCGTCCATCTTGCCGATCCGTCGCAGGATCCGGATGCGCCATCGCGCTGGGCGCCCGGGATCTACACCGTGGCGTTGTTGCTGCAGCCATCGGGGTTGCCGGCCATCATGAGCAACGAGCTGCCGCTGGCGTTGGCGCCCACGATCAGCGTCAACCCGCTGATTGCCTCGGCCGGCACGATCAGCCTCACCATTGATTGTCTGCCGCGGGTGCGCGATGGGCAGCGTGTGTTCCTGTTGTTTGGCGACCAGTTGGTGGCGCCGTCGAGCATCACCAATCCCGGCGATCTGCATCAACCCACGTCGATCAGTTTCAGCGTGGCCAACGTGGTCAAGGGCACCTATACGGTACGGCTGCGCGTGGATGGCGCGGACAGCATTCCGGTGGATTTCAGCGGCAGCGTGCCTGTGTTCGACAATCATCAGCAGGTGGTGGTGTCATGAGCGACTACACCGCCTGGCTCGCCGCCAACGATCAATATCTCGCCACTGCGCTGGCAGAGTTGCGTGATCGCCTGCAGCGTGCCGCCATGCAGCCGGCGAGCACGGCCAGCGGCAGCGCCGGTCAGGCGGCGCCATCGGCGCCCGTCACCGGTGCACCGCCAACGGCGGCGGCACCAAGCAAGCACGCTTCATGGCTGGGACGGATGCTTGGCGCACGTGCGGCGCGCATGCATCCTGCAGCTCCCGTGGCAACGCCGACTGATCAGGCTGCGCCGCATGCCGACGCCGGCACGAACCAGGCATCCAGCCAGAACGGTGTCGCCGCGGCGACTGCCGAACCCCGCGCAGATGGACGCACCGCTCCCGCCGAAGCACCCGTGCCCGCCCTGGTGCTGTTGTCTCAGCGCCTTGGCCTGAGCGACTTCGAGCGCGAGCTGCTGCTGCTCTGCGTCGGCATGGAGCTGGACACGCGCATGCCCGCCTTGTGCGCACAGGCGCAGCACGATGCGAGCAAACCCTGGCCTACGTTTGCGCTGGCGTTCGCCGTGCTCGACGAGCCCGCCTGGGATGCCTTGTCGCCCGAGCGGCCGCTGCGCTACTGGCGTCTGCTGGAGATACACCAGCCGGGTCCGCAGCCGCTGATCGGCGCCGCCTTGAGCGCCGACGAGCGCATCGTCAACTTCGTCAAGGGCATGAACTATCTCGATGACCGATTGGCGCCCTTGCTGGTGCCGTTGTCTTCGGCCGACTTGCCGCCTTCGCAACAGGCGGTGGCCGACCGCATCGTGGACAACCTGCATCACGTGGCCGCGGGCGAGGCGCTGCCCACGGTGCAGCTGATCGGCAGCGACAGTGCCAGCAAGCAGGCTATCGCCCATGCGGTGGCCACCGCGCTCGGTGCGCATCCGTATCGACTATCGGCCGAGCTGATGCCCGGCGCGATCGCCGAGCAGGAGACATTGCTGCGCCTGTGGCAGCGCGAAAGCCTGCTGCTGCCGATCGCCTTGTATGTGGATGCCGCCGATACCGAGCGTGGCGATGCCGCGTCGGCGCAGATCAAGCGTTTCCTGATGCGTGCGGGCGGGCTCAATTTCATCGACACACGCGAGCCCTGGAACAACGGCGCCGTGCACACCTTGAGCGCGGACGTGGCCAAACCCACGCCGGTGGAACAGCGCAGCCTGTGGCAGCACCTGCTGGGCGAGGTGGCCGGCAGCCACCCGCAGCAACTGGCCGGTCATTTCGATTTCAACCTGGGCAAGATCGAACAGGTCGCGCATGCCGCGCTGGCAGCGACCGCGCAGGATGCCGGCGCGCTGGGTCCATCGCTGTGGCAAGGCGCGTTGGCGCGCACGCGACCCGCGCTTGACCAGCTCGCCCAACGGATCGAGCCGAAGGCGAGCTGGGACGACATCAAGCTGCCCGCGACGGAGTTGGGCCTGCTGCGCCAGATTGCCGACCAGGTGGCCCAGCGCAGCACGGTCTACGACGACTGGGGTTTCCGCGAGCGCATGAATCGCGGCCTGTCCATCAGCGCCTTGTTCGCCGGCGAAAGCGGCACGGGCAAGACCATGGCCGCCGAGGTGATCGCGAACGAACTGGGCTTGTCGCTGTATCGCATCGATCTGTCGGCGGTGGTGAGCAAGTACATCGGCGAAACCGAGAAGAACCTGCGCAAGCTGTTCGACGCGGCGGAGGAGGGCGGGGCGATCCTGTTCTTCGATGAAGCCGATGCCTTGTTCGGGCGGCGCAGCGAGGTCAAGGACAGCCACGATCGCTACGCCAATATCGAAGTGAACTATCTGCTGCAGCGACTGGAATCCTTCCACGGCCTGGCCATTCTCGCCACCAACATGAAAAACGCGCTCGACAGCGCCTTCCTGCGCCGCATCCGCTTCGTGGTGAATTTCCCGTTTCCCGGCACGGCCGAACGCAAGGCGATCTGGGCCTCGGTGTTTCCGGCCAAGGCGGCAGCGGGGGCATTGGATATCGATCGCTTGTCCCGTCTCGCGCTTACCGGCGGCAGTATCCAGGGCATCGCCTTGAACGCCGCGTTCAGTGCAGCCACCACCGGCGCGCAGATCAATATGCCGTTGATCCTCGAGGCTGCGCGCGCGGAATTCCGCAAGCTCGACAAGCCGATCAACGAAGCCGACTTCCGCTGGCTGGAAAGTGCCGGAGGCCAGCCATGAGCATCACCCTGCATATCGACAGACTGGTAGTCGATCAGGCCTTGCTCGGCGAGGGCGGGGCCCGCGCGCTGCGCGAAGGCATCGAGCGGGAATTGTCGTTGCGCCTGATGCAGGGCGGCACAGTCGAGGCCTTGCAACGTATCGGCGCGGTGGCCGAACTGCCTGCGTGCAGGCTGCCGATGGCCAGCCATCCGGGCGAAGGCTTGGGCGCGCGCATCGCCTCGGGCATTCAGCAGGGCCTGGGTGTCGGTCGGGGAGGCACACGATGACGCCCGCCAAGGCCCCGATCGCGGCCAAGTCATCGTGGTCGCCCGCGTCGACGCCCACGGATGGCATGCGTTGGCAGCGTCGCTGTGCTTGCGGCACACATTCGCGAGGCATGGGTTCGTGTCCGCGTTGCGCGCCGGCTCCGGCCATGCTGCAGCGAAAGCCTGTGGTATTGCGTGACGCTGACCGCTATGAACGCGAAGCCGATCGACTGGCGGACCGCCTGCACGCGGGCCGATCGAGCGAAGGCGCGGCCGAGGTCACCCGCATCGTGCCGCCCGCCATGTCCGCCATGCCTGCCGATGTCGCCGCCGTGACGGCGGATGGCGGTGCGCCACTACCGGCGGCATTGCGCCAGGAGATGGAGCAGGGCTTCGGCCACAACTTCTCGCACGTGCGCGTGCACACCGGCGCGCGCGCCGAGGCGTCGGCAGCGCTGCGGCAAGCACAGGCCTATACCGTGGGCTCGCATATCGTGTTCGGACCAGGTCGTTTTGCGCCGGCCAGTGATACGGGCCGGCATCTGCTCGCGCACGAACTGACGCATGTGTTGCAGCAACGTTCGATGCCGCTCGCGCTGCAACGCCAGCCGGTGGACGCCGGTGCCGGCAGCGCCGACGACGCTGGCCAGGTTGATGCCTCGGCGGATGGCGGTCTGGCCGCGGGTAGCGGCTCCGCCGGGTCGGCGTCGCCCGCCACTCCCGCCGCACCACCGACCTTGCCCACGCGGGTGCCCAGCAACGAAGCGGAGGCCATCGAAGACACGGCCACGGTCTATCCGACCAGTCAGGATGTCACGGCGGCGATCGCCCAGACCTCGCCGCTGGTGCAGAGCGAACTGGGCAACGACATCGACTACCAGCGCAAATTTCTCTATCGCTGCTCGCTTTACCTCGGACCGCATCCCCATACCGTCGATCACTTCAAGGACATCGTGCAGTTCAAATTCGCCGACGGCACCAAGCTGTCGCTGCACAAGGACACGATGGCCAAGCTGGAAGCAGTGCAGGCCGTGATAGGCGCCAAGAACATGCCGTCGTCGGGCACCGGCTTCGCCTTGCGCAGCCTGATCCGGCAGTCGGCGGTGGCGTTCCCGGGGATGATGGTGCATGCGATGGGTTATGCCATCGACTTTCGCGCCGGCGTCAATCCGCATATCAAGGATGACCGGCTCGTGGCCGTCCAGGCGTTGTACACCACCGACGCCACGACCTTTCACCAGAGCACCGGTGCTTGGAGGGCTCGACGCGACACGATACGCAAGATGGGTACGGGCGAGCTGGGCGAGGATGCCAAGGTGCGCAAGGACTTTCTCGCTCAGCTGCATGCCGAAGGGCAGCGAGACCTGGCCGGCAATCAGGCGATCACCCACGAATTGCCGGACAGCGATCTGGCCGAGCTGAAGTCGCTGCGCACGCGATACAAGGACTATCAAAAGCTGCAGAAGGCGTTCGACGCCCATCTCAAGGCGGCGAAGAAGAAGGCGGGCCCGGGCGTCTCGTTTGATCTCTCAGCGGCGGACCTGATCCGCGCCATGCTGGCGCCGGACACCACCACCGAGCGTGGACGGCTGATCGCCGAAGCGGCCGATGTATCGGCAAAGCGAGCCGCCATCGTGACCCGCACGCGGGAGATATTGCATGGACTGATCGACCGGGCCGATGCGGACATCCGCAAAGTAAGCAAGCTGCCGCATGTCACGGATACCGACAAGGACTATCGGGCCGCGCTGGATCAATTGGGCAAGGCCAGCGCAACGGCGAAGCGTGCCGTGGCCGATGCCGATCGCGAACTGAGCCAGGCGCGGCGGTTGCTCGACCAGCACGTCAAGGCCGAGGCTGGCCTCGACAAACGCATCAAGAGCGAACGCAACGACACCCAGCGCACCCGCCTGCAGACACAACGCGCAACTGAGGATGCCGCAAAGACCAGTGCGATCGCGGCAGTGAACGCAGGCGCGAACAAGCGTGTCACGGCGGGTACGCAGCAAGCACAGGCCGACGCGAAGCTGGACGAGGCAAACAAGGCCAAGGGCCGACGGACCTGGCTGCAACACCTGGAAGACCTGCAGCGCGGGCTGAGCGACGCCGGCTTCGACGCGCGCCTGGTATTCGGGATTGGCGATGCCGACGCAGAGGCCGATCGAGCGGTGCGCAATCCATCGCTGGTGCAGCTGTTTTCGAGGGGCTTCTTCAATATCGATGCCGCGCCCGCTGCGACACCGGTGCCCGTGCCAAGCCCGGGCGGCGCGCCAACGACGCCACCCGGCTCCAAACCGGCGCGCAAACCTGCAGCGCCCACACCACTGCACGGCTTCGACCTGAACTTCATCGAGGAGATGGCCAAACACGGCTTTGACCAAGGCACGCAATGGGACCCCGGCGGCGTGGACTCCATGCATTTCGAGAATGTCGAAGGCGTGGACGCGCTGCATACGCCCACCGATGCCAAGCGTTCCTGAGGATTGACGATGACCCAGCAGCTGCTCAATCACGTGCGCAAGGCCTTCAGCCCATCCGCCGCCGGCGCTCACCTGCTTCAGCGCAAATGCGCCTGCGGCGCGAAGGCCGGCGGGGGCGAATGCGACCAGTGCAAGAAGAAGCAGCAGCTGCAGCGCAAGCCCAGCGGCCGCGCCGACGTTGCCGTGGCTGGTCCGGACGTGCACGCCGCACTGAACGAAGGCGGCCAGCCACTGGCCAGCGGCGTCCGTGGCTACTTTGAATCGCGCTTTGGCCATGACCTGAGCCAGGTGCGGGTGCATGCGGACGCGCGGGCGGAAGCGTCGGCACGGACGGTCGAGGCTCGCGCGTATACGGTCGGCGAACACATTGTGTTTGGAAGGTCGCAGTACGATCCGGCGTCGCGAGCAGGACAATTGTTGCTCGCGCACGAGCTGACCCATGTGTTGCAGCAGCGCCCTGGACTGCACCCGTCAGCCGAGCACGGCGGCCAACCCGCGATGGGCATAAGCAGCGCCGCCCCAGCGCAGCTGCGCCGGGCGCCGTTTCCCGGTGTCATCACGCGCTGCCGCGAGCAAGGCGTGCCATGCCCGGCGCCGTATGCGTACGGCGGGTCCATCTGTCGCCTGATCGACTGCTACTCCGCCAAGACATCGAATCTGCCGGGCGCGGTATCGCCCGGCGTATGCATCTACAAATGCGAAAACGGCAAGACCTGCGCCTGTGTGCTGGTTGGCAGCAGGTCCGCAGCCGTCTGCACGTTCACGTTCTGCGACGAGCCCGGTCAGGCCAATGTCGAACCCGATACGCAGGACATCGCCAATCGCGCACTGGCGATGGCCGGCCAGCAGGGTGGCAGCGAGGGCGCGCCGGTCAATGCGCAGGCCAAGCTGGAAATCGGCGCGGTCGATGATCCGCTGGAACAGGAGGCGGACCGCGTGGCCTCGCATATCGTCGAAGGCGGTGGTGCAGACCGATGGCCGATGATTGATCGGCAGCCAGGGTTCGTGCCGCCGGCGAGCATGCCAGGCGCCTTTGCGCCGAGCCCTGCCAGCCGTGGTTTTCTGCGTCGCGTGCCCGACCTGGGCGGTGGCCAGGGCGGCGAGGAGCGGCGCCGGCACGACGGCATGCTGTCCTATCGCGAGTCCACCGAGCTGCTCGAGTGCACGCGCATCATGGGCGAAGACAATGCCGACTATTGCCGCGAACAGGTGTTGGGGGAGAAGACTGAAAGGCCGCGCTTCAAGCAAGTCGCCGGCATCACCTCGCCGCAGCCTTACGGCACCAAGGCGCGTGCCGACGGTTCGACCAACTTCACCGTCGGTAATGTCGTGGTGACCTTCCTGCCCGATACCACCACCACCGACGTCGCCAAGACCGGCGCTGCCGAAACTACCATCGACATCGCCCATGGCGGGATCCACTTCACCAGCAAGCAGGGCAAGATCGATACCTTCACCGGACCTGGCCCGGCGGAGGCGACCATCCGCACGACCTACGGACCGGGCGCCACTGCGAGCGGAACCAGCGGCTACGGCCGCGGCACCACGGTTGACGACAAGACAGCCGGCACCACCTCGCTCGGATTCCACGAAGGTCAGCACGGCGTCGATTTCCAGGATTTCCTCGAGACGCATCGCTTCCCCACCTTCACCGGCAGAAAGGGGATGACCGAAAACGCGTTCAAGGGCGCCATGACGACGTACTTCAGTGCTGCCGACGCCTTCAGCACCAGCATCCGGAGCTACTCAGAGCAAAAGACCGATTGCGTCGGATTCACCATTGACCAGTCCAACGCCGCGGCGAGCGCCAACGGCGGCACGGTGAAGGCCACCGTGTGCAAGAAGAAGCCTTAGGGACATGGCGATGTGCATCATCATCGAAATCTCCATCACCGGCTCGCATGCTACGGCGACCATCGACATTGAGAGGTGGCGGTCGTGAGCAGCTTCCCCGGCTCGCCGCGCATCCTCAAGGGTGGCATCGTGCTGATCGATCCGGACAGCTCCGCGCTGCTGCGGGTGATCGCGCTGCAGTACAACCCCGATGCGATCACGCGCACGCTGCAGGTGCAGTCGATCAGCGCCGACGGTGGCGACCGCTCCGAGGTGTTGCGGCTCAAGGGGCCGCCGGTGGAGTCGATCAAGCTCGAGGCGGAAATCGACGCCACGGACCAGCTGGAGTTTCCCGACCAGAACAGCACGACGACGCAGTCGGGCATCTTCTCCCAGCTCGCCGCGCTGGAAACCTTGATCTACCCGACGAGCTCACAGCTGAGCTTGAACGACACGCTCGCGCAGATCGGCACGCTGGAAATCATTCCGATGGAAACGCCGTTGGCGCTGTTCGTGTGGAGCCGGTCGCGCATCCTGCCGGTAAGGGTGACGGAGCTGAGCATCACCGAAGAGGCGTTCGACACCTCACTCAATCCGATACGCGCGAAGGTGAGTCTGGGCATGCGCGTGTTGTCGGTGAACGACGTGCCCACCGGCCACAAGGCGGAAGGCTTGTTCATGAGTTATCTGCAGCAGAAGGAGCGGCTGGCCGGCATGGCGGCGGGTCAGTTATCGGCGCTGGGCCTGACCGGGGTGCCGTGAGGGTAGAGGTGGTGGTTGGTCAAGTTGGAACGAGTGGTGTTCCCACGCAAGCGGAAGACGGATGGACTTATGGCTGCGAACTTTCCAGCAACCAGTCGTTACGCGCTCACGCCAACGGGCACGTTTGTGCGCGCCGACGGCACGCCGGTGACGTATCTGAGGCGACGTTGGGTGCCGGCGCCTGAAAAGTTTTCCCTGTTGCAGTGGCATCGCGCGGTGCAGGGCGAACGACTGGACAATATCGCTGGCCACTACCTGGGCGATCCCGAACAGTTCTGGCGCCTGTGCGATGCCAATCGCGCGCTGCGACCGGACGAGCTGACCGAAACCATCGGGCGGCGCCTCGCCATCACCTTGCCCGAAGGCATCCCGGGAGTACCCCATGCTTAAGGGCGTGCACCTGACCTTGCTGGTAGGACCGGTAGTACCGGTGCCGGTGCCGCAGGTCGTGCTCGATGCGCTCACCCAGGTCGAAGTGGTGCAGCCGGACGAGGCCGCGGGTGCGTTTACGCTGGAATTCACCCTCAGCGTGCAATCGCCGCTGCACACCTTGTTCCTGCTCAGTGGCGGCGGCGTGGTGCCGCTGTTGCGGGTCATCGTGGTGGTGACGGTCAATGGCATGCCGCAGGTGCTGATCGACGGCGTGGTCACCAAGACCCAGGTGATGCCCGGCGCGGATCAGCGTCACGCCAAATTGCAGGTGAGTGGCGACGATCTCACCACGGTGATGCAGAAGCTGGAGTTCTCGGGGCTCGATGGCCTGCCGTATCCGGCCATGCCCGCCGAGGCCATCGTGGTGCTGTTGCTGGCCAAGTACGCGTTCCTGGGCATCGTGCCGCTGGTGATACCAAGCGTCGCCATCGATGTGCCCATTCCCACCGAGCATATCCCCACACAGCAAGGCACCGATCTGGAGTACATCCGGCTTCTGGCATCGCGCGTGGGCTATGTGTTCTACCTCGATCCGGGCCCGGCGCCCGGTATGACCACCGCGTACTGGGGGCCGAAGATCAAGGTGGGCGTGCCGCAGCCTGCGCTCAACGGCGACATGGATGCGATCGGCAATGTCGAGAGTCTCAGTTTCAGTTACGACGGCAATGCGCGCACCTTGCCGATCGTCTATCTGCAGAACTTGCAGACCAAGGTGCCGCTCCCGCTGCCGATTCCCGACGTGGGGCCGCTCAATCCGCCGCTGGGCCTGATCGACCCGCCACCGCAGAAGACCCGTCCATTGCCCGAGACCGCCAAGTACTCGCCGGTGCGGGCGCTCCTGCTCGGCATGGCGGAGGCGGCCAAATCGGGCGACACCGTCACAGGGCATGGCTCGCTCGACGTCACGCGCTACGGGCGCGTGCTCAAGTCGCGCCAGCTGGTCGGCGTGCGCGGCGTCGGGCCCGCGTTTGACGGGCTGCACTACGTGAGCGAAGTGCGGCACACGATCAAGCGAGGCGAGTACAAGCAGAGTTTCAGCTTGTCGCGCAAAGGACTTATCTCCACCTTGCCGCTGGTGCCGCCATGACCAAGTACTACGGAAAGTACCGGGGTACGGTTTTGCAGAACGTCGATCCGGAGCAGATGGCCCGCATCCAGGTGATGGTGCCGGATGTCTCCGGCCTGCTGCCGTCGAGCTGGGCGATGCCTTGCGTGCCCATCGCCGGCAAGGCCAGCGGAACCTTCGTGGTGCCGCAGATTGGCGCTGGCGTGTGGGTCGAGTTCGAGCAGGGTGATCCTGACTATCCGGTGTGGACTGGCGGCTTCTGGGGCAGCGCCGCCGAGGTGCCGGCGCTCGCGCTCGCGGGGAATCCGGCGAGCCCCAGCATCGTGCTGGCATCGGCGCTGCAGAACATCCTGGCCATCAGCGATCTGCCAGGACCCACGGGCGGGATCATGCTGACCAGCACGACCGGCGCAATGATCCTGGTCAACGACATCGGCATCACCATTTCCAACGGCAAGGGCGCCTCCATCGTGCTCACCGGCCCCACCGTCACCATCAACAACGGCGCGCTCGTCGTCACTTAGGAGAGATGCGTGATGCCCGGCTTTCTGCTTCATATTGGCGCCAGCGTCCTCTGCTCGCATGCCGGCCAGGCGCAGGCGACGGTGCCCAATCCACGCGTACTCGTCAGCGGTCAGCCGACCGTGGCGATCACCGGTCCGTGGATGGTGGCCGGCTGCGCGCTGCCACCGCCGCCCGCGGCGAACGGGCCGTGCGTGACCGCGCAGTTCGTGAGCTCGGCGACACGCGTCACCTCGAACGGACAGCCACTGCTGTGCCAGGACAGCCAGGCGATCTGCGCGCCCACCGGCACGCCGCTGCTGATCGTCGCCTGCCAGATGCGCGCAAGCGCGATGTGAGGCGGCCATGGTCACGCCCATCTACATCGACTTCCCCTATCACTTCGACCGGCACGGGCGCACGGCAACGGCGGTCTACGATGATCATGTCAGGGAGATGATCGAGCAGTTGCTGTTCACCAGCCCCGGTGAGCGCGTCAATCGCCCGGATTTCGGCAGCGGCCTGCTGCAGATGGTGTTCGCACCCAATAGTCCCGAGGTGGCGGCCGCCTTGCAGTTCGCCTTGCAGGCGGCGCTGCAGCGCTACCTGGGTGATGTGATCACGGTTAACACGCTTGAAGTCACCAGCGCGGATGCCACGCTGACCGTCGAGCTGAGTTATGTGGTGCTCGCCACAGGCGACGCGCGCAGCGCCACGTATACACGGAGCGCGTCATGAGCGCCGTGGAATCCACCGAAGGCCGCGCGCCCATCGGTTGCCGATCGCTGCCGGTGTGCGCCGAGGATGCACGGCGTGAGCGTGTGCGCCTTGGTGGAAATCTCAATGGCATCGACTACGTCGAAGTCGGGGATGATGGCGTCACCCTATGCGTGCATTTATTCGGCGACGTGCCGGCGGATATTGGCGTCGCCAATGTACGGGTGAGTGGCGGCGACCGCATCGTCGGTCTGCACGCCCTGAGCGTCAGCGAGGAAAGCGAGCCCGACATGCACGACGATGTGTGCCTGCGCGTCGTGCTGGACCGCGAAGGCGACTTCAGTGTGTATTGCCTGTGCCTGGTGGATGCGGCCTCCGGTGCGGATGCGGCAAGCTGGATCGCCTATCCCGGCTTCGATCCACGCTATGCCTGCGCGGAACTGCGCTTCCGCCTCGGCTGCGGCAGGGATCTGGATTGCGCCGCCCAAACGCCATGCGTGGAGCCAGCCATACCGTTGCCCGAGATCAACTACCTCGCGCGTGACTATCAGAGCTTCCGGCAACTGTTCCTGGATCGCATGGCGCTGAATATCCCGGCGTGGCAGGAGCGCCATGTGCCGGATATCGGCATCGCCATGGTCGAGGTGATGGCTTATGTGGCCGACTACCTGTGCTACTACCAGGATGCTGTGGCCACCGAGGCTTATCTGCAGACCGCCAGGCGTCGCATCTCGGTGCGGCGTCATGCGCGTCTGGTGGATTACCGGATGCACGAAGGTTGCAATGCAAGAGCTTTGGTGACGCTGTCGCTGGCAGCGGGTGAGGCAACCCTGGCGTTGGACAACCTGTTGCTGCTCGCGCCACCGCCAGGGCAGGGCAGTGTCACGGCCGGCGCCATCGATGCGACGCAACTGGCCGCCGCCCGGGCGAATGGCGCGATGGTGTTCGAGGCGATGGCACTGGATGGCGAGGACACCATCACCGTCGTGGCAGCGCAAAGCGCGATGCGCTTCTACACCTGGGGTGGCGAGTTGTGCTGCCTGCCCAAGGGCAGCACGCAGGCTGTGCTGATCGATGCTTCATCGATACCGCTGCCGGCGCTGCCGCCACCGTCCAGCCCACCCGTGCCTGCACCTTCGCCCGCTGCGCCACCGACGCCAGCCGGCGTGCCCTCGTCTGATGGGCAGCCAGCGACGGTCGCGCCCGTGGCAGCTGCGGCACCCAAGGATTCCGGTAGCGTTGCGATGGTCGCGGCGCCACAGCGAGCACTGAAGTTGCAGGTCGGCGATCTACTGATCTTCGAAGAGGTGCTGGGTCCGGCCACCGGCAATCCATCTGATGCGAATCCCTTGCATCGTCATGCCGTGCGCTTGACCGCCGTGCAGGAGCTGGTCGATCCGCTCGATGGCACGCTGTTGCTGCAGGTGAGCTGGGACAGCTGCGATGCCTTGCCGTTCGACCTGTGCCTGTCCGTGCGCATGCCGGCGCCGGATTGTTCGTGGGTCCACGACGTCAGTCTGGCCCGCGGCAATGTGCTGCTGGTCGATCATGGCGACCATGCACCCGGGCAATGCCAGTGCGCTGCGCTCTGTGTTCCGCCGGGCAGCGCGGACGATTCGACTTATCCGGGGCTGGATACCGCACTGGCCGCCGTGCCGGATGCCTGCGCGCGGTGCGGCACACTCACCGAAGACTGCTGGCTGATTCCCGGCGCCACGCACTACGGCTGTTGCACCTGCGAGGGCGCCGTGCAGGACGTGACCCGGCCACCGAGTGATACCGGCCACACCGTGCAAGGCTCGCCGCTGACCTGGGCCGAGCCGCTGCCTGCCGGTCCGAATGCGCCGGTGTGCCAGCTGCTCGCGCGCGACCCGCGCCAGGCGTTGCCGCAGTTGCGCGTCTATGGTGGCCCGCTGGCCGAGGTGCTTGTCGATGGCGTACCAGCGGATGCCTATGGGTGGCAGGCGCAGCGGGATCTGCTGGCGAGCGGTCCCGATGATCGTCACTACGTGGTCGAGATGGATGACGACGGCGACGCTCACTTGCGCTTCGGCGACGGCGTACTGGGGCAGCGGCCCGACGCGGGCGATTTCTTCCGCGCACTGGTGCGCGTCGGCAATGGGCCGGCAGGCAATGTCGGCCGGGACAGCATCGTCTGGTTTGCGCTGAAGTCGGGCGTGGCGCCATCAGGCGTGGTGCCACGCAATCCCTTGGCGGCAGCCGGCGGCACCGCTCCCGAAACCCTGGGCGAAGTGAAGCAATATGCGCCAGGCGCGTTCCGCGCTAGACCGTTGCGTGCGATCGTCGCCGACGACTACACGCAGTTTGCCGACCAGCAGCCGGGCGTGCAGGATGCCGCCTGCCAACTCGCCTGGACCGGCAGCTGGTTCGAGGCGGATGTGGTGATCGATCCGCTGGGCACGGAAGTGCTCGATCCTGCGATGGCGGTTGGGATCAAGCGTGCGCTGTGGCCTTATCGCCGTATCGGTCACGACCTGGCCGTGTTGGGCGCCCGCTACGTGCCGCTGACCATCGAACTGTCGATCTGCGTCTTGCCTGATTTCCTGCAGGCACACGTCAAGGCCGAACTGATCAATCGCTTCCGCGCCGGCCTTCGCAGTGACGGACAGCCGGGATTCTTCCATCCGGATCGGCTGATGCTCGGCGAGCCCGTGCTGCTAAGTGCCTTGCTCGCCGAAGCGCAGGCGGTCACCGGCGTGGCGCACGTGGAAGTGATCACCCTGACGCGCGCGGACGGCGGCCAGCCCGGCGACGTGCCAGCCGATGGTGAATTGCATCTGGCGGGCATGGAAATCGCGCAAGTCGACAACGATCCGGACCATCCGGATCACGGCAGCATTACCTTCACCATGCGAGGTGGCCGATGAGCTGCTGCAGCGCCTGTGGTCAACATGCCTGTGCCTGCGGGTGCGGCGAGCCGGCACGCACGCCGCTGCCGCTGTACAACCGTCCCGGTTTGCATGCGCTGAGCTACCGCGTCGGCACCTATGCCGACTTCATGGCGACGATGCAGATCGACCTGAGCTCGGCTGTCCTGCCTGCGCTGCAAGGTCTGCGCACGCGCGATCCCGGCGACGCCTCGATGGCCTTGCTGGATGCGTGGGCGATCGGTGCGGATGTCATCAGCTTCTACCAGGAACGCATCGCCAACGAAGGCTATCTGCGCACGGCGACAGAGCGATGCTCGGTGTTGCAGCTGGGCCGTCTGGTCGACTATCGGCTGCGTCCAGGCGTGTCGGCGAGTGTTTATCTTGCCTATACGCTCAATAGCAACTCTGGTCCGGTCACCATCCCCGCCGGCTCCAAGGCGCAGTCGGTGCCTGCGCCGGGCGAGCAGATGCAGACCTTTGAAACGGCCGAGGCACTGGATGCAAGCAGCGATTGGAATGCCTTGCTGCCGCGCCTCAGCCGGCCGCAGGACATCCGCGCCCGCGCACCGGCCTCGGCGGCGACGCAGAGCATTCCGGTGTCGGTGATATCGAGCATGGACCAGCTGTGGATCACCGGAACCGACCAGCATCTGAAGCAGGGCGATCGTTTGTTGTTCCTGTTCGGCGACCTCGCCACGGGCGAACAAGCCTTGCGCGTGGTCAAGACAGCGGAGCCGCAGCAGGCCAGCCAGCTCACCAAGGTCACGTTGCAGGCCCTTGATCCGGCCACCACGGCCATCATCGATGCGGCCGGTATCGCGCTGGACGGCTTGGCTGCGTATACATCCGATCCCAACTATGCGACGTGGGAAAGCGCGATCACCTGGGTGCGCCGCATGCTCCTGCTCGGCGGCGACAACCGCGGGAGTTACCACGAGCTGGTGACCCATGCGATCTTCGGGGACGATCAGCCGCCTCCGGGGCCGCCGCCTGTCGCTACGTTCACGCAAGCGGTGAATGACGCGTTCGGCACGCATTCGCCACCGCCATCGCCGACGTACGGAACGCTGATCAACGTGCTGTACCAGGCCTTGAAGCTGCCGCCCCAGGTGCAGCCCGTCAACAGTCTGCGTCTGCCGCGAAGTGCGGCAATCGCATTGGCGCCAGCCAGCGACGCGCGGCCGCAATTGCTGCTCAACTTCGAAGCCCGGCTGGTCGGCAGCTTCTATGCTGGCTGGGCGGGCGTGCCACAGAGTGCGCCGTCGCCAGCGCTGTCGGGCATCTATGTCCTGCGTACGCCAGCCTGCCTGTTTGGCTACAACGCCGTCGTGCCCACCGGCCTGCAGGCCAATCAGAACCCGGCGACCAAGAAGGACTTGCCATACGTGCCCGGTCCCGCACCGGATTGGAAGCCGTCGACCCAGCACGAACTCGCCGATGTGCTGCAGCTGGACAACGCCTACGACAGCATCGAGGCAGATAGCTACGTGGTGATCCGCAAGCCCAGCGATGATCCGGGCTCGCTGCCCGTGGTGGCCAGGGTGCGCAACGTGAAAGTGCACCCACGCACCGACTACGGCATGAGCGGCAAGACCACGGCGCTCGCCCTCGCCAACGATACCGGTACGGCCCTGTGGGACATCTCCCATGACACCGACAGCTCCACGCTGCGCGGCACCCAGGTCTATGCGCAGAGCGAGGCGCTGAATCCGGCCGACGTACCGATCAATGATCTGGTCGGCAATGTCGTTCCAGCCAATGTTCCGACGGACAGCGCCACGCGACTCACGCTGGACGGCGCCATCGATGGCTTCAAGGCGGGGCGCTGGGTGATCGTGCAGGGCCAGCGCGCCGATGTACCGGGCGCCAACCCGGTCACCGCGGCCGAACTGGTGATGATCGCCGGCGTCGAGCAGGGCGCCAGCAGCCAACTTCCCGGCGATACCGTGCACAGCACCCTGGTGTTCGCCAACAAGGGCCTGGCGTACCAGTACGTGAGGAACACGGTGAGCATCTATGCCAACGTGGTCCACGCCACCAACGGCGAGACGCGCAACGAAGTGCTTGGCAACGGCGACGGCTCGGTCGCGATGCCGAGCTTTGCGCTGAAACAGGCGCCGCTGACGTTTGTCTCCGCACCGACCGTCGATGGCGTGCAGAGCACGTTGAAGGTGATCGTCAACGGCATGCAGTGGCACGAAGTGGAAAGCCTGGCCGGCGCAGCACCCGCCGACCGCAGCTTCGTCACCTCAACCGATGATGGCGGCAAGACCAGCGTGATTTTCGGTGACGGCGTCCACGGCGCGCGGGTGCCTACGGGTGTCGAAAATCTTGTCGCCACCTACCGCAACGGCATCGGCACGCCCGGAAACGTCGATGCGGGCCAGATCAGCCTGCTGGCGACCAAGCCGCTGGGCGTGAAAGACGTGATCAATCCGCTGGCGGCGACTGGCGGCGCGGATGCAGAAACGCGCGACCAGGCGCGGCGCAATGTGCCGCTGGCCGTGCTCGCGCTCGATCGCCTGGTCTCCGTGACGGACTATGCGGATTTCGCCCGCACCTTTGGCGGTATTGGCAAAGCCTCGGCGGTGAAGTTGGGCGCACAGGTGTGGGTCACCATCGCTGGTGCCGGCGATGTGCCGATCGATGCAACCTCCGATGTCTACGGAAACCTGCTGCAGGCCATGCAGCGCTATGGCGATCCGTCGCTGTCGGTCGGTCTCAATGTGCGCGAACTGCTTGCGTTGACGCTCAGCGCAAAGATCGGGTTGCTTGCCGACTTCACCTGGGATGCCGTTGAGCCCCTGGTGCGGGCGCGCCTGCTTGAGCGTTTCGGCTTCGAGCGCCGCGAGCTGGCTCAGAGCATCTATCTCAGCGAAATCGTAGCCTGCATGCAGGGCGTACGCGGGGTGGCGTGGGTTGACGTGGATGCGTTCGGCAGTCTGGACGAGGCCACCATCCTGGCCGGCTTCGGCATCGACACCGCGGACAAGGGCGACAACGCCGCCGGAGTAGGTTTCATCAGTTCGACAATGGCGACGTCATCGTCAGGAAATGCGGCGCAGACAACGGGTGGCGTGAACTCCTCTGTGCCCGTGCTGGGCGCGCGCTACGACGCCAACGGCGTGCTGAAGCCCGCCCAGCTTGCGTACTTCCTCGCCGATGTGCCGGACACCTTGCTGCTGCAGGAGACCTCGTGATGAGCGCGAACCCCGATCGCCTCTACGATCTGATGCCTGTCGTCTACCGCATGCGCGACGCGCAGGTCGGCTATCCGCTGAGGGACTTCCTGCGCGTCATGACCACCCAGGTCAATCTGCTGGAGGCGGATATCACGCGGCTGTACAACAACTGGTTCATCGAGACCTGCGATGACTGGGTCGTGCCTTACATCGGCGACCTGCTCGGCTACAGCTTGTTGCCGGAGGCGCAAGCCCTGGGCGAGGACGGCGCGCCGGCCGCGAAGCTGGGCCGCGTACTCGCTCCGCGCGCCGATGTGGCGAACACGATAGACGCACGCCGCCGCAAGGGCACACTGGCCTTGCTCGACGACCTGGCGCGCGATGCCGCGGACTGGCCCGCGCGGGCCGTGGAGTTCTACCGGCTGCTGGGTTGGATGCAACACCTCGATCACCAGCATCGAAGCCGCGGCGGTATGGCCAATGTGCGCGATCCGGGCGTGATGCAGCGGATCCGCTGGGCCAATGGCGCCTTCGATCCGCTGGCCCACAGCGTGGATATAAGGCGGATGAGCAGCCATCATCGTCGCGGCCGCTATGGCGTGCCCGACCTGGGCTTGTTCGTGTTCCGGCTGCGCAGCTATCCGGTGACGGTGACCGCAGCGTATTGCGTGGAAGACATCGGGCCGCACTGCTACACCTTCAGCGTATTGGGCAACGATACGCCTCTGTTTCAGCGCCCCGAGAGTCCGGCGGCAGCGACCACAGTGACGCAGGAAAGCGAGTTGCCGGTGCCCTTGCGCCGTTACCGCTTTGCCGAGCGCGGACCGCTCGCCGACTACGCCAGCGTGTCCGAGGCCCTCTACGGCGATGGCAAGAGCGTGCTCATCTATGCGCCGGATTGGCCATCCAAAGGGCAGGGCCTGCCAGTGCCGCGCGAAGCCTTGATGCCGGCGGACCTGTCCGGCTGGCATTACCAGATTCCAAAAGGGCGCGTGGCGGTCGACCCCGAGCGTGGCCGCCTGATGTTTCCCGCCAATACGCGCCCCAAGCATGGTGTCTGGGTGAGTTATCAGTACGGTTTCGCGGCCAACCTTGGCGGCGGCGAGTACGCGCGCACCACGCCTGAGCTGGAAAACGCCACGCGCTACGTCGTGCATACGGTGCTGCCCACCAGCGACGGAATCCAGAGCAATCTCCCGCCAGGGCATTTCGCCAGCATCAGCGATGCGCTGGCCGCGTGGTCCACTGCCAAGGCGGCGACGCCGGGCCTTCGTGCCCTGGTGATCGAGCTGGCCGAGAGCGGCGTGTATGACGGCAGCCTCGACCTGCAATTGGCCGCTGGCGAAGCGATCCAGCTGCGCGCGGCCGATCGCACGCGCCCCGTGCTGCGCCTGCTCGATGTCCGCGCCAACCAGCAGGATGCGCTCAGCATCAGCGGTGCTGCCGGCAGCCGCTTCCTGATGGACGGACTGCTGATCATCGGTCGCGGCGTCGAAGTCCACGCCGAAAGTGACGACACCGAAAGCGCCACGCCAACGCCGGACCTGTGTGAACTGGTGATACGCCATTGCACCCTGGTGCCTGGCTGGACGCTGCAATGCGAATGCGATCCCAAGCGTCCGGGCGAGCCGAGCGTGACACTGGATGGCACGCGTGCGTCGCTGCGCGTGGAGCACAGCATCATCGGGCCTATTTCCGTGATCAGCCCGCCACGCCGCGGCGAGCCGCCACTGCTGCAGTTGTGCGACAGCGTCCTGGATGCGACTGGCATCGAGCGCGTGGCGATCGGCGCGCCCGACGAGGCCGTGGCCTATGTGAACGCCAGCATCCGGCGCTGCACCGTCATCGGCGAAGTGCAGGCGCACAGCATCCAGCTGGCCGAGGACAGCATCTTCGTGAGCCTGGTGCGCGTATTGCGCCGCCAGCTGGGCTGCATGCGCTTCTGCTTTGTGCCGACAGGCTCACGCACGCCTCAACGCTTCCATTGCCAGCCCGATCTGGCGACGGCGGCTGTACCGCAGACTCAGCGCGCCTCAGGGATCCTTCGCGTTGTGCCGCTGCTGCGCAGTCTCCGCTATGCACGGCCCGACTATGTGCGCCTGCATGATGCCTGCTGCGAGGAGATCCGCAGCGGCGCATCGGATGGCTCGGCGATGGGCGTCTATCACGATCTGTACGAACCGCAACGGGAAGCCAACCTCGCCCTGCGGTTGCAGGAATACGTGCCGGCCAATACCGACGCCGGCATCCTCTACGCGAGCTAGGAGATCGACCATGAAAGGTGACTTCGCACGCGTCACGTTCGATCCGACCCAACACCGGACACGCGTGCTGCAGCAACAGGGCAGGGTGCTGCTGGAGGCGGATTGGAACGAGCAGGTCGGCATCCAGCTGCATCTACTGCATACGCTGATCCGTGACCTGGTGGGTCCGTGCTGGGCCGTCGGCAGCGGCTTCCAGGTGACGGCCGGCCAGGGCGGTCTTTCGGGGTGGCCGCTGAAGGCAGGGCATTTCTACGTCGATGGCATTCTTTGCGAGAACGATGCCGACTGCACCTTGGGCGCCCAACCCTATGCGCCCACGCCGCTCGACATCGCCGGCAGCTGGACGCAGCCGCCGGCGAGTTTCGCCTTATGGGTCGATGTGTGGGAGCGCCATGTGTCGGCCATCGAGGCACCGTCGCTGCTTGACCTGGCGCTGGATGGCGTGGATACGGCATCGCGCGCCCAGACCATCTGGCAGGTCCGTCTGCTCGGACTGGATGCCAGCCCGCTGGACATCATCACCGCCGCGCTCAAGCTGCGCCTGCAGGCGGCCGGCAACGATGCCAGCGCATCAGCGGCGATCAACAACCAACTCACCCAGGTCGATGCACTACGCCAGTCGTTTGCCGCGGTCGCCGCCAATGGCGGCAATCTGTGCCAGACCATCGGCGGCGTGCTGGGCGCCCGCGCCACTTATGCATGGCCACTCATGCAGGCCCAGCTGGGGCCGGCTCCGTCGGACAGCGATCCGTGCGTCATTGCGGCAGATGCTCGCTATCGCGGATGCGAGAACCAGCTCTATCGCGTGGAGGTTCACCAAGGTGGCCTGGCAGGTACAGTCGGCGGCGCGAGTGGCGCCACGTTCAAATTTTCCCGCGAAAATGGCTCGGTGATCTTCCCGGTATTGCAGACGGCCACCACTGCGCAAGCCGATGGCAGCGCCCTGATTGCCGTGACCGTGGCGAGCCTTGGCCGCGACCAGCGGCTGGGCCTCGCCGTCAATGACTGGGTCGAGCTGGTCGACGACGACTACACGCTGGGCCAGCTGGCCAGCCCCCTGCTGCAGGTCACCGCGATCGATATACCCCATCACCTGGTGACCCTCGCTGCGCCCAACGGGGTGACGGCTTATGCGGTCAGCAACAGCGCGCAGAAACATCCGCTCATGCGTCGCTGGGATCAAAAGAGCGGGGTGAATGCGCAGGGCTGCGTGCCGCTGATCGAGGGTGCGGCGATCGCGTTGGAGGACGGTATCGAAGTCACCTTCGCCGCAGGGGGTGTCTACGCCACGGGGGATTATTGGCTGATACCCGCGCGCGTAGCCGGCGATGGCAGCCTCGACTGGCCCCAGAACAACGGCCAGCCCAGCGCCTTGAAGTCTCGTGGCATGCACCACTATGCGACGCTGGGCATCAGTCAGGCTGCCGGCTCGTACACCGAGTGCTGTTGCCGTTTCGATTCGCTATGTGCGCTGTTGCAGCGCCCGACGTACAGCACCGGGGCGGCGATCGGTGCTGCTCCGGCGGCGAGTCCCGCGACGGCGCCCGTTGCCAAACCGCTGAGCGAACTCGCCGTCACCAACACGTCGACCAAGGTCAAAAGCAAAGCCAAGACCAAGGCCAGTGCGAAGACCCCTGCCAAGAGTGCGGTGAAGTCGACGCGGAAAAAAGCGCCCAAGTAGTCGCCTGCCAGTTGGAGCGGCGGGCGGATGGGCGGCGAAAACCATAAGCGCCGATGGCGCGGTTCGATCCATCGGTCGTGACTCCATGTGCACGCGATGAGGGCGTAACTCATGTTCGGTTCCGCGATCCTCGATGTGGCGATCGGCATCGTCTTCATCTACATCATCCTGAGCATGATGTGCTCGACGATCCGCGAAGGCATCGAGGCGTGGCTCAAGACGCGGGCGGCGTATCTGGAGCGTGGGATACGCGAGCTGTTGAGCGACGTGGATACGGGCAGCCTGACCCGTCAGCTGTATCAGCACCCGTTAATCGATCCGCTTTACTTTGGCGTCTATCCCATCGCGCCGCTGGCCTTGAATCCGCGTTGGTACAGCCGTGGGCACAACCTTCCGTCCTATATTCCCTCGCGTAACTTCGCCCTGGCCTTGCTCGACATGGCCGCGCGCGGACCATCGAATAGCGGCAAGGGCGACACCGGCCCGACGCTGGCGGACAGCATGGAACTCTCCCTGGCATCGATACGCGCCGGCATCCCGACCCTGCCGAATGCAACCCTGCAACGCGTGGTCAGCATGGCGGTCAACACGGCAGGCGATGACCTGGAGACATCCGTGCGGCATGTCGAGGCGTGGTTCGACAGCGCGATGGACCGGATTTCCGGCATGTACAAGCGGGCAAGTCAGCTGGTCATTTTCCTGCTTGGGCTTGGCCTGGCGATCGGCTTCAACATCAACACGCTCGCGCTGGCCGACTACCTCTATGGCAACCCGTCGGTGCGCCAGGCGCTGGTCGCCCAGGCCGAGAGGACGGCCAGGAGTTCGGATGGCACACCCGGTGACTCGGACCCCATCCAGCAACTCATCGCCCAGACATCGTTGCCGATTGGATGGGCGCAACCTGCCAACGGACATGCGCAACCCCCAGCCGGACCCGCTGCATATGCCTGGCACACCTTCGTGGCGCCGGCGCTGGGTTGGCTGCTCACGGCTTTTGCGGTCACGCTCGGCGCACCGTTCTGGTTCGACGTGCTCAACAAGATCATGACCTTGAGGAGCAGCCTCAAACCCGCTGCTTCAGACGAGCAAACGCATGTCGTGGTGGAGCCCTCCGCCAAGGACGTGGCGCCCGCGAGCGACCCACTTGCCAGCGTCGTGGCAACGCCAGTGATGGTCACAGCGCACGACGCAACGAGCCCTCAGCTCGATGGCTGCGGTGCCAGCCCGCTGGCACCGACCCTGGACCAGGAACTTCCCTGCGCTCAGGGAGGCGTGGCGCAATGACCTACAGTCTGCTTTGGCTGCAACCCGTGTTGCGCAATGCGGGCCTGAAAGTAGCCATCGTCGACGGCTGGGAGACGCGTGGGCGCGGCGATATGGGGCAGGTCGAAGGGGTGATGTGCCACCACACGGCGAACGCAACGGCGGGCAATATGCCGACACTGCGCACCTTGGTCGAAGGACGCCCGGATCTGGCCGGCCCGCTGGCGCAACTGGGGCTGGGGCGGGACGGCACGTTCTATGTGGTGGCAGCCGGCCGCTGCAATCACGCCGGTGAAGGCATGTGGCAGGGCTGCACCACCGGAAACTCAAGTTTCATTGCCATCGAAGCGGAGAATTCAGGTGCCGGCGAGCCGTGGCCATCGGTGCAGCTGGACGCTTTTCGCCGTGGCGTGGCCGCCTTGCTTGCCAGGCTGCAGCGCGGAGCCGATGCCTGTGCGGGCCACAAGGAATACGCCTTGCCGGCTGGCAGAAAAATCGATCCATCCTTCGATATGGCGGCCTTCCGCCAATCCGTTGCCGGCGTGATGAGTGGCAGTTTCCCGGTGCGTCCCCTGATACCGTCGGCCGAGCCCAGTCAAGCTGGCCATGCGCAGGGAAGGCCAACCTTGCGACGCGGTGCGGTGGGCGAATTGGTCAAGCTCATCCAGGGCAAAGTCGGCGCTAATCCGGACGGCTATTTTGGTCCACACACCGAGGCCCTGGTGCGTGCGTTCCAACGTTCGCGCAGCCTGGTGCCCGATGGCATCGTCGGTCCGCTCACCTGGCAGGCGTTGAGCTGACTCACCGGCCGAAGCTATCAGCCGAGTTCTTGGGCTAGTCCGATGAGCAGCCCTTCAGGACCGCGGATATAGCAGAGCCGATACGTGTCCTGATATTGGACAACTTCGCCTACGAGCTCTGCGCCGTACTTGCGGAGCCTCTCAAGCGTGCCGTCGACGTCGTCCACGGCGAACATCACGCGCAAGTAGCCTAGTGCGTTTACCGGAGCGTTCCGGTGATCGGCGACGACAGGAGGCGCGAGAAACCGGGACAGCTCGAGCCGGCTGTGGCCGTCGGGTGTGCGCATCATGGCAATCTCGACGCGCTGATCCTCCAGCCCGGTGACCCGCCCAGCCCATTCGCCTTCGATCGTGGCCCGCCCTTCGAGATCGAGCCCGAGCTCGCGGAAGAAAGCAATCGCAGCGTCGAGGTCCTCGACGACGATGCCCACGTTGTCCATCCGCTTCAGCGCCATGTGCCCAAGCTACAAGGTAGCCAGTGTTCTGACAATGAATCAGGGACCGCAAAGGGCCGCCACTTGCACGGTCGGCCGTCGCGGCATAATATCTACCGTGGTACCAAGGTACCGTTATAAGCTACCGACCGGACGCGAGGTTTCCAATGGACGTGAAGATCATGTGGATCGGCTCCATGGTCGTGTCTCTTGCCATCGGCTTGGGCGTTGGCATGGCCCATTCGCAAAGCGGTGCGCAGGGTGGTCACGGCGCACCTGGTGCGCATGGATTGCACGGCGCATTGCATGCGCCATCCTCGACAGGAGCGGCGCAGATGTATGCAGAACGCGACTTCGAGTTCGACCTGCCGGGAACCGTGGCGGCGCTCACGCCGTATTTTGGACCCGTCAAAGAGCGAGAGTGGGCGCCCGACTGGAGCCCTGAATTCATCCGCCCCACGGGCGGCGGCCAGGAGGTCGGCGCCGTCTTCCAGACGAAATCGCCGTGGGGCACGGCAACCTGGGTCATGGACCACTATGCGCCCGTACAGGGCAAAGTCGGCTATCTCATCTTCATTCCCGAAACCGGGGTGTCACGCTACGACATTTCCCTGAGCCAGAAGGATCCAGCCACCGTGCACGTGCATGTGTGGTGTAGCCGCACGCCGCTGAAAAGCGCGAACCCCAGGTATCTTGCCGAATTCGAGCAGTTCTTCACGGCACAGGGGCCGGAGTGGCGGGACGCAATCACCGGCATGCTGGCCCGCACCGCTGCGCAACCGCGCTAATCCAAGTGGAGCTACCTCGATGGACGACACGATCGACTTTCTCGAGACGGCGGCGAACTGCAGCCTCTTTCATCGCATCAGTGCCTACATGACGGCCGAGCTTCGCGAGAGCGGCCACGACCAGCCAGAGGGTTCACTCACTGTCGCTGACCTGCAGCACGCCCACGCGATCTTCGCGTGTCGTGAACTCTCGATACTGGGCATGATCGTGGTGAGACTTCCTGCGGATGCCGAACCCGCCAGGCTCTACCGTCTTTGGATTGTTCCGTCAGCACGCCGCTCAGGCATCGGGCGTGCACTGATGATGCAGGCGGAACGTTTCGTGGCAGGGGAGGGCGTCCAGGCCATCGAGTTCGATACAGGACAGGATCTCATTCCTGCAGTTGCCCTCTATCGAAGCTTGGATTACAAGGAAAAGCCGTTCCTGGAGCGGAGCCCAAGGAGCCTCTTGTTCCGCAAATCCTTGGCCAGCTTCCAACCTGAATTTGAGCGACCAACGAACACGCCATGAACAATGAAACGAAAATCGACCGCGTGCAGACCGGCGTACGCATCGAAAAGCGAATCCTGAAGGTGCTCAAGAGCCTCGCCGAAACTATGGACATCTCCCTGGGCGACCTGATCGAAGGGATCGCCCTGCATGCTTTCGAAAACAAGAAGCCATTTTCGACGAAGACGCTGCAGCACATCCAGAAGCTGCGAGAGGTGTACGGCCTGGACCTGACCGCCGAGGACAGCCACAAGCTGAAAGAATGAGCGTGTCGCGGTTTGGTGTTTCAGCTAATTATTGACGTAAGGAGAGACCGATGGGTGCCTGGGCCGCGAGAGTGTTTGACGACGACACCGCGTTGGATTTCCTCGAGGAACAACTGATTCCGAGGGCCGATCCACGACCCGTCATGCAGGCAGCATTCAAGACCGCGCTTGCCGCAGACTACCTGGACTATGAGGCCGGCCAGGCGGTTCTCGCTTCCGCCGCCGTCATCCTCTCCGCGAAAACCGGGCAACCACTGGACGATGACGAAACCGAAGCCCGGATAGCCTGGCGCAAAGGCCTGGCCACACTCGACTTCACCGCTCTGGCCGAGCTCGGCTCGAAGGCATGCCTGCGCGTATGCGCCAAGTCCAGCGAACTGCGGGAGCTGTGGGAAGAGGACGCCGGTCTGTTCTCCGCCTGGATCGGCAATATTGAGTCGTTGGCGAGCATCCTGAAGCAGAGTTGCGCCACTTAGGCTCGATGTCCACTGCCCACGCTGGCCGGCGGCAGCAGAAAACAGAGAAGGCCAGTAGTTCCGTGTTCCTTGCAACACGTGCAGGAAGACCTTCCACGCTCGTCGCGCTTGATTCCCTGGCTAGCCTTATGACCGAGCCACAGAGGCTGCTTGCTTGTCCTGGCGCGCTCTGGCGGCCGGCTCAGCGCCGCGAGTCGACGCAACGATCGGGCTCACCCCTTGCTCCGACTTTGCCGCTTTTTCCAGCAGCTCATCGCGAAACGCGACGGTGGCTTCGACCAGCGTCGCGCCATCGCTAAATGGAACGACCCGGCCGAGGGGATAAGCACTAACGCGCTCAGCGGGCGCGCCGAGATCGAAGCAGATGATCGGCAAACCCAAACTCATGACTTCTGCAACGACAAAGGAAAACGTCTCCGGCCAGACCGACGTGAACGCGATCATATTCACGTTGTGTTTGGTCAGGAGGCTGGCGAGATTGCCGCGTTGATATGATCCCGTGACAACCAGCGAGGGCGACCTTTGGCGTCCGTCAATCGCGCCGAATACCGTGATTTGCTCCTTCATGCCGCGCGCGTCGAGCGCAGCCGCCATCTGATTGACAATCGCCGCACCTTTATGCGCATTGATTCGTCCCACGACGCCGATATTCAACTTCGCCTTGAGGTCGAATTGCACGGTTGCGGACGGGAAATCGGAAATGTCGTGCGGCTTGAGTTTTAGTGCCGAGTGACGTCCCAATTGTGGATAGGCACGCAGCAATAGCTCCTTACTGGAGTTGGAGAAGAAGACAATCTCGTCGGTCTTAAGTAGAAAGCTCAACCAGCGGCGGCGCCAAAGTTGAATATCGCGCTCGGCGAAAAGCGACACAAGACCTTCGCTCATCCTTGGCAGGCAGCTTTGGCAACGGTGCACGTCCGGCACGCTGCAGTATCGCCCTTCGACATCGAGCAGGAAGTGCGACGGACAGACGGAATGGAAATCATGCATGTAATACGACACGGGCACCGTCATGCCAACCGACGACAATGCCTCGATCACCGCCAACTGATTCGTGAAGGAAACGGTGTTGTTGTAGTGAATTCGGCTTAATGGGAATTCGCGTAGCTTTGCGAAGAACTCATTGAGATCGATAGCAATGCGTGTTGTCATATCCTGTGTGCGGCACTCCAATCCATAGCGCAGCGTCGGCACATGGAACGTTAGAATCAGCACCGCACACCCCGCGGAGACGAGCTCCTCGGTGAGCGATTGTCTGAAGTGATTCGCTCCGCCGCCAAGATCGTGATCGACGATCAGTTCTGCACGTGAATGTTTAGCGAGCGTCTGGACGATGCTCTCGATGCCGTTTGCCATTACGCGTGGCTTTCCCGCCAGGTAGCGTCGCGCCACGGTAGCCAGGTCGACGAATCGTCCCGATCGGGCAAAAAACCAGGACCGGCGTACTAGGCGTGCCATCGTCTGCACGCGTTGCGATCTGCGGTCATCGCGTGTCTTGCTTTTGGATTGCGGCATCGCGCAGTTTGTCGGCAGCAGGGCTTGTGACCCGTCGGCAAGCTGCACTTCCAGCGACATCGAAAGAAACTCTGCGCTACGCGCGTGCCCAAAAAAGTAGTAGCCGCACATCAGAGACCGCGGGTTGTCAGCGATTGCGCTGGCGACATCTGTGCGCTCCGTGCCGTAGACAACGTTGAAGCGCTGGTCTGTGCCGTCCATGAACCGCAGGATCATGGTCAGCGACATGATGTCTTCCCTGTCGTGCAAGGCCCAGCCGAAGAACAGCAGTGTGCCTTCCTCGGTGAGCGCAAAATGATCCACCGCCCATCGAAACTCTATGAGTTGGGCATCGGAAGGCACGTCTGGCAGAGTTGATGAAGGCATAGGTCTGGATATCCCTTTCTGGCCCAATCCACAGCAGCACGCCTCGATTGCCAGGCGGGCGGGTCCGGTCGTAGCGGATCTCGGTGTGGTTTTTACGAAACGGCACGTCTATGGCTTACGCTACTAAGCTCGAAGGAAGGTCTAGTCCAGGCGACGAGTAATGCCACGCAGCCCTTCCTGCCGAACGATTTCCCACGCACGCTTTGCGTAGCGACTCGCATGCTTCGGACTGGAAATCGCATCCGCTGCCATGTTGCGTGCGCGACGCCAGTCAAATTGCTCCGTTTGGTTCGGACGGAAGCCGGCTGTCAATTGCTGCCTGAGTTGCAGCAGTGCCGGGTCAGGCAACCCAGTCTCAATACCAGGATATTCGACCCGGCCCTGAGCGGTGATCCAGCCGTGGTAGCCGCCGTTCGTCGCATCGAAAGGATTAGGGAACGCGCACTGCAAATCGACGCGCTCGCGGTAAACCAGGCGATGCGCCGGGTTGATCTTCTCGCCGTTCGAAAAGTAGCCGAACGCCCACTTGATATTGGTGAGCGGATCGGCCGAGAGAAGGGCCGTCTCGCGCTCGTACCAATCAATCAGCACACCGGTGTTCGAGCCCGGGCGGGCATTGATGGAAGCCATCATTCGATGCGCACCACTATCGAAGCCGGTGAAATGATAGAACCCAAGCTTTTCGCCATTGACGGCGAAGCCGGTCTCGAAATCGCCCGAGATGTCGCGTGTCGTGAGATTCCAGGGCGCGACGTTGTGACGGGGGGAGCGAATGATGGCGACATCCGAGAAGAATGCCGGAACCAGGTCGATCCATCGCTGATCCGTGAAGAGGCCGTTCGCAATGTCGGCGCGACAGAAGTGATAGATCCGCTGCTTCCACCAGTCAGCGAAACGCAGGCCCTCATCTGTCGCCTTGACTCCCACGAATCCAAGGTTATAGATGCCGTGTTTCAAACTGCATATTTCGTTGTCGATGACGGCGCGCAAGCGCGACTCCGGCTCGATCTGATGCGGGGTTAGAATGACGTTTGCATCGCCAAGCGCATCGATCAGATCATCGACGCGGGAGAACAGCACCATGTCTGGATCGAAGTACAGGACGCGCTCGCAATTCTCGCGACGCAATAGCTTCTCGAGCAGAAACGGTTTGATCGCCGTGGACAGCTCGACGATGTTGTGACAGAACGCCCAGCCATCGACGTCAGGTATGTCGAGCGTGTTCAGCGGATGAACTTCGTCGAACGGCTCGACGCTGAGGTCAACGTCATCGGGGAGGACGTCGGACAGCGCCAGGTGCAGCTCGAACTCCGGGTGCAGTTCACGCAATGATTTGAAGAGCATCCGAACTTTAGGAATGTAGTTCAATGCTGCGCTGGTAAAAACACAGGTCTTCTTGGTCGTTGTCTGATCGTTCAAAGCGGATCACCCTATGATGGTGGGCATGGTCTTAAGGGAGTCGTCTGGTTGGTGACGTTCTGGCGCGGCCGACGCAGGCTCGCCGTCGGCGACATGTCGACTCTCGAGTTCATGAATGCGGTTCAGCCGTTCGATCCCGAGCGCCTGCGCCTCGCGCAAACCGGCGTCCGTGCGCTTAATGCGCTCTTCTAGCTCCTGGATACGGGCGAGCCGCTCCAGTGAAAGTTCTTTCGTGTCATTGAGCGCGGAGTCGGTCTCGAACAAGCGCGCTTCGAGCTCCTGAATTTCCTCGAGCCGCTGCGCCGTCAGCGCTTTCGCGCAATCGAGCGCTTCGTCAGTCGCCTCCAGGCGCGCTTCGAGCGCTTGAAATTCTCCGACACGTTGCATAGTCAGCTTTTTCGTACCATCGAGCGCTGCGTCGGTCTCTTTCAGGCGCGTTTCTAGCGCCTTAATTTCCTCCAGACGTCGCACTGTCAGCTCTTTCGCAGCATCGAGCGCTGAGTCGGTCTCCTGAAGGCGCGATTCGAGCGCCTTCATCTCCTCGAGGCGTTTCAACGTCAACTCCTTCGCACCATCGAGCGCCGCGTCAGTTTCCTTGAGGCGAGCTTCGAGCGCGCGGTTCGTTTCCAGCCTTTCGATCGACATCCGCTCGACGAGACGGAGCGCGGCATCCGTCTTCTCCACGCGCGTTTCGAGCGCAATGATCTGGCTGAGGCGATCGATGGACAGGGTTTCGATGCCCTCCTTGTCCGCGCGTTGCGCCTCAAGCTCCTGGCACACCCGCGCGAATTCGCTCCGCAGATTGCCTGCTTCTACGCGCGATGACGCCAAATCAGCGCTCTGCTGGCGTACCGCCGATCGCAGCGATTGTTGGCTGATCGCATGAAGCAGGGCGCTCGTCGCTGGCGTCGGGTTGTGCGTGATAGATAATGCTTGCGCACATGCCGCAGCCCTGTCGGAGATCTCGACCGCATCGTTCATCGGGAATACGAGTGGCGCGCTAGCATTGCCGTAGAACTCGACCCAGTCGCAACCTAGCAACTGAGAGGCCGACTCAAGACCACGCTGCCACCACAGTCGAGCGCTCTGCGGCTCGCTGGACAGCCACCACAGCAGGCCGAGCCAGAACGCAGCGTCGACCGTTTTTGTGCCAAGTGTCGGTGTGATCCAACGAACTTCGGTGCGGGCGACGCGGGTGAAATCTTCGATAGCGGCTGCTCGTTCGCCACGCCGCAGGCGCAAGCGAGCACGAGCATAGGCGAGCGATACTTGCCAGCGCCGCACATGAGGATTGTCGGAAGTCAGCGCGAGGTAGTCGCCGATCTGCGCCTCAAGCGCCACCAGTTCCTCTTCGCTCGCGTGGTCGTCCAGAGCGCGATAGCTCATGACGGCGAGCGCGGCGCCGTTGTCCGCCGAGTCGCGCGGGCATCGGCGGCTCAATTCGCTGGCGAGCCTGCCCAGCTCTTCGGGACGTTGCAAACGATATGGAATCTCGATCATGGCATGCACCAACCACGGGTTCTGGTAGTGCTCGCCGAAATCCACGAGATGGGTCGCGCCATCGAAACCGTCATGCACGGTTTCACGATAGGGCAGGCCGAGCCCTTCTTCAGGCGACTTCATGCCGACAGCAAGCCACCATTCGGCCTCGATCCCGGATGCGGCATCCGGCTCGACAGCTTCGAGCGTGCGCGGCCGTTCGGTCCATTCGCAGGCGGCGCCGAGGCGCTTGCAACCACTGGCGATCTGACGGACGGCGTGCTCGACGATATAGCCGGCCGCAAGCTCGCTCTGCAGACGTTGCCAGGTGTAGACGTGCAGATGGTGTGGATTGGGATCTTCGCCGGTCTCGTCGCTCCAGTCGTTCGGAACGCTGACGATGACGCGGCCGCCCGGCCGTAGGACTCGCCTGAATTGTGCGAGCAAGCCGGCCGGATCAGGCACGTGCTCGAGCGTCTCGAACGAAACGACGACGTCTACGGACGAGTCCTCGAAGCGGCTCAGAGCCTCGGGCAACATTCCCGCGATGTACTCCGTGCCAGCCCTGGCGAAACAGGCCGACGCGTAGTCGATGGCCCAGTTGCTGCCGTCGATGGCGAAGAAGCGGGAACCGCGCGACCGGTGCCGCATCACGTGCGTTCCGTAGCCCAGACCGCAGGCCGCGTCGAGCACGGTGTCGTTGGGGCGGATAAACTGTGACGCCCACTCGTAGCGCATGATGTGCGCATCCGCGCGGCGCCCGGTTTCCCGCAACATGTCCATGTGCAGATCGCGCTCTTCCAGTAGCCGAGCCGTCGGAAAGCGCGGCAGCGTATCGCCGCCCAATGGTTCCAAAAGCGTGGCGAACTCGGGCGACTGCAACTCCAGTTCGGCATAGCCGAACAGGTGATGGTAGGCCGGATGCTTGCGGTAGCCCAGCTCGAAGCAGAGCCGCTCCAGCATATCGAGCGACTTTGCCTGTGGCGTTGCGCGGTGCTGGATATAGATGCCGCTCGCCTGGGCGGCCGCCGGGTCGGACAGGGCCAGGGACAGTGCCTCGTCACTCAAGTCGACGCACACGAGACATGTCGGCGCGCTCGCGATAGATGCGCTCATCCACCCGTCGCACAGCTCGCTGCCCGCGTCGTTGAGTAAGGCTCGACTCGCGTCCGGGAGCCTGCCGACTATGACAAATCGGGTCGCTCCGAACGCCAACAGGAGACGGCGAGCTAGATCAATGTCTCGCAAACTGTTCTCCTTGGCTTTGGTCACGATGGTTCGCCACCAGAGTCACGCGGCACACCGGCCGTATGTCCGCGACACCGCCGTACCAGCGCTCGGCTCTGTTCATCGACACGCGGAAGAACGCGCTCTCGTCGACCCAGTGCAGCATGCGCTGGTGCCCTGGAGCCATCATTTTTTCCTCAGCCGCGTAAGACTGAATCTCGTAGTAGCCTTCGCCAAGACGGCACTCGAAGCGCTGCGACAGCTCGATCACTTCGCCTTCCTCGAAAGCTCGATCCCAGGTTCGGTGGGTCGCACTATCCGGCAATGCAAGCAGGTCCTCGTTGAACGTCCCGCCGGAATACAGCTTTACGCCTTCCTTGTTGCGCAGCCGGAAGCCGAAGTTCAAGCCCGTGGCTGATTTGTTGGCCCGGTAGCGGACCCTGACATCGATCTCGTCGCCTGGGTAGAACAGTTCGCAGGGCGCACCTTTCGCGTCGAACGTTGCCGTGCTCAGAATCTCTACATCCAAGTCGCCGAACGACATGTCACCCGTTCGGCTGCGGGCCGGTGCGCCTGGTTCGAGCGCGGCGCTGGCTTGGGTCGAGCCGGGTTTTGCCGCAGGCTCGGCAGACGACTTTGGCGTCGCGACGATGTCCGAAGCACGCTCCCGTGCCGCCGACGACAGGTATTGCAGCACGCTTCGTGCTTGCTCATTTTCAGCTTCGTGAAGCAGGCGGCGATATTCGAGCACCACCTCCGACGAAGTGCCCTCACAGACGGTCGCTCCGTCCCTTAGCAGCAACGCCCGGTCGGTCAACGTGCGCACCGACTCCTGATCGTGCGATACGAACAACAGGCTGCCTCCGTCTGCCAGAAAGCGCTCGATGCGCGCATAGCAGCGCTTCTGGAATAGCGCATCACCGACCGCAAGCGCTTCGTCAACGATCAGCACATCGGGTTCGAGTTGGACCTGCACGGCGAACGCGAGGCGCACCATCATGCCGCTGGAATAGGTTTTGACAGGACGGTCGATAAAGTCGCCGATGCCGGCGAACTGTTCGATGGCGGCAAAGCGCTCGAGCACTTCCGTGCGCGAAAAGCCGAGCATGGCCGCATTCAGAAACACGTTCTCGCGCCCCGTGAATTCAGGATTGAAACCAGACCCCAGTTCAAACAGGCCCGCGAGGCGCCCGTTTGTCTCAATGAGGCCGGAGGTGGGCTTCAAGATGCCTGCCACCAGTTGCAGCAGCGTTGACTTGCCCGCGCCATTCATGCCGAGAATGCCTACGCTTTCGCCGCGCTTCAGTTCGAATGAAATATTTCGAAGTGCCCAGAACTCGCGATGAAAGGTCTTGTTCGCAAGGCCCGATGGAAGACAACGCTGCGCGATGTTGGGCAGCGCCCGCTGCATCCAGCGCGCGCCATACTGCCGCAGACGATCGGAGGGTGACGTGTAAATGCGGAAGCACTTGCTGGCCTGGTCGACGCGGACGACGTGATCAAAGGACATCGGCAAAACCATCCGAGGTTCTCGAGAACCACACGAGCCCGAACCACGCCACGGCCCAACCTACGAGCATGGCGACCACGAAACTGGTCAGACTCGGAAGCTGCCCCCAAAGCAGGACATCGCGCATGGACTGCACCTGTGTGGCGAGGGGATTGAAGTCTGCGAATGCGCGAAGCGCACCTGGCGTCCCAAGGGGTGGATAGAAGATTGGCGTAAGGAACAGCAGGGCGGTCGTCAACAGCCCGACCAGTTGCGCGATATCACGCACATAAACGCCGAGGGACGAAAGAAACCAGCCCGTCCCGAGCGCGACAAGCGCGACAGGCAGCAATACGAATGGGAACAACAGCGCGGTGACCGGCACGTGTCCGACAAGCAGCCATTCACCCACCAACAGAATGGCGACACTGATGATGGAATTGATAGTTGCGGTAATCATCGCCATCCATGGCAGGATCACGATAGGGAAGACCGTTTTCTTGACGAGATTGGGTGAGAGCGTGACGAGCGTTGGCGCGCGATTCACGCACTCCGCAAGAAAGTTGAAAACGATAAGCCCGGAGTAGAGGATGATCGGGAACGGCAACTGCGGATCGCCAGCGCTCCACCGGGACTTAAACACGGTTCCAAATACGTAGGAATAGATGCTGAGCATGGCGAGCGGCATGAGCACCGCCCAGAGCATTCCAAGATAAGAGCCTTTATACCGGGCGGAAATGTCACGCTTTGTCATTTCCCACAGGAGCAACCTGTGCCGGCGGAGTGGATCAAAAACCGAAAACGGATGCACCGCACGAACCTCGCGAACAGAAAGTGATGCCGCTTCGATTACAAAAGGTTTGAAGAGGAGAACGTTTGAGGATGGCCTGCACCAGTGCCTCTGACGAGCAATCAAAGGCTCACGAGTGCAATGAAGACTTCAACTTGAGTCTTTGCTCGCGAAGGGCGAGACGTGCAGACGTTTCCTAGGAACACGCTGATAACTGGTCATCAGTATCGACGCCTCGGCTGACGTCAGACAATCGGAAATGTCCGAAATTTTCGCCCTTGTTATCGGAGCATACACACGGCCAATCGTGTAGGAACTTCGGAAGGAGCGTCCTTGCGAGTTGGCTGCATGCGTCTTAGATGTCGCGACGGTGGAGTGATTAGGCTGTGGAGGAAGTTCATGCCGTGCGGTGCGGCGGCATGGCACGATGGCAACGTGAATACTGATGATGTTTAGGTCCGTGGCGCGGTTGCCAACTCGGCTCGTAGAGACATCGCCTATCGTGGCTGGGCATTTTCATGTACCGGCAGGCTCGCCGTCTGCATGAATTTCGGGTGATCCGGTTCTTCCATTGCCTCGCCCCACACCAGTACGTTACTGGCGCGTGAAATGCCATTGGTGCAAGTTGATCAATAGTGAGTTTCCTTGAGCACGCCTGGCGGCGAACGTTGGAGATTGCATAGCATCGGCGCAAGATACCAAGTTGTCCGACCACCTCTTGCAGAGCTTGCAAGCCAAGACGGGCGATGACTTCGGTTCACCCGGAATTTCATTCCACAGTCGCGTCGAGGGGGTTTTTATGCGTCGCTCAATTATTGCCATGGCCTGCATGTTGGGCTTGTCCGTCCATGCATTCGCCGCAGACGTCAAGTCGATCTCAAGACTCGCGGCTGGGCCCGACAACATCCTCTTCGTTGCCGACTGGAAAGCCGCGGAGGTTCATGCGATCGAGCTGGCGCCGGCGTCGCCGCAGCCCGTCGGGACGACGTTCAATGTCCTCGACCTGGAGGCGCTGCTATCGCCGCAGGTTGGCGGCGCAAAGGTCACCGTCGAGGACATGGTGGTTCGTCCCACAACGGCCCAAGTCTACGTCGCGATCAGTTACGGTCCGGATAAGGCGCCGGCGCTGTTTCTCGTGACTAGCGACAAAAAGGCGCACAAGGTCGACCTGAAGGCTGCGCATTCAACCTCGATAGCGCTACGCGAAGCCCCTACGGCGAGCGAGAAATTCTGGAAGCAGAGTCCTGAGCGTAGCTATACCGTCACCGACATGAAGTGGCATGACGGAGAGCTTTTCGTCGCAGGACTGTCGAACCAGGAGTTCGCCTCGACGTTGCGACGGATCCATTACCCGTTCGACGCCAAACAGACGATCACATCGCTGGAGATTTTCCATGGCGGGCACGATCAGCTCGAGACGCGGGCGCCGATCCGTGCGATGAGTTTCGCGAACCTTGGCGGGAAGCCCTACCTCGTTGCCGCCTACACGTGCACGCCACTGGTGATCATCCCGCTGGATGATCTGAAGGATGGCGCCCACGTGCGCGGCAAGACGGTGGCCGAACTCGGTTACGGCAATACACCCGCCGATATGGTCTCGTTCACGAGTGCCGGGCAGGGGAAGGCCAAGGACTTCCTCATGCTTGTCAACTACAACCGCATAGCCGACGTCATTCCAGTGTCCGAGCTGGACGCAGCGCTCGCTCGCCCCGGCATTGAGAAGCAGGTTCCGTACGGACAGATCACCGGGCTCAATGTGGGGGAGGCCCCGTTGGCTGGCGTGATGCGCCTGGACAATCTCGACGACAAGTCGTTCGTGGTCGTTCGTCGTGACCTCCAGCGCGATGCCCTGCAGCTGGTCTCCATGGGCAAAGACCTGAGCTTCCGATTGACAGACCACATCTCCGAGTACACGTTTCCCGATTTCAGCTTCAAAGGCAAAAAGCCCCAGCAGCAGTACGTCAACATGCTGCTGAAGGATGAAGGGCTGCCTGAGTTCATCAAGGCTTCGGACTAACGCCATGCGCTGGCGACCATGGCTCTCGGCCCTGGCCCTTGCGGCGGCATGGCAGGTCGCAAGGGCCGGGCAGCCAGCACCGCAGGTCGTTCTCGTCCAGCCCTCGGGCGCCGAGGTTCCGGCCAATCTTCTGCGCCTGTCGGTTGTTTTCGAGGCGCCGATCGAAGGTGAAGTGCTGTCGCGTATCGCCTTGGTGCATGCCGATGGACGATCGGTGCGGGAACCGTTCCTGCCGCAGGAATTGTGGTCACCCGACGGAAAGATCCTGACCCTCCTGTTGCATCCTGGGCGCGTGAAGACTGGTCTGGTTGCGCGCGAACAATGGGGCCCTATCCTGAGCGAGGGCGATGACATGGTCCTCACTTTCGACGGACGACCTATCCAGCATTGGCATGTAGGCCCCGTGGACGCGAACGGCCCGGTCGCGTCCGCGTGGCGGCTATCGCAGGTGACTCCCGGTTCACGACAGCCTCTCGTCGTCACCCTCGATGCTCCGATCGACGGTCGCGATGTTGATTACCTGGTCGTGGTCGGGGCCGGCGATCGACTTGTCGAAGGCAGGGCGGAATTGCGCAAAGGCGAAACGACCTGGGCGTTCACGCCAGACTCGGCGTGGCGTCCGGGTGGCTATCGACTCGTCATTCGAGGCACGTTGGAAGACCCTTCCGGAAATCGGCTCGGTGGACACTTTGAAACGCCCATGGATTCCCCACGACCGATCGCGACGGATGCCTCCATTGCCTTCCGTCTGGGCAGTGATCAGGCGTTGTAAGCGTTGCAGCCAGCGAAGCGACCGGCATTGCGACCTGGACGGGTAACCCACGGGACTCAACCAGCGACCTCACGTGGATACATCGCCTGCTATTTGCGCGCGACGCCATGCAGCCGCCGCAAGCCATCCATCAGCTTCTGGAATATCCCTTCCTTCTCGGTTGCCTGATGGGTGCTTTCCCTCAGCAGTTTTGCCTCCTGCGCCTGAAACGCGAGCAGGTCGGTGAGCATGGATTTGGCGAGCTCTGGAAACTCTTGAAGCAGCGGAGTGACCGCGTTCTTGTTGAGCCGAATGACCGAAACCGCGCTCAGCGCCTGAAGCCTGATGCCGGAGCTAACGCCCGTAAGAATGCTGGACCGGCCAACGGCATCACCCGGCGCCAATCTTCGCAGCTCGATGTTGCCCTGCTCACGTGGCGCCAGCAGGACGGCGACTCCGGATGCCACGATGCAGAGCGCTCTTTGGTCATCCGGGCAATCAGCGCTGACGTCGTAGATCATTTCTCCTGCGGAAAACGCCTGCCTTACAGAGGCAACAGCCAACTGTTCGATCTGTGCCGCGCTCAGCGACTTGAACATCTCGATATTGCGTAGAAGTCTCTCCGGGTTGCCGGTGAACTCATCGTCTTGCTGTTCTTGCCCGAGGCAGATGCCATGGGCGTTCAAATGCCGATGGACCTGATCGATGACCTGATTCTGCGCACCCGTCTTCTTGTTGGCAGACGCCACGTAGACCAGGATTTCGTATTCGGTGAATTTTCTGTGTATCCCGAGCGCAGAGACCACGGGTGCGGGATGAGCCAGGACGTCAGTCGTGCTGCTGATGGCGTCTTCCAGGGCGGAAATCACCAGTGCAGGCCGAATGGCAGGCGACAGACGAATTCGCACGGTGACGCCGTGAATCTGAGGCGGGCGACTCAAGTTGACGATATTGGCTTTGGCAGCCACGCTGTTTGGCACCAGCACGTAATTGCCGCGACTGTTCAGTAACGTGGTGGCTCGCCAGGTCCTTTCGATCACACTTCCCTGGGTGTCGCCGATGGTTACCGAGTCGCCCACTTGAAACGGCTGGGTCGCATTGAGCACGACGCCGGAAAATACGTCACTCAAGGTGCTCTGGACGGCGAGGCCGACGATGATGGCCATGGCGCCCGAGGTGGCGAGCAGCCCGCCCACCGGAAGCTCAAGAACATAGGCCACGGCAGCGACTGCTGCGGCAACGAAGACGATTGCCCGCAGTATGTCCTGGAACAACCGCTCACGTTGCAGTGCGGATGGAAGAACGATTTTTCCAAGCACGGCGGCCGAAATCTGTGCCAGTTGCAGCCACCAGAGGAATTCGACCGCTTGTGCCAGGAGATGCCGTAGGGTTCGGTCTGGCCAGGGAGCGACCTGAAATGGACTCAGTCGTGCGGTCCACAGAACATAGCTGAGCAGCAAGAACAGACCCAGTCGTATCCCAAAACGGGCCCACTCCTGGCTGAGCTTCAGGAAGCGCCACGCCAGGAAGTCCAGAAGCAAGACTCCAAAGCCAAACAGCATTCCGCGGTCGGTGGGATTCATAGCAGCCACTATCTGGAGAGTTGGATCTGCCCTTCGTGCTTCCCCTTGTATTTCGATCCGAATTTCTGCGGGACATTGTCCCACCCGCAGGGGTGTTGGTGGTGTCTAGGGCCGGGACCAGGGTGGAAATGACGTGCAGACCTCTTTGAAGGGGCGTTGCGGGATGCATGGGCCGACAATCGCCCGCAGGGTCTGTACCTTCGTTGTCACTTCACGAATGGATCGACTCATCGCAGGGCATCCAGGGCATGACGCCTGCCGCTCCCCCCACCTCAGGTCTCGACCATGAGCGGGCAATCCCCGAAGACAATCCTCGATGCGTGCCACCCCAACACTCGTGTGGCACGCATCGACCACTTAACCGGTGTACTACTTGCTCAGGTTTTGCTTGAGGAAGTCCACGCCTTGTTGGATCGCTGCCCGCGATGCAGGTGTGTTCGCGATCGGGTTTAGCAGCATGAAGTCATGAATTGTGCCGTTGTAGCGGACACTTGTCACACGCACGCCAGCGTCTGACAAGTGGCGTGCATAGGCTTCACCTTCATCACGAAGCACGTCGTTTTCGTCCGTCAGGAGCAGCGCGGTCGGCAATCCGCTCAACTGTTCCTTGGACGCATTGATAGGCGAGGCGTGAATATCTCTCCTGAGCGCGACGTCGGGTAGATACGCATCCCAGAACCACTTCATCGCCTTGGCCGTCAGCCACGGACCTTCGGCAAACTGGCTATACGATGCGGTCGACATGCTCGCATCGGTCACCGGATAGAACATGGCCTGTGCACGCAGAGCGGGTCCCTTTCTTTCCTTGGCGAGCAGCGCCACGGCGGCAACAGCATTGCCGCCTACGCTTTCGCCGGCGATGGCGAGGCGCGACGGATCAATGTCGAATTCGCCCGCATGTTCGGCGACGTACTTGAGCGCGGCGTAGTCTTCTTCGATCGCAACCGGGTAGTGCACTTCCGGTGAGCGGTCATATTCCACAAAAACGAAGGTTGCCCCAGTGCCAACGGCCAGTTCACGAACCAGGCGCTCGTGCGTGTTGAAGTCGCCAAGAACCCAGCCGCCGCCGTGGAAATAGAGCACGCCGGGCAATACACCCTTGGCGCCCTGCGGACGGACCACCACGATGTTGGTGCGACCCTTGGGACCTACGGCAATCGTGCGATGGACCACATCGGCGGCAGGCATGCTGACGGGGACGGATGCCTGCGCGCCGGCGAGGACTTTGCGAGCCGCTTCAGGCGTCAATGTGTAGAGCGGTGGTCCACCTGCAGATGCCAGGCCGTCGATGAATTTTTGTGTGGCCGGCTCAAGGGGAATGTCGGACGCCATGGCGGACCCGAGGGAGGCGGCCACAAGCGACATGCCCCAGATGACTTTGTTGAACTGATTCATGATTTACACCGTGATGATTGCGGACGATTTAACGCCCCGGTTTACGTTCGTTGACCTTGTTCTGCTTTGATTGCCTGCTGAGCAAGCCTGTCTCTACGATCGAGTGCCTGAGCAGTGGCACGAGGCCGTCTGCGACGCGGTCGCCTGTCACCATCGAGCATCGAATCGCTTATGGCTCCGAGCGAGACGCCGGCCAGCCAGCGCGCATGCTGGGCAGAAGCCCACGACACCCGTTATGCCGAAGCCAATGCAAGTCAAGGCGCCGATCCAATCCCAGGGTGAGGGGAGAAGTGCAGCACTTCCAATCGCGAAGGTAATCGCGAGGCTGATCCGGATGGCCCTCTCCCAGTCAGGTATGTTTTTTACGAAGAATGCGGTTTTGAAGAACATCTGAGCGCTCCAGTGAGGACAGACAAGCAGTGCATGATTTGCTGGAGCAACTGCTTCAGGAGTCCGGCGTGGAAACGGACGTCAAAAGAAGAACAGCTGCGCGTGTAGATCGAAGCGTAGGTTCAGTCCGCGGGCCGTGCTAGCCATACCGGGGTGATGACGGTGTTGCCTAAGGCGCATCAATCACCGAACGACTGCCCGGAAATGCCTACCAACCATCGGCGCCACCTTGCGCGCGTCAATGGCCTTCGGGCTCACGTCGCAGGGCAGGGGCGCTCTACTCCTCGAACGGAGAGTTGAGCAGGGAGTCCACGAGTGAGGGCGGGTGGTAGCCGGGGACAAAACGCAGGCCAAAATCGCGGGCGAAATTGTCATAGGTCGTCTCGGGTCGGCACTCGACGATTCCGCAGATGGTCCGCGTAAATCGTTCTTTCATCCTTAGGCGTGGAAAAGCTTCGAGGATCGACTTCATCCTGATGTCGTCGATGAAGTCATAGCACCAGCCGCCACCCCAGTCGACACCGATGCCCATCGTGCAAAGAGCGACCTCTGCCTCTTTGTGGAGCCCGATCGATGGCGTGGAGTTGAGCGCGACACTGTCCCAGATCACCTGGGTGCGTCGCTCGTCCAGGCCTTCCTTTCGCGCAAAGGCGCGGGCGGCGTTCGCGCCCTCGACTTCGAATCGGAGAGGACCGCTGAATGCTTCCACCAGGCCAAGATCATGCAAGAGTGCCGATACCGCCAGGATCTCCGCGTCGTATGGCACCCCTTGCACCTCTGCAATGGTGGCGGCAAAAAGCCACGAACGCATGACGTGATTGAACAGGTAGGGTTCGGACCGGTCACTAACGTACTCGATAGCCCGAGATACCAGGGGTGTATCCGGGATGGCGACGTTGGCGAGCATGCGCGTGGGGAACCTTGGCCCCATGAAAGGCCCATGGTTCGGTGCGCGACCGCGATTTGAATTGAATTCCATAAGCCTCTTTCCGAATCATGGCTGACAGTTCATTGAGCTCATCGCGCAATTGACTGTCATGCTGAGCCAGGCCGTCCGCAAACGGTAGGTCTTCTCAAGGTAATGCTGTGTTCCCATTCGAGAACCAACGTGAGCTGTCCGAGATCGACGCGGTTGTTTGGACGAACACCTCGGTCCGGCTGGCTATTGGTGCGCGCGTAACAACACTGCGAACGCCTAAGCAGGTCTACCGTCGGGTAGTTGGAAAAACTACGCTGTGCCCTGGGCAAGAGCCCACCTTCGTTGCCATGACGGTTGGAGTCTTCAATGGAACGCCTGCCGTAAACATCGGCATGATCACGGTGATGACGCGCAGGAAGATCACTTCGCGCGATTGCATCCGGGGGCGTCTGCCTTGTTGATGCTCTGAAGGCGAGTCTTCAGACGCCTTCCATCAGCTATAGATCTTGGCTCGCGGCCGCTGAGGGCCGAACCCATCCGAATACCCTTGCTGGAGGAGGCTTGTTGCCATGACCGGAGTGCCTTTGAATTCATCGCTCGCCGAGCCCTCGCTTCGATCGCTGGTTATGGCGGCGTATGCGATAAATCCTTCGGGTCAACTGATTTCGCCCGCCGGCGATCTCGGCTACAGCGCATTTTTCCAACTGATACCCGTGACCTTTGCTGTGTTGCGGGTAGCTGCCGAGGTAGAGTCGAGTCCGGCTGCCGTGATGGAGTGGTATCGCAACACGCCAATCGAAGAACTGGGTCAATTCACTGCAGAGCAATTGGTGGCCTCGGGTCGCGCAGAAGTGGTGATCGCGTTTCTTCGAACCATTCTTGACGGCGCCAGAGCTTGAAGTTTGTCGTGTCCCGACCTGATGACCGACCTTCTATCTGAAGGCACAGCGGAGCATCAAGATCGGCAGGATTGCTCGCAAGTTCGAAGACATCGCACCCCTGATCGCCTGATCAGGGGTGCGTGCCACCAGGTCGATCGGTTGCGTCTCTGTTTGGGCGGGTTCGGGGCTGGCGAGTTCCTTACTCTCGGCAGCCGTCATCCGCACCCGCGTTCCGAGGGAGGGTGTTGTAGGTGCGGGCGGCCTACTTGAGGTCCAGCGCGCGCACTGCCTCGGTGACATAGTCAATGAATACCCGGATGCGAGCTGGCAGATGTAGCCTGCTCTGATAGCACAAGTAGTGCCCGCGATCTTCAGGCGCGCTTGACTCAAGGCATGTCACGAGCTGACCGTTGCGCAGATCACTGGCTACTTGAAAGCCCGCAAGTTGCGCGATGCCGAAGCCATCGCGGACTCCCTGGTGCACCAAGCCCATATCGTTGAACGTACAGATTGACGGCGGTGAAACCCTGCGCCGCTGGCCATCGACGTTGAATTCCCAGTCGGTAACCCGTCCCGACGAATTTCGAAAGTTGATGCAGATGTGGTTTGCCAGATCGTCCACGTTCTTGGGCGTGCCGTATCGCTGGATGTATGCCGGGGATGCACACACTAGCAATTGCATGGGAACAAGGCGCTTTGCGACAACCTCGCTGTCCTCGGGCCGGCCGTCTCTGATCGCGATATCAACGCGATCCGCGGTGAAGCCGGCAGGTCGGTCGTCCAGCTGCAAATCCAGCGATATCTCTGGGTAGCACTCACAAAAACCCGCGAGCAGCGGCGCCACGATCTGGCGGCCAAACCCCGTGGAAGCGTTGATGCGCAGGTGTCCTCGCGGCGGCCCGGCGCGCAGCTCGCGCATGTCCTCAAGGGCTTGTGTAATGCGCTGAACCCCGGGATGACAGTTGGCATAGAACAGCTCGCCCTCGCGCGTCAGCGACGTGCTTCGTGTCGTACGAAGAAAGAGTCTCGCGTCGAGTTGGTCCTCAAGCTTCTGGACATTTCGGCTGATCGCGGAGCGGCAAACTCCCAGGCGGTCGGCTGCACGCGCGAAGCTCCCTTCGGTGACTACGGCGATGAATGCAATGACACCGGTGTAGCTGGCCGTAAAGCTGGACGCCAGGGAGTCTGCGGCATCGCCCTGCGGCTTGTCATGAAAATGGAGAGTCATAGGGGACTTACCTGCTGGATTCCTGCCTGACATGGGGCGGCGGCGCGCAGGGAGACCTTGGCGGGCACCATGCGATCTAGTCGGATCAGCCTATGCATTTGTGACATCGTTTTACGTAGCAGGGGGCTAATCCGGCCTGGTCGCGCCGAGCATGGGCCGCTCGGGCGCTAGTCTCGCCCTGCAATTTCTCCGATTCGCCTGTCGGACACGAACCAGATTCCTGCGACCACGGCATAGAGGCCGCATGACACGCCGGGCCAACGAAAGGCCAGCGCGATGGCCGCGATGTGCGTGCCTATGGATATCCTTATTTTTCGATCGCACCCGAGGGCCCGCTGGAGGTCCGAGCGCGACCCGCTGTTGGCGCCAACCAAGGTTCGAGAGAAGCACTGCCAGGAAAACATCGTCAACAACAAAGTGAATCCATAGAAGACCGTGGGGACACATGCGGGCCAGGGCGTGGCGTTGTTAAGCCACTTGATAGAGAAGGGGAACAGCGACAAGCAGCAGAGGAAGATCAGGTTGGACCACATCACGGTTCCGTTGATGCGCTTGATCAGGGCGAGCACATGGTGATGGTTGCTCCAATAGATGCCGACATAGAGGAAGTTGATGAGGTTGCAGAGAAATACGCTGCCCTCTGCCAGGAGAGACTTCCAGGTCGGTGAGGCGGGCACTTTCAGTTCGAGCACCATGAGCGTGATGACCACGGCAAAGACGCCGTCGGTAAAAGTCTCGAGTCTTACCTTTTTGATGACGTCACCTCGCGTACGGCCGGACACCGTCGTACCAAGCTGGGCGAGGCACGAGATGCACGGGGCTAAAGGTTTTCGGAAGATGATCGTGGTCGCCGCGAGTTCGGGTCGACTAGGGTAGGTTGCCCAGAGCGAAAGCCCTTGGGAGAAGTGCCGGACTCCACGAATATTCCCGGAATCCGGCACTCTTCGAACGTCCTTGGACGTTGAATGGTTGGAGGTGCTTTTATCTAGTTCCGCTCGAAGCTGCAGAGGAGCGAGCTGATCGAGCGATGCAGTCTGCCTCGACTAGCAGCCTTTTCAAGCAAGTGGCGAACAACCGTGTTGGGCCATCAGCGTGCAGCTCCCGTCGGCTCGGCCATCAATGCATCGCATGCCCGTTGTGACGATCTTCGACGATTAGATCGGCATCTGCCCGAACCCCATTCGGGCAACTGCCTGTCGGGCGGTCAGTATTCCCAATTGCCCGGTACGCAACGAAACACGTCGCCACTGGCCACGACCCGCCCGATGGATGGGAAGGGGAGGTGAGTGGCCACGAGCGGCTCTCCGGTCGCCGCCAGTTCCCGCAAGAGACGGATTCGGACGCGGACTGCCTCTTCGGGGTCGTGATCGAATGCGTTGTACCAGTCGGGACGCTCGAAATGATCGGGGAATACCGCATCACCGAGGATCGCCAGCCGCGCGCCACCGGACGCCAGTTGGACCACGCTGTGTCCAGGCGTGTGGCCTCCGGTGCGACGGACTACTACCCCTGGCGCCACTTCGTATTCCGACTCGAACGGCCGCAGTCGGTTGCGGTACTTATCGACGAAGCGCTTGGCGGCCGATCGAAGGACATCCGGCATTCCCGGCGGGAAGGCATTGCGAGAGAAGTCGGGCGACGCCCAGAATTCGATCTCGGCAGCCGCCAGATGAATCGGCACGTCTGGCCCCAGCCTGCTCATCAGCCCTTCGGCGAGCAGGCCGCCAACGTGGTCCACATGCAAGTGCGTCATCACCACGTCGGTCACGGAAGCAGGGTCGATGCCGGCGGCGTCCAGTCGCATCGCCAATCGCCCGACCTGCGGGGCATCCGGGAACTCCGCGCCTACGCCAGCATCGATGAGAATGGTCCTGTCGCCGCTGCGCACCACAAACACGTTCAACGGCCACTTGTAGACCTCGTGCGACTGAAGCCGGTCGTCCAGCCAGGCCGTCAGGGCGACAGGGTCTGCATTAGTGGCCAAGGTCGTGGCCGGCAGCGGAAACACCCCATCGCTGACTACCAGCACGTCAATCTCGCCGATCTGCAAAGCGTAACGCGACGGAACCAACTCGTTGGACCGATGGCCATCAACGTGCGAAGCGCTATCTACGGAAAACATCATGACATCTCCAAACAGACGGGCCGATTGCCCAGGCCTAACCAGTCCAGTGACTGGCAGCAAGTCCCCGTGCAGCGCCGGACGTTGCTCGGCACAGATTCACGACGAGGGGCCAGCGTAGATAGGCAGGGCACCGCGCAGTAGGCCTGCAAACGAGATCACACTAGTGACTGATGCGCACCAGACGGGTCACGCTAGAGATTTAACCGATCCGATTTCGCCAGCAGGAATGTTGCTTGCCAAGCTCTGCTTGCCGCAATTCGCCACTGCGTCGATCAATCCAGACCAGCGCGCCCGGGTGACCTGGACATGCACCTGGCGAGCACATCGAAAACGCGCTTGTCAGCGCATTGAGAGACGTTGAAACGCAGGTAACGGCCCGCACCCTGTGACACGCTGAAGACGTTGCCGGGCGCGAGCATCATTCCTTTCTCAAGCGCGCACTTGGCGATCTCCGCAGAGTCCAGTTCGCCGGGCAATTTAGCCCACAGGAACATACCTGCCTCGGGGCGCGTCCAAAGGTCTAGTCCAAGCTTTTCCAGCTGCGTCGTCGTGACGGCCATGGCTCGCGCGAGGCGAGGGCGCAAAGCCTCAAGGTGACGTCGGTAATGTCCATTGGTCAGCAGGCGGCAAGTGATCTGTGCGGACAGGTCGCTGGTGCCGAAGCTCGTGGCAAGCGTGAGGTTCGTCAGCCCTTCGATCCAGTCGTTACGCGCCGCAATGAAACCGCAGCGCAGCGATGCGGAGAGCGTCTTGGAAAAGCTGCCCACGTAGATCACGCGGTCAAGCCCGTCGAGTGCCGCCAATCCGGGCATGGGGCGACTGTCAAAGTCCGCGCTGATGCCATCTTCTACAAGGACTAGGTCGTGCGCCTCGGCCAGCTTGAGTAGTCGATGCGCAGTGCCGATGCTGACGCTCGCGCCGGTTGGGTTGTGCAGCACCGCTGTAGTCAGATAGAGCTTGGGACGATGCTCGATGCACGCGGCAGCGAAGCGATCCAGATCGGGTCCACTCTCCGTATAGGGAATGCCCACCATCTGGACACGCTGCGCCTGCAACGTGGACTGGAAGTTGAAGTAGCAAGGATCATCGATCAACACCGTATCGCCGGGTTGCAATAGAAAGCGACAAATGGTGTCGATCGCGCGCGTAGCCGAATCCGTGAGCAAGATGGTGCCGGGATCCGCGCCTATGCCGCGTTCGTTCAAGCGCCGCGCCAACTGCTCGCGCAGGGGAAGGAATCCCTTTGGCGAGCTGTATCTCGTGAGGTTGGCGCCCTGCTCACGCGAAACACTGCGCATGCTGCTCCGTAGCATGTCGTCGGGTAGCCAATCACCCGGCAGCCATCCGCTGCCGGGCAGCAACGCTGGAGCAGGGGAGGCCAGTGACTGGTGCGCTATCCACAGTGGATCGATCGCCCGGTCAAACTGAGGACCGGCATCCTTCAAATGGAACGGGCGTGTGCGGGTAGCAGCAAAGAAGCCGGAGCCGGGCTTTGCGACGACCTCGCCGGTGGCGACCAGGCGGTCATAAGCTTCTACCACCGTGGATTTGGAAACCTCGAGCTGCTCGGCAAGGCCTCGAATGGACGGAAGGCGGGTTCCTGGTGCCGCAGCAACGCGTTGACGGATCGCCGCCATGGCGGTTTCGGTGCGCGTAGGCCCTTTGATCTGACTGCCCATGTGTACTTAGACCTTGATCAGTACAGTTTGGTGGAATTGTACTGATCCGTGACTGCCGAGTCGAAGTCATTTCTGCGAAAAATAGTGGCAAGAAGGAAGTCGACGAAAGGCAACACACATGATTTACCCCGATGTAACGCGCGCAATCGGCCGCACGCCCCTGGTCGAGTTGCCCAGGCTCGCAGCGGGCATCAACGGTCGCCTACTCGCAAAGCTTGAGATGCAAAACCCCTGGGGTAGCGTCAAGGATCGCGTCGGCCTGGCGCTAATCGAAGACGCGGAGGCCCGAGGGCTGATCGCACCTGGATCGACATTGATCGAGGCTACGGCTGGCAACACCGGCATGGCATTGGCCGGCGTGGCCGCCGTCAAAGGCTATCGCCTGATACTTGTCATGCCGGAAGTGATGTCGGAGGAGCGAGTGGTGGTGCTGCGCCGTCTTGGCGTCGACGTTCGGTTGACGCCCGGCATTCTCATGGCCGACGCCGTTCGTCTGGCCGAGCAGTTGCAACGCGACACACCTCGCGCATTTCTGGTCAATCAATTCATGAACCCGGTTAACGTCGCGACGCATCGACAGACGACGGCAGAGGAAATCTGGGTTGATACTGAGGGAAATATCGATATTTTCGTCGCGACCGTGGGGACGGGCGGCACACTCATGGGCGTCGGAAGTGTGTTGAAGGAGCGCCGGCCTGGCGTGCACATTGTCGCCGTGGAACCGGCAACCTCGACGGTGTTGTCCGGCGGCCCCGGGGGACAACACCGCATACCGGGCATCGGCGCCGGATTTGTCCCGCCACTGTTTGACCGGAGCATCGTGGATGAGGTTGTCGCTGTTTCAGATGACGACGCCCTCGCGACAACACGTCTTCTCGCGCGACGTGAAGGCATCTCTGCTGGCATTTCCTCGGGCGCTGCCATACACGCTTCCCGCGTTGTATTGAATCGACCCGAGATGATCGGCAAGACCGCCGTGACGATTTTGCCAGATACGGGCGATCGCTATGTTCGCTCCGGCCTGTTCGGCGATGGTGCATAAGGATGAGCGTCACACCCGGCCTTTTGCGCTCCCGTCTGATCGATCTTGGCATGATCGTCTGTACCGGCTTTCCCTCCGAACAGTACCTGTCAAATCGCAATGAACTGTCACTGTGTACATACGCGAGCGGATGGAAAATCACTGCCGCGTTGACGCGATGAACAAGCAAGCCCAAACGGCTGGAGCATGAAGATGATCAGTTTCCCCGACGAGAGCCGCGACGTCGGCGTGGTTCCACGCGAAGTGCTGCTGGCTGAGGGCGGTATGGTGTTCCTGCGCGGCATGCTGTCGGGCCGTCATCCAAGCGCACCTTATGCCGCCGCCATGGATATGGATCTGGCCGAGGTCGAGGACGGTCGTGTCGTTTTCGCTGGTAGACCATCGGCCCGCTTCTTCAATCCAGTGGGCACCATCCAGGGCGGATGGGCGGCCACGATCCTGGATGCAGCTATGGCTCATTGCATCCACACGACGTTGAAGGTCGGCGAGAACTACACGACGGTCGAAATGAAGATCAGCTTCGTTCGCCCCGTGATGCCGTCGAGCGGCATCGTTCGTTGCGAGGGCAGGGTGATTCATCGCGGAAGCAGGATCGCGACGAGTGAAGGCCGGTTATTCGACGACCGCGGCAGGTTGCTCTCCCATGGCAGCGAGACCTGCATGATCTTGGACTAGACCCGCGCAATGAATCGGCAGTCCGTCCGCGCACTCGCGTCTACACCGATCGCTCCAGTCTCCCGGAGAACATCAATGAATCCGATTCCACAACAGCTGTTGATTGCCGGCACGGTACTGTTCCTGCTCAGCCTGCTGGTTGCCTTCGCCATTCCAGTATTGGCCAATCCGCGCATGGGTGTGGCGGTGCACGTTGCAGGCCTCCAAAGCGGCATGACGCTGTGGGCCATGGGATTGATGTGGCAGCACCTCGTGTTGTCCGAAGTCGCGCAGCGAACCGCACAATTCACCGCCACAGCCGGCCTCTATGCCATTTTCGCAAGCATTCTGCTCGCCGCCGTGTGGGGCGCGAGCCGAGCGCTGCCTATTGCCGGTGCCGGTCATCAGGCCAGTCGATTGCGTGAAATGGCGGTCACCGCACTGATCGCTGGAGGTTCGGTGGCCATCACGGTCGCCGTGCTTATCGTGCTCTGGGGCTTGTGCGCATCTAAGCCCTAAAAGCGCCATTTCTTCTTTTGGAGTGATGAGGACATCATGCTGTATTCGCAGGTGCTGGACACGGTTCGACCGATAGAGGGCATGTGGACCGCTGACGTTTCAGATCAATGGGCACAGGGGCGCACCATCTTTGGCGGCCTTCAGGCGGCCATCGCCGTGCGTGCGATGCGCGGACTGATTCCCTTGTCAGTGCCGCTGCGCGTACTGCAGACCAGCTTCGTTGCTCCCGTGCCACCAGGGCCTGTGCACATCGAAGCGAACGTGTTGCGCGCGGGCAAATCGGTGATTCATTTGGAAGCGCGCATTCTCGATCGGGGTCATACGGCATGTCTGGTGATCGGCACCTTCGGGCAATCGCGTTACTCGATGATCGACATACAATTGCCCAAGCCCGACGCGCCGCCGGCGGAAGCAGGGGCATCGATGCCATACATCGAAGGCGTCCTGCCTCGCTTCGTCAAGCACATGACGATGCGCTGGTCGCATGGGGTGACCATCTTCAAGGGCGAGACGGCGCCGAAGACCCAGATATACGTCGGGTTCCGCGATGAACCCTATGCCGGACCTGGTGCGTTGGGTGAGGCCCAGATCATCGGTTACGCAGACGCCATTCCATCGCCCGGCCTCTCGCTGGTGAATCGACCGACCAACGCCAGTTCGCTCAGTTGGACGCTGGAGATGCTTACCGACGACTGCGGTCCCGCACGCGAAGGACTGTGGTTGATGGATGCTGTCGTGAAATCGGGACGGGACGGTTACTTGAACCAAAGCGCCGTCCTGTGGAGCCCCGAGGGGAAGCCGATCGCGCTGAGCCGGCAGAACGTCGCGATATTCGAGTGACGCGTTCGCTTGCTGAGGGCGGGACATTTGATATTTGACATAATATACATTATGCGCAATTGCTGATGGGCCTGGCGATTGGCACAACGCTGGCTTGGCTGCTTGCCCCCACGCACGGAAAGCACCCATGGCACGACGCCGAAAACGCTTGAAGTGGCACTACGACAACGACTTACAACAGTTCATCACCCCCGCTGGCCGGATTGTTAGCCTGCACGACATTGCCCAGCTGCTGCAGGATCAGACCGAATCGCGTCACGACTTCGCCGGCGCCTGGATGGGCTGGCGAATGCGCCAAAACCGACTAATTCCGCCCGGCGCGGCGTTCCGCCAGAGCCAGATCACACCAACGAACCTCAGGGCGTTTGCTCGCTGGCTTCGGAGTTTCGATGGCGAGCAGGCTCAGCTTGAATTTCGCAGCGCGCCAGATCGTCACCCCGGGGCGTCGGCACAGCCTGAGAGCGATCATTCTGATGCCAGACTAGAAGCCCGTTCTCACACGTCACCCGATCAATGCCTCCTTGATGCGCCGGATAGGTCCGCGCAACAGGGTTCGCAGGCGCCATATGAACCGCGACGGCGGGCCGAGGTGATGCAGCTGGCTGAGTATCGGCTTCGTGCGATCTCTCGATGAGGTAGCGATACATAGGAACCGTTGCCAACAGCAACAGCACGGCCAACGTGTAATTGACGATATCCAGCTTCCGCATTGCCTTCCCCCCTGTCCCTTGCGGACAGGGTATCAAAAGCGGGTTTGGCGGGCAGATGCCTGCTCGATCAGCGATCCCGCAAAGTTGGCTTAATGACGCGGGTTTAGACCGACGACTCTTTGCGAGAGCGTATCCGGACGTGCGTCCGGCAGAAGCCGTCCGGCCAACGTGTGCGCCTACACGACCTAAAGCTTTGCGAGCTCGTCCAGCAAATATTTCGCATCCTCCTGGATGTTGTCGAAATTATCATCATCCAAAAAAGGCTTCAGTCGACGAGTCACTATGTCCTTGAAATCGCCAGGAAAAATAATTGTTCCGTCACTGTCCTGTGTCAAAATTTCAAGCATCAGCAAAAGGTAGAAGAGTGGCTGCGAGTAGTATTTCAAGAGTTCTCCGAGCGTCTTCCCCTCGAAGTGCTTGATCGACGAGTCTTCCTCGAACACCGTGGGAATAGAACTCGTTGCCTTTAGCGGTGCGTGCTTATGCGCGATATATAAGCAGGCGCACGCATAGATCGTGCTTGTTGTCGAGTTGCCCAACAGATAGTTCAGTCCAACCTTCCCGGCCTTCGGAGCAGGTCCCTGGACGTTCGCGTCAACCTCTTTTCCATAGTCCCTTTGTTGGGACTTCTCAATGCTATCGAGGCGTCGAGCGGTCTCTTTGCTGTCATTGCGAAGACCCTCCACTTTCTCGGAGATCTGATCCAGAACGACAAGTTTCTTCCCGAGAGAATCCACGTTATCTCGGAGGCTAATAGAGGTGTTTTTGTCGGCGTAAGTTGTAACTACGGATAGGAGGATTGCAATGACCGCGAGGACGATCGATACAATGGTCGCCGCAAAGGTTACATAGTTAAGTGCTGAGACCGAGCGCTGATGCATCTCGCTCACATAGGCAATAAACGCCTCCACGCAGACGATTATTGCAATAATAAGAATCCACTCTCTTGTCTTTAGCGGCGACATACGTAAATCTCCCCTGATTTAGGTCCAGATAATACGTCATGCTCTGCCTTTCGTCTCGGGCTAGAATCGAGCGCGATAAGAAGCCCCTCCCCTCAGGATCGCCTTACCTGCAATGCCGTCCTCATCGCCCGTCACGCGTGCAAGATGGCATAGCAGCCAGCGATTGCTCCGACCACCGAGGCTACCGCCTCGGGGATGAGGCCAAGTTCTGCCAGCAATACAACGATAGGCATTAGTTCATCCCTGTGGCGATTTGATGTTCGGGCGGACTGTAGTCCTGCGGGATCGTCGGCTTAGGCCAGTAGCCGCCCACTCCAGCCACAGCCGTCGGCTGCTCCTTTGTAGCGCCCTCCCCCTTGTCCTCGCCTTGCCGCCCAGTTCGCGGCGAGACGTGCTCCAGCGGCTTGCGGAAGGGGTTGTAGACGCCATCACGCGCGATAGCGCGACACACGCCAGGCTCAACCTCATATTTCGTGCCCTGTTCCGCGTGGCACGTGCAGCGGCCGTCATCCACTGCGATGCAGAACAGGTCCGGCACCCCCTGAGGCTGCAATTGGTCGTACGCAGGCGCGGTCCAGGGCATGCCCTTCACTCGCGGCCTCATCCATGCGGCGTAATCGCTTTGGCGTAAATCGTCGTCTGCGCTTTTGGCGCGCGACTGGCCGGGTGTGCCAGGTTGGGCCGACCGACCGTCGCTCGCAGAGAATGCATCGTGTACCAGACAGCGCCATGCGAAATGAAGACACTACCTCGCGGCCCGGCCTGGTCGTGCCACCCCAGGCGTTTCCCGTTGCCACTCAGCCTCTTGGCCGCCTTTCTAATCAGATCCAAGATCTATTGATCTTGTCCGAGCTCAGTCGCTCTGCCAAGCCTTACGGATGCCCAGCCGCCTGAGCGTCAATGCGATAAACATACGCATGCACGCCCGCAGGCTGGCTCGGCACCTGTAGATGCAAGCCGTCCGCTTTCTGCTGGGAAGCGATCGCGGCACCTGTGGCCAACAGTGTCACTTTCCGAACCGCCATGGTTGGCGTGATGGAGTGAATCACGACCTGGCCATTCGCAGGCCACTCCATCTCGATGGCATAGAGGTGGCCGTCGCGGGTGGTGAAGCGGAAGTCTTCGGGGGTGTACGGCTTGGTCTTGGTGTCCTGCATGATGCCGGCGGCGACTTGGGTGGGGCCTTCGCCGAAGTGTTGCCATGGGCGGGAGCCGTAGATGGCTTCGCCGTTGAGCTTCAGCCATTGGCCCACGGACAGCAGGATGCTTTTGGCCTCGTCGGGGATCGTGCCATCGGCTTTGGGGCCGATGTTCAACAGCAGGTTGCCGTTCTTGCTCACCACGTCGGCGAGCAGCTGCACGATTTCGTCGGGTGACTTGTAGGTGTCGCCTTCGGCGTAGCCCCAGGAGTCGGGACTGACAGAGGTTTCGGTTTGCCATGGTTGCGCGAGGATATCGGCGGCCTGCCCTCGCTCGATATTCAAGGTGCCGGTGCCGGGCATCATGTTGTCGAGCTTGTAGTTGAGCACCACGCCCTGGTCACGCGACGCCGCCTGGTTGTAGTAGAAGGCGGCAAATTCGGCGAGCGCGCCGCGGAAGCGCGGCTGACCGACCCACCAATCGAAATACATCAGATCCGGGTGGTAGTCCTGCACGATTTCGGAGGAGCGTGCGAGCCAGTCGTTGAGATAGGCGTCCGAAACAAAGGTCCAGTCGACGTCCTTGCCATCGGCGCCCTTGGCCGACTCGGTCGGATGTGCCGGTCCGTACAGAGCGGCGTACTTGGGATCGTTGACGTCCGAGTCGAAGCTGCGGCCGTATTCGTAGAACCAATCGTGTTCCGCGCGATGGGACGACAAGCCCAGTTTCATGCCTTGCGCGCGGATCGCCTTGGCCAGCTCGCCGATCACGTCGCGATGCGGTCCCATCTTGACGGCCGTCCAATCCGATAGCTTGGAGTCGTACATGGCGAAGCCGTCGTGGTGTTCGGCCACGGGAACCACGTAACGTGCGCCTGCCGCGTGGAATAAGGCTGCCCACGCTTGCGGATCGAAATGCTCTGCCTTGAAGCGTGGAATCAGATCCTTGTAGCCGACCTGCGGCATCGCTCCATAGGTGCTGACCTGATGCTGGTAGTAGTTGGCGTACTCGCCGCTGCGTTCGTACATATGGCGTGGATACCATTCGCCCTTGTACGCCGCGACGGAGTACACGCCCCAATGGATGAAGATGCCGAACTTGGCATCCTGGTACCACGCTGGCGTGCGATAGGCGGTGAGGCTTTTCCAGTCCGGCGACATGGGGCCTTGCCAGGCTGCTTTATGTGTTTGCGCAAGCACGGCTTGGCGCGCGCCATCAAACGGACGGTTCGCATCCTCCCATTGTCGTTCGATGGTTACTGCATCCGGTGGCGCAAAACCTGGTGGTGAATTGCCGGCGACGGCGGTTGTCGTGCATAGCGCGCAAGCCATGCCCAACCAACGGTGGCCACGCTGTGAAACGACCGCACGGCTTTCGCGAGTGCCCTTCTTCCACCACGCCATACGCCCTACTCCTTGATCCACACCGGAAGGCGCCCGTCATCTTGAATGCGCCTCCCCTGCCGTCGTGGTCATGAGCGGGCCGACCTCGGCAGTGCCGAGGCCGGCCCGTCAGACGCGGGGAGAATCATGCCTGCAGCAGGCAGGGAAACACGGGCTTACTTGAACTTGTAATCGAACGTGAGGAAGATCTCGCGGCCGTTGTATTCATCGGCGGTCTGACCGGTCGTGACGAACTCGAAGCCGCCGGCGTAGTACGGGATCGCGCCGACCTTGTCGAAGATGTTGGAAACGGTGAGCTTCAACATCGTGTCCGGATTCATCTGCCAGCCGATCGCCGTGTTCCAGGTGATCCACACCGGCGTCCTGCCGCGATACGTGGCCGAATCCACGGCGACCGGATTGCCATCCTGGGTGACCTGGCACACGCCCGTGCTGATCGACTCGCTGCCGTTCTGCACGTTGACCATGCCCGGCTGGATGCCATTGGGAAGCACCACGCAACCAGCGTAGTTCGGAGCGCGCATGCTGCCGTCGCGCACACCGGAGATCGACACGTTCCAGTCGCCCTTGGTCCAGTCGGCGATCCAGGTCATGCGGCTCGCCACATTGTTGTAGCGGGTGTTCTGCAGCGGGTCCGACGCGAGCACGCGCTGCTTGTACGAGAGGTTGTCGGTGTAGTTGATGTTGGCGCGGAAGTTGCCGTAGTTCTCGGTGTGGAACTTGTAGTCGAGCGAGGCATCGATGCCGCTGACGTACAGCGACGCTTCGTTGATCGGGCCGGACTCCTCCGAGATGATCTGGCCAGCGGCGTTGCGCTGGACCATCTGGGTCACCATCTGGCAATACGCCGAACCCGGCACGTGCGCCGTATACGGCGAAAGCGCCGACGTGCCGTTGGCCTGCAGACCGGTAAGGCAACCGGCTTCGTCGACCAGCACGGTGTCCTTGTCGAGATATTCGATCGCGTTGTCCACGCCCATGTGCCAGTAGTCGGCCGACACCGACAAGCCCTGCACGCCCGGGATCTGCCACACGAAACCGTAGGTCCAGGAGTGGCCGGTCTGCGGCTCGAGCAGGCGGCTGCCGTTGGTGTTCAAGTTGTAGTACTGCGAGGTTGGGCGCTGCACGAGGCTGCACCAGGTGCTGTTGGACTGGCCGGACTTGATCGCGTTGATGCACTGCAGGGGGTCGATGTAATCACCCACCGGCGAGGTCGAGCCGGTCAGGTAGATGGCCTGCATGTCCGGCGCCTTGAAGTTGGTGCCGTAGCTGCCGCGCAGCAGCAGGCCTTCGTACGGACGGTACTCCAGGCCCGTGCCCCAGGTTTTGGCGACGTCGGCCATGCTGGCGTCGTTGTACTTGTCGCCGCGGCCGGAAATGGTCCAGGTCAAGGTATCGAGAATCGGCACGCGGAACTCGGTGCCCAGCGAGAAGCGCTGGCGCGTGCCGCCACCGGTGAGATACGCGCCGAACGGATTCTGGAACGTGGTCGGATCAGCAGAGCGCGGATCGGGCGAAAGCAGGAAGCCGTTGTGCGCGGCTTCGAGCACCGCCGCCCAACCCACCGACTCGTCCACCCACGGCAACTTGAACAGATCGCCGTTGATGCGGAACTGCGCCTGGTCCAGCCACGAGGACGAGGTGTTTTCGCCGTTGACCGCGAACTGGCCGTACTGCTGCGGCGTGATCGGATTCCACCACTGCTGCCAGTTCATGTTGTAGATCGGCAGGCCGTCGGCGGTGGTGCCCTGCTGCTTGCCGAGGAAGAAGTTGTTCATGCCCGCGACGTTGATGCCCGTATAGTCTTCGCGCACCGTGTACTTCTGGCTATTGAGGTTCAAATCCCAGTTGAACCGGTTGTCGAACATCGTGCCGCGCAGGCCCACCTGCAGGTTCCAGTTCTGCTCGCGGTCATGCGTGTTGGCCGCCGTGCCCATCTCCTGCGCGGTCAACTGGCGAATGCCCTGGTTGATCACCTGCCCCGTGCTCTGGTCGTAAAACTGGCCGGTCACTTCCACGGGCAACTGGGTGTTGGAGATGCCGGTGGTGTCGTAGAGAGCGGCCGAACCGTACAGCTGCAAGCCATTGCTGAAATCGTACTCACCGGCCAGGTAACCGTTCTGGCTGCGGCTGCCGGGCGTCAGCACCCAGTTCTGGAACAGCGCGGGCTGCGAACAGTAGTAACCGTTGTTGGTGATGCTGGCGATCTGGGTGCCGTTGGTGGTGACCGAATGCGACTGACTCAGCTGCGAGTTGGTGAACTTCGAGCAGGTGCCGGCCGGCGGCGTGATGTAGTGGCCATTGGCATCCGTTGCCGAGAGCGCGATGGCGCCGGCAGCGTCGTACTGATAACCGAACATGCGCGACGCCGGGCCCCAGGCACCGTAGCCGGCGTCGGACACCGAATCCTGATACGGACGATCCTTGCCCCACAGCGCCGTGCGATTGGACTGCTCGAGGTTGTAGAGGATGTGCCAGTTGCTGCCGGAATGGCCGCCGAAGAAATTGATGTCGCCGTAGTCGCGGCCACCGCGAGTGGCGCCACCGCCGGTGATCTGCAGTTCGTCACCCTGATAATTCTTCTTCAGGATCACGTTGATCACGCCTGCCACCGCATCCGAACCGTAGATCGACGAGGCGCCGGAGGCCAGCACTTCGACATGGTCGATCATGCCGATGGGAAGGTTGTTGTAGTTCTGGAAATTGCTCTGCTTGTTGAGCGGCTGCGGGTAATCCACCACGCGATGGCCATCGATCAACAGCAGGCTGAAACCGGGGCCGACGCCGCGCAGGTTGACCGAGCGCGCATTGACGGAGCTCGAACCCCAGGACGCCGGATCCGAAGTCTGCTGACCCACCTGCGGCAACGAATCAAGGAACTCCCACAGCGTGGTATAGCCCTGGTCCTTAATCTCCTGCGCGGTGATGGAAACCACGGGGGCCGGGCCCTCGACTTGCGCGCGCGGAATCATCGAGCCGGTGACGGTGACACCCTGCAATTCGACGGTCTTGTCGGCCTTGCTGGATGTCTTCGCATCCGCGGATGCCTGCTGCGAGGACGACTGATCGCTACCGGCCGATGTCGACTGTGCAAAAGCAAGTGGCGTGAAAAGCGCCAGCGCCATCGAAGTGGCAAGTACGCTGCGTCGCAAACGGATTCTGTTCATGGTTAACCCTCCCCGTAAAGCTTCAATGGTGTGATTGCTGTGGAGCTTTGCGCCCAGCAGCTCTATTCACTTCTTGTGCGCTGTGTTCACTCGCCCGTCCCGGTCCGCTCACGCGGTCCCCATCCCGGAACAGACGCTTCAATGCATCCTGCCCATGACCAGGCGGCGAGACGGCTTGATGCATGCCATCCACTGCCTGTTGTTGCCGCTGTCCTTCCTGCGCAAGAACAGCTCTTGCTCATGTGTCCTCTTCAATGTCCGGGCGTGAATGACAGCCAACAGCGATTCATGACGCTTGCTCTGCATCGGCCAATTCGTTCACCGTGACGCAGATCGCGGATGCTGCACGGCTGTATCGTTTGTCGCCGCGCGTAGCCCTTGCCCGCACGCCCCATCCCTGCCCCGCTCCTCGTCTCGCTCCCTTGCGAGAAGAGATTCATATACGAACTAGTAGTTCATATTTGACTTACTTATAAGCCGAATCTGGATCGATGCAAGTTGCATTGCAACAATGCTGACAAAAAGCGGCGCTGCAGGCGGCAACTTGCCATCTAAGTGGTTCTTTCCCCGGGGATTCCTGCTCGTCCGCCCTACCCTGCACGGAGCTGTCATTACGACGACTGGGTCTCACTTGGCCGTCTGATTGAGGCCGCTTAAAGGCTCAAGGTTCGAGCTTGAGCCGGACGACTTGCCGGGCTTACCGGTCGGCAGTACCGCTGCGCGCAGCAAGGCAGGATCTATCACTACATGCCGCATGCGCGTTCTCTGCCATGTGTATAGGACATGGATCCGTCCGTCGCGCCCCTGGATCACGGCCGGGTAGGAGTACTCCTGGCCGGGCTTGTCTTCGAGCGTGAGCACCCTCTGCCAGTGCAGGCCGTCGATGCTGATGGCCACGGCCAGTGTTCCGCGCCCGTCCCACCACTGCGGGCCAGGAGAGGCTGGGTTGTAGACGAGCAGATATCGGCCATCTGCCAGCGCTACGGCGTCGATGCCCGAGTTGGGGTTGGCCACGTCCAGCAGGCGCAGCGGTGACCACTGGCGACCGCCATCGAGGGACTGCGACCAGAACAAATGTCCTTGCCGCGTCCGGCCGATGGCCTCGATGCTGCCATCCTGCTTGCGCAGCAGACTCGGTTGGATCGCGTCGATGCCGCTGGATGAGATATCGCTGCTGGCCGTCCAGGTTTGGCCATGGTCCGTCGATCGCTCGACATGGACCCGCCAGCCGCCCAGTTCTGTGCTGGACGGGCTGAGGATGTCGCCATTGGGCAGTTCGATGGGCTTGTTCTTGATCGGACCGAGGATGCCGTGCGCCAGTCGCCGTGGTGCGGACCAGGTGGCGCCATCGTCATCGGAGGTCATCCACATGCCCCACCAGTGCTGCGGGTCCGGGCCGAGCTTGTAGAAAAGCATCAGCCTGCCCGCAGTCACCTGGAAGAGCACGGGATTCCATGCGGGCAGCCGCGAACCATCCGGCTGCTTGCCGTTGGCGATCTCGCGCGGATTTGTCCAACGGCCGGAAAGTTGTCGGGATACCCAGATGCCGACGCTAGGATCGCGCTCCTGCTTGCCGCCGAACCATGCCGCAACCAGCCCTGTCGGCGTTTCAACGATGGTGCCCGCATGGCATTGCGCGGTCGGAGGGCGCGTTGCAATGAACTCCGTCGAAACAACGGGCGACTGACCCGCTACCGCAGGAAACGGCATAGCGAGGAGCAAAGCGAAAGCGAGACAAAATCCAAGCGATCCTGCCTGCAACGTGACGCCATATTTTATTGACACGACTGCGTCTTCCGTCCTCTAATGAAATCTTGCATACAGACGTATTTACGTCTAAATGATTTGACTCCAAGGTGGCCCATGAAGCGACTTGTCCGAACCTTCCTTGGCGCCGCCCTGGCGCTCTCCCTTTATTCGCAGGCAGCGTCGGCGCAAACCGCGGCGGACACCAAGCCTTCTCCCCAGCAGGTTCACTGGCAGGATCTGGAGTTCGGCGTGATCGTGCATTTCGGCACGAATACGTTTCTCGACCGCGAGTGGGGCGACGGCACGGCCGACCCCAAGGTGTTCAATCCCGACCATGTCGATGCGGCGCAATGGGCGCGCGCCAGTCGCGCAGCGGGAGCGCGCTACATGGTGATGGTCGCCAAGCACCACGACGGCTTTGCCTTGTTTCCGACTGCGCAGAGCGACTACTCGGTGAAGAGCAGCCCATGGATGAATGGCAAGGGCGATCTGGTTCGTCTTGCGTCCGATGCAGCCCGTGCCGAGGGACTGGAGTTCGGCGTGTACCTGTCGCCGTGGGACCGGCATGAGCCGCGCTACAAGCAGCCGCAGGAATACGATGTGTATTACCGCGCCCAGGTGGAGGAGCTGGCCCAGCACTATGGGCCGCTGGTGGAATGGTGGCTCGATGGCGCGGGCAGCGCCGGCCATGTCTACGATTTCCCGCGTTACATCGAAACGCTGCGAACCTACCAGCCCAACGCCATGGTGTTTGCCGACATGGGTTTGTTCGAGTACGGCGACCTTCGCTGGGTGGGCCAGGAGGATGGCTATATCCGCGGCGAAAACTGGAACGTCATCGACCGCCACGGCTACCAGCGCTGGCGCCCGGTGGAAGTCGACACTCCCCTGCATGACCTGCACTGGTTCTGGCATCCCAACGACGAAGCCACGCTCAAGAGCGTGGCCAAGCTGGTCGACACTTGGGAAAACAGCGTCGGGCGCGGCGGCCAGTTGATGCTGGGCATCGCGCCGGATCGCCACGGCCGGCTGCCGGACGCCGACGTCGCCCGCCTCGACGCGTTTGGCAAGGCGCTGCGCGCGCGTTACGGCGATGCCAGCAACCTGGCGCGTCATCACGTGGGCGCGGACGAAAACGTCGAAGCGGCGCTGGACGGCAACAAGGATACGTTCTGGTCCGCACCCGCCGGCGCCCGGCACGCCACGCTCGAAGTCGACTTCGGTCATCCGGTGAGCTTCGATCGCACGCTCAGCATGGAATGGCTGGACGACGGTCAGCATGTGCGCAAGTACGCCATCGAGGTATTCGATGGCAAGGCGTGGCATGCGGTTGCCGGCGCCGAGGCCATCGGTCACACGAAGATCGATGTTTTTCCGCGGGTCACGGCGCAGCGCGTGCGCCTGAACATACTCTCCAGCGTCGGCGATGCATCCATCCGCGAATTCCAGGTGTTCGACGCTGGCCCGTTGCCATCGAACTGAACGGCTGGCGCTGTTCATGCCATTCATGGGCATGCTCAACGCGGCACGTCGGCGTGTCCTGCGATGGTGAGCATTACCGACTGCTGACCCGCTGAAGGTTGGTGGCCGCCCACAAACACCGCGTAGCGCCCTGCCCTGACGGCACGTGCGCCAGCGGCATCCACCAGGCTCAGGGCGCGCGCATCGAGGTGGAAGCGCACGGTTCGCTGCTCGCCCGCGGCGAGGGACACGCGCTGGAAGCCCGCCAATGCCCGAAGCGGCGCATCGGGCGCATCGGGATATCCAAGATAGAGCTGCACCACTTCGTCGCCGCCACGCATGCCACTGTTGCGCACGTTCACCGCGACATCGAGAGATTCGCCGGCCTTGAGGCTCTGCGTGGACAGCTTCGGCGCGTCATAGGCAAAGGTGGTGTAACTGAGGCCATCACCGAACGCATAAAGTGGCTCGCCCTTGAAGTAACGGTAGGTGCGGCCCTTCATGCCGTAATCGATGAAGGGCGGGAGATCGCGCACGTCGCGATAGAAGGTCACCGGGAGACGCCCGGCGGGATTCATCACGCCGGCGAGCGTTTGCGCCACCGCCAATCCACCCTGCTCGCCCGGGTACCACGCGGCAATGATGGCATCCGCATGTTCGCTGGCCCAGTTCAAGGCCACGGCGCTGCCGCTCATCAAGACGACTACCAGCGGCTTCCCGGTGGCAGCGACCGCTTCCAGTAGCTGCTGCTGCGATGAAGGCAGATCGATGGCGGTCCGGTCGCCACCCATGAAGCCTGGCACATCGACCTTCAGCTCCTCGCCCTCCAGTCCCGGCGACAAGCCCACGAAGGCGACCACAACGTCGGCATCGGTGGCCGCTTTGGCAGCCTCCGCGAGCTGCGCATCCGCAGGGGCGATCCATTCCAGGTGGATGCCCTGGTCCTCGCCGCTGTGCTCCCACTCCAGGCGCAGATCGTGCGGACGCGTGTCGTCAAAATGGACTTTCACCGAGGGCGGCTCTTCGCTGCCGACGGTACCGGCTATCAAATGTCCGTCCAGGTAGAGATGGACGGGATCGTGTCCGCGGCAATCGAAGCATCGATCCACGCGCACGGCCAGTGTGTAGTCGCCTGCGCCGGGCGGCAGCAGTTGGCCCGTCCAGCGCACTGCATATTTGGATGCCGCGGCCCCGTCCAAGGGCGAGAGGTGGTCCGTATCCAGATCGACCTTGCTGTCGAAGCGCGTCATCACCGGTTTGCCCGTCAGCTGCGTGCCTCGGAAGTACTCACCCTTGAGACCGGGCGAGCCGTGGGCGCGATCACTACGCAGCGCCGTCACGGGAATGGGCACGGTCACGCCATCGGCCAGTGTCGAACCTTGTGCGTAACGCACGTTTTGTTCGCCCCACAACGTGCGCATGCCTTCGAGCGGCGTCACGGGCTGCCGCGCCGTGCCGTGATAGTTGGCCTCCAGCACGGACAAGGCATCGGCATTGGGTCCGACCACGGCAATGCGGCCACCGGGCTTCAGCGGCAGCATGTTGTCGCGATTCTTGAGCAGCACGATGGATTCGCCAGCCGCACGCAACGCCAGCGCGCGCGCTGCATCGGGAGCATTCCGCGGTGCTGGCGCGGATGGGTCAAACATGCCGAGCCGATAGCGCGCGGCGAACAGGCGCGTGGCAGCCACATCAAGGTCGTGCTCGCTGATCCTGCCGTCCGCCAGTGCGTCGCGAAGCCCCGCATACGCCGAGCCGCAGTCAAGATCCGTGCCCGCGCGCAGGGCGCTGGCCGACGAACCGGCGTTGTCCTTCTGGTAGTGGTGGAACATCGTCATGTCGTCCACCGCATCGCAGTCGGACACCACGTAGCCCTGGAAACCCCAGTCCTTGCGCAGGCGTTCGCCGAGCAGCCACGGCAAGGCGCACACGGGTACGCCATGGATCGCGTTATAGGCGCACATGATCGATCCCGCGCGACCTTCGACGATCGCGGCGCGGAATGCAGGCAGATAGGTGTCTTCAAGATCGTGCGCGGAGACATCTACGTCGAAGCCATGTCGGCCAGGCTCCGGACCGCTGTGCACGGCGAAGTGCTTGGGTGTGGCGATGACGGTGGGATGCATCGGATCATCGCCTTGCAGCCCTTCGATGAAGGCCACCGCAAGTGTTGCCGTCAGGCGCGGATCTTCGCCATAGGTTTCCTGCCCTCGCCCCCAGCGTGGGTCGCGGAAAATATTGATGTTGGGCGACCAGATGGTCAGGCCGTTGTAGCGCCCATGATCTTCCTTCAGGCCCGTCGCGAGAAACTTGCTGCGCGCCTGCGCTGCAACCACGCCACCTACGGCGTGAAGCAACGCAGGGTCCCAGCTGGCCGCAAGGCCAATGGCCTGCGGAAAGACGGTCGCCTCGCCAAGCCGCGCAAAACCGTGCAGGCCTTCGCTCCACCAGTCGTACGCGGGAACACCAAGGCGTGGGATCGCCGGAGCGGCGCTCTGCAACTGCGCGATCTTCTCGGCCGGCGTCATGCGCGCCACCAGGCTGGCGGCCCGCTCCGTCGCCTCGTCGGCCCGCGCGGGTGTCGCAGGCCATATGCCGAGCAGCAGGCTCGTCAGCACCAAGATCTGATGCAACCGCCTCATGCGCGCCCGCTCCACCGGATCACTGCGTTGCGCCCAGCGACGCGGGATAGTTGAACGATACGCGGCTGACGCCGGCCAGCGGCCCTTGAATCGGCGCCGTCGACAGGATGCACAGGTCGTGCGTACCACCGTGCGCCGTCACGGCGGCCGCAACGCGGTATGTCCTGCCTGGCGAGGCTTCTGCCGGCAAGGGCAAGCTTGCCGCCAATGGGCCGCTGCATGTATCGAGGTGAACTTCGAGTTCGCCCGCGGCGCGGTGCGATGCGCGAGCCACCACCTTCGAGGCGTCATGCGCCAGCCCGTAATTGCGGGCGAGCCAGGCGCCGTCGACAAAAATGGCCACGACGTCGTCCAGCGACACATTCGCCATGCGCCAGCAGCTGTTCATCACGTCTACGTTGTAGACCGGCGCCGGCGCGGTGGCATCGGGCAACAGCGGCACGCGCAGGCCCAGGTCGCCCTTCGGACAGGCCGCAAGCGCATTGCCGTCGTAGCTTGCCAGCGTGCGCGTGTCGAAGCGCTGCGTGCGTACGCGCGCGAGCGGCTGTCCGTTGACCGCAAACGTCGTCGCACTGATGGTGACAGGCAGCGCCGCCTCGATCGGTGCTGCGTAGACAGGCGAACTCGCCTGCGGCACGGTGCCGTCGATGGTGTAGCGGATGGTGGCCGACGGCTCCTGCGCAGCTAGCGTCACGGTGACTTTGTCGCTGTTGCGCGGCGATGGCTGCGCGTGCATCTCGACGGCGAAGGCGCTATCGGCAAAGTAGATGCCCATTTTCCGATAGCGGTCGAACTGCGCGGGCAGCCTCGCCATGAAGTCATCGAAGCGCCGCTCGGTCGCAGGCGTCCAGGCCGCTTCAGCGAGGGCGTCCATACGCGGGAAGGCCGCATGCTGGATCTGCCAGGGTGCCGTGAGGTACTCGGTCCAGATGTTGGCCTGCGCCCCCAGTACGTGCCTGGCCTGTTCGGCGGTGAGCTCCGGCGAGACGGCTTCAAACGCATAGACCCGGGCCAGCGTCTGCACGCCGAGTCGTCCGGACGGCTCATCGTCGCGATGACTTTGCAGGTTGTCGAAGTACAGCGTCGGTGCCGGCGACAGCACCACGTCGTGCCCCAGTCGCGCCGCGTCGATCGCGCCTTGCGTGCCACGCCAGGACATCACCGAAGCAGATGGCGGCACGCCGCCTTCGAGGATTTCGTCCCAGCCGATCAGTCGACGTCCATGCTGCCCCAGGTACTGCCCCATGCGCTCGATGAACCAGCTCTGCAGCGCCTTCTCGTCCTTGATGCCCAGCGAGCGCATGCGCGCCTGCACGGCAGCCGATGCCTGCCATTGATCCTTGATGGCTTCGTCGCCGCCCACGTGGATGAAGGTCGATGGAAACAGTTCCATGACCTCGTCCAGCACGTTGTGCAGGAAGCGGATCGTGTGCTCGTCGACGTTGAACAGGTAAGGGTTGACGCCCCAGTTGATCGAAACCGGGGGGCGCTCGCCGGTCACGCCGATATCCGGATAAGCCGCCACGGCAGCCTGCGCGTGGCCGGGCATGTCGATCTCCGGCACCACCGTGATGTGGCGGGCGGCAGCGTAGGCAACGATATCCTTCACGTCGGCCTGGGTGTAGTAGCCGCCGTACTTGGTGTCTCCATCGCCGGGCGGCTGACGCCATGCGCCTACCTGCGTGAGCTTGGGATAGCGGCGGATCTCCAGCCGCCATCCCTGGTCGTCGGTGAGATGCCAGTGGAAGACATTGAGCTTGTGCTGCGCCATCGCATCAAGCAGCTGCTTGATCTCGGCCGGCTGCTGGAAATGGCGCGCCGAGTCGAGCATCAGTCCTCGCCAGGCAAATCTCGGCCAGTCGACGATATGCAGCAGAGGCACCGAGACGGCGCCTTTGGCCGCATCGGGCGTCATCAGCTGCCAGGCGCTGACCGCGCCGTAGAACAGTCCTGCCGCGTCCCGTGCCGTGATGCGCATGCCCTGCGCATCGACGTCGAGCAGATAAGCTTCCGGCTGCGAGACGCTTGCGCCTGCATCGCTGCGAATCACGATGTCGCCCCGGCTGGTCGACGTCGCATCCGCTTTGATCGGCAGCGACAGTCCGCGTGTCCGCACCAGCAGATCCGCAAGGTAGTGGGCTGCATCGGCAGCCGCGCGATCACCCGCTGCTACATGGATGACGGCGGCAGGACTGATCGCGTAACTGCCCTGCTCCACGCTCATCTGCGCAGGAAGCGGAATGATGGACGGCGTGTCCGCCGCGCGGGCATCGATGGCCAGACTTAGCAGGCACGCCAACGCCCATGCGAATGGTCCCTGCAAGCCGCGCTTAGCGGACCGCATCGGGCAGCGCCTCCCAGATGTTGGGATCCTCGGCGCCAATCACCCACGCGCAGAAGCCTTCGAGGCCGTATTGCTTGACCACGTCGTAGCGATCGCGGAAGGCGTGCGCATCGGGCAGGAACACCCATTCGCGCATCTGGTCGCGATAGAAATAGAACCACGACTCGTGCTCGACCGGATCCCACTGCATGGCGGCGTTGAACTGCTTGGCCAGCGGGAACGATTCGTCCGCGTCGATGTATTGCGCGGAGATGTTCGAACTCTCCTTGCCGTCCGCACCGACCGGATCGCCGGCAAACCAGTGGTAGCCATACAGGCCAATGCCGAGCGAGAGCTTCTCCTTCGGCACCACCTTCAAGGCGTACTCGAGGTTCGCCATCACCCATGGCATGCCCGCGACCGGCCCCGGCGTGGTCCAGCGGGTGTGCTGGTCGTAGGTCATCAGGCAGACCAGGTCCAGCGCCTGTCCCAGCGCCTTCAGATCGTACGCGCCTTTCCAGTATTCCCAGATCCATTTGGCGAAGGGGCCGCGGCCCGAGTAACCCGGCGCGTTCGGCACGACCGCCATGGAAAGCTTCAAACCATGCTTGTGCAGCGCCGTGGCGGTCTGCTGCGTCAGCAGGGTCAGTGCGTCGCGATCGGTCCAGGCGATGTTCTCAAAATCGAACTGGAAGCCGACGAAGCCGTAAAGCTTCGCCTGCTCCAGCATGCCGTCGATCATCGCCTTCTTGGCGGTTTCGTTGACCAGCAGATCGTGGAACTTCTTGCGGTCGCCACCGGCAGAGATGATGGGCATCACCGGCACGCGATGCGCCTTGGCCAGCTTGAGCACGTAGAGGTTGGGTGCGCCCGATACCAGGCCGTTCCCGTCCACGCCAAACCAGGTGGGCACCAGCAGGTCGACCTTGTCGACGTGCGCCTCGAACGAGTTGATCGATTTCTGCATTTCGATCATATAGAACAGCGCGGTCGGCGCCTTCGCAAAGGCGCCGGTCGACGCACAGGCAAGACACAGCGTTAGGGCCAGGGACATCCAACGATTCATGGCGCAGCCTTGAGTGAACGGGGATTGGAGAAGGTGATGCGATAGACGTAGGCATCGCTGCCGATCGGATGCGCAGGGAGCCGCAGATGCAGGCCGTCGGCGTCCTGCGTAAACGCGATGGCCTGGCCATCGGCCACGGACTCGACGCGCGTGACCTTGTCATCGGGCTTGATCGAATGAATCGTGGCCAGTGCCTTGCCGGGCCAATCCAGCTCGATCGCATAGAGCTTGCCGTTGCCGGTGGTGAAGCGGAAATCCTCGGCGGTGTATGGCTTGGTCTTGGTGTCCTGGAAGGTGCCGCTCACCACTTCGGTCGGGCCTTCGCCGAACGTGCGCCATGGCTTGCTGCCGTAGATCGCCTCACCATTGGTCTTCAGCCAGCGGCCGATGCTGCGCAATGTGTCCTGCGCGCCATCGGGAATGGTGCCGTCGGCGCGCGGCCCGACGTTGAGCATCAGGTTGCCGTTCTTGCTCACCACATCCACCAGCAGATGGATGATGAAGGTCGGCGACTTGTACGTGTCGTGCTCGATATAGCCCCAGGAATCGTTGCTGATCGAGGTATCGGTCTGCCAATGGGTGGGATGAATGCCCTGCAGCTGTCCGCGCTCGACGTCCAGCGTACCGGCGCCTTCGGCAAAGTCGCCCAGCTTGTAATTCACCACCACGCCGTCGCGCTTCGCGCCTTCGTTGTAGTAGTACGAGAGCAGGGTCGGCAGCGTGTTGCGGAAGGTCGGATGGCCGATCCACCAATCGAAGTAGATCAGGTCCGGATGGTATTTGTCGGTGAGTTCGACGGTGCGCGCGAGCCAGTCGTCCAGCCACGCCTGGGACACGTAAGTCCAGTCCTGCGCCAGGTTCTCGTCTTCTTTGCTCAGGTGCGCCACCGCCGGGCCGTACAGTTCCGCATTGCGCGGATCGTTGACGTCCGAATCGAAGCGGCGCCCGCCATCAAAGAACCAGTCGTGCTCGGCGCGATGCGAGGACACGCCAAAACGCATGCCCTGCCCTCGCACGGCGTGCTCCAGTTCGCCGATCACGTCGCGCTTCGGGCCTTTCTTGACCGCCGTCCAGTCCGATAGCGAAGAGTCATACATGGCAAAGCCGTCGTGATGCTCGGCCACCGGCACGACATAATGCGCGCCGGCGTCATGGAACAGCTGCGCCCATGCCTTCGCATCGAAGTGCTCGGCCTTGAACATCGGCACGAAGTCCTTGTAACCGAACTTTGCTTGCGGGCCGTACGTGGCCACGTGATGGGCGAATTCCTTGGTCCCCTGCTGGTACATGTTGCGCGAATACCACTCGCTGCCGAACGCGGGCACCGAGTAGACGCCCCAATGAATGAAGATGCCGAACTTGGCATCGTCGTACCAGGCGGGCGAGCGGTAGTTCTGCAAGGACGCCCAGTCACTGCGGAATGGCCCCTTGCCTTCCGCCTTGGCCACGCGATCGAGTATCGCCTTGCGTTGTGGCGCGAATTTGGCGCTGGCCTGCTGCCAGGCCTGATCCTGCGCTGCGGGCGACAGGCTGTCCGCCGTGGGCGCCGTGGCCGACTGTGCCCACGCCGATGCGCCCAGCAACCAGCCCGCGACGAGCACGCAACGCGCGACCGGTTTCATCATGGTTGGTCGTCCTTGTTCGGAAGATAGTGGGCGCTGCCGATGGCCAGCGGGTGGTAGTCGCTGGACACACCGCCGGCGCGCACGCCGTCGGGTCGAATGACGTCCACCGCAAGGTGTACCGCCGCGTCCTTGCCAACGGCAGGCCACGCACCTTCAAATCGGATCGGTTGCGACAAGTCACGCAATACTGCGTCACCGTGCGCGAGTTCGTGGCCGCGATCGTCGATGGCGTGCCAGTGGGCGACATAGCCAAGCATGGGATAGGAAGGCAGGTGCGTAGCCGGGTAGCCGCTTACCGTGGCCTGGAATCCGCGCAGCCCGCCAGCATCAACCCGCCACTGCGTCGCCACCGACAGCGGCGCGTTGCGCGTTTCGTAGACAGCGTAGGACGGCCTGCGCTGGCGGTACGCATCGACCAGCCCGTGGTCGACAAAACCTTCGGTCTGGCCGGGCCACAGATTGCGATGCGACTTGTAGTCCTGGTAGGTCCAGAAGATCGTGCCGGCGATGAAGCTGCGCCGCTGGAAGGCATCCATCTGCTGGAGCAGGTTCTCGGCGCGCGCCTTGTCGGCGGACACGCTGTCGTGCGAAAAAACGCCGGGATAGCCGAACTCGGAAATGATCACCATCTTGTCGGGATAGGTGCGGTCGATGAAATCCAGCCAGGGTTCCACGTCGCTGCCCGAGCCGCTCCACGAGCCGAAGTACGCATTGGCCATGATGAAGTCGACGTCGTGCATCACCGGCGCCTCTTTCCATGGCTTGATGCTGATGTCGGCATCGGCAAAGCTCACCAGGCGGCCCGGATCGATCTCGCGAATCAGCGCAGCCATGGCGTCCACGTAGGCCCGGCCGCCGGGCGTGGACGCATCGCTTTCGTTGCACACGCTCCAGGCGAAGATGCTGGCGTGATTGCCATCCTGCTCGATCATCTCGCGCATCATGTTCTTGGCGAGGGCGAGCAACCGGGGATTCTTCAGCTGCGCCTGGCTGAACTGCCACACCGGGATTTCGGGCACCAGCAGGATGCCGTGCCGATCGGCGAAGTCGAGCACTTCATCGTTCTGCGGATAGTGCACCGGGCGCGTCAGCGTCGTATGCAGGGCGACCATGTCGGACCAGTCGCGGTCTATCGTTCCCGCCGATTCGGCCAATCCCTCCCACGGCGAGTCTTCGTGGCGACTGACGCCGCTTAGCCGCACCGGCTTGCCATTGACGTAGAGGCGGCGGTCGCGAATGGCGATCTCGCGCAGCCCGAACGTGTCGCTGCGCGAGTCGAGCACGGTGCCGTCGGCGGCGTGCAGTTGCGTTACCCATTGATAGAGCCGCGCGTCGCCGACGTTCCACAACTGTGGGTGCGGTAGCGTGACCGCAATCGTCGCCGTCGCAGGCTGCCCTGCCCTTGCCGAAACGTCCTGCCGTGCCTGCGCCACCGTCCTGCCGTCGGGATCAATGATGCTGGCGGTGACGCTGTAGCTGCCGTCATGGCCATCGACGTTCTCGACGTACACCTGGCTGCTGACGCTGGCTGCATCGCCGCCAAGCTTGCTCGCAATGCGTTGTCGCCGTATCAGTGCGTGGTCGGAAACGGTGAGCCACACATCGCGCACGATGCCGCCGTAATGCCACCAGTCGTACCACACGCTGCCGCTGCCCGCCTGGCGCATCGCGTAACCGGGAATGGTCGCCCCGCCGGGGCGGTTGTCCAGGCGCACGGCGATCCGGTTCTCTCCCGCGCGTAGCTGCCGACTGATGTCCAGCGCGTACGCCGTGTGGCCACCTTCGTGCCCGCCCACTTCCACGCCATTGACCCAGACGCGGCTGCGATAGAACGTGGCGCCGAAATGCAGTTCGACGTGGGACGACAGCATCGACGCCGGCACGGTGAAATTCTTGAAGTACCAGGCGACGCCTTCGTAGTCGTCATCCTTGCCGATGTTCCAGGTGTGCGGCACGTCCACCTGCCGCGTCTCGGCCGGCATGGCGCCCGGCCAGCCGGCGGTGACGCCGGCATCGGCCGCGTCGGTGCGGAAGCGCCAGTCGTGGTCCAGGTCGATGCGCAGCTGCGCATGGCCGGCGGCCGGCCACAGCAGCATCGAGCACAGCATCGCCAGCGCGTAACCCCACCTCAAAGTCATTCCCCCGCCCCTGCTCTAACCCCGTATCAGTGACCCAAGCGCCAGTTCGCGGCGCCCAGTACGCCCAGCTGCCCGTGCTCGACGACGAAGACGGGCGTGTTGTTCAAGAACGAGCGCATCACTCCCTTGTCCAGGAACCGCTCGGTGAACGGCCCGGAACGAAGCACGTTGGTGATCCGCGCAAGAAAGCCGCCAGCCAGGCAGACGCCGCCGCTCGCGTTGAAGGCGATCGCTACGTCGCCACAGAAGGCGCCCAGCCAGCGACAGAATTGATCGACCGTCTGCGTGGCCAACGTGTCCATGCCCGCCAGTGCCATGGCGGTGATCTCGCCGGGCTCCGTGAGCGTTGCCGGCACGCCTTGCACGGCAGCGAGGGCGCGATAGAGGCGCAGCAGACCGGGCCCGCTGAGCACGCGGTCATAAGGCACGTAACCGTCGATGGGTCCCAGCTGTGCGCGGATGGTCTGTTCGATGCCGGGGCGCGCGGCCAGCTCCATATGTCCGGCTTCGGTGTGCAGCACGCGAGGCGGCCGGCCCGGCAACCAGAGCGCGGCGCCCAGGCCAGTGCCGGGACCGATCACGGCTACGGCGCCATGGGGATTGGCGACGCCATCCACGATGGCGGTGCTGCTCGCTTCGTCGAAATGGCCCACCGCATGCGCGAACGCCTCGAAGTCGTTCAACACATCAACGGTTGCGAACCCGCCTTCGCTGCATAGGCTGTCCAGCAGCACAGGCCAGGCCAGGCTCTCGTTGATCACCACGCCATGCTCGAGGAATCCTGCACAGGCCAACACCAACGCATCCGGCTGCACGCGGTGCTCGCGGCAAAAGCTGCCGAGAATATCAACCAGCGAGGCGTGCTCGGCGCAGCGATAGACCTTGTAGAGAACGATGTCCGGCTTGCCCGTCACGGCATCGGGCACGACCAGGCCGACGCGTGCATGGGTGCCGCCCAGATCCGCGGCAAGGAAGGGAGACACCGGGCGTGCCTGCTGTCCGAGGACGCTCGTGACGATCGGTCCGCCCATCTCCTGCAGGCGGTCCATCTGCGAAGGCGCTAGCCCCTTATGCGACAACGGCGTCATCACCCACCCCGATGCTGTGCTTGCTCCACCCAGTAGACCGGGTGATTTCGATCGATTCAATAGCAGGCCAACGGCGACGCGCCAGCGCGTCAAGTCGAGGTCTGCCGCCCTGCTCGTCCGCTCACATATAAACCTAGTTTTTATCTATGCACAAGTAGTACGATGACCGAAAGGCGGCGTCGCCCGGGTGGCGGGCGTCCGATCGTGTAGTCATCCGGCCTTGCAGGAGGCGGGTTTTGGGGGTCTTGATGCCGGTTCAGCACGAACACCAGGGGTTTTCCGGCCAGCCAGGCAAAGCCGAGGCCCGGCTCGCGTCGCTCGCCTTTGGAGGGGCGCCGGCGGGCAACCTGTATGAGGGAGTCGGCGACGAGGCTGCCCATCAGGCCATCGCCCACGCATGGGACCGGGGCATTCGGCATTTCGACACCGCTCCCTATTACGGCTACGGCCTCAGCGAGACGCGCATCGGTGATGCACTCCAAGGCGTCGAACGCTCCAGCTTTACGCTCTCCACCAAGGTCGGCCGACTCATCGATGTCGACGAAGAACGCAAGGACCGCAGCGACGGCTTCGCAGTCGACGGTCGCCGGGCCTATTTCGATTACACGCGCGATGGCATCCTGCGCAGCTTCGAGAGCAGCCTGCGCCGGCTACGCACCGATCGCATCGATCTGCTGTTGCTGCACGACATCGGCGAGCTCACCCATGGCTCGCGTCATCCGCAGGTATTGAAGCAAGCGCTGGATGAGGCCTTGCCGGCCATGGTCGAGTTGCGCGACCAGGCCGTGGTGGGCGCCATCGGCCTGGGCGTGAACGAAGAGACCGTCTGCCTGGAGGTGATGGATCGCTTTCCGCTGGACGCCATCATGCTGGCGGGGCGCTATACCTTGTTCGAACAGGCGCGCAGCCAAGCCGTGATGGCGCGGGCTGCCGCTGACGGCGTCGCAGTGTTGATCGCCGGCCCTTACAACTCGGGCCTGCTCGGCGCGGACGCCGGTCCGGGCGATACCTATGACTACGCACCGGCATCGCCGGCCATCAAGGCGCGCGCGCAGCAACTCTACGATGTGTGCGCGCGCACCGGCACGCGCGTCGGCGCGGCTGCGCTGCAGTTTCCGCTCGCGCACCCGGCAGTGACAAAGGTGGTGTGCGGACTGCGCTCGATCTCCGAGGTTGATGACGCCGTCGCGCGCATCAGCGCCACGGTTCCCGATGCGACCTGGGCATCGCTGATCGAACAAGGCCTGCTCGAGAAGAGTGTGCCGACGCCATGATCATCGACGCGCACCGTCACTACTGGGATCCGTCGCGGCTCGAATACGGCTGGTTGGCGCAGGCCCCGGCCGCACTGCAGCGGGCATTTCTTCCGCCGGATCTTGAGGTGACGACCGACGCCTGCATCCTCGTGCAGGCCGCAGCCGATGAGCGGGAAACGCATTACCTGTTTGAGATCGCCCGGCAGAACAAGGGCGTGCTCGGCGTCATCGGCTGGGTCGACATGGAAGCGGACGATGCCGCGCAACGCATCGCCGCCCTGGTCGAGAGCGGACAAGGTCTGCTGCGTGGCATCCGCCCCATGGTGCAGGACATTCCCGATACCGAGTGGCTCGCCCGACCCTCGCTCGATCGCGCCTTCGACTGCCTGCGCGACCACGGCCTGGTGTTCGATGCGCTGGTCGATGGCCGACATCTGCGCGCCTTGTCCCAGCGGTTGGCCCGGCACTCGGGCCTGGTCACCGTGGTCGACCACGGCGCGAAGCCGGGCATCGTCGATGGGCAATTCGCCTCGTGGGCCGGCGCGATCGCGCGCGTCGCCCAGGTGCCTGACGTGGCCTGCAAATTGTCGGGGCTGCTGACCCTGACTGGCCAGGACACCGACATGGCCGCCATCGAGCCCTATGTGGCGCACCTCTTCGAAAGCTTCGGCGGCCAACGCGTGATGTGGGGCAGCGACTGGCCCGTGCTCACCACGCACGCGAGTTACCAGCAATGGAAGGACTGCGCGCAAAAGTTGACGCGGCGATTCGCCCGTCGCCACGAGGCAGCCGTGTTTGGCGGCAACGCCGCGACGATCTATTCACTCGCCAGCCGTGAGCCGGCAACCGCTTCGGGGACTACGCCATGAAACCCTGGTTCACCTGCTGCCACTTCAATGCCGCGGAGCGTCGCGCATGAGCGGCCGACTGTCGGGTAAGCATGCGCTGGTCACCGCCGCCGGTGCGGGCATCGGTCGCGCCACCGCGCTCGCCTTTGCCGAGGCTGGCGCCAGCGTGCTTGCCACCGATATCCAGCAGGACAGCCTCGCTTCGCTGGCCGCGAGCCATCCCTCGATCCGCACGCAGATGCTCGATGTCACCGACGCCGCCGCGATCCGGGCGCTGGTGGGTGCGACTGAGCGCATCGACGTGCTGTTCAACTGCGCCGGCTACGTGCACGCAGGCACCATCCTAGATACCGACGATGCCAGCTGGCGCCGCTCCTTCGCGATCAACGTGGACAGCATGTTTCATCTGTGCCGCGCGGTGCTTCCCGGCATGTTGAGTCGCGGCGGCGGGAGCATCGTCAACATGTCCTCGGTCGCCTCGAGCATCAAGGGCGTGCCCAATCGCTTTGCCTACGGCGCGACCAAGGCGGCAGTGATTGGCCTGACGCGCTCGATCGCTGCCGATTACGTCTCGGCCGGCATACGTTGCAATGCGATCTGCCCCGGCACGGTCAAGACGCCGTCGCTGGCCGAGCGCGTGCGCGCCCTGGGTGGCGACGAGGAAGCCGCATGGCAGGGCTTTACCTCGCGACAGCCGATGGGGCGACTCGGCACGCCCGAAGAGATCGCCGCGCTCGCGCTCTATCTCGCCTCCGACGAATCCTCCTTTACCACCGGCACCATCCACGTCGTGGATGGCGGCTGGTCGAACTGATGGAAGCCACTGCATGAAACTTTGTCGTTATGGGCAACCCGGCGCGGAAAAGCCGGGACTGATCGATCGCGACGGCGGCCTGCGCGATCTGTCGGGCGTGATCGACGACATCTCTGCAGGCGTGCTCGGTCGCGACGGCTTGCGCCGCCTGATGGCGATCGATCCGTCCACCCTGCCCCGTGTCGAGGGCGCGCCGCGCTACGGCGTGCCGGTGGCGCAGGTCGGCAAGATGATCTGCGTGGGCATGAACTACGCCGACCACGCCGCTGAAACGAATGCGCCCGTACCCGAGCAGCCCGTGCTTTTCATGAAGGCCACCAGCGCCATCGGCGGCGCGAATGATGCCGTGGTCATTCCCCGCGGCTCGGTGAAAACCGACTGGGAGGTCGAGCTGGGCGTGATCATCGGCGAGGTCACGCGATACGTCGACGTCAACGAAGCGCTCGATCATGTTGCCGGCTATGCGGTGATCAACGACCTGTCCGAGCGCGAGTTCCAGCTCGAGCACGGCGGCCAGTGGGTCAAAGGCAAGAGCTGCGACACCTTCGGACCGATCGGTCCGTGGCTGGTCACCAAGGACGAAGTCCCCGATCCGCAGAAGCTCGCGCTCTGGCTCGAGGTGAATGGCCATCGTTACCAGAACGGCAATACGCGCACGATGGTGTTCGGCGTGGCGCAGCTGGTGAGCTACATCAGCCGCTACATGACCTTGATGCCGGGCGACGTGATCAGCACGGGCACGCCGGCTGGCGTCGGCCTCGGCCTGCATCCGCCCACCTATCTGAAGCCGGGCGACGTGATCGAACTGGGCATCGAAGGACTGGGCCGGCAGCGGCAAGACGTGCTCGCCTATCCCGCTACGCGCGCCTGAACGATGTCCCTGCTTTCTTCTTACCAAGTCACCGGCGCCGGAGGCCGGGCACGATGGTGAAAATTACCGCCCTGGAAACGTTCGACGTGCGTTTTCCGACGTCGCTGGCGCACGACGGCTCGGATGCCATGAATCCGGATCCCGACTACTCCGCCGCCTACGTCGTGCTCAAGACCGATGCCCCCGATGACCTGGCCGGTTACGGGCTGGTGTTCACCATCGGGCGCGGCAACGACATCCAGACCACCGCACTGGCGGCGCTCCGGCCCATGGTGGTCGGCCGCGCAGTCGAGGACATCGTCAATGATCTCGGCGCATTCGCACGCCAGCTCACTGGCGATTCCCAGCTGCGCTGGCTGGGCCCCGAGAAGGGCGTGATGCATATGGCGATCGGTGCGGTAATCAATGCCGCATGGGACCTGGCCGCGCGCAGGGCGCGCAAGCCGGTCTGGCGCTTCATTGCCGACATGACGCCTGAGCAACTGGTCGCACAAATCGATTTCCGTTACCTCACGGATGCGCTGACGCCTGACCAGGCGCTGGCCATGCTGCGCGCGGCCGAGCCGCACAAGCAGGCCCGCATCGCGCAGTTGGAGACCGAGGGCTACCCTGCCTACACCACCTCGCCCGGCTGGCTCGGCTATACCGACGAGAAGATGCAACGTCTCGCCAGGAAAGCCGTGACGGATGGCTTTCGCACCATCAAGCTCAAGGTCGGGCTGCGCATGGAGGACGATCTGCGACGCTGCCGTCTGGCGCGCGAAGCGGTGGGCCCGGACATTGCCATCGCCGTGGACGCCAACCAGCGCTGGGACGTCCAGACGGCCATCGAGTGGCTCAAGCCGCTGAAGGACATCGGCCTGGCCTGGGTCGAGGAGCCGACCAACCCCGACGACGTGCTCGGCCATGCAGCGATCCGTCGCGGCGTCTCGCCCATCCCCATCTCCACCGGCGAGCACGGCCAGAATCGCGTATTGTTCAAGCAGCTGCTGCAGGCCCAGGCGGTCGACCTGATCCAGATCGATGCGGCGCGCGTGGGCGGCGTGAACGAGAATCTCGCCATCCTGTTGTTGGCGGCTCATTTCGGCGTGCGCGTGTTTCCTCATGCCGGCGGCGTGGGATTGTGCGAACTGGTGCAGCACCTGGCCATGGCCGACTTTGTGGCCATCACCGGCAAGAAGGAGGATCGTGCGATCGAATTCGTCGACCATCTGCACGAGCATTTCGTGGAACCGGTGACGATCGCGGCCGGGCGCTACCTCGCGCCGACGGCACCGGGTTTCTCCGCGCGCATGCACGAAGCCTCGATCCGCGACCATCTCTACCCTGACGGCATCGTGTGGAAGAACGCGCCCAAGACGGCGGTGGGGTAAACCATGAAGACGCCCGTGACGAACATCGCCGACCTCCGCGAGATCGCGCGTCGGCGCGTGCCACGGGCCTTCTTCGAGTACGCCGACCGCGGCTCCTACGATGAAGTGACGCTGCGCGAAAACCGGCGCGCCTTCGAGCGCCTGCAGCTGCGTCAGCGCGTGATGCAGAACGTGGACCACCGTTCACTGGGAACCACCATCCTCGGCTCACCGGTCAGCATGCCGCTGGCCATTGCACCGACCGGACTGACCGGGCTGCAGCATGGCAGCGGCGAGATCCTCGGTGCGCGCGCGGCGGCCGAAGCGGGCATTCCGTTCTGCCTGAGCACCGTGTCCATCTGCTCGATCGAGCAGGTGCGCGCCGCCTGCGATACGCCGTTCTGGTTCCAGGTCTACGTGATGCGCGACCGCGGCTTCACCCGCGAGCTGATCCGCCGCGCCCGTGCCGCCGAGTGCTCCGCCCTGATGCTGACGGCCGATCTCACCGTGCAGGGCCAGCGTCATCGCGAAATCAAGAATGGCCTTTCGGTGCCGCCCAAGGTGACGCTGCGCAATATCTTCGACATCGCCAGCAAGCCGCGCTGGGCGTGGAGCGTATTGAAGGCGCCGAGCCGCTCGTTCGGCAATCTGGATGGACGCATTCAAGGTGCTGACAGCCTGACCACGCTGGCGCAATGGATCGCCAACCAGTTCGACCCGACCTTGAACTGGAACGACCTGGCCTGGATCCGCGAGGAGTGGCCAGGCAAGCTGATCATCAAGGGCATCCTCGATCCCGAGGATGCGCGCCTGGCCGTCGAGCACGGTGTCGATGCCATCGTGGTTTCCAATCACGGCGGTCGGCAGCTGGATGGCGCCCCTGCCACCATCGACGTGCTGCCCTCCATCGTCGATGCTGTCGCGGGCCGTATCGAAGTGCTGTTCGATAGCGGCATCACCAGCGGCCAGGATCTGATCAAGGCCTTGGCGCTGGGTGCGCGTGCCGGCCTGATCGGCAAGGCCTTTCTCTACGGACTGGGGGCCAACGGGCAACAAGGCGTGGCGCAGGCGATCGAACTGATCCGGCGCGAGCTGAGTGTCACCATGGCGCTGACCGGCCAGCGCGACGCTTCGCGCATCTCGCGCGACATCCTGTGGCGCAACGCCTGATCAGGCGACGCATTCGGCCAGATCGAAGATCCGCTGCATCGGCACCCACTTCTGCCCTGCGCCCGCCCAGGGCAGCGGCTGCTGGAACGTCGACATAAGCGCTTCCCACGCCTGCACACGCTCGCTGGCCGCATCGGCAAGGGCCTTGGCCTGGGCATCGAAATCAAGCGCCACCCGCATCAGCATCACCAGGCGCGTGCCGGTGCGGAAGATCTGCATGTCTTCGATGCCTGATGCGCGAATCGAGGCGACAATCTCCGGCCAGATATTTTCACGGCGATGCCAGTGCTCGTATTCGGCGATCAGCGCCGGATCGTCGCGCAGGTCCAGCGCCAGGCATTGCCAGCTCATGCCGGCACGCTCGCCATGGCCCGCTGCCAATGCTGTTGCGCGAACAGGAAAATCGCCACAAAACACACGGCGGGAACCAGCATGGCATGCGCGATGCCGATCCGGTCCGACACCACGCCCATGGTCGCCGTCAGCACTGCGCCGCCAACAATGGCCATCACCAGCAGGGCCGCGCCGAACTTGCGCTCATCGTCGCTCCTGCCTTCCACGCCCAGCGCGAAGATGGTCGGATACATCACCGACATGAAGAAGCTCGACGCCACCACGGCATAAACGCCCCCGCGTCCCGGCGCCAGGGCTGCCATGGCCATCAGCAGCACGTTGGCCAGCGCGAATACCGCCAGTACACGCGCCGCCTTCAGGCGCTTCATCAGCACCGCTCCTGCAAAACGGCCCACCATGAAGCAGACCAGGCCGGCAGTGACGTAGGTCGCTGCCGTCTTGTCCGCCGTGCCCGGCATCGCGGCCTCGGCATAGCGGATCAAATGGCTGAAGACGGCAACCTGTGCGCCCACATAGAAGAACTGCGCAGCCACGGCACCCAGGAACCTGCCGTCACGCAACAAGTGCCTCAGCACGCCCCGCTCGATCGCGGCGCCCTCCTTGCGCAAGGCCACTGCCGGAAATCGCGTCATGAGGATCAACACGGCCCAGAAGATCACGCCCAGGCCGATGACCAGATAAGGCATCTGCACGGCGGCGGCTTCACTCTTCATGAAGGCCTCCCTCGCATCTGCAGTCATCGCGGCGAGTTCTGCGGGCGTGTGCTGCACACCGGTAAAGATGAATTGCTGGCCGATCAGCACGCCGGCGATCGAGCCCAGCGGATTGAACGCCTGCGCCAGATTGAGGCGCGCGGCGGCCGATGAGGCAGGGCCGAGCAAGGTGACATAGGGGTTGGCCGAGGTTTCAAGAAAGGCCAGCCCGCAGGCGATCACGAACAGCGCCGCAAGAAACATCCCATACGTCGCCAGCGCCGCGGCCGGCCAGAACAGCAGGGCTCCCGCGCCATACAGGCACAGGCCCAGCACCACCGCCGACTTGTAGCCGTAGCGCCGCATATAGGCACCGGCGGGCAGCGCGACGACGAAGTACCCCAGGTAGAACGCGCCCTGCACGAGCGCCGCCTGGAAGTCTGTCAGCGTAAAGGTCTTCTTGAACTGCGCCACCAACACATCGTTGAGGTTGTTGGCCACACCCCAGAGAAAGAAAAGACTTACGATCAAGACCAGGGGCAAAAGCGGGACCCTCTCCCGAAAGCGACCACCCGCCGTGTTCGGCGCGGCTTGTGGGTGCATAGATGTCATCCTCCGGCCGTTGGCGAGTGTCCGCCCATCTGCCCAGGGCGCAACAATTGTGCAAATATGAACTTATAGTTTATATGTACCACAAGTTGCGGCGCAGCATGGCGGGGCGCGGGGTCTCCTCAAACACCTGCCCATGGTCTGCATGACAAGCCACTCAATACCATGGACGCTTATGTCAGCAGAGTCTCCCAAATATCGCGCGCCCGCCCTCGACAAGGGATTGGACATCCTTGAACTGCTCGCGCGCGCCGTCGCACCGCTGACCATCGCGGAGATCTCCGAAGGCGTCGGCCGTTCGCGCGGCGAGATCTTCCGCATGCTCCAGGTGCTGGAAGAGCGCGACTACATCAGCCGCCCCGATGGCGAAGGCCGCTACTCGCTCACGCCGCGACTGTTCCGCTTAGGGATGGAACAACCGCCGGTGAAGAGCCTGGTGGAGACCGCCCTGCCGATCATGCATCGACTCTCGGATGACATCGACCAGTCGTGCCATCTGGTGGTCCCGTCGCAGGAGCAGATCGTTGTCATCGCGCGCGTCGATCCGCCGGGTGAAATCGGCCTGGTGGTGCGCGTGGGTCATCGCCGCCCGATCTCCCACTCCGCGTCGGGCCACGTGCTGCTGGCCTGGCAGGACGACGCCACGCGCGAGCGCTGGTTCGGCATGATGATCGAGCACGAACCGCAGCTGCGACGTCCGCCGATCGAAAAAGCGATCCGCGAGATCCGCACCGCCGGTGTTGCCACCATCGCCAGCCAGGTAGTCGATGGCGTGACCGATATTTCCGCACCGGTGATGCAGCATGATCGGGCCATCTGCGCGATCACCATCCCCTTCATCGAGCGGCGCGGCTCTTCGATGACCATGGCGACCACCACCAAGCTGCTGATCGAGGCGGCAAACGAAGTGTCCGGCGAACTGGATCATCGTTCCACGGCCTCGCTGGACAACTGACCCCTCACCCCATGCCGTTGCCGGGAAGCCTCGCCTTCCTGCAACGCCGGCCGGTTCGGACGGCCGACGTGCCAACCACGACGATGCGGAGCGCTTTGCCTTGCCCCCTTTGACCCGCCCTACCCTCGGCCTGCTGGCCGGCCTCCTGTTCGCTGGTGCAAGCCAACTCCACGCCACTCAAGTGACGCCGCTCGATGCAGGGTGGCAGTTTCGCCTGCTGCCGGGCACGCCGCAGGCGGCCAAGCATCCGGAGTCATCGGCGTGGGCCAGCGCCCACGTACCAGGCAGCGTGCAGACCGATCTGCTCACGGCCGGCAAGATCGCTGACCCGTTCTATCGCGACAACGAAGCGACGCTGCAGTGGATCGGCCTGGCCGATTGGGAATATCGCCTCGCCTTCAACGTCGATGGCGCCACGCTGAAGCAGGATCACGTCGACCTGGTGTTCGATGGCTTGGACACGTTTGCCGACGTCACGGTCAATGACAAGCCGCTGCTGAGCGCAGGCAATATGTTCCGTCGTTGGCGCGTGCCGGTGAAGGGCGTGCTGCATGCCGGCAGCAATACGCTGGTGGTCAAGCTGCATTCGCCTATCGCCAAGCTGCAGCCCTGGTTGCTCAAGCAGCCTTACGCCTTGCCTGGCGAATTCGACTCGGCCTTTGGCGATGAGCCCAAGGGCAAGCAGACCTCCAACTATGTGCGCAAGGCCAACTACCAGTACGGCTGGGATTGGGGTCCGCGTTTCGTCACGCTCGGCATCTGGCAGCCGGTGCGTCTGGAAAGCTGGACCGATGCGCGCCTGGAGGATTTCCACATCGCCCAGCCGCACGTAGACGCGGACAAGGCGGACCTTGCGGCAGAAGTCTCGTTGCAGGCAGGCAAGCCTGGTCCTGCGCACATCGCACTGAGCTGGACGGCGCCGGATGGCAGCCACGGCGAGACGGCGCAGGATGTCACGCTCACGGCAGGCGACAACACTGTGCGCCTGCCGTTTGCCATCGACCATCCCGAACGCTGGTGGCCCTTGGGCTACGGCAAGCAGAATCTCTATCGCTTCCATGTCGACGTGCAGCGTGGCAACAGCACACTCGCCAGCGCCGATCGCAGCAGCGGTTTGCGCAGCGTCGAGCTGCGCCGCGACCGTGATCAGTGGGGTCGCGGCTTCGCCTTCGTGGTCAACGGCGTGCCGATCTTTGCCAAGGGCGCCGACCTCATCCCCACCGACAGCTTTCCCGAGCGCACCACGCCCGAGCAGCTGCGCAAGCTGCTGACATCCACCCGCGACGCCAACATGAACATGTTGCGCATGTGGGGCGGCGGCTATTACCAGAGCGATACGTTCTACGACCTGGCCGACCAGCTGGGCATCATGATCTGGCAGGACTTCATGTTCGGCGGCGCGATCACGCCTTACGATCCGGCGTTCCGCGAGAACGCGCGGATCGAGGCGGTGGAACAGGTGCGCCGCCTGCGCAACCATCCCAGCATCGTGCTGTGGTGTGGCAACAACGAGGTGCAGACGGGCTGGGAGTCCTGGCCTGATCGCGAGGATTTCAAGAAGAGCATCAGCACCGACGAGCGCCAGCGCATCGAAAACGGCATGCGCGAACTCTTCGGCAGCACGCTGCGCGAGGTGGTGAAAGCCAACGATGCCGACGTGCCGTACTGGGCCAGCTCGCCCAGCACCGATTTCGATGGCGAAGCCAACGTGCTCAACGATGGCGACTACCACTACTGGAAAGTGTGGTCGGGCTCCGAGCCGATCGAGCACTACCTGGATGTCGCGCCGCGCTTCCAGTCCGAATACGGCCTGCAGTCGTTCCCGGTGATGGCCACCATCGAAAGCTTCGCCACGCCCGCCGACATGACGCCGAACTCGCCGGTGATGCGCGCGCACCAGAAGTTTGCCAACGGCAATGGCAACGACCGCCTGCTGCTCTATATCCGCGGCAACTACGGCGAACCGAGGGACTTTGCTTCGTTCGTCTATCTCAGCCAGCTGATGCAGGCCGAGGGCATCGAGTTGGCCGCCGAGCATCTGCGCAGTGCGCGGCCGCAGAGCATGGGCTCGCTCTACTGGCAGCTCAACGATGTGTGGCCGGGCCCGTCCTGGTCCAGCCTCGACTATTTCGGTCGCTGGAAGGCGCTGCAGTACCACGCCAGGCGCTTCTACGCGCCGGTGGATGTGGTGCCGATTCGTCGTGACGGCCACACCACGGTCCATCTCGTCTCCGATCGCACGGCGCCGTTCAAGGCTGTGCTGCGCACGCGTCTCTACGACATGGCAGGCAAACGCCTGAGCGAAAGCAGCAAGCCAGTGGACGCTGCCGCGCTCAGCAGCATTGCGGTTGGTGACTTCAGCGATGTGGACCTGCTGCACGGGGCGAGCCCGGCACACAGCGTCGCCTCCTTCGACGTGATCGAGAACGGCGAGGTGATTGCCCACCACCTGCTCTATTTCGGACTGGCAAAGACCTTGGCGCTGGCTCAGCCCGGCCTCACGGCAGACTGGCACCAGGCCGGCAACGACCTCGTGGTCACCGTTCGGGCCAAACAGCTGGCGCGTGGCGTCTGGCTGGATTTCGGCAATATCGACGCCACGCTTTCCGACAATGCGTTTGACTTGCTGCCTGGCGAGCACATCGACATCACCATCACGAGTACGGCGGGCGCGGCGCAACTGAAGGCAGCGCTCAAGCTGACCTCGCTGGTCGACGCCGTGCAGGCGCAGGCCAAGCCATGAGGACCACGCGACGCGACCTGCTCAAATGGATGGCGATGGCGCCGGCAGCAGCCCTGCTGTCGAACAGTGTCCTGGCTGGCGCCAGCAAGACTGTCTTCGCAAGCAAGCGTCCGCCGGTGAGCCAACGCAAGTTCACCAGCGCCGCCGTTGAAAAGCTGATCGCCACCACCAAGGCGCGCATCGGCGATCCCGAACTGGCGTGGCTGTTCGAGAACTGTTTCCCGAACACGCTCGACACCACCGTCCAGGTGGGCACGCTGCGCGGCAAGCCCGATACCTTCGTGGTCACCGGCGACATCGACGCCATGTGGATGCGCGATTCCTCGGCGCAGGTGTGGCCCTATGTGCAGCTGGCCAGTCAGGACAAGGCCTTGCAGCAGCTGTTTCGCGGGCTGATCCATCGCCATGCGCTGTGCATCAGCATCGATCCCTATGCCAATGCCTTCATGCCCGACCCGGGCGCGAAGTCGAACCTGGAGTGGGCGCAGCACGACCTCACCGACATGCGTCCCGGCGTGGCCGAGCGCAAATGGGAGATCGATTCGCTGTGCTACCCGATCCGCTTGGCGCACGGCTACTGGAAGGCCACCGGCGACACGGCGCCCTTCGATGATGACTGGCACGCCGCCATGCGCATCGTGCTCAGGACCTTCCGCGAGCAGCAGCGCAAGGATGGCCCGGGACCGTACCACTTCCAGCGCACCTCGCCGACGCCCAGCGAATCGCAGTTCCTGCAGGGTTACGGCAACCCGACGCGACCGGTCGGCATGATCCACGCGATGTTCCGTCCCTCGGACGATGCGACGGTCTACCCCTTCAACATCCCGGGCAACCTGTTCGCTGCAACGAGCCTGCGCCAATTGGCCGAAATGTTGCGCGCCATACGTCATGACGACAGCACCGCTGGCGAGTGCATCGCGCTGGCCGATGAAATCCAGCGCGCCGCCGAAACGCACGGCGTCATCCATGGCGAGCAAGGCGACTACTGGGCGTATGAAGTCGATGGCTACGGCAACCAGCTGTTCATGGATGACGCCAACGTGCCCAGCCTGCTTGCCCTGCCCTATCTCGGCGCCTGCGCGCAGGTCGATGCGCGTTATCAGCGCACGCGCTCGCAGGCGTGGAGCACGCGCAACCCCTACTTTTTCCAGGGGCGTGCCGCGTCGGGCATCGGCGGTCCGCACGAAGGGCTGCGCATGATCTGGCCGATGTCGATCATGCTGCGCGCCTTCACCAGCAACGATGCGGCGGAAATTTCCCAGTGTGTCGCCTGGCTCAAGGCCACGCATGCCGGCACCGGCTTCATGCATGAGGCCTTCGACCAGGACGATCCCGCCAAATTCACGCGCTCGTGGTTTGCCTGGGCCAACACCTTGTTCGGCGAGCTGATCGTGACGCTCGCCGATCGCCATCCGCAGGTGCTGCGCAAGGCGTAGTCACCCAACCATCCATCCGGCCGACCCCGCGGCCAACGTTTTGCTTTGAGGAGTCAGATCATGGTTAGCCGTCGTCGTTTTCTGCAAGGCATGGCCGCACTAGGTGTTCTTGGTAGTGGCGCCAACGCGCTGCCGGCGTTCCCGGCCGCCGCGGGCAAGAAGACGGCGCTCGCTGAAAGCGTGTCGCAACATGTCGACGTGTTCGTGGGTACGGGCGGCCACGGCCACACTTATCCCGGCGCCACGATGCCGTTCGGCATGATGCAGCTCAGCCCCGACACCAATGACTCGCAATGGGACGGCAGCTCGGGCTATCACCAGGGCGACGGTTCGATCATGGGTTTCTCGCATACCCATCTGTCGGGCACGGGCGCCGCCGACATGCTCGATGTGCTGGTGGTGCCCGCCATGGGGCCCGTGCTGTTGCAGCCGGGCGACCGCGACTACGACGGCGTCAACTACCACTCGCGCTATGACGGCGTGCACGCCGGCCAGGGTGGCGAGCGCAAGGGCTACAAGACCCACGTCAAGGGCTATCGATCGCACTACACCGGAGAGCAGGCACGACCGGGCTATTACCGCGTGCAACTGACGGACAGCCACGTGCTCGCGGAGCTGACCGCGACGGAACGCGCCGGCATCCATCGCTACACCTTCCAGCAAGCGGGCGAGGCGCATCTGCTGGTGGACTTCGCCCATGGCTTCCACGACGACCCGAAGAAGCCGGCCAGCGTCACCGACGCCGAACTGAAACTGGTGGGCAATGACACCCTGGTCGGTGCGCGGCGCGTGCACCAGTGGGCCAACGGGCGCCACATCTATTTCGCGCTGAAGGTCTCGCGGCCGTTCAAGCGCGGCACGCTGTACGCCGACGATACCGCACTGACCGATGGCGCCACGCAGGCCAAGGGCACCAACCTCAAGGCCGCGCTGTTCTACGACAAGCTCGATGACGCACCGCTGCTGGTCAAGGTCGGCATCTCCGGCGTCGATATCGAAGGCGCCCTGCGCAACCTGATGACCGAGATCCCCGCCTGGGATTTCGATGGCGTGCAAGCTACCGCGGAAGCCTCATGGGAGCGCGAACTCAGCCGCATCCGCATCGAGTCGTCGTCGGACGATATCCGGCGCACCTTCTACAGCGCGCTTTATCACACCATGCTGGCGCCCACGCTGTTCAGCGACGTGGACGGCCGTTATCGCGGCATGGACATGAAGGTGCATCAATTGCCCAAGGGCCAGCACAACTACAGCACCTACTCGCTGTGGGATACCTATCGCGCCGAGCATCCGCTGTTCACGCTATACCAACCCGAGCGCGTGCCCGATCTCGTCAACGGCCTCGTGCGCATGGCGCAGGAAAGCCCCGCCGGCCCGCCGGTGTGGCCGCTGCAGGGCATCGAGACGGTCTGCATGATTGGCTACCACTCGGCAGTCGTCATCGCCGAGGCGCAAGCCAAGGGCTTCACCGGCATCGACTATGCGGCCGCCTGGCCGGTGTTCCGCAAACGGGCGATGGAGGACGACTACTTCGGCCTGCCCGAGTATCGCAAGCGCGGCTATATCCCCAGCGATGTCGAAAGCGAAGCCGTCAGCAAGACGCTCGAGTATGCGTACGACGACTGGGTGATGGCGCACTACGCGGAGAAGCTCGGCCATCACGACGATGCCGTTGCGCTCAAGGCGCGTTCGCAGAACTACCGCAACGTGTTCGACAAGGCCGTGAACTTCGCGCGTCCGCGCGGCAGCGACGGCAAATGGCTGGAGCCGTTCGATCCGCGCGCCATCGGGCATTCGGCGAAGTGGCGCGACTTCACCGAATCCAATGCGTGGCAGGCGACCTTCCTCAACCAGCACGACGTCTACACCTACATGGCGATGTTCGGTGGCGCCAGGGCCTTCGAGCAGAAACTGGACCAGCTCTTCACCACCGATTCCGAATTGCCGGCGGACGCACCGCCGGATATCGCCGGCATGGTCGGCCAGTTCGCCTTCGGCAATGAGCCGGGCCACCACATGCCCTACCTCTACGCGTACACCGGTGCCCACCACAAGACCCAGGCGCGCGTGCGCATGCTGCTGGAAACGATGTATCTGCCCGACCCTGACGGCCTGCCCGGCAACGAGGATTGCGGCCAGATGAGCGCCTGGTATGTGATGAGCGCGCTCGGCCTGTACGCCGTGGATCCGGTGAGCACGCACTACGTCTTCGGCAGCCCGCTGCTGGAGCGTGCCGAAGTCCAGCTGGCTGGCGGCAAGCGACTGATCGTGCAGACCCAGGGCAATGGCAAGGGCCGTCCGTATATCCAGTCGGTGAGCTGGAACGGCAAGCCGTGGACCAAGAGCTGGATCACGCATGCCGAGCTGACTGCCGGTGGCACCTTGCTATTCCAGATGAGCGACCAGCCCAACCCGGCGTTTGGCGCAGCGCTGGCGGACCGACCGCCGAGCTTCGGCGCGCAGGCGGATGCATGAGTCAATGCACTTGCTGCCACGTCTACTCATGACCGAGCACGCTGTGCGGGCGGTACGGGGCCTCCAGTTGCGCGCACTCATCCGCGGTCAACGTCAATGAGAGTGCCTCAATAGCCTGCTCCAGATGCGACATGCGTGTGGCGCCCACGATGGGCGCCGTCACGCCCGGCTGACGCAGCAGCCACGCGAGGGCCACCTGCGCCTGCGGCCTGCCTCGCGCGGAGGCCAACGTTGTCACAGCATCGACCACACAATAGTCGTCTTCGCTGTAGTAGAGACTTTGCCCAAAGGCATCATGCGTGGCGCGCACCGTCATCGCCTCGCTGCGCGAGCGCGCCAGGAAGCCGCGTGCCAAGGGACTCCACGGCATCACGCCGACGCCCTCGAAACGGCACAGTGGCAGCATCTCCCGCTCGTCTTCGCGATAGGCGAGGTTGTAGTGATTCTGCATGGAAACAAAGCGGGCCCATCCATGCCGCTCCGACGTCATCAGCGCGCGCTGGAATTGCCAGGCGTACATGCTGGACGCCCCGATATAGCGCACCTTGCCCGACCTCACGATATCGTTGAGCGCTTCGAGCGTCTCCTCCAGCGGCACCTCATCGTCCCAGCGATGAATCTGGTAGAGGTCGACGTAGTCCATGCCCAGGCGCTTCAGCGAGGCATCGATCGCGTCGAAAAGGTGCTTGCGCGACAGGCCGCGGTCGTTCGGTCCGGGACCGGTCGGATAGTAAGCCTTGGTCGCCACTACTACCTCCTCACGACGGGCAAAGTCCCGCAGGGCGCGACCCAGTACGCGCTCGCTTTCGCCGCTGGAATACATGTCGGCGGTATCGAAGAAATTGATGCCGTGCTCCAATGCATGCTGGATGATGGGCCTGCCCTCCTCCTCACCGAGGATCCATGCCTTCGCCTGCGGGCTGCCGTAACTCATGGCGCCAAGGCACAGGCGTGACACCTTCAATCCGCTGCGACCAAGCTGTACGTATTGCACTGCGCCTCCGCTCAAGCCGTAGGCCGATGCAGCGCCACGCCGGCCACCACCAGCGCGACGGCAGCCAGTTCAACCACTGAGGGCACCTGCCGTAGCACGATGACCCCGATGATCACAGCCGTTGCCGGCAGCAAGGCCACGAACAGCGCGTACGTCGATCGAGGCAGCCGCCGCATGGCCAGTTGATCGAACACATAAGGAATCACCGATGAGCTGATGCCCACCGCACAGCCGGCAGCCAAGGCGATCGGATCCAGCAGGGCCGAAGCGGCCTCGCTCAGCCCCAGTGGCGAAATCAGCAAGCCCGCCACGATCATCGACGCCCCCAAGCGATCGATCGGACTGGTTGCGGGATCGGAACGGGAGACCGCGTGCGCCAGCACGATATACAAGGTGAACAGCAGCGCATTGGCGAAGGCCCAGAGGAATGCCTGCGGCGAGCCTGCAAAACGCAGCTCGGTCAACAGGTACACGCCGGCGACGGTCAGCGCCAGCGCTGCAAGATTGCGCAGCGAACGCGCCCCCATCAACGCCAACGCCACCGGCCCCATGAACTCGATCGCCGCGACGGTGCCCAGCGGGAGTTCGGCGATGGCGCGATAGAAGCAATAGTTCATGGTGGCAAAAACGCCGCCCAGCGCGAGCATAGTCCCTTGCGCGCCGCGCGTTGCGGCGAAGAATGCCTTCCACGGCTTTCGCCACACGGCGAACACGAGTGCCGCCGACACGATGCGCAGCCATGCCACGCCCGCCACCGGCACCCGCGCAAACAGCAGGACGGCGAACGAGGGGCCCAGATAGTGAAAGATCGCGCTGCCGACGAAGAATGCGTAGGGAGGCACGCGATCGGCCAGGCTCAGTGCATCGGAATCCGTCTTACCAGTCAATGCATTCATGATGGTGAGACTTATACGCCGCCAATTATCACCTGTCAAAACGAAATAGCTGGTAATATGAATGCATGGACGCACTCAACCTCGATCCCGGCAGCTACGGTGGCACTTACAAGCTGGTAGGTGGCCGCCCCAGTCTCGACTTCATCAATACGGTCAGCTGGCCTGAGACGGAGCGTGAGCACGACTGGCTGTCGTCGGCGGAGAATGCGAAGCGATGGTTTGCCGCAGTGGGCCTGCCCTTCCCGCGCAGCAAGGAGGTCGACCTGTCCGCCTTGCACGCGACGCGACGGATGCTGGCGTCGGCACTTCGGCCACTGGCACATGGCGAACAGGCGACGGCCAGCGCCATCGCCACCATCGGCAAAGCGGCCGGCCACGCCTACCAGGCACGCCTGATCGATCCCCAAACGCTCACCTGGCATTGGCCCGCGCCACGCAGCGCGACCGAGGCGCTGTCGCCCATCCTGCTCGATGCGGCGGAACTGCTGACCAGCGGCACGCATGAGCGCCTGCGCTTCTGCCCTTCCTGCGACTGGCTGTTCGAAGACCAGACACGCAACGGCCAGCGTCGATGGTGTGACATGGCGGACTGCGGCAGTCGCGACAAATCGCGCAGGTACTATCAACGTTCTAAACATTGATGCTTGCGCGATGCGCAGGCACCGCACGACGGATCACCTGATCGCCCCGTGCGGTCCTGTCCGGTGCGCTCAGTGGTCGACGAGCTCCTGGAAAAGATAGCCATGCCCTCGCAGCGTGAGCAGCGGAAACTGCACGCCCGAGGCCGCCTGCGCCTTGCGTCGCAGACGGTGGATCATCATTTCGATGCGCTTGGGTTCGAAGTCGTGGACGTCGCGCCGCAAGGCGTCGATCAGCTCGTCACGCGATACAGGGCGATCGCGGCTGGCCATGAGGATGCGCAGTATGCATCGCTCCGGCGCGGTGAGCGGCACAGCCTTGCCCGCTGGTGTGCTCAGGCACCAGTCTTCGGTGTCCAGTTGCCACTTGCCGGAATGGGCGGCGGCCTGCAGATCCCTCTCCTCGATCGCCATCCGGCGCCCGAGGCTGTGTAGCGTGGCAGCCAGGATTTCCACGTCGACGGGCTTGGCCAGAAAGGCGTCCGCGCCATGTGCCAACGCAGCCACGTGCCCACTGGCATTGCCGTCGGCGGTAATCATCACCACGCCCAGATTGGACAACTCTCGCAGATTGGCCAGCACGCTGATGCCGTCTTCCCCGGGCAGGCCAACGTCGAGCACTACCATATCCATGTCCTTGGCCAGCATCGCTCGATAGAGCTCCGCTGCTGTCGCCACGCCCGTCACCTCGAAGCCGAAATAGCGCAGGCCGGGAACCAGGATGCCTTCTCTCAGTTGCGTGTCGTCCTCCAGGATGGCGATGCGCCAGGCACGGTCGGGCGCGAAACGGGTGTCGTAAGTCGTGGATGTCATGCGCTTCACGGTGGTTCAAAAAGCGCCGCGGCCGACCTCCTTGTCAGCCGGACGCAACATGCACGGACCAGCGGGTCGCGCCCGATGGTCCGCAGGGGTTACATCGAGTACGAAGCCAGCAGGCTCAGGCCGCTATAAGCCGCCACGCCGACGATGCGGATGTAGTACGTGGTGGTGGCAGGCTTGGCGATCACGGCGGTTTCGGTATTGCCCGGACGCGCCGAGGTCACGTCCGCATCGCTGCCGTTCGTTGCCGGCGCTGCACCGGCCTTGACGTACATCGTCACGTCACCGCTGCCGCCGAAGCTGCGCAGGCTGAGGTTCTTGGCGCCTGCCGGCACCACGATCGAATAGACGGCCGAGGTACCGGCCGCGCCCGACTGGCCCGTCAGCGTGGTGTTCGCAGTGAGCGTGGTGGCGCTTCCGTCGCCGCCACCGCCGGTCGAGCCGGCGACAGCCAGTTCAACGGCCGCATAAGCGTCCAGGATGCCGGCACCGATCGGATGATCTTCGGTCACCGGGAACGGACGGGCGCTCGACGTCAGGATGGTCTTGATCTGCGCCGGGGTGGAAGCCGCGATGCCCGCATCCTTTTCCGCGGCGAGGATCATCGCGATCGTGCCCGAGACATGTGGCGTCGCCTGCGAAGTGCCGGCCATGCCGCCGTAAGTGGCGGTGGTCGGCACGGTTGCGCCGGCATTGATGCTCGACCACACGAAGCCGGTCGGATTGGCCTGCGTGCCGCTGGATGCATCGTTGGCATAGATGCCGCCACCCGGTGCGGAGATGGTCACGCCTGTGCCGTAGTTGGAGTAGAACGCGCGCTTGCCCGTGATGCCGTTGGAGGCCACCGAGATCACACCCGGGCAGCTGGCAGGGCTGAAACCGCTGGCGTCTTCGTTGCTGTTGCCCGCCGCCACCACCACGGTGGTGCCGCGCGACAGGGCGCCGGCAATCGCCGTACCGAACGCATCGTCGGCGGCACAGACGCCCTGGCCACCCAGGCTCATGCTGATCACCTGCGCGACGTTCTGGTTATCGGGCACGCCATCCACGTGGCCGCCCGATGCCCAGGTGATGGCGTCGGAGATATCCGAGGTATAGCCGCCGCAGTGGCCGAGCGCACGCACGGGCAGCACACGTGCCGCGTGGGCGATACCCGCCATGCCCGTGCCGTTGTTGGTCAGCTCGGCGATGGTGCCGGACACGTGCGTACCATGCCAGCTGCTGGCCTCGCCCGGGTCGCCCGCATCCAGGCAGCCCGCATACGTGCTGCCCGTGGTCCAGTCGCCCAGGTCCCAGCCACCGGCGGCGCGGCCATCGGCGGCACGGCCCGAGACCAGCGCATCGGAAATGAAGTCATAGCCGGCATCAGCCAGCGATTCGTCAAGATCCGGATGCGCGGTGATGCCCGTGTCGATCACGGCCACGATAACGCCGGTGCCGTCGGCAACGGTCCACGCCTTTTCGACATCCGCCGAACCCTTGTTGGTACTGCTGAGCGGCTGGAAGTGCCACTGATTGCTGGCGTAGTAGCCGTCGTTCGGCGCGCCGGACAGCAGGTCCTGCGCCTTCGCCGCCTGCGTTTTGGACGTCTGGGTGGCCAAGGCCTGGGTCGCCGGGATATCGCGCACGAGGCGCATCATCACGTCGGGCTCGACATGGGCCACCGACGGATCGGCAGCGATCTGCGACATGAACTGCGACGCCTCGGTCGCGCTCAGCTTGCGCGAGGTATGCATCACGTGCGCACCCGTGCCGAGCTTGCGCAGATGACTGACAGCCAAAGCGGCCTTGCCGTTGCCCATGCGCGCGGCGGCGGCGCTGACATTCTGCGTGGCGGCCGTAGCGTTGAGATTTTCCGTCGTGCCGTTGCGATACGTCACGATGAAACGATCAAAGGTCTGCTGCGAACGTCCCTGCAAAACACGCAGGTTGATCTTGGCGGCGACATCGGCCGACACGGTGTCGGCATGGGCAATGGGCAGGGCCAGCGCGAGCGCCGCGGCAAGGGCGCAGGTCTGGAAAGGTTTGAACTTGAACATGGTGTCTCCCCGGTAATGCATGAAGTGGACGATGGGTCCGGAAGTCATCGGCGCCCGCCCGACCCGACAGGGCAAGTCGGGTGGCGCCGATGAAGTGCGTGGAACGAGCCGGCTTACCAGCCGAAGCTGACGCCGACCGAGGCCGACGATTCACCGCCTCCTGCGATGGAGCCGCCGACGAGCACGGCGCCGTTGGACGGCAACGTGTGCGAGTAACCCACCGCCAGGGCGCCCTGCCCGTTATAGCCACCGGCGGCGGCACTGACGCGGTTGGGTGTGTTCTGCGCGGCGGCGATGGCACCTGCCATGCCGGCCATCGCCGAACCCATGGCGCCCACGCGGTCGACTCGCGTGTTGACCTGATGGAACTGCTGGTTCACCTGATCCTTGAACGAGTTGAAGCTGTCGTTCGTCACCAGGTTGTTGAGCTTGCTGTCGGTGTACGCGTTGGCACTGCTCAGCGTGGTCTGGTCACCGGCGTCCGCATAGGTCTTGGCGGCGGCAATGGCTTGCGCGGTCGCGGAGTCGAGCTGGTTCTTGTTCACCGCATCCGTGGCCGATGTGCCGGCGGCGACATTGGTGATCTGACGCTCGGCGCCCGCACTACCCACTGACACGCTGTTGGCCCGATCGGCCACCGAATTGGCGCCGAGCGCCACCGCGTTGGCCGCCGTGGCGCTCGCGCCCTGGCCCACTGCCGTGCTGGAGGCGGCGGTCACATTGGCGTCCGCACCCACCGCGACGGCATTGGTGGCTGCCGCCGATACCGTGGCGTTGTTGCCGATCGCCACGCTGCCATCGGCACCGATCTTGGCGTTGGTGCCAAGCGCGGTGTCACGCGTGTCCTGCGCATGGCTGCCGTTGCCGACGGCCAGGCCGGCGCCGTCGCCCGACGGCACGCTGCCGCCACTGGTCGCGGCCGGTGTGCTGGCCAGCCCATCAATACGCGTATTGATTGTGCTGATGTCGGTGAGTGCACCCGTCATGCTCTTGTCGAGTGCGGACAAGGCATCGCCCACGTTCGAATACGGATTGCCCTGCACGATGAAGCTGGGCGCCGTGATCATGCCGTTGCTACCCATCGCCACACCACCGCCGATAACGGAAGCGATCGAGCCGAGCTGCCCGACATTGACGGCCTCGTCGGCATTCACGCCCGCGGCGACATGACCCAGCACGGTGCCGTTGGAACCACCGAGGGTGATCTTCGAGTGATCCGTGTCGTCGTACGTCACTGCGCTCAGCGTGCTGCCGGTGTTGCTGACCAGACCTGCGTCGCGCAACTGCGCCACGTTCACAGCATCGGTGTCGGACGTGCCGGCCGCGACGTTGGTGATCTGGCGTTCGCTGCCGACGGCACCCACCGAGACGGCATTGGCGCGATCCGCAATCGAGTTGGATCCCAGGGCAACACTGTTGATGCCCGTGGCCCTCACCTTTGCGCTGGCGCCGATGGCTGTGCCGTTGGTGGCCGCCAGGGCGACGCTGGAGGCCTGGCCAATGGCCGTGCCAAAGTCAGCGAAGCCAGTAGCGCCGGCACCCACGGCGGTGGCGTCTCTGCCTGGCGTGGAGGTGTGCGAACCCACGGCGGTCGAGTAGTTGCCCACAGACTTGGCGCTGCCGCCAATCGCCGAGGAGGCAAAGCCTTCGGCGTCGGTAAAGTCGCCCAACGACACCGTCTCACTATTGTTGGCGCGGGCCATCAAGCCGTACGCCGATCCAAACACGCCGCTGGCGTTGGAGTTCATGCCCACGGCCACCGCGCCGATGCCCGAGGCGGACGCCGGCGCGAAGTCGCCGTTGATCGTGCCGCCAGGGCCATCGTGCGGACCGAATGCCACGTATTGGTTGGCGGCACCGATGCTCTGGTTGAGCTGCGAGACATTCACCGCATCGGTGCTGGCGGTGCCTGCAGCAACGTTGGTGATCTGCCGCTCTGCACCTACGCTGCCCACCGACACCGTATTGGCGCGGTCGGCCATCGCGTTGGAACCCAGCGCCACACTGTTGTCCGCAACAGCGGATGCGTTGTAGCCAACCGCCGAGCTGAACTGACCCGTCGCCGTGGCGCCGCTGCCGACCGCCGATGCACCTGTGCCAAGCGCAAAGCTCGCCGAACCCACCGCCGTGCTGTAATCACTCGCGGCATAGGCGTTGTTGCCGATCGCCACGCTCTGCACACCATCGGCAATCGCATTCACGCCCATCGCCTGCGCCTGGTTCTTGTCGGCGAGCGAGCCGGCGCCAATGGCGATGGAATCGCTCACGTCCAGCGTCGGATCGGTGCCGTCCGTATCCGGATTGCCGGCGGTCGCACCCACGCCGATCGCCATGTTGCGCGAACCGAAGCCGCCACCCGCCCAGGCATTGCTGCCCAGTGCCATATCGTTGGTGTATGCCGCCACGGCACCGTGACCGAGCGCCACGCTGTCCTGGCCATAACCGACACTGGCATAGCCGATCGCGGTCGCACCGTCGTATTGCGTGACCGATTCACGACCGATCGCCACCGTGCCATCGCCCTTGGCGGACGACTTGTAGCCCACCGCCACCGAACCGCTCAGCGCACCATCACCTGCGTCCTGCGAACCACCTGCGTACGAGAGCGTGCCCATCGATGTGGCGTAGTCGCCAAACGCCACGGCGCCGGCACCATAGGCATTGGAGCCCTTGCCATAGGCCCAGGTTTCCTCGTTGCCACTGCCGTGACCCGGCAGCTTGCCGTCGCCATTGGTGTCGATCCAGCCGCCGATGGCGGTCGAACCCTGGCCAATCGAATACGTACCGGTACCCAGTGCTACCGAGCCCTGACCGTAACCGACTGCATGGGTGCCGATGGCAATCGCATCGAGCGAGTTCTGCGC